>CAZSLC010000016.1:19820-44546 GCA_964607675.1 uncultured Muribaculaceae bacterium
GCTGAAGAGTACCATTGCACACACTACCATAGCTACACCAAACTCAAGAAAATACTGAGGGATGCTCTGTATCAACATAGTTTTCTTTTTAAATTTAAAAATGGTATCCAAACCATTTTCAAATCTGTCGTGCATATATGGAAAGGCCTTATTCACTTCCATCTCAGCATAGCCCCTGAATGTTTCAAGGACAACCTTATGCTGCTCTCTTTTGGCTTTCACCTCCATCTCCCCATACTCCTTCAAGCGGATTCTTACTATCCTCAAATATACATATACAATAGGGAGGAAAGCAACCAACATAAAAACAGAAGCCAGTGGGTTATAAATGCACAGAGCAGCCAATAAAAGCAAAGAAAACAAAATTTCACCTGTAAACTTAAGGACTGAGGACAAAAAACTCAAAGAGAAAGAATAGCACATCATGTTAATGTTATATGTTATCTCTGACGTATTTGAATTTTTCACATATAAGAGCCCTTTGTTGTATAGCTTAGAAAATAAGTTACTTGAAAAAAACTTGTATAGTGAGAGTAAAAACCCATTTTGATTGTTTAATAAAAAAATATTGAGAAGGCTTTTGATGGTGATAATCAATAGTATTGCGATGACAAGATAAAGTACAGAGTATTCGTCTTGGAAAAAATCTAAGTTGGCAACTTTGTCTGTGTCAAGGACAAGAATCAACAGTGGCAATAGAGCAGCAACCCCAATGAGGTCAAGAAAGGCCCTCAATGGGATAGTCAACACCACCCAAAACCCCTTCTCTTTAAACTTACGGGGAAGTAATTTAATTAACTTACCAAGCCACATTGAGTGATTTTTTCAATCCATTTTTCGGCATCTTCTGAAGCTCTTTTTTCATCAATACTGTACTCTTTTACAAGTGCATTAGCGATATCTTCTTTTGAGAAATCTTTTTCAATAAATGTGTTCCATAAAAATTCTGAAGTGGAATTGAATGAAATTACAGAAGTGATATCTGATATTTTCTTTCCTTGTTTTAAAACAACAGGTGTTCCAGCCACCTTTCTAAGTTTAAGTCCCTCTTTGATTTTCATTATATGTAGATTCAATTGTGAGTTACAAAAATAACTATTTTTAACTATAATACTTATATTTGCCAGATAAACAATTATAACAAAAAAAGTATGGAATGTAACAAAAACCCCTATTTGCTAAGCAGCATTTTAATATCACTGAGTATTGTAGTATTAGGATGGTTTCTATTTAGCGGTATCGTTCGCTTCAAAGATAGCGAGCGCATCGTGACTGTAAAAGGTCTCTCTGAAAAAGAGGTAAAAGCTGACAGAGTAATATGGCCAATAGTATATAAATCAGCTGGTAATGACCTCGGTTCACTCTATAAATATATTGAGAGTTCTAATGCAAAAATTGTTAATTTCTTGGTTTCAAACGGAATATCTGAAACTGATATTACGGTATCTCCCACCTCTGTAACGGACTCTGATGCAGATAGATACTCTTCACAAGATGTTAAGTATAGATATAAAACAATTTCTGTTGTCACAGTGGCTTCCAACAATGTAGATTTAGTTAGAAATCTAATGTCTAAACAAGGTGATTTGGTAAAAGAGGGAATTCCTATCACAGCAGGAGAATATGAATATCCAACACAGTTTACTTTCAATCAACTCAACGAAATTAAACCAGAAATGATCGCTGAAGCTACTAAGAACGGACGCGCTTCTGCCGAAAAATTTGCAGCTGACTCAGATAGCAAATTAGGCAAAATCAAAGAGGCAAATCAAGGTCAGTTCTCTATTACTGATAGAGATAACAACACTCCCTATATAAAAATAGTTCGTGTTGTTACCACCATTCAGTATTATTTAAAAGATTAGTTTCCGAAAATTATTTGATTGTATCCATCAGTACCCCATTCAGAAACCAAGGTTCTGAAATCTTTATATAGTGCAGGGGTGATCAATGGATTATCAATTTCTATTTTCTTTTTAACTACAACAAAGCCGCCATCACTCTCAATTGAGATTTCCACTTCGCCGGCTTTGTTTTTTATTTCTTTTTCTCCAACCTTACTCAATAGCTTCATCCCTTGAGGAATCTCTATTTTGAACTCATACTCCTCATCTACACTTGAAGTAAGGAGATAATTGGTTGATCGTTTTGAGTTTAGATATTGAATCCGTGCAATGGATGATTTACTTGAGGCTAAAATATCTACCAATAAATACCCATTTTGACCCTTTTCAATATCGCATTTAGTTAGTTTTATCTCTTTGCTCTCCTTTATTTTATTCTTTTTGGATGTTATCTTCACCCTCTCTGCTCCGTTTGTAAGTGCAAAATAATCAAATAATTCGCTATTTGATTTTTCAACTTCATTACCTGGTTCAACTATGAAAAGGTCATTGATGGCAGATAAAGAGAGTGCCCCTTCAGCGAAACATTTAGTGGGAATAGAAGCTACTATGTCATTTTTTATCCCCTCTTTTGTAAGAAGATAATTTGTTAGTGCAATGAGTTCTACCTCTGTACCATATGCCGATTGAAATACTCTGTCAAGAGGTCTGATAGAGAAGCCTGCATCTTTCAATGAAAGTGGAATCCTATCGAAATTATCTTTTATGTATTTGCTTACAGCAGCTACTCTATCACCACCCTTGTCCATAGAGGCTGCGATCTTCATATAATTAGCCTCTGACAATGGAGTAATGTGGCTTGTAAGGAGAGAAAATGCCTCGTCTCTATTTTGATAACTATTTATCGCTATCATCTCAATGTTGCCCCCTTCGATTGTCACACCCATCTCTCTCTCAGAGGCAGGGCAATTTTTGATATTCCATTCTATATTCTTCACTCCATTTGCCACACTCACTTTCGCCTTATAGTTGCTATTGATGATTTTATAAGAGATTGGTGAATTGGCAGGCACTTGCACCTTAATAAAGTAATTTGCTACTGGTGAGCTCTCTCTCAATGGTTCAAATATGTCTAAATATGGATAAGATCCAGGGGTTGAAATGATAGAATAATCGAGATAAATGGTAGCTCCCAGCTCAAGCCCAGTATGCACAACAACCATCTCTTTAAGAACATTATATTCTGATGCTTTTGCAGCTCCCCTTGGAAGTACCTCTACAAAAGCGTTTTCAGGAGTTTTAATGATAGTACCATCCTTTTGTTTGGTATAAGATTCATGCACCACAAGTTTTTGATATTCAGGATTATACACAATAAATGTCTCTCCATAGGTACCATTCATGGCTGTATGAGTATAAAGTGTCAGCTGTTTGCTTACCCTTAGCTCTGTACTCCCATCAGCATTGAGGATATAAGTCTTTGCGAGTTTATTGAATAGAGCTTCATTTTTATTTGCTCCGTAAACACTTCCAACTGTAAATAATGTTAGAAATATTACTAATAAGTATGTTAATGTTTTTCTCATAGTCTCTTACTTTTTAATGATGATATTATCTCCAAACTCTTTATAAAGACTAACTGCACTTTTAAAATCATTCCAATCAGTGGCTTCATATACCCTCTTGTTGAGAGATAGCTCCTGAGTCAACTTGATTGCACCACCCACTTGCGAGATTGAACCACTAAATGATGCAACTGCTGAAACATGTTGCTCTTCTTTTGTCTGGTTAACCATATTGTATCCTTTTGGAAGGGTAATGACCTCATCTAATTGAACAAGTCTTGAACAAGCATCTTTAAAACCGTACTTTTTCACTTCAGATGAGAGATTTATCCTCTCAAAAGAACGAATAGAAAGATAAAGATTATTCATTACGACTGGCTTAAAGATAAGTACACCATCTCCAACAAGTGCATAATCAGGTATCACATACTTATAGGTGATGGAGATAGGTCCTGCTTGGTAATTTTTAGGATCTTTTCCATAATCGATTGAGACTATTTTTGCTTTAGGAGAAACTGCGAGTATTTCCCCTTCAAGTGAATTGAACCACTGACTCTGCCACCCTGAAGTGAATATTCGTCTTATAGCTCTATCTGATTGTCCCTCTGCCGACACAGTAAATTCACCAGTAAGTGTCCCTTTTTCATCAATACTGCTCTTTGCTGCAATTCTAAAATAGTGATCCTTTGCAGGGGAGATTGGGGTGATGAGAAGATCAGAGCCTTCCGTCACACCTGGAAGGTAGTTTTGTTGTTGCTCTGCACTGCTCCACAATTCCCTTGTAAATGGCACCCATGTAGGGTCTAATGGAATATATACCCCCGTGCTCAATTTTACCACTGCTACACAGTGATTAAAGTGATCAGCAGGAATGGCCTCAACCCTGCTTCCAGCCATGGTCATAGCTGGAAATGCCTCAAAACCTGCCATTCGTAGGAATGAGATCAATGTACCTGCTATATCCTTGCAAACTCCACAACGGTCAGTGTAGTTCATCTTGGTGTTATGAAGTGTAAATCCTTCACCTTCCCCCATAGTGATGCCTGAATATCTAATATTATCTGCCACCCAGTGTGTTAAAGCTGCAATTTTATCCATCTCATTTGTTTTGCCTTTGATCAACTCATTCACCTTCTTCTGAGCTGGTGCATAGGATTCGAAACTGCCATAGTCTTCATTGACTTTATTGAACCACAACGACTTCTCTCTCCAATTTGGAGTAGAAGAGAGGAACAATTTTGGTGCTGCATCAAATGGACTTACCATATTTGGTTCTGACACAAAAGGGGCAATATCTGTTGAAGAGAAGGTATATATTTTCCTTTCTCCAACATATTCCATAGAAGAGCTACACTCCCCATAGTAGAATTTAAACTGCACCTCTTTTTCCATAGGGATAGACATCTTATAGACCAACTTTTCAGTTGGAACATTTCTCCAAAATGGGACAATGTCATAGAACTCTCCCCTCATCGGTGGGATAAACCTTGCATCGTCATCATTTGGGGCAAAATCTGCAGTTAGAAGTGCATAGGTAAATCCCTTCTTGGCAATTTCATATCGAAGTTCATCGCCTGGATACAGCCTTCCAACTTCAATCATGATCTGTCTTGCTCCCCAATATATAGCACGGGCTGGAGCGACATAATCATTGGCCTTTGCGACATCGAGCTCCTCAACAGATCCATCTTTCCTTATAATACGGACATATTTAAACTCCGCAAAGGCAGTAAGAGGGTCGTAATCATATACAACCACCCTATTTGCTAACGCACCTTTTGTAGTATTGATCTTGATCTCTTTGACAATAGAGAAAGTTCCTGAACCATTAGCATCAACACTAACTGTAGTACTATCAAGAGCCACAGAGTAATCTGATTTACTTTGAGGAGTAGGAGATCCCCACAAACTCAATGTAAATGCAAGTGTGAAAATAAAAATTGTAAATTTCTTCATATTGTATTGTGTTTGAAGTCTTTATTCTTTTTTATAAACATCCTCCAAATTGAAAACTAATTTGGAGTTTGACATACCCCACATAACCACTGCATTGACAACAGAGGTGTGTTCCATATAATCTGGGAAACTCTTATCGTATGTATCTCTTTCTGTGTGCCATATTTCTCCGTACGAGAAATTGTAGCCAAGAGGATCCCCTGTAGAAAAACTAATTGTTGGGAATCCTGCAACAGCAAATGAAGACGCATCGGTACCACCTGCCTTCTTTGGTTTAGCTCTTGCCTCTCCCTCTCTTTTCTTTAAAGTGAAAGGGAATTGTTCACTTGCATTGTATAAAGGCTTGCACACTTTATCCATATTTTCAAACCAAGAATCGGGGACTGTAATAGAGTTTGCAACAGTAGGGCCACCATCTCTATTAAAATAGTTGATTATCTTAACATTACTCTCTTTTTTCATTTGTTCTACAAAATATTGTGATCCAAGAAGACCAAATTCTTCTCCTGCCCACATTGCAAATACCAATGTCCTTTCTGGCCTCTTCCCTGTCTCTTTTATCGCCTTTGCTATCAATCTGGCAGCTTCCATTGTGGGGGCAATACCTGTTCCACAATCAACTCCACCTGTAGCTACATCATATGCATCTAAGTGACCACCACAGATTATAAGTTCGTTAGGTTTTTTAGTCCCTTTATACTTTGCCAACAAATTGTGATATTTGACAGGCCCCATCTTAAAGTGATTTCTAATATCAAACTCCAATAAGAAATATTCTCTCAATCTAACTTTTTCAGCAATAATGTCATATTGTTTTTCATCAAGCTTGATGTCGGGAACTGGAGGAAGATTGTTAAAGTCCATTGTGTTGATATTGTTTCTGTCGTACATTGCTTGAAGGGGGACCCTTGCAGATTGAATAATCCCTAATATTCCAGCCTCAACCATCTCTTTGTAGAAAAGTGCTGGCTCTTCATTGTATTTTTCAAGTTCTTTTTTATTGTTGGGGTTTTCTCTGTTGAATTGTTGGATGTCACTGTTGCGTTTTGATATCTCCAAATTGTCTGCTATTATTTCAGCCCTTTTTTTGTCTCCATTTGCCGAATAATCTATTGCCCATCCCCCACTCTTACCAGAAATCAAGACCCATGCCCCCTTCAAGGCACCTTTCATCCTGTCAAATTCAGCTTGAGTCTTTGGCTCATTAAGCACTCTTCCCCTCTGTACACCTTTAGTACCTCTCGTATATGATGGTGTCACAAAATGTAGATTCATCCCCTCATCATCCAACATTCTTCCAAACCATGGACCTCTGTTAAATCCCACAGGAAGAGTTCCTGCTTCTTGCAATTCAACTTCATATCCCCACTCTCTGAGTTTGAACGCAGCCCATTCAATGGCGTTATCATAGGCATCTGACCCTATCACACGCCCTCCAAACGTATTAGAAAAAGTATTTAGGTGTTCCATTGTCTGATTATTCACTTGCCCCTCTTTAATCATAATACTAACTGGGTCATTGGATTGAGAAAAAGATAGTGATGAAACTAACAATAATAAGCCTATTGATACAATAGATTTAAATTTTGAAAACTTACACATTTTTACTGTTATTTAATGTTTATTCTTGATTATGTATTACACTCTTTAGTACGCTTTGCCCTAAAAAGTATGGTGACTAAGTTATATATTTTAGTCACCATATCCTACTGATTTTTATAATTATAAATTATTTTGCCATATCTATTCTAACGTATAGATGGCCAAAATTGCCACTTATGGTATATCCCTCAGGAACACCCTTTATCACTATTGGAATTAGATATTTTTTTCCTTTTTCCAATTTTGAAGTATTGATTTCAAAAGGTTGTTTCCATAGTTTTGTCCCCTTTGTAATAACTATATCTTGAGGTATAGTGTATGCATCAGCTGGCATTAATATATACTTTTGAGTTGATGAAGAGAGGCCAGAATTGTATATGTCAACTCTTTTTTCATCAATTCCAAGTGTCACTGGAAGATCCTTATCGTTGTCACTTGCATATGGAACTGCATAGTTGACCATTAGGTTTATCGATTCATTTTTTTCAGGTTTCACCTTAGATATAAGTTGATAGTGAGTTTTATATGGCAATTCTACCACAAATATAGCATCTTCCCAATCGATTAATGGTTTGTCATTCAAGCATGAACTTGTCGTAAACACAGATAATGCAAGGGTTATGTATAGTAATATTTTTTTCATTTTTCTTTTAATTAAATATAAATACTGTATTGTTACTCGTAAAGTTCAGTCATTTCAACTCTTGGGTTGACTAAATCCCAAAATACCAACGACTCATACACGTCAACATCACCTTGCTTTTCAACCTCTTCACTATTAAGGTTTCTCTCTGTTTGAGGATAAGGCAATTTGGAGATCAATTTTGGAGACTGTGCTTGGTGGGATGCTTTCAATTTGGGTAGGTCATTTCTTCTCTGTTCAAACCAAGATTCAAGTGGATTATATCCATACAATGAGAGCCATTTTTGAGTACAAATAGCCTCAAGTTTTTTCTCCTGTGTAAGCATCTTATCCCAATTTACTATTGAGTTATCTTGAGACATATAGGCTATAGCTGCCTCTTTTGCACTTGTTGTAATCGGATCTTTCATACCTTTCAGGCCATAGGCTTGCGAAGGATCTTGCATCGCCTTTTCATGGCGATTCATAGCCGCAATAACTGCTGCTTGATAGTACTCTTTTGCCTTTGCATCTCCTCCTGGGATCAATCCTTTGAGAGCAGCCTCAGCAAGGAAGAATCCAACTTCTGCACCAGAGATCAAAGTTGACGACCTCAACCTTCCATTTTCTTTATCAGCACTGCCAGCTAAAACACCTACTCCAGTTGTTGATGTGAAAACCATACCTGGGGGGTTGGATTGACCATAAGGAATACCAACATAGTACTCATTTGTAAGGCCAAATTTGTCATAGTCAGCCCCCTCATTGATACCTGGGTTTCCCAATCTTGTCCTTGGATTGGCATAAACTCTCAATCTGGGGTCATTGTTATTTCTAAGAAGATCTACCAAGTGAGATGTTGGCATATATTGTCTGTAATTGGTAGCTGGTCCTCCATTTTTATTCCAACCATAGATTTCATAGAACCTATTCATCTTATCTTTCTCTGCATAATAACCAGGGTTACCCTCTATATTTGCATTTATCGGGAGAAGATTGCCACCATTTACCAATTGAGTAAGCTTATCTCCAACGTTTTGTACATTTGAAAGTCTCATTAACAATCTCAATTTGATAGTAGAAGCAAACTGAAGCCACAACTTAGGGCTCCCTTGGCAATAAATATCAGCTTTTGACAATATCGGATCTGCTTGCTGTTGTTGAATTTTTGTCAATTCTGCAATGGCTTCATCTATTCTAACCAAAAGTCCTGCATATATGTCCTCTCCTTTATCGTAAATTGGGTTTTGAAACTCCGTTGGATTTGAAGCTTGTGCATATGGTACATTGCCCCAAATATCGACCAATCTTTGATAATTGAGGCAGATCAAGGTTTGTGAAATGCCCTTATATATCGAAGAGTTAGACTCTACAGCTTTATTATAAATAATATTCAAATTGGTAATTACCTGATAGTAAAACTCCCACCAATCATCAACATTTTGAGGCATCACTTGACCGCTCAAAAACGTATATGCACCTGAAAATTCACCAGATTTGGTCATATGTTGAGAAATCATCATTGCATTGGAAGAGTTGACATGATTGTTAATTATATCATATTCACATGCACTCAGAATGTAATCACTTGTGATTTGTCCAACCTCTGGTTTATTTGGATTTGTATTAATATCGAACCATTTTTCACAACTTGTGAAAAGGATAGATAAAACCATTAAAATAAATATATATCTTTTCATAATCAATTACATTTAAAATGAGATAGTTAAATTAAATCCAAAGGTCCTATATCCCGATGCTGTGTTTGCAGACATACCTGGAGCATTGGCGCGCCCACCTGAACCTGACCAATTCTCTGGGTCTCCCCAAATATTGGTATCGGGAAGCCACATAAATAAGTTGTTAGCTACAAACCCACAAGAGAGACGTTGAATGAACTTAGTCCTCTCCAATAATTTTTCTGGGAACTCATACGTAAGAGAAAGCTCTCTCCATTTCCATGCATTACCACTTACAATCTGTGCAGTTCTACAAGATCTGTAGTTACTTACCCAGAAACTCTTTCCGCCTGAATTGACTGTGATATTGGTGTTAGGCTCATATGTAACATTCCCATTTGCATCTTCTACTTCAACTACCGAATTAGGAAATACAAATCTCTCTCTACCCATCAATGCTGAAGTATATGAAGTACCAGTAAACAACATCTCATACTCTTGACCAAATCTCACTACGTGTCCACCTCTGTAATCAAATGTGCTGCTTAGAGTTATCCCTTTCCATGAAAGATTGGTTGAAAGACCTATTCTCACTTTTGGTTCTGTCGTTCCCATATTTGCCAAGTCTCCTAAATAAGGGAGGCCAGTGTTTGGATTGATAATGACTCGCCCTTGGGGATCTCTCTTATAGTCAGTTGCTTTTATGATAGGATAATTGTCACCTAAAACTGCATAAATAGGGGCATATACTGTAAGTTCATCTAACCCTCCGTAAAGTTCAGTCACTTTAGTTTGCGCAAAAGTGGCATTTGCATTGACATTCCATCTGAAATCTCCAAATTCAAGGAGAGGAGTTACTTTTAAATCTAACTCTACTCCTCTACCAGTCATGGTCCCAGCATTGACATACTTGGTTACATAACCAGTCGAATGAGGAATACTTACATTGACAGTTTGGTTTGTAGTGGTTTGGTGATACAAAGCTGCTTCAAAAACTACTCTGTCCTTCCAAAAACCTATCTCGGCACCAACTTCATACTCTGTAGTAAATTCGGGTTTAATTTGAGGGTCTCTTATGTTTTGACTAACATAATAAGCAGTTAGATTACCAAAGGGGAATGATTCGTGAACATTGGCTATATCATTCAAATCATATATACCTATATTTACAGTACCAACCTTTGCAAAGGTAGCCCTGAGTTTGAGGTATGAGATGACATCTTTAGACTTGATCGCAGGGATTGCATCTGAGAGCATAACCGACATATTTGCACCTGGATAGAAAAATGATCTGTTCTCTTTAGAAAGTAGTGAGGACCAGTCGTTTCTACCTGTAACTTGTAAATATGCCCAACCAAACAATTTAACATCAACACTACCATAAACACTCATATTTCTTGCTTGATATTTGCTGTTTGAGCCAAATAACTCACCCACTTTGTTATCAACATTGAAGAGACCATCTATTGCCATTTGTTCCGCTCCAACATTTTTTGCCTCACTGTAAGTTTGCCCCATCGACCAACCTACCATCCCTTTGATTGCATATTTTTTGTTGAAATCGTGATTAGCAAAAGCCATAGCATCAAGATTTAACCTATTGTAATATGATGAAGAGGTGGATAAATAGGTATAAACATCATTTTTAGCATAAGATCTGCTTGTGCTTTTTGCAAATGCGCTATAATGCCAAGGATTTCTGATTGTATTGTTGTTACTGAATCCTAAGTTAAGACCAGCCCTTCCTTGGAATGAAAGCCATTTTAAAGGTTTATACTCAATATTTCCAGCCAATTGGACTCTGTCGTTTTGGGCTTGTCTCCTATATATATCGATTTGTGCATAAGGGTTCAAATAGTAGTCATTAACCCATTGATCAGGGCTACCCCCCTCAACATTTCTCCAATCTTTATAATTTCTCAAATCGATGTTTGCAGGGGTATTCCAAAGTGCTTGCATCCCATTTGAAGAGGAATTGTTAATATCAGATTTCATATTCGAATAAGAGACATTGGCAGAGACTTTGATATTTTTGTACTTGCGTGAGGCATTTAATCTCACTGTTTGTCTTACCAAATGGTCACCAACTATGGTACCTTTCTTATCTGCATGTTGGTATGACAAGAAAAATGCTCCGTTTTCTCCACCTGAACTAAAAGAGACATCATTTTGCAAACCTATTCCAGTCTGATAATAAGATTCCCTTGAGCCCTCTTTGAAGTCATAAGTATCTGTTAGCTGTTTGATTGTCCCATCTGCAAGCATTATCTTGCTTCCAATTGGAACTTCTGAGCCATCAAATTCGGGACCATATTGTTGGTTTTCTGCCTTAATATAATATGGGAATCCATTCGAATCTTCTGCCCCTGCCCCAAACCTTGTTTGATATTTAGGGAAATAAGACATTTTATCAAATGTCGTTGTCAAAGAGTAGGTCAATCTTGGTCTCCCCCTTTCTCCCGATCTGGTAGTTACATAAAGGACTCCGTTTGCTGCCGATGATCCATACAATGCTGCAGCACTACCACCCTTTAATACAGATATATTTTCAATATCATTAGGGTTCATTGATTGAAGGTAGTCTATTGGGGTTGGTACACCATCAACGACCAACAATGCTTGGTTGTTTCCTTTAAAAGAACGGCTTCCCCTTAAATTGATTCTGACATCTGCATCCAACGATGCAGAAGCAGTAGAAATTTGAAGACCTGATACTTTTCCAATCATTGCTTTACTTGCATCCATATTCTTTGCCCTTGTCAAATCTTCAGAATTGACTTTTGCAGTAGAATATCCAACCTCTTTAGATTGTCTTTGGATACCGAGAGCAGTTACTATCACCTGATCCAATACCATAGCGTCAGGTTTAAGCAAAACTTCAAAATTAACTTTTCCAGCGATCGGAACTTCAATGGTGTTATATCCAACGAATGAAATGATAAGGTGCGTTGCAGATGATGGCACCCCTGTTAGAGTAAATTTACCTGAATCATCAGTGTAAACTCCTAGTGTATTATTGTCTTTGACGACAACTGAAGCAAAAGAAACGGGATCGTGAGAATTGGAATCAACAACTCTTCCTGTGAGAGTTTTGTTTTGCGCACTAAGCGGAACTGCTATAATGCACATGATGAAAAACATGATTATTAATCTATATGTTTTTTTCATAGTAGGTAAAAAATTTAATAGTTTGTAAGTAATTTGTTGAGTTTGGTTAAAAAAAGATTAAAGCCTATAATTTGTGTTTATAAGTAATAAGTTTAATATGTGATTTGCTTTCGGAATAAAGAAAGGCTACTTCTCTTCCGATGTGTGAAGATAGTTATTATTTATAACTTACCTACTATTATTCCTTAAATCTTGAAAAAATAATTCCAGCGTAGAAACGCACCCCACGGGCAAAATCAAGCTCTTTGTTAGAAATATTGATAAGATAATCCCCTTTCATAATGAACCTCAACTTATTAGTGATTTCTATCTCGAATCCGATGTAAGGGGTGAGTGAAAGGAAAGGATATTTTCTATAAGAAGAATATTGCTCAATTATATAATCTTCATTGTGCCACTTCGACAATGTCAAATTTTTCGCCCCTCCTCCGCCGATCAAAAGTCCTATAAAAGGGTCAAATCTCCCTTTATTGTTTCTAAAATAATCAATTAACAACCCACCGCTTCCAATAGTAAAAGTACTCCCTTTTGGTTGATAATTGATAGAGGAACGATACCCCTCAAGTCCCACCCTAAGATGATTTGTTTGCGACCCAAAATGAAACCTTAAAGCCCCTCCGATACCAAAAGGTGCCCCTTTTATTTGTTCTTTAGACAATGGCGTGCCATCAGGATTGTAAATTGTAAATTCACTACTACTAAGATACCCTGTATGAAGCATCATCCCTCCAGAGAAGCCTTTATATATAAATTGAGCATAAGAGTCATTGCTAAAAAAAAGAAAAAAAAGTCCCACTAACACAGGGAGTAAATGCCTTCTATTCATCTCGACACACTAAAATTTGAGAATTTAGATATTTTGTTGGCAACAAATGTAATAAATATCTTCAAAAGTATTGACAATTAGTGCATAAGATATTGCTTATTAAAAAATATATGCTATATTTGCAGCCCGCAAAAAATGTGCGGAAATAGTTTAATTTATTGATTAACACTAATTTAATTAAAAACCAATGCCTGGATTAATTGGAAAAAAAATCGGAATGACATCCGTTTTCGATGCTGATGGGAAAAACATCCCATGCACCGTTATTGAAGCTGGGCCGTGTGTTGTTACGCAAATTCGTACAGTAGAAAGAGATGGTTATGCCGCTGTACAACTTGCCTATGACGAACAAAAAGAAAAGCACACCAGCAAGCCCCTGCAAGGGCATTTTGCAAAGGCAGAAACCACACCAAAGCGCAAGCTTGTCGAGTTCAGAAATTTTGAGACAGACAAGGTTAAACTTGGTGACACTATCACCGTCTCTGATTTAGATCTCCTTCTTGGAGAGGGTCAGATTGACTGGGTTGACGTTGTTGGTATCTCTAAAGGTAAGGGATTCCAAGGTGTTGTTAAACGCCATGGATTCCAAGGAGTAGGTGGTCAGACTCACGGTCAGCACAACAGACTCCGCCACCCTGGTTCAATGGGTGCATCTTCATGGCCTTCAAGAGTGTTCAAAGGAATGAGAATGGCTGGAAGAATGGGTGGAGAACGTGTAAAAGTTCTTAACCTAAGAGTTATGAAAATTATTCCTGAAAATAATCTGGTTCTTGTTAAAGGTTCAATACCTGGAGCCAAAGGTTCATACGTAATTTTGGAGGATTAAGGTCTATGGAATTATCAGTTTACAAAATCGATGGGACAGAGTCAGGAAAGAAAGTAACTCTTGACGATGCAATTTTTGGTATTCAGCCAAATGACCACGCTATCTATCTTGATGTAAGACAATATCTTGCTAACCAACGCCAAGGCACCCATAAAACTAAAGAAAAATGGGAAGTTGCCTATAGTACCAAAAAAATGGGACGCCAAAAAGGTGGTGGAGGAGCTCGTCATGGTAGCATTAAATCCCCTACTTATGTTGGAGGAGGAAGAGCTTTTGGTCCACAACCACGTGATTATGGTTTCAAACTAAATAAAAAGCTCAAACAATTAGCTCGTTTCTCAGCTTTATCATACAAAGCACAAGAAAATGCTATTATTATGGTTGAGCCATTCACAATGGATGCTCCTAAAACAAAAGAGTTTATCCAAATTCTTAAAAATTTGAAAGCTGACGGAAGAAGAATATTATTTGTTCTTCCTGAAAATTCAGATAATATTTATATCTCGTCACGCAACATAGAAAATGTCAAAGTTATCACTGTTGATGAAATCAATACATACGCTGTTATGAATGCATATCAGATGGTGATTGTTGATGGTGTTCAAGACATTATTTCAGAAAGACGCAAATAACCGTAAGAGAAATGGGAATATTAATTAAGCCTATAGTAACTGAGAAGATGACGATTCAGGGCGATAAATTGAATCGTTACGGTTTTATCGTTGACCGCGATGCCAATAAAGTTGAAATCAAAAACGCGGTTGAGCAGATGTATGGTGTAACAGTGAAAGAAGTAAACACTGTTAACTACCACGGAAAACGTAAAAGTCGCTTTACAAAAGCGGGATTATTGACAGGTCGTGCTAATCACTATAAAAAAGCATATATTACTTTGACCGGTGATGATAAGATTGATTTCTACAGCAATATTTAATCGTTTATGGCAGTACGTAAATTTAAACCAGTTACCCCTGGTCAAAGAAATAAATTAATTAGCGCATTTGACGACATTACTTGCACAACTCCTGAAAAATCGTTGTTGCAACCACTAAGAAAAAGTGGAGGTCGTAACAATCAGGGTAAGATGACTATGCGTTATATTGGTGGTGGTCATAAAAGAATGTATCGCGTTGTAGATTTCCTCCGTGATAAAGATGAATACACCGCAACTGTTAAAACTATTGAATACGATCCTAATCGCAGTGCACGCATTGCATTAGTTGTTTACACAGATGGAGAAAAACGCTATATCATTGCCCCTTCTGGCATTAAAGTTGGTCAAACTATTGCCTCAGGTTCAGGTATAGCACCAGAAATTGGTAATACTCTTCCTCTTTCAGAAATTCCACTTGGAACATTAGTTCACAATATTGAGCTTCGTCCAGGACAAGGAGCCGCAATGGCTCGTAGTGCAGGGGCATATGCTCAACTTACAGCTCGTGAAGGTAACCACGCCATCCTTCGCCTCCCTTCAGGTGAAACAAGAATGGTTGTAGTTGCTTGCCGCGCTACTGTTGGAATTGTTTCTAATTCAGATCATAGTCTTGAATCTCACGGGAAAGCAGGACGCAAACGCTGGTTGGGTCGCAGACCTCGTACCCGTGGAGTCGTAATGAATCCTGTTGATCACCCTATGGGTGGTGGTGAAGGACGTGCTTCAGGAGGACATCCTCGTTCTCGTAAAGGCCTTCTTGCTAAAGGTTATAAGACTCGTAATCCAAAGAGCACTTCTAATAAATTTATCATTGAAAGAAGGAAAAAATAACGGAATAAACTATAGAGTATTATGAGTAGATCACTTAGAAAAGGCCCATACATTCAAGACAGCTTGGAAAAAAGAGTTCTTGCAATGAATAAAGGGAGTATGAAAAAAGAAGTTATCAAAACCTGGTCTCGCGCCAGTATGATCTCACCCGACTTCGTTGGTCACACTATTGCTGTTCATAACGGAAATAAATTTATTCCTGTATATGTAACTGAAAATATGGTTGGTCACAAGCTCGGCGAATTTGCACCGACACGTACCTTTAAAGGACACTCGGGTAATCGTTAAACAATTAAGTAAAGAGTTACAATGGGATCTCGTAAAAAAGAAATGGCCGAAAGGCTTAAAGAAATAAAGAAAGTGACAGCAATAGCTAAACTTAACGATGTACCTACTTCACCAAGGAAAATGCGCTTAGTTGCTGATATGGTGAGAGGAATGGAAGTTAATAGAGCTTTGGATGTCCTGAAATACACTAAAAAAGAAGCTGCGGAGAAGGTTAGTAAACTTATCCGTTCTGCTATCGCTAACTGGGAAGCTAAAAATGAAGCTGACCGTAAAGAGCTTGAAAATGGTAACGTATTAGTTCAAACCATCATGGTTGGACAAGGTACCTCCCTCAAGCGTATTCGTACAGCGCCACAAGGTCGTGCAGCCCGTATTCGCAAACGTTCGAACCACGTGACTGTTATTCTTGGAGTTAAAAATCAAACCGTTAAAGAGGAGAAATAATATGGGACAAAAAACTAATCCTATAAGCAACAGAATTGGTATTATTCGTGGTTGGGACTCTAACTGGTGTGGAAATGATTATGCTGGCAAGATATTAGAAGATTCAAAAATCCGTGATTATTTGAATGCCCGTATTTCAAAAGCAAATCTATCAAAGATTGTTATCGAAAGAACACTAAAATTAATTACAGTCACTATCCATACAGCACGTCCTGGTGTTATTATTGGCAAAGGTGGTCAAGAGGTTGAAAAACTAAAGGAAGAGTTGAAAAAAATCTCCAATAAAGAGGTTCAAATCAATATCTTCGAAGTTAAGAGACCAGAAGTTGATGCAAACATCGTAGCTAATAATATTGCACGCCAAGTTGAAGGGCGTGTATCATATCGTAGAGCTATCAAAATGGCAATTGCTACAACAATGCGTATGGGCGCAGAAGGTATTAAAGTGCTGATAAGTGGCCGTCTTGGCGGAGCTGAAATGGCAAGAAGTGAACTCTTCAAAGAAGGACGTACACCTCTTCACACTTTCCGTGCAGACATTGATTACGCTCTTGCTGAAGCACATACTAAAGTTGGAGTACTTGGTATTAAAGTGTGGATTTGCAATGGAGAAGTATATGGCAAACGCGATCTCTCTCCAAATGCAGGTGTATCTACATCAGCTGTAGCTCAAAATAATGGACGCAATGAAAATCGTCGCAGTGGTCGCGGAGATAGACGTCGTGGTCCAAGAGGAGAAGGGCGTCAGAGAAACAACAATTCTGAAAATTAATATCAATTTTCTTAATATTTTAAGGGATAACTAAAGGCTTAGTTATCCCTTTTTTCATTTAAGAGATTATTTTACTATATTTGCAAAATATTTATAATCAACCAATAGCAATGAAACAATCGAGAATTATATATATCATATCTGCATTGCTATTAATATGCAGTTGTTCCAATCAAGGGGCGTATTTAGAGAGGGTGTCACCAGAAAAAGTAGGTATAGACTCTAAAAGGCTCAAGTTGGCAGATAGCGCAATTATGAGCTCAATTGATAAAAGAGAGACACCAGGTGCTGTCCTTGCCATTGTAAAAGATAATAAGTTAGCATACCTAAAAGCTTACGGCAACAAATCAGTGATACCTGACACTACAGCGATGACGACAAACACTATTTTTGATCTTGCCTCAGTTAGTAAATGCGTGGGTACAACCCTCTCCATCATGAAACTTGTTGAGGATGGGAAAATAAGACTTACCGATCCTGTAACAAAGTACATTCCAGAATTCCAATCATGGCGAGATTCCACGACTGGAGAGGTAACTCCTATAAGAATTTCCAATCTACTCTCTCACTCCTCTGGAATCATTCCTTACATCAATGTGGCAGAATATATAAAGAAATACGGGCCAGGAACTCCAGATTCGCTGATAAAACACATTGCAACAGAGCTTCCTCTAAAATACAAACCCACAACGGGATACACATATAGTTGCCTCAACTTTATTACTTTGCAGAATATTCTTCAGAGGATAACTGGCGAAACACTCGCCGAATATGCCCAAAGGAATATCTTCGGGACATTGGGTCTCAAACATACAGCATACCTTCCATTGGAAAAAGATGCACGCCAAAAATCTCTCTCCGCTGTAGCCTCAGATTTTCTTGAATTAGTAGCCCCCACCGAAGTCCAAGGGGATGGGAAGCCTCTTTTAGGTGAAGTACATGACCCAACTGCAAGGATCGTCAACCTTGGCAACTCTGGGAATGCAGGTGTATTCTCAAATGCCGAAGATATGGCCGTCATTGCCGCAGCCATCATCAACAAAGGGGAAATCAACGGCCATAGGATACTCAGTCCAATGACTATTGAAACGATGATAACAGTCCCTAAAGAAGATGACCCATCCATTGAAAGGTCTCTCGGATGGGACAACTATACAATAGGTGCAGGCACTAAAGGAGACCTCTTCCTAACACGCCCACATTCATTTGTTCACACTGGTTATACTGGACCATCAATTATGATTGATATGGATAACAAGTGTGCCATAATATTGCTTACAAACAGAGTCCATCCAGAAGATAAAACCTCCATTGGACAACTTCGTGGAATAGTTGCAAACATTGTTGCAAGTTCCATGATTAATTAAAAAATACAATTATGAAGCACTCAAATTTATTTTTCTTTATAGTTTTACTTTTAAGTGGATGTACCATCCCTGTAGGACCTGATATTCCAATTGAAGAGAACTATTTTGACTGGAAAACCACCTCACTTGTCGAACTCGAAATAGCTGTTCCATCAATCTCAGGCGAAGCTGATAAGTACTATCGAACAGTTAATATCTACTCAACATCTTCATATACCAAAGAGAATCTGATTTTGACAGCATCTGCAACTCCAAAAGAGCCTCTAAAACTTAGCTTTGATGTCCCCTCATCATACAAAAGGGTGTATATTGAAATCATACATCCAAATGGGTTGGTAACTCATACATCAAAAAGCACATCCAAAGAGACAGAGACAAAGAGTGAATCTATTTCCACTCAATCATTCCCATCAATAGATATTCCTGAATGGGGAGATGTCCCATCACCTGATGAGATGGATGTTGTTATCGACTCCGATGTGACAGAAGAGATGACATTGTTGGGCAATACTAACTATTATGTTCCCTCAGGTGTAAATATCAATGGTTATGTAAAGAAAAAATCTACAATCAATTTTTGGAATTGGAAAGATGGGACAAATGCAGTACTTTATATTGCAGGTACTCTTACTTGTGCCAACATAAGTACTGGCAATTCAAGTATTGTTATCCTTCCAGGGGGCCATTTGATAGTCAATGGAGATCTTTCTACATATACGGCGTCTCAGTATCGCCGTGATATTTATATCATGGGAGGTGGTAAGTTGACTTGCAACAATACAATAGCGATACAAGGTCAGAGTTCAATGATAAATAAAGGGGAGATTGAATTGGGAACTGGAGGTTTACTTAAAGGGTGCTATGGTTATCCTGAAATATACAATTCGGGTATCATCTATGGCAGCAAGAGCGGTTCAGAATATCTTTTAGATGCTAAAATTAATGTTGACAACTCCTCAACTCTATACAACTCTGGCACTATTTACGCCAGTGATCTCAATATAATTAGTGGAGGTGGATCAGAAATAATAAACTACGAAAGTGGGAGTATCAAGACATTTACCTTTGATATGACAAATAAAACTGCAAAATGTAGAAACTATGGCAGTTTTATATGCGAAGATATGGATGCTAAAGGGGAATTCGATAATTACTCATATTTTGAGGCTGGTTGTATCTCCAATGAAGATCAGAAAAAATGGGATGTAAATACTTATGACTTCTATTTTAAAAATAGATCTGGTTCCTTAGCTTCCATTGAAAATCTAAGACTTCACAATTCTACTGTAGAAGTGGAGGGTTCAAGTATCCTTACAATTAATTCATTAGTTGACCAGTCCGAAAAATTCTACATCTGGAATACTACAGATGAATATGCCCTTATAATAGTATATGACAATCTTCAGTCACTTACTCAAAGTCACTCAGTGATTGATGGTAAAATAGAAGTTTGGCATCAAGAACTTGATAAAGATGGTAATATACTTGAAGAAGATTATGTTAAAAACACTAACTATATCAATAATTCATATTTTGTCAAAAATGAATCAGACAGAGTTGTAAATATCCCCGACAACGGTATCAACAAGGGAGTTGGTGAAATAACACCACCTGAACCAGAAGTTGTTGACAATGACGGAGACGGAGTTTTAGCGGAAAATGACATTGACGATGACGATCCAACCATCGCATACAGAAATTATTTCCCTAATGAATACTCATATGGTTCAATATTGGTTGAAGACCTTTGGCCATATGTGGGAGACTACGATATGAACGACTTAGTTTGCGACATCAAGATAGCATGGACTACCAATGCAGATAATGAAGTTGTGTATATGGATTATTATTGGAAGCTACGCGCTCTTGGAACTACTAAGAAACTTGCAATGGGGATACAATTTGATGGCGTGCCCGCTAGTAATGTTTCTTCAGTGACTTCAACACATACTCCAAGTGGAAATGTACCATTTAACACCTCTGGAGGGTTGGAATTGTATCAGCCATATGCAGTAGTACCATTATTTAACGATGCTGAGGAGATATTTGGAAGTGGCAACAATACCTTGATCAACACCAATCCAACTTCTACTGAATTTCCTGTCACTCAAGAGAGTTTTAGACTTTACTTCACATCCCCAGTTTCACTCTACTCTGTTGCTGTATCTAATATAAATCCATTCGTAGTAATTACAGATTTTGACAATCCTCAAAGATCTCATGAGGTGCATATGCCTGGATTCGATAAAACATCATTAGGAGAGATACCTGATAATAGCTATTTGAGTAGAAACGATCCATTTTTGTCAAATACAGGTATGATGTGGATGATAATGACACCTTCATCAATAGATTACACCATAGAAACTCACAATATTGAGAGTGGGTATTCACATTATCGTGAGTGGTATCAGTCCTTTGGTAATTACTATCCAGATTGGTATCTTAACCTTCCTGGCTACAGAGATAATTCTGTAATATATTAGAAGAAAGTACTATTGCAACTACACTCTCAACGACGACAGGCACTCTGAGTGCAAAACAGGCGTCGTGTCTCCCTGAGATGGAGAGATCTTCCATTTTTTCAGAGATGAAATTGTATGTAGTCTGCCTCTTTGCAATGCTCGATGTGGGCTTAATGGCCACTCTAAACACGATAGGGTTGCCATTGGTAATTCCTCCATTGATCCCTCCTGCCCCATTGGTAGCGGTTTGACCCTTCGAATTGACATAACAATCGTTGTGCTGTGATCCTCTCATTTTTGAGGCAGCAAAACCATCTCCGAATTCAATCCCCCTCACCCCTGGAATAGAAAATACAAGGTGGGAAATTTGGGACTCCATCGAATCGAAGAAAGGCTCTCCCAACCCTATAGGGACATTTTTGCAAACACACTCAACTATACCTCCAAGAGAGTCTCCATCCTTGATGGCACCATCCAAAAGTGAGGCAAATGCTTTGTTCCCTGTGGGATCATCTCCCTCAATCTTTACTCCACCAGCCTCAACAACCCTTGCTGAAATTTCTATCGGAGATATAATTTTCTTCGCAACAACACCTGCCGCAACCAACGGAAGGGTCATTCTCCCCGAAAACATCCCACCTCCACGGATATCATTATAGAAATTATATTTTACTGAAGAGACCAGATCTGCATGACCAGGCCTTGGCACTTCTCTAAATTGCTCGTAGTCGTCACTGTTGAAAGAGCCATTTTTAAAAACAACCACTACTGGTGCACCTGTAGTAACTCCATCCAAAACTCCGCATAAAATCTCAGGAAGATCACTTTCTTTCCTTGCAGTGGTTCCTTTAGATCCGCTTTTTCTCCTCCCTAAATCTTGGATAAAATGCTCAATTTCAAGGGGTAAACCTGGTGGCACCCCATCAATATGGATACCTACTACAGGGCCGTGGGACTCCCCGAAGATAGAAATCCTAAGTAAATTGCCGTAACTATTCATTTCATTGATTTAATAACCGAATCCAGTGTTTTTTCAAAATTAGGAAATGACTTCGAGACAGAATCCATCCCAGAAATTGTCACTTTATCTTTGCAACCGATGGAGGCCACCTTAAGTGCCATTGCAAGGCGATGATCCTGATATGAAGAATAACTTCCTCCTTTTAACAAAGTGCCCTCAAGCATTCTTTTAACCAGACAGTTTCCTTCTATGAAAAGTATATCTTCTTCATAATATATGGAAGCACCCATTTTTTTCAATTCGCTCACCACCTGCTCACTGATATTACTTTCACTATTCTTGAGTTTATCAATGCCCGTGATTTGACTCACCCCTTGGCAGTACAAAGCCAGCACTACAACGATTGGGAAAAGATTGGGCGAATCAACAACATCAAACTCAAAGGGCTTCAAATGAGAAGTATTTATTTTAATATCTTTTTTCCCTTGCAACACACTGCCACCACTGTTGATTATCAACTCTAAAATCTTTTTATCCGCCTGGATAGAATTTATATTCAACCCTGAAAGGGTTATAGAACCAAAAATTGCTGCTGCTGCGATAAAATTGGCAGCTAATGACCAGTCCCCCTCCAAGGAGATATCAATAGGGGAATATTTCTGCTTCGAAGGTATTGTGAAGACAAGGTTTCCATCAACTACTTGGGATGTCATTTCAATTCCAAATTTCTTAATCACATCGAGTGTCAATTGAATATAAGGGATGCTCGTTGGGTTCTCCACAGTCAACACACTATCTTTCTTACCTATCGGCAGTGCCATCAAAAGGCCAGATATCAGTTGAGAACCTTTTTTCCCAGAAATAGTCACCTTCCCCCCAGAAAGAGGGCCACATACAACTGCAGGAAGTGTATCTTCGGCAGTAAGAATACATTTGGCCTCATACTGCTCCAAGGCATCTTTGCACCCGTACATTTTCCTCCCCATCAATACCCCTTTCCCTGTTATTGACACATCACTACCCACCTGTGCTGCCAACGGGATACAGAGGCGAGAAAGCAGCCCAGACTCACCCACAAAGAGATTGATCTGATTAATGTTGAAATTTGAGATAGAAAATTGTGCATCTTCATCATTTTTCTTCTTCTTTAGCTTAGGAAGCCCTTCTCCCCTCAGAAACAAAGTATTCTCACTAATCTGCATTGTGGCACCCAACTGCGTTGCAACAGCCAAGGCTGCATCGGTATCACTACAACTTGTAAAATTGTGGAACTCACTCTCTCCTTGGGCCAGGGCAGCAGCGATAATAGCCCTCTGCGCTATGCTCTTCGAGGCTGGGATATCTACACAGCCATTCAACGAACAAGGCATTTTCATCTTCGTCAACTGATCAATAGTAATTTGACCTGGAGAGAACACAGATTTAGTGTTGAGTGAGCAAAAAATAAAAGGGGCACCCAATCTATGACTCTCAATCCTCGAATATGTCCCTTTATTACCCATACAATATGCCACCAATGGTCTCTTGTCTGGAAACTCCTCTTTATCATCGATAAGATCATAAAGAGATAAGACCCTTTCAACATCATCTATTCTCTTAGCAGTAGTGACGATTTTGACAATATCAGCTCCTCTTTTTACAGAGTGGCGGTATATTTTTTTTAATTCGGAAAGAGGGGGAGTAGTGCTATAATTATAATATGAGAGTATTTTCTTAAGTCTTCTCTTGTGTCCTATGATAGATAATACTGTATCATACATAGTATTAGAAGAAAGAGTATCAATATCGACATAAGAAACCCCTGCAATAACAGCCGCCTCTACCTGATCCAAGCTCTTTTTACTACACGTAACAATAACTGGTATCTTAGAGTCGTAGCACAGATTTTCAACATCCTCACTACTCAATCCACACAAATCAAGCTTCAACTCGACACATATCGAACCGAGTTCTCGATCAAGTCTTTCACATTTACGCAACGATCTAAGACAATTGTCGTAACCAAAATCTATAATGGTGATACAAATCATTTCTTACTACAAATGTAGTAAAAAATATCAGTTTTGATTATTGTATTTTTTTTATACCTTTGCGTCCTCTATCGGTGAGATGCCCGGATGGCGGAATCGGTAGACGCGCTGGTCTCAAACACCAGTGACCGCAAGGTTGTGCCGGTTCGACCCCGGCTCCGGGTACTAAGAAAACGGCTAACAGTTGAAAAATCAACTTGTTAGCCTTTTTTGCATTCTCGATTTTCCCTACGCGAGGCAAAGAATGATATTTTTCATATCTATTTCTTTTAACACTCGGTATATTCCTTAAATCTCATTTCATAATTAAATGATGATTCTTCTATATACATTTGATACTCTCGCAGTCCTTTCTCTTTGGCTATTGAGTGTAGAATTTTTCTGTCTCATATTTTATTCCATTGGTTTGATGGTGGATTCGATAAATAAAAGATTATTATATACATTTCAAAATATCACACTATCCTTGCTGATTTACAAATAACATTTCGTAATCATCCTTGCTCATAACGGTATTCCATACGCCTATATCTTGGTCGGAGTGTT
>CAZSLC010000017.1:0-42673 GCA_964607675.1 uncultured Muribaculaceae bacterium
ACAGCCTACGCACCCTTTAAACCCAATAAATCCGGATAACGCTTGCACCCTCCGTATTACCGCGGCTGCTGGCACGGAGTTAGCCGGTGCTTATTCGTATGGTACTCTCATCGAGCTATACATAACCCTTATTGCTCCCATACAAAAGAAGTTTAAGACCCATAGGGCCACTACCTTCACGCGGCATGGCTGGATCAGATTTCCATCCATTGTCCAATATTCCTCACTGCTGCCTCCCGTAGGAGTCTGGACCGTGTCTCAGTTCCAGTGTGGGGGACCAACCTCTCAGTTCCCCTAGACATCGTCGCCATGGTAAGCCGTTACCTTACCATCTAGCTAATGTCACGCGAGCCAATCCGTTTCCAGCGAACCTTTAAATATCTAAAGATGCCTCCAAATATTACTATGGGATATTAGTCCGAATTTCTCCGGGTTATCCCCCTGAAACGGGCATGTTGCTCACGCGTTACGCACCCTTGCGCCGGTCGCCATCAGGTATTGCTACCTATGCTGCCCCTCGACTTGCATGTGTTAAGCCTGCCGCTAGCGTTCATCCTGAGCCAGGATCAAACTCTTCATTGTATATATTTTTAAATTACTAAGCTGTCCTGACAGGTATTTTTTATTGACGAGGTTATTATACTTAACCTCTACCTTTTTCACTCGTACAATGCTATCAATGAACTTTTTTATACATCCGTTTTTCTCAAACGGGCTGCAAAGATATACACTCTTTTTTAACAAACAAATTTTTTTTCGTTTTTTTTAAAAATTATTTCTCTATCGCATTCTATATCGAATAAAAATTAGACCTTTGCGTTATGTTATGGACACTATTTAGCACTTTTGCAAAAATTGGAGCTTTCACAATAGGCGGTGGCGTAGCTATGATACCCATTATCCAACAAGACGTAGTATATAGGCATCATTGGATGGATGATGAGGAGTTCTTAGATGTATTAGCCGTCGCTCAATCTGCACCAGGACTTATGGCTGTAAATATAGCCATCTTCGTGGGATATAAAGTCTCAGGAATAAAAGGAAGCCTTATAGCAACATTGGGGAGTATTATTCCTCCCTTTCTTATAATACTCGTCATTGCCTCCACTTTTAAAGAGTTTAACAGTTATCCTGCAGTCCAAGCAGCATTCGCAGGGATAAGGCCAGCTGTTGTAGGACTTATCGCAGCACCCATGATAAACATGATAATTCAATCAAAGCCCAACTTCATAAGTATATCTGTTATCATAATAAGCATTGTCCTGATAACCTATATCCACATCTCTCCTATTTGGATATTATCTGCTATCTCAGCTTCAGCACTCATTTATACATACATAAAAGTAAGGAGGTCCAAATCATGATATTTTGGACCCTTTTCCACACTTTTTTCGTAATAGGGATGTTTACCTTTGGTGGTGGCTATGCCATTCTCTCTCTAATCCAGAACAAAGTAGTTGTGGATTATGCTTGGATGACGGTAGAAGAGTTTACAGATATTGTTGCTATCTCTCAGATGTCACCTGGCCCTATTGGTATCAACTCTGCCACCTATTTAGGCTATACCGTTGTCGAAAATCTTGGCTATTCACATTTTCTTTGCCTCTTGGGCTCACTCACAGCAACATTTGCGGTAGTTCTCCCCTCTTTCATAGTTGTCATTTGGATATGTATTCTTTTCAATAGATTTAAAACAAATATATGGTTTACAGCTATTCTCAAGGCCATAAAACCTGCCGTGATCGCCATGATTGGCTCTGCTGCATTTATTTTAATCACACCTGACAACTTCATAGACTGGAAAAGTTGGGCTATTTGCGCCACAGCATTTTGTTTATCATTCTTCCTCAAACTAAATCCAATATACATCCTCATTGGTGGAGGTGTCGTTGGTTATCTCATTTATTAAAATATACAAGATATTTTACTACATTTATAGTCAAATATCATCATGACTATGAGATTTATATTAATTATTCTAAATATTACAACAACAATACTCCTATTCTCATGTAATAGACCCATTGAAGAACCAGAAAAGGAGAAAACCGCCTTTGCCAAAGGGGCTGATATCAGTTGGGTAACAGAGATGGAGAGGGATGGGATTAAGTTTTACAATAAGGAGGGGGAAGAGAGGGAGTGTACAGCACTTATGAAAGAGTTGTCTTTTAATTCTATCAGGTTAAGGGTTTGGGTAAATCCTAAAGATGGGTGGTGTGGCAAA
This sequence comes from uncultured Muribaculaceae bacterium, assembly GCA_964607675.1. GTDB lineage: Bacteria > Bacteroidota > Bacteroidia > Bacteroidales > UBA932 > CAZSLC01. The sequence goes on from CAZSLC010000017.1 coordinate 2,225, forward strand.
GAAGATCTATTAGTTAAGGCAAAAAGGGCATATCAGTTGGGGATGAGACTTATGATAGATTTTCATTATAGCGATTCTTGGGCTGATCCAGGTAAACAAAACAAACCCAAAGATTGGGAAAACTACTCTTTGGCAGAGCTTTCCAACGCGGTAAAGAATCATACCAAAGAGATTCTTCAATTATTGAAAAACGAGGGGATAACCCCTGAATGGGTACAAGTAGGCAACGAAACATCCAATGGGATGTTGTGGGAGGATGGAAAGGCAAGCCTTCAGATGGCCAATTATGCCCTTCTTAACAATGCAGGGTATGATGCTGTCAAAGAGGTTTTTCCTGAAACAAAAGTGATAGTCCATCTCCCCAACGGCTACGACAAAGAGCTATACAAGTGGCTTTTCAATGCCCTTAGAGCTAATGGAGGAAAGTGGGACATCATAGGGATGTCTCTCTACCCTTCAAAAGAGAACTGGGAAACAAGAATACAAGAGTCTATTTTAAACATCAAGCAACTTGTCATAAATTATAAGACAGATGTTATGATTTGCGAGGTTGGAATGCCATGGGATGACCCTGGAACTTGCAAATCTTTTCTTAGTGAGCTAATTACCAAATGCAAAGCATTAGACAATGATAGGTGTAAAGGGATATTCTATTGGGAGCCTCAAAGCAATCCCAAATGGAATGGCTATACATTAGGGGCATTTGATTCAAACTTCAAACCCACTTCAGCTTTAGAGGCTTTTAAATTATAACTTCACGAAAATGAGATATATTATAACAATTATCATACTCCTTTTTCTGAGTATATCCCCCCCTCTAAAGGGCTACTGTCAAACCACCCTGCTGGATAAGGGATGGGAGTTCAAGAAAGAATCAGACTCCGAATGGAAAAAAGTGGACATCCCTCACGATTGGGCAATATTTGGTCCATTTGACAGGGATAATGACCTTCAGGAGGTAGCTGTAGTGCAAAATTTTGAGACACAAAAAAGTATAAAGAGAGGGCGTACTGGGGGGCTCCCGTATGTAGGGAAAGGGTATTATAGAAGAGTATTAAAAATTGAAAAAAGGGGTGACCATCCCTTTTGGGGAAAAAATTATCTCCTCCTTTTCGATGGAGCAATGAGCGAAGCAGTAGTGGCAGTAAATGGGAAAGAGGCTATATATTGGCCTTATGGTTACAACTCATTCTACTGCGATATAACGAACTTAATTAATGATGATGGTACAGATAACGAGATACTTGTAAAAATTGAAAATCTTCCTCAATCTTCAAGATGGTACCCTGGGGCAGGACTGTACAGAAATGTATATCTCATTGAGAACAATAAAGTTCACATCCCCATTTGGGGAACACAAATAATAACAGATCTCACCAATGACTATAAAAAAAGTGACATCACTATCTTTAGTGAAATAGAAGGAATAAAAAATGATATTGAAAACGTGACTATCAGCACTTCTATATATTCACCCGAAGGGACAATAGTCGCAAAATCGGAGAATGCCGTATTTGAAAAAACAGAGAATGAAAAATATAAAGCTAAACAGTTATTAAAAATCAATAATCCAGTCCTTTGGTCCCCAGAATCACCCAAGATATATAGAGCTAAAACCAAGATATATGTAAATGGAGATTTAAGTGACGAATATACCACCCCCTTCGGCATCAGAACAATAGAAGTTAAATCCGAAAGTGGTTTCTTTCTAAATGGTAAAAATAGAAAGTTCAAAGGGGTATGTCTTCACCACGATTTAGGTCCTTTAGGTGCTGCTGTCAATAAATCTGCGATCAGGCACCAACTCAATATGCTAAAGGATATGGGATGCGACGCAATAAGGACAACCCACAATATGCCAGCACCTGAATTGATACAATTATGTGATGAGATGGGATTTATGGTCATTTTAGAAAATTTTGATGAGTGGGATGAGCCCAAATGTCTAAATGGCTACCATCGTCATTTTAAAAAATGGGCAGAAAAGGACATGATTAACATGCTCCATCAATACAGAAATTCACCATCTGTGGTGATGTGGAGCATAGGCAATGAGGTCCCTACCCAATGGAAACCTGAAGGTTTTAAGGTCGCTACATTTCTCCGAGATATATGCCACAGAGAAGACCCCACGCGCCCTATTACATGCGGGATGGATCAAGTTGATGCTGTTCTCTCAAATGGGTTTGCAGCAGTAATGGATGTCCCTGGCCTTAATTATCGCACTCATAAATATGTTGACGCATACGAGAGACTTCCTCAAAAGATGATATTGGGCAGTGAATCTGCCTCAACTGTGAGTTCTCGTGGGGAATATTTCTTCCCTGTAGAGAAAAAAGCAGATGCTCTGCACAACAACCACCAAAGCTCATCCTACGATGTTGAATACTGTTCTTGGTCAAATATCCCTGATGAGGACTTTGCTCTATCAGATGACTACCCATGGACAATGGGTCAATTTGTATGGACAGGTTTTGATTATCTTGGTGAGCCAAGCCCCTATGATACAGACGCATGGCCCAATCATAGCTCTGTTTTCGGCATCATTGATATGGCATCCATCCCCAAAGATAGATATTACCTCTATCGAAGCGTCTGGAACAATGAGAGTCCAACCCTCCATATTCTTCCTCATTGGAACTGGAAAGGGAGGGAAGGGGCTATAACTCCTGTTTATGTCTACACATCCTATCCTAAAGCAGAGTTGTTTTTAAATGGACGCAGTCAAGGAATGAGAGAAAAATCTAAAAAAGAGCTCTTAGATAGATATAGACTGAGATGGAATGATGTAAAATATGAGGCTGGAGAATTAAAAGTGGTGGCATACAACCAAAACGGAGAGAAAGTTGATGAAAAGTTCATTGTCACAGCTGACAAGGCTCATCACATAGAACTCGTCAATTGTTCAATACGAAAAAACGAGGATAAAGAATTACTCTACATAAGAGCCATTATCGTAGATAAAAATGGCAACCTCTGCCCCAATGCCTCAAACACCATTAATATAGAAGTTAATGGAGGTGGCAAGTTTAAAGCGATTGCCAATGGCGATCCCACAAATTTAGAGCTATTCCACATCCCCTCAATGAAGGCATTTAATGGTATGCTTACTACAATTGTGGAGGTAACTTGCAACCAAATAATAACAATTGAAGCACAATCCAAAAACATAAAAAAAGGAAAATTAATTATTAAATAAACATATTATGAGAGAGACTATAAAAAAACTATTTAAAAGTCATTTTAACACAGATGGCGATTTCTACGCATCTGCAGGGCGTATTAATCTTATAGGAGAACATACAGATTACAATGGTGGATTTGTATTTCCAGGAGCAATTGACAAGGGGATGATAGCCGAGATAAAATTGAACGGAATGGATAAGGTCCGAGCATATTCTGTTGACCTCAATGATTATACTGAATTTGGTTTCAACGAAGAAGAGGCCCCTAAACAACAATGGGCAAGGTATATATTCGGAGTGTGCAGAGAAATCATCAAGAGAGGGTACTCCTTACAGGGGTTTGATACAGCATTTGCAGGGGATGTCCCCCTCGGAGCTGGTATGTCCTCATCAGCTGCCCTTGAAAGCACCTACGCCTTTGCCCTCAACGATATTTTCTCCCTCGGTATTGAAAAATTTGAACTGGCTCGCATCGGGCAGGCTACAGAGCATAATTACTGCGGAGTGAAATGTGGCATCATGGATCAATTTGCCTCTATTTTCGGCAAGGCTGGCAATCTCATTCGCCTCGACTGTAGGAGCCTCGAATATGAATATTTCCCCTTTAACCCCATTGGATATAAACTGGTGCTCCTTGACACCGTGGTAAAACACGAATTGGCCTCTTCTGCCTACAACAAACGGAGAGAATCCTGTGAAAGGGCAGCCAAGGCAATGGGGGTAGCATTTCTTCGTGACGCAGACATGAATATGCTCAATAAGATCAAAGAGGAGATCACCGAAGAGGACTACAAAAGGGCAGAATATGTGATTGGTGAGAAAAAAAGGGTACTCGATGTATGCGAGGCACTGGGCAGGGGCGATTATAAAACCGTTGGTGAAAAGATGTATGAAACCCACTATGGCATGAGTAAACTCTATGAAGTGAGCTGCGAAGAGCTCGATTTCCTCAATGACATAGCGAAGAGGAACGGGGTCACTGGTTCAAGGGTGATGGGTGGTGGTTTTGGTGGATGCACCATCAATCTTGTAAAGGAGAGCCTCTACGACAGTTTCATTGAGAATGCGAAGGTGGCATACAAAGAGAAATATGGCAAAGAGCCAAAGGTTTACCCAGTGGTAATCGCCGACGGAGCAAGGAAACTTTAACACTAAAAATTCAAACTTTTTTAAAAATGATTGAACTTACAAATAAAAATGGTGCCTCGGTATGGCTCACAGAAATTGGGGCAGGGATAGTATCTGTTATAGTCCCCGACAGAGATGGCAACTTAGCAGATGTGGCACTCGGTTACAAGGATGAAAAAAGCTACATAGGAGATGGTCCATGCTCAGGGAAAATCCCTGGCAGATACGCCAATCGAATTGCAAAGGGGAGATTTTCTCTCGACGGAAAGGGATACACACTTCCGATAAACAACGGTCCCAACCACCTCCACGGAGGGCCAAATGGGTTCTCTAACAAAAAATGGGAAATTGTTCCAAATGAAAATACCGCTGACAATGGAAGGAGGGTACAATTTACCCTCACCAGCCCCAACACAGAAGAGGGCTATCCAGGGAAATTGGTAGTCAATGCCATCTATACTTGGAGTGAGGAAAATATCCTTCGACTCGATATATTTGCACAGACAGATGCCCCCACAGTAATTAACCTCACCAACCACACCTACTGGAACCTCAAGGGTGAAAACAGCGGTACTATTTTGGACCACAATATTAAAATAAATGCCCTCAAATGGCTTCCTACAGATAGCACCCTTATCCCCACAGGGGAAATTGCTAATGTAAAAGGGACACCGATGGATTTTACCGAGGGGAAAATAATTGGAAAAGAGATCAACAATGATTTTCCAGCCTTAGAATATGGAAAAGGATATGACAACTGCTGGGTTCTAAATGAAGGTGAGGGGGTAAAAGAAGCAGCTGTTTTAACAGAGGAATCAACAGGGCGCAAACTCACCATTTGCACCACCCAACCTGCTGTCCAAGTATATACTGGCAACTGGCTCTCAGGCTCTCCAATCAGCAAATCAGGAAGATCCTACAACGACTATGAAGGGGTTGCTATTGAATGTCAAAATTTTCCAGATGCCCCCAACCACCCCAATTTCCCAAATGCCATCTTAAGACCATCTGAAAAATATCATCAGATAATAGAGTTCAGATTTAACACCAATAAACCCCGAAGCATTTAACAACTTCGGGGTCCTTGGATCAACAAACTCATTAATAATAACTATCTTACTTATCGCCTTTGCTATGTAAATATTTGTTCACTGCACTTTGAGAGGGGGCAATCATAGTTTCGTTTTCACTAATCGAAGAAGCAATTGAATTAACACCCCCTGTGATATTAAATTCCATCACCTTTACACACTTATCGTTGAGATCAGAACTGATTTGATTGTTGGCTCTTGTAGCGGCAAATTCTCCATAAGCAGGGTTAACTCCCACCGTTGGTTTTATATAACTTTCATTATGGATTGCCGTTACCACCCAATTAATTGGAACAGATGTATCACAATTCTTATATTGGTTAACCCACACTTCATATTTTCCATTCAATAGGTAATCTTTGGGGAAGAAAACATTCTCATTATTTATCCCATCTATTGAACAGTCTGCATTAGAGTCAACATCCAATCCCCATGTTTGTGATTGTCCCTCAATACTACCACCCTTATTTCTATAGTAAATAATAGATCCATCGGGGCGAACGACATACAAATCAAGATCTTTCTCTTTATTGAAAGAGAGACTGATCTGCAAAGCACCAGTTCCTGCTTCAATATACTTCACAGCTGCCGTCCACTCATAAGAAATATTGCCTGCACTATCTTTCACAACAATGATAATAGTAAAATTCTGGTGGAGATGCTGGCTGATCAGCAACACGAAAGAGTATATATTGGTCCCTACAGATATTCCCGTGGTACTTAACTCATAGTGATAACTTTCTCCCTTTATACCTATGTATATGGTAGATATAGAGGATACAGAAGAAATATTAACAATAGAAGAACCTCCTGCAATTGCACTTCTATTGATAGATATTTGTGGCGTAGGCAATTCCCCAGATGGACTTGGAATGGGAGCATTCACAAATGTAGCACCGCTGATATCAAAATAATTAGTTTTGAAAGGGTTGCTCCCAAGTCCACAAGAACTGAATAAAACAACAGCTAACGCTGCAACAACAAGATTTTTAAAAAACTTTTTCATGATTTAGTATTTTTTTAATAGTTATCCAAACATAGGGGTACACAAAAATACTAAGGATGGAAATTGGGCTATTGTCATTTTGAATAATATGATTCTCAAATTAACAATATGACATAAAAGTTACTTTAGGCTATTAATCCACGCTAAAGGGGAGATATTATGCTCTTTTTTAAAGACTCTATAAAAGGTGCTTTCACTGGCAAATCCTGAAATATAAATGGCATCTTGCAATGAAATTTGAGATTTAGTTTGTTTTAATTGTTCAATATATTTTTTAAAATAATCAATTCTATAATTATTTATAAAATCTGAAAATGGACAATGGTACTTATCATTTATCAATTTAGATAAATAAGTTCTGTTGGTACCGATAGCTGTCGCTACATCTGAAATTTTTAAGTTGTGCTTAAGATACAGTTTATCTCTTTCAATTACAGTAATCAATTTTTGAGATAAGTCTGACAAATATGGTTCTGATTCAGCTTTTAATTCCAATTTGTCCCCTTCGTTAATATCTTTAATAAAATCATACGCTGTAAAAATCTGCTTTGATGAATAATATCCTACGAAAAACAACATAATGCCAAATAAAAAAGATGGGATCATAAGTAACGTTATCGAGTTAGAAAACAGTGCAGTACCTAACATCTGGAATAAAAAAGTCAAAATGGACGTTACGATAAAACAGATTAACAATGCCTTGATTCCTGTCAATTTTTTATTATCATCGTCAGAATAGTAGTTTTCAATTTTATGATTGTAATTATTTATTATTGAAACTCCTTTTATTTGTATGTATATGATTAATCCCAAAACTGTAAAAGGGGTAATTCTATGTAATAACACTTGTACTACAAAAGGGATAGATTTATCAACCCATACCCCTTTACGATGAAGGACATTCTCAATAAAATAGCTAATTTCACCATCCGTCATGAAACAATACGCAACTAATGATGAGAGTGATATCAGCACAGCTGGAATCAATAAATAATATTTTAATGAAGCAGATTTTTTCTTTTCACCGTTTAAATATCCATCCCCTGCTATGGTAGAAATAAAAATAAAATAAAGAGGGTATACCGACAGTGTACAAAAAAGATATATTGAGTCTAAATATTTATAAATATCATAATCTCTATTGAATAAAACGCTATGTGTAAAAAAAAGAATTGACGAGACAAAATAAAAGACCATCAACTCTCTTTGATGTAGATATTTGTATCGTTTATCTATTATCAAGAGTAGTAACCAAAATAAACAGACGAAGAACGGAAAAGTAGTTATTAAGGCTTTAAACATAGATACATTCTTATTGTCCATACAAAGATAGTCAATAAGAATGGTATTTTATATTATAGAATTTTGAATAATTAGAAAAGAATTTTATATTTGCACTCCATTTTAGACCGATAAGATGGTACATGGTGGACGTAGCTCAGTTGGTTAGAGCACTAGTTTGTGGCACTAGGGGTCGTGGGTTCGAATCCCATCTTCCACCCTTCTTTTTTATCTTGTAGAGGCTATTAGTTCCCTTATCTCTTGTTTAGCTGATTTCCAACGTGGTATATCTATTTTAGGACCTATTACTTCCACTACTTTTGCTGCAATAATAGAGCCTATCTCTCCGCAAGTTTTCAATGGAAGATCTAATGAATGGGCATAAAGGAAACCAGCGGCGTATGTGTCTCCAGCACCTGTAGCGTCAATAGTGTTTGCTGGCCAAGCCTCTATATAGTGATACTCGTCACCACTTTTTACCATTGACCCATCTTTTCCAATTTTTACAACAGCTATCTTACTACTTTTGGCAATTATATCAAGTGCCTCTCTTGGTTTTTGTTTTGTGAATGACTCAGCCTCCATTTCATTTGCAAATACTATATCGACATAATTTTCCACAATATCATGCAAAAAGGCATCATTTGATTCAACAACATTATATGAAGCCATATCAAGAGAAATAATTGCCCCAGCCTCTTTTGCCAACTCTACTGCCCTCCTAAGAAGGTTTTGATTTTGCACCAAATACCCCTCAATATGAAAATAATCATACCCTTCAAAGTACTCTGGTTTTAGGTCATTGGGACTCATTTCAAGTGCTGCTCCAAGATATACTGCAAACGTTCTCTCTGCGTTTGGTGCAGTTATAAATACCATGGCCCTTCCTGAAGAAGCATTTCCCTTAAAAAGGACAGATTTAATCCCATTTCTCTCTTGGTCCGATTTATATAATGCCCCTAACTCGTCATCCCCTACTTTCCCTATAAACGCAGAGGGCATTCCAAAGACTGCAGTACCAGTTATTGTGTTTGCAGCGGATCCACCTGCAACATATTCAACCCCAAGTTGTTTCAAATTGTGCCAGATCTTGTCACCAGTTGATTGGTCAACATGCTGCATACTTCCTTGAGGGAGATGATATTGTTTCAATAATTCTGCATCTGGAAGAACTGCCAATATATCGGTTAAGGCATTCCCTATTCCTAAAATTGATTTCATATGAGTGCTTTGAAAATAATTTTCAAAGATAGAGATTATTGTTCTATTTTTTGTAGGTTTGTGCCATGAAAAAGAACATTACCAAATGGTGGAAGTGGCTACTGATGCTTGCAATATCTCTCTTCCTTCTTTATTTTGCATTCAAGGGGGTTAAGTGGGAAGATTTTGTGAGTGGCATTAAAGGTTGCAACTTTTGGTGGATTGGTCTCTCAATGGTGGCAAGTATTCTTGCATTTTACTTTAGAGCACTAAGATGGAGACTTGTCATGCTTCCCCTCAACAATACAATAACTCGCAGAGAGGCTTATGATGGTGTTACCGTCGCTTATCTAACCAATTTTGCCCTGCCAAGAGCTGGAGAACTTGCACGATGTGGTGTTGTTGCTGCCACCAAAAAGGCCTCTTTTGAATCTGTTCTTGGGAGTGTTGTTCTCGAAAGAAGTTTCGACATGTTAACCTATATTGTTATCCTTTTTTCAGTGATTGTCTTTAGATGGACTCAATTTGGAGGATTTTTTTCAGAGCAAGTATGGAAACCCATTGCAGGTTCATTGCAATTTAATATTATATGGCTGATACTTGGGATAATAGCTATTGTCACTATCACTATTGTTCTTCTATATAAATATAGGGAAACTCTCAAACGAAGGAAGTTCTTTCAGAAATTATTTAAAATCTTCAAAGGACTTTGTGATGGATTAGTATCAGGATTTAAGATGAAATATAAATGGAATTTCTTCATCTACACTATATTACTTTGGGGTTGTTACTGGCTGATGAGTCTATTTACTATATACGCTTTTCCAGAAGTTGGCAATTTAAACGGTGTTGATGCCCTATTCTTAATGGTTGTTGGCGGTTTGGGATGGATAGTCCCCGTTCAAGGAGGAATTGGTGCATACCATTTTATCCTCTCATTGGCTCTCGCTTCTCTATATGGAATACCTCAGACCAATGGTGTTATATTTGCGACGATTTCTCACGAAAGTCAAGCAGTAACGATGATAGTGTGTGGAACAATCTCCCTAATCTCAATATATCTTTCTAAAAAAGTTGTTTCTAAGCGACAAAACTAATTATCTTTACTCCAAAATATAATGTTATGCGTAAACTATTACTTTCAATTTTGATTATTTTCATTTCAAGTACGTTTGGCTATTCTAAAAACAATAAGACTCGTGACTTCGAATATTTTCCAAGAAATGAAATATATGTACAATATGGAACTCCCACCATATTAGAACTTGTAACAACAATTAATCAAAAAGACAGAGGGACCACTTCCAATCAAAAATTTTCTGGAGTTGGGGCTGCTGGATACAATTTTTCTATTTCAGACAAATTCGCTGTTGGTATCTATGGTGGAGTAAGTTACACCAGCGCAGACATTGCTCCATCTATTGGAGGAGTGTCAACTTCCACACCACTATTCAAATCTTCAGTAATGAGTTATGTAGGTATGCTCTCTGCTAGTTGGACATACTTTAATCAAAATGCTATGACCCTCAGCTCTTCTTTATATCTTGGTGTTAATTATAGAGACGAGACCATCTCATTAATATCATCTGATTACAAAGCCCCCATACAGGAAGATTTATTCAGATTTGCTTACCACATCACCGCCATCAAATTTAGATATGGAGAGGCTATCGGTGGTTTTGCGGAATTAGGATTCGGCTACAGAGGGATAGTAAATGTAGGTCTCTCTATTTTACTTTAGCCTCAGCCTTATTTATCAGCCAGCGAAAAATCCCAATAAATGGAGTATCATCCGATGATGATACAAAAATTTCAGGGTGAAATTGTACTCCGCAAATATTGTCAGAGCCGATCTTCTCCATAGCCTCTACAATACCATCCTTCGAATAAGCTGTTACAACAAAACCAGGAGCCACATCTTTTACAGATTGGTGATGAAATGAGTTGACTACCAACTTGTCGCTCTTCACCTGATTATAAAGAAGAGACTTTTTGTCTATTGTAATTGAGTGCGATCCATAAGAGCCAGGTGATTTTTGGCGATGTAGTACATATGTTCCCTTTACCTGTGAGGGGATATCTTGGTAGAGAGTCCCTCCAAATGCAACATTGATTAGCTGATGTCCTCTGCATACTCCAAGAATAGGGAGCCCTTTTTTTGCTGCCATTTTGATCAATAAAATATCAAAAGCATCTCTTTCAGGCACCACTGAACCCAATTTTTGATGAGGCTCCTCTCCAAACCATTTAAGTGGGTCAACATCCTCTCCACCAGTCATTACTATACCATCAACCGTCTCCAAGACTCTATTCAACTGAAGAGAATCGCTGGTCATAGGGATTACTAATGGGACACCCCCTGCCTTTTTAATTGCATTTATATAAGTGAGTAGAGCAGCTGCCATACCCTTTTCAGCTGTCGATGAGACCCCTATGATGGGTTGAGCAAATAATCCTAAATTAATTAGTAACAGTGCTAAAATAGATGTAAATAGTTTTTTCATCTTTTAAAAATTTATCTTTTATTAATCCATGGTCCGAAATTTTCATCGTACCCAAAATCTATTGTAAATGAGAGTGCTTTATTGCCTCTTTTATTAAGTTCAAATGTAATAGGAAAAGCATGCCCATCTGATCTAAATGAATATTCATTGCCCGACACATGGGTCAACTTATGTTTCCAATTGTATTTTCCTATTGTAATATATAATTCTTCATTTTCAAGGGTCACTTTTGCATCTGCGAATGGAGCCTCTTTAGTATATTTTCCAACCAATACTTTCGATTTAGGAGGGTCAACAAAGATTTTATTTGACTCTTTTGCCTCTTTTTTCATATATGCCTCTCTTTCATCTTTCCACCACGCATCCAAATAGTCTGCACTCCAATCCTTCATCTCTCCACAAGATTGATCTCCCATAAAAAGATCTATTGTCCTGCGCATTATTGAATATCTTGGATCGGAAGGGGCCTCGCTATTGCACAAGATTACCATCCCAAGGTTGAGCTCAGGGACAAAGGCACAAATGGCTGTAAATCCCCAAGTTGTACCCGTGTGAAAATAGAGTTTATATCTATTATTTTGTTCTTTAAACCAGCAATGAGCATAAAGTCTGATATACGAAGAGTCTTGAGAAACTATGGTTTGTCCTCTATGCAGAAAATTCATCTGTCTCTGAGAAATCACCTGTTGATCTCCAACTTTTCCATTGTCAAGGTGAAATTGTGCCCATTTTGACATATCCACCACGTTAGAAGAGATGCTTCCTGCTGGACCAACTACTGTCAACCAATGCAATGCCCTCTCCTCTCCATGAATTGGAGCCACATACATTGAATCTTTCACATACCAAAAATCATGAGCTACAGATGCTCTGTTGCCTGCAGCGAGGTAGCCCTCTTCATTGATATAAGTATTGGTCATTCCTAACGGATCGAGGATTCTCGTCTGAATGTTCTCTTCCCAACTTTTGCCAGTCACTTTCTCTATCACTTTAGAAGCAATAATAAAAGTAATATTGTTGTACGCATATACATTTCTAAAACTATATTCTGGTTTAATCAACTTCATCATTTGGTAAATATCCTCCCTATCATAGCCAAGATTTGGGATATATGTCCCTGCCTGTCCCCTAATGCCTGTTTTATGTGTCATTAGATCTTTAACAAGCATATTATTCTCCACCCAATCATCATATAAATCAAAATCAGGAAGTATATTTTTCACTGTATCATCCCAAGAGACTAAACCTTCATCCACTACCGAAGCCATAACAGCTGCTGTAAATGATTTAGAAATGGAACCAATATGATATATAGTATTCTCATCTACAGGGTTATCACCTCCCTTTTCACTCACCCCATACCCTTTTGTAAGGAGAAGCTTTCCGTCTTTGATAATTGAAAAAGAGACACCTGGTATTTGCCACTCTTTTACAACTTTTTGCGCATATTCATCAGCTGATTTTACAATATTTGAGTAGTCTGGTTCATTTTGAGCAAACGACAAGACATAAACAAATAAAAAGGATAGTAGAGATATTGATAATTTTTTCATTTGTGTGTGTAGTTAATAATTGAGTCTATAACAAAGATAAGGAGAATTTTTAACTACTTTTGTGGAAAGATAGAAAAGTTATGGCAAAAATTAAAAAAGGATGGTTTTGCTCAAACTGTGGGAATGAAAGCTCAAAGTGGCTCGGTAGATGCCCCTCTTGTGGTGAATGGAATACTATTGTGGAAGAAGTTGTAACTACTGACAATTCCACCCCAAAAAACAGTTCGAGAAACAGATCGTTACTCAATATTCAAAACCCCGTACCGATGCCACTCAATGAAATATCTATCTCCCAAGAGAGCCGCATCAAGATTGGAAATGAGGAAGTAGAAAGGATACTTGGTGGAGGAGTTGTAGAGGGGTCAATGATACTAATAGGAGGTGAACCAGGTATAGGAAAATCTACATTATCCCTCCAAATCCCACTAAACTGCAAAAACCTTCGCACCTTATATGTCTCTGGAGAAGAGTCCCCAAGGCAAATTAAACTTCGTGCCCAGAGGTTGATGAGTGGAATAAAGGGGCAACCACAAGGAGAAGAACAATTTGGAAACTGCCTCATCTTGTGTGAAACTATACTTGAAAACATCCTCCAAAGATGCAAAGACATTGCCCCTCAACTTTTAATAATAGACTCAATACAAACAATTTACAGCGACATTCTCGATTCCTCTCCAGGATCTGTATCCCAGGTTAAGGAGTGTGCAGCTACGCTTTTAAGATACGCCAAAGAGAGCAACACTCCAGTTATTCTGGTTGGGCATATCACCAAAGATGGATCTATAGCAGGACCAAAGGTTTTAGAACACATAGTAGATGTGGTGCTCCAATTTGAAGGGGACACAAAGCACTCATATAGAATTCTTCGAAGCATTAAAAACAGATATGGATCCACTGCAGAATTGGCCATTTTCGAAATGACTGGTTGCGGACTCAAAGAGGTGAGCAATCCATCAGAGATCCTAACCCCTATGCATCAAGACAATCTTAGTGGTATAGCAGTGGCTGCAACAATGGATGGCACACGCCCTTTCTTGATTGAGTCACAAGCACTAGTCTCCACGGCAGCATATGGAATGCCTCAACGCTCTGCAACTGGCTTTGATGGTAAAAGGATGAACATGCTCCTTGCTGTACTTGAAAAGAGAGCTGGATTCAAACTTGCCGCCAAAGATGTATTCCTCAATATTTCTGGTGGGATAAAAGTATCTGATCCCGCCTGTGATTTAGCCATTGTCTCTGCCATTTTATCTTCCAATTTCGACCTCCCTATCTCACCTCGCACCTGCTTTGCAGCAGAAATTGGATTAAGTGGTGAGATTCGGCCAGTTGGGCAAATAGATAGACGGATATCCGAAGCACAGAGACTTGGTTACGAAACTATATATATTTCATCTTTTAACTTATACGATAAGTTGGATGCAATCAAAAAGGGTACTATCAAAGTTATTGAAGTACCCGATATATCTGTATTATGTAAGAAGCTTTTTGCTAACCAATAATCTTAAATATTTTTGAGAACCCAGTCATATCAAAAACTTCTTTGATAGCAGGGATCATATTTATTATTTCTAACTTTCCACCCCTTGCAATAACACTCTTTTGAAGTGTTAGAAACAAACGCAACCCTGAGCTACTGATATATGAGAAATTTTTACAATCTAACACTATATCAGGTGCATTTCCAGTCATAAGGGGGGTCATCGCCTTTTCAAAATCCTCAGAATTTGTTGTATCCAATCTTCCATCTAAAGATGCTATTGTCCTTCCGTTTTCAGTTGTAATTTTAAGGTCCATTTTATTAATTATTAAATTATTACTATATTTTTTAAATATTTTTTTTCATTGTCAATATATTGGTATCACCCTCACGCCTATATATCACGCTATCCATTATCTTCTTTACCAAAAAGATGCCAAGTCCACCAATACCTCTCTCTTCAGCAGATAGGGAGATATCAGCCTCCGATGCTTTCGTGGGATCGAAAGGAGATCCGTGATCCAAAAGGACAAATGAAATCTCATCTCCATCTCTATCAAAGTCGAGTTGTAATGTATGATGACTCTCGCCTTTAGGGTATGCATAGAAAATAACATTAGAAACAGCCTCCTCAAGAACAAGATTAAGGTTCATGGCAAGAGTAGGAGAAAAATCATTTTCTTCTGATATTTTATCAACAAACTTAACCAGCCTGTTGAGTTCAGCCACCTCATTCTTCATAACAAGGACTTTATGGTTGCCATCTGATTCAAGATCTCTATACTCGATTACAAGCATTGTCAAGTCATCACTTTGGACAGCTCCATTGACATGGGTCTCAACAGAATCAAAAACAAGATTCAACATATCTTTAGCTGATAAGTTAGGGACACCTTTCAATACATTTATAAGGGCATCTTCTCCATATAGAACCTTATCTTCGTTTTCAGCTTCGGTAAGGCCATCCGTATATAAAAACAAGGAAGTCCCTAAATCTATATGTGTCTCCTGTAAAGTATAATCGAATCCTTCAAACAATCCAATAGGCACATTGGGATCTAATTCTAAGAATTTTACTTTCCTATTATTTTTATTACCTGAAACCAACACTGGCGGGTTATGGCCAGCATTACAATATCTCAGTTTGCCACTGCTTAAATCCAACTCTGCAATGAAAAGTGTGACAAACATATTAGATTCATTTGTTTCTGAAATGGCACTATTCATCGATTTGACAATATTCATAGGGTCTCCAATAGTAGTGGCTACCGATCTGAAAAGACTTCTTGTAACCGCCATCAACAATGAGGCGGGCACCCCCTTGCCAGAAACATCCCCAACAGCAAAAAACAACTTACCGCTATCAATAAAGAAATCGTATAGGTCGCCACCTACCTCTCTTGCTGGCCTTAACATAGCATAAATATCCAAATCGTGCCTATCTGGGAATGGTGGGAATATTTTAGGTATCATACCCATCTGAATCTCTCGAGCAATATTGAGTTCACTCTCAATTTTTTCTTTGGCAGAAGTGGTAGATTTCAATTCAGCTATATAACTGGTCAATGAATTCTGCATATAATCAAAAGAGTTGTACAACTCCTTCATCTCATCATCCGTTTTGATAATAGGGAGCTTTGTTGCGAAGTCGCCATTAGCGATACTTCTCGCTGAAGTGGCAAACTCCGAAAGGGGTTTAGTAAGATTAGATATTATGCTCCTCGTTACAAAGAACAATAGAGCTATTCCAAAGACACCCACTAATACCAATATCAGACTCATTCGACTCACCCCCGAATAGACATCTCGATAAGGGCACACAATAGCAACCGACCAACCTGAACTTGGGATTGGAGAATAGAATAAAAACGACTTAACTCCTTGAATATTAGTAGTAGCCATTCCAGTATTGCCCTTAATCATCTCTCTACCCACATGATATAAAGTAGTATCACTTCTCCCTATAGCAGCTGAGAAAAAAGTTTCGTTCATTATTTTTTCAGAATTAGGGTGAACGATAAAAGCCCCCCCTTTCCCAATCATTACATTATATGCATTGTCGTATGTTTGAATGCCAGTTACCATTTTGGTAAACCACTTTATATTCAAATCAGCAGTTACAACACCCATGAATGTTCCATCTTTTCTAAAGAGGGGATGAGTATAAGTACACATTACTATGTCTCCACCCCCCTCATCAAAGAAAGGGTCTGTCCAATAAGATCTCTTTAGTAGCTTAGGCAATTGATACCAATCCATAAATTGGTAATCGTAATTTTCATTTCCTGTCTGGAGTGTAGATATAGAATCACTCTTCTGGTTATAAAACGAGTATGGGGCGAAAAATTTATATTCCTTGTAGGAATATGGCTCAAAAGCAATACAACTCCCTAAAATGTGATCATTATTTTCAACCAATCTCTTTGTTAAACCATATAAGACTTTTTCATAGTCCCCATCAGTAGAAGTGGCAGCATTAATGACGTCAATAGCAATATTATCTACAGCTACAGACACCTGTTTTAACACATTTTCAATCTCTTGGTTCGTCGATTTTAATATACTGAAAGCCTTTGATTGAGCCTCTTTTCTTATCAAATTGGATGAAGTAATGGAGACAATAACTATAGCCACTGCAAATAGAGCAGCTGTCATTACAACAATATATAAAGTCATTTTTTTAGAAAAAGAACTTTTTGTTGAAAACAATTTACTGAATAGTCCCATTACTTTCCCATTAAATTGTGATAAAATCTATCATATTCAACCTCTTCAATTATAAAAAGATTGTCGTACAATTTTTTAACAGTGAAATCAAAGATATCCTTGTCAAGAACGAATTCGGCAACTCCTTCTCTATTCTCTTGTAAATTCAAAGTTTCATCAAGCATCCATTTTTGAAGCACCCTATCCGCCGCAATATTGTTTTTCTTCATCACACTCATAACAATATCTAACCCTTCTTCTCTGTTGTCTTCATCTCTAAGCCAATTCCAACCCCTTATAGTTGCTTTTACAAATAATTTAAGCAGCTCTTTATGCTCTTGATAGAAATCATTAGTAGTGTAAAAACCATCTTCAGGAATGTTATAACCTATATCAGAAAATTTAATTATTTGATTATCATTTACAATATTACCCGAGAGTAAAATTTGAAAATATTCATTATAACTCATTACTAAAGAGGCATCTATCGCCCCTGAGACGTATAGAGCTATATTGCCGATAAAGGGGACCCATTGGACAGCAATTCCTTTTTCAAGTGTCATTATTTGAGCTATCTCATAAAATCCAGATTTCCACCTTCCTATCTTCTTATTTGTTAGGTCTTCCACAGTTTCTATTGGCTCCCTTGAGACTATCATCAATGAGTTTTTCATTGATGTTTGAAGGATATTAACTAAATCAATACCACTATCCAAAGCTATCAGAGCTTGGGATAGTTGTGATGTGATAATATCTACTTCACCTTCATTTAACAAGTTGATAGCAGAATTTGAAAGCGATGGGTGCTTTACCACAACATCCAGCCCCAATTCCTTGTAATAGCCTTTTTGGTGAGCAATATAGATCCCCGCAAATTGACTTTGTGGAGACCATTGAGGACACACAATCAACTTATTACCTGTCTGCGCATTACATACAGAAAAAGCAAAAAATAAAAGTATTATTGTACCTCTTTTCATATGATACAAATATAACTATTTATTTCTAAAACCATTTAGTGAAAAATAATATTCTTGGCTTAGAATTAAGGTCGTCAACAAGGGTAACATCACTAAATCCACACTCCTCGAAAAAACTTTTTGCTTCGTTGCCATAAGCTTGATTTATCTCAAAATATGCCTTCCCCCCAATCTTTAAAAACATTGTTGCCCATTGAGCCAAAGCTTTATAATACTTCAATGGGTTGTTGTCAGGGACAAATAGAGCAGTATCAGGCTCATAGTCCAGAACATTTGACGACATGAAATCTTTTTCACTCTCACAAACGTATGGAGGATTACTGACAAGAATATCAATGTCCTCAAGGTCTGGAAGTGAATTATCAGGATTCGATTTATCTTTTTCATCAGGGGTCCCTCCTAATAAATCCCATTTAAAAAAAATAGGTAAATTATTTAGTGGTTGCTTCCCCTCTGTATCAATGAATATTTTTTGATTTCGCGCCACATCAAGTGCATCTTCATATAAATCGAATGCATATACAGATGACTTTGAAAAAAATGCAGCTAAAGAATATGCAATGCACCCTGACCCCGTACAAGCATCCAATATCTTGAATTCTGAAAAACCAGATCCACCCCACTCTTTTTGAATAAGATGGCAAAGCTCTTCTGTTTCTGGACGAGGTATGAGGACACTTTCATTGACTTTGAATTTGTGACCACAAAACCACTCATAACCAAGCACATACTGGATCGGTCTAAAATCTGCTAATTCATCAAGAGATGACTCAAGTTTGGACAAATCAGGTTTAGGAATAATTGTGGTGGGGGAGACTAAATACTCATATTCGGAAATCTTTAGAAAATCGGTGAGTAATCTTACAGATATAGCTTTTGACTCATTATAAGAATATATATCTGATAATCTTTCTATTGATTTATTTATAAATTCTTTATATGTCATAAAAGCATTACTTAAATATTCAATTCTCTATCAGAGAAGTTATGAATTCTTTCATATCTATCCCTGCTGCTTTAATTTGCCCTGGGACAAGGCTCCCCTTAGTCATCCCTGGAATTGGGTTTATCTCCAAAAAATATGGCTCCTCACCTTTTACGATGTAATCCATTCTGATGACCCCTTTTGCCCCAATATGAGAATATATAAGCTGAGAAATAGTCCTAATTTTAGAAGAAAGTTCTTCTGATATAGGAGCTGGGCAAATCTCTTTACTAGCTCCAAGATATTTTGCTTGATAATCAAAATATTCGTTGTCTGACACAATCTCTGTGACAGGTAGTGCATAAGGATTGCCATTGCTCTCAAAAACTCCACAAGTCATCTCCCTCCCATCTATGAACTCTTCAATCAACACCGCATCCCCCTCTGTAAAGGCATGTTCAATGGCTTGTTCCAAATTATCCTCACTTTTAACTTTAGTAACGCCAAAACTAGATCCTCCAGAATTGGGTTTTACAAAAAGAGGAAGCCCAAGTTTACTTACAATATCCTTAGTAGAATATTTATCCCTTCTTCTGATAAATAGATCTTTCGGTAAAGCTACAGTAGTATCTTTGATATATGTTTTGCACGCATATTTGTCAAAAGATAGCGTTGATGCCAAAGATGAGCATCCAGTGAAAGGAATATTTAATAATTCAAAATATGCCTGTAATAGTCCATTTTCTCCTGGGTTTCCATGTATCATTATTAGCACTTTATCAAATTTCACATCATTGCCATTTAATCTGAAGGAAAAATTTGATTTATCTATATCTATACTATTTCCATCCAACTCAACACTCCATTTATTGGGTCTCAAAAGGACTTCATAAACTTCATATTTAGCGCGATCTATAGAGCTTAAAATGTTTTTTCCACTTTTAACCGAAACTTCCCACTCAGAGGAGTACCCACCATATACAACTGCTATTCTTTTCATACATTATTAATTAAAGAACGAATTATCATCAATATCATTTTTTTTCACTGCGTCTTCATCACCACCACTGCAATTGAGGTTTAGTTGTAGCCCTGGAGGTGCAAAAAATGTGTCATTCGGAGTAACCCCAAGAGTTCCATCCTTAATAACTTTATTCATAAAAATACCCCATATTGGCAATGCCATATTTGCCCCACCTCCAAGGGATAACGATTCGAAGTGAATCTGCCTATCTTCGGCCCCAACCCACACTCCAGCAGTCAGAGTAGGCGTGTATCCAATAAACCACCCGTCCGCCTGATCGTTAGTTGTACCCGTTTTACCAGACAATTCTCCCTCAATATTGTACCTCCATCGCAACCTTGCAGCTGTCCCATCATTTACCACCCCTTGCATCAAGTTGACCATCATATATGCTGTTGCCTCACTCACAGATTCCTCTTTCCTTGCAACAAAGTTTCCTAGAACATTGCCCTCTTTGTCCTCAATTTTGGTCACAAAAATTGGTTCTATATGAACTCCCCTATTGGGATAGGTGTTATATGCACCAACCATTTCCATCAATGTCACCTCAGCGGAGCCAACACATAATGATGGCACTGCTGCAAGGTATGTAGATATTCCAAGTTTCCTACACATATTTACCATTGCCTGAGGGCCAAATTGTTTCATTAGGTAGGCAGATATATTGTTGCTACTTTTGGTCAATCCCCATTTAAGGGTTACTGTCTGCCCTATCCATTCAGCCTTGTCTGTAGATTTTGGAGTCCATGTTGTATCTCCTACAAGGAAACTTTGTGGCACATTCAATACCTTGTCACAGGGGGTGTAACCCTCTTGCATTGCCAAGGTGTATAAAAATGGTTTTATTGTAGAACCCACCTGTCTCTTACTTTGACGAGCATTGTCATATTTAAAATATCTATAGTTAGGTCCTCCTACATATGCCCTAACATTGCCCGTTTGCGGCTCCATGGCAATAAAGCCTGCCCTCAAAAACGACTTATAATACCTAATCGAATCATTTGGAGTCATAATGGTATCAACATATCCTTGTCTATTCCATGAAAAGACTCTCATCTTGGTTTTAACATTAAAACTCTCAAGTATTTCACTCTCCGATGCAGAGGACTCTTTCATATTGCGATATCTGTCACTCCATCTTCTTGCTTGAGACATTAACTTGTTGATAATGTCATTTGGAACATCTACTGCAAAAGGTCTGTTTTTCTTCCATTTCATATCTTTGAAGAATGACTGTTGAAGATCTTTAGATAAATGCTCTTCTACCGCCTCTTCTGCATATTTCTGCATTTTAGCATTGATTGTAGTATATATTTTCAATCCGTCTTTGTCTAAATTGTATTTACTACCATCTGCTTTGAAATTTTTGTTGAGCCAGCCATATAATGGATCTTCTTCCCACAACCTTAGTGCCTCTAAATAATCTTCTTCAAAATAATAAGAATTTCTGTTGGGATAATCCGCATTCATAACCCTCTTGAGCATATCCCTGAAATATGGGGCAAGACCTGTATTATGATCTTGCTGCTGGAATGATAGGACTATAGGAAGTTGAACCAGAGAGTCTTTGACCGATTCAGTTATATAACCATACTTATTCATCTGAGAAATTACATGATTTCTCCGAGCTAAAGATTTGTCATAATTGACCACTGGATTAAACCGTGTCGGCTTATTGATTATCCCAACCAATGTGGCACCTTCCTCAATAGTTAATTGGATTGGGTCTTTATCAAAGAATGTATTTGCAGCAACTTTAATTCCATAAGCATTACTGCCAAAAAATACTGCATTCATGTACATTGTGATAATTTCATCTTTGGTATAGTTTCTCTCCAACTTAACAGCTGTAATCCACTCTTTCAGTTTATTTACTACCAATTTAAATTGTGCACTACCAGGGAAATTAGAAGAGACCGAATCCCTGGGGAACAATGTTTTTGCCAACTGTTGAGTAATGGTACTACCACCCCCTCCAGAACGAGCATTTCCCATCAAAATTGTTTTTACCCCCACCCTTACTAAGCTTTTAAAGTCAATACCAGAATGGGAATAGAACCTTGCATCCTCCGTTGCTACGGCAGCGTGAACAAGATCTATAGGAAGATCATCATATGTCACAAAAGATCTGTTTTCGACATGAAAATTGTTAATAATATCTCCTTCTTCGGAAATCAGAACAGTTGAAAGAGCACTCTTAGGATCTTCTAATTCTTCAAAGGATGGAATTTTTGCAAAAATACCCACTCCCAGTAACATTAATATAAGAATCGCGAATGGCGCAAAAACCACCAACCAACAAATTTTAATAACTTTTTTCTTTGTGTTTTCTTTCATCGTGCTTAATCTAACTTGGCAAAATTAGATAAAAATTTGGTTTTATTATTACTTTATGGTTTACTTTGCACCCACATTGAATATATAGTTGTGTTAAAGAATTATGGGAGAGAATTTAGTAATAGTCGAATCACCGGCAAAAGCAAAAACAATTGAGAAGTTTCTTGGTAAAGATTACATTGTAAGGTCCAGCTTTGGACATATTAGGGATCTTTCTAAAAAGAACTTGGGGATAGATATTGAAAATGGGTTTAATCCTGAATATATCGTTTCTGCTGACAAAAAGAAAATTGTCACGACCCTTAAAGAAGATGCAAAAAAAGCAAAAACTATTTGGATAGCATCCGATGAAGACCGAGAGGGGGAGGCTATAGCTTGGCATTTATTTGAGACACTTCAGCTCAAGGATGAGAACACAAAACGGATAGTTTTTCACGAAATAACAAAAGATGCTATTCTCAACGCAATAGATAATCCAAGATCTATTGATATGAATTTGGTAATGGCTCAACAAGCAAGAAGGGTACTTGACAGATTGGTAGGATTTGAGCTTTCACCTATTTTGTGGAAGAAAATCAAGCCCTCTCTTTCTGCAGGTAGGGTGCAATCCGTTGCACTAAGGCTTATTGTCGATAGAGAAAGGGAGATTTTATCATTTAAGTCCGAACCATATTTGAAAGCTGAAGGTATTTTTCATCCCGAAGGAGCCCCTTCAAAAACCACAATTAAAGGTAGTTATGGCACAAAGATAGCTTCTCTCGAAGAGGCTGAGATTTTCTTAGAAAACTGCAAAAATTCTAAATTTCACATATCATCAATAGAAAAAAAGGAGAATACCAGAACCCCAGCTCCACCATTTACCACCTCTCTTCTTCAACAAGAGGCATCAAGGAAATTTGGATTCTCTGTAAGTCAAACAATGAGTGTGGCTCAACATCTCTACGAAAATGGTCTAATTACCTATATGCGTACAGATTCAACAAATCTCTCAAAGCTTGCCATTAATAGTGCAAAAACTTGTATTTGTGAGTTGTATGGAGAAAAGTACTCTAATCCTCGTCAATATAAAACTAAGTCAAAAGGGGCACAAGAAGCTCACGAGGCGATAAGGCCAACATATTTAAACAGAACTGAGATTGAAGGTACGGCTACTGAGAAAAAACTATATAATTTAATATGGAAAAGGACTATTTCCTCTCAAATGTCCGACGCGAAAGTTGAAAAAACCAACATAATCATAAATGGCGATAAGTTAGACGATGTCTTTACAACTCAAGGGACAAAAATAATATTTGATGGATTCCTAAAAGTATATATGGAGTCTCGAGATGACGATAAAGAGGGTGAAGAAATGAATATTTTGCCTTCCCTCTCCTTAAATCAAAATATCGAGAGAATTGAAATTTCTACAACCCAAAAATACACATCCCATCCTTCAAGATATTCTGAAGCCACTTTGGTGAAAAAGATGGAAGAACTTGGGATTGGACGCCCTTCTACATACGCTCCGACGATAAGTACAATTCATAATAGAGGTTACATTTCAAAAGGAGATAGAAAAGGTGAAGAGAAAGAAATTACCACATTGACCCTTATAGGAGACAAAATCACCTCAAACTGTAATATAGAAAGCATTGGTAGTGAAAAGGGCAAATTGTCTCCCGAAGATATAGGGATCATGGTCACCGATTTTCTTGAGGAATATTTCTCCAATATAATTGATTACGGCTTTACAGCCAAAGTAGAAGAGAATTTCGATAAGATAGCTCAAGGTAAACTTCAGTGGAACAAAACCATAGAACAGTTTTATAAAACATTTCACGAAAGGGTAACCACAACTTTAACGGAAGCCCAGCCAAAGAAAAACGAAAGATTCATCGGAATAGACCCCAAAAGTGGGAAAAACATCATTGCCAGAATGGGAAGATTTGGGGCATTGGTACAAATTGGTGATAATGATGACCCTGACAAAAAATATTCAGGCCTTAAGAAGGGGCAACTAATAGAAAGCATCACCCTCGAAGATGCATTGAAATTGTTTGAACTTCCAAGACATTTGGGGAAATATAACGACAAAGAAATTGTAATATCAATTGGGAGGTTTGGTCCATATATCAAATTTGGTACCTCTTTCATTTCATTAAAAAAAGGGACCGATCCATATTCAGTTACACTTGATGAAACAATCGCCATGATTGAGGAAAATAAAGTTAACGAGGAGAAAAAGCATATCAAAGAGTTCAAGGAGGAGGGTATTCAGATTTTAAATGGAAGGTTCGGTCCATATATCAAATTTGATGGCAAAAATTTCAAGATACCGAAAAACACCGAAGCTAAATCTCTTTCTTTAGAACAATGCAAAGAAATTATTGTAACAAATAGTAATAAAGAAAAGAAAAATAGATAAAATTTGTTACTTTTGATGCAATAAACTTAAAGGAAGACAATGTCAAAATATCAAATTGATAAAATTGATCAGAAAATTTTATCATTTCTAGTTAAGAATGCTAGAATGCCGTTTTTGGAAATTGCACGTGAGTGCCAAGTATCTGGTGCTGCAATCCATCAAAGAGTTAAAAAGATGGAGAGCGTTGGAATTATTACTGGTTCAAGACTTTTAGTTAAACCGCAGGCACTAGGACTCAATGTATGTGCATTTGTAGGAGTATCCCTCTCGCAGGCAAATAAATACTCAGAAGTAATTGATTCGCTAAAAAAAATCTCAGAAGTAGTAGAGTGTCACTTTGTAACAGGGAAACACGCATTACTTCTCAAAATATATTGTACCAACCATGACCATCTCATGGAGATATTAATTAACACGATACAAAATATTCCAGCAGTTGAGCAAACTGAGACCTTTATCTCTTTGGAGCAAGCCATTGAGAGACAAGTGTGGATAAAACAAGACGATTACAACAAATAATCTGCCACTAACAAATCCTCTTGCGTAGTGATTTTAATGTTGTTTTTATCCCCTTCATAAAACGAAAGTTTACAACCCAATTGTTCGACAACAGAAGCATCATCGGTAAATGATGGTGAGTATGGCTGCTGGTAGGCCTTTAACAATATGCTCGATTGGAAGAGTTGCGGAGTCTGAATACTTAATATCTTATCTCTGTCAATTGGATGCGTTTGCCCATCTTGATCTATTTCTCTCAATGAGTCTGTCACCTTGACAAAAGGGATCAGGGCCTCTAAATTCTCAACTTTTTCGAACATCGAAACTACAGCCTGCTGCTTTATAAATGGCCTCACACCATCATGTACAGCTACTATTCCATCTGGTGCAACATATTTCAATCCTTTCTTTACCGAATGAAATCTTGTTATTCCGCCCAACACCATTTTGTATTTAAAAAAAAACTCTGACTTAAAACAATACTCTTTCCAAATATTTACAATATTTTTATTGATAACAATAATGATTTCTACCTCAAATGGTAAATTCAAAAAACGTTCAATGGTGTGCCTAAGAATTGGTTTACCACCAATCTCCATCATTTGTTTTGGTATAGAGGCACCCATTCTCGAACCACTGCCCCCTGCGAGAATTATTACATATCTCTTTGACAAGTTCATAAAGATTAAACATTATTGTACAAAAGTAGAATTATTTTCTAATTTTTAGTAACTTTGAAGGTCATAAAGAATATGAAAAAAATTAAACATGCCCTTATATCTGTCTATCATAAAGATAAGATTGAAGAAATAGTAAAGTCACTGATTGACAATGATGTAGAAATCATATCAACTGGAGGAACATATGATTATATTAAAAATTTAGGTTATCCTGTTATAGCCGTTGAGAATATTACAGGTTATCCTTCAATTTTTGGTGGTAGAGTTAAGACACTACATCCGAAGATTTTCGGTGGCATTTTGTATAGACGTAACGACACTGGCGATAGAGTTGAGAAAGAACATTACGAAGTTCCTGACATTGATTTGGTCATAGTTGATTTGTATCCCTTTGAAGAATACGCCCAGGCAAAAGCATCTGAAAGTGAAATTATTGAAAAAATTGATATTGGAGGTATTTCACTCATTCGTGCTGCAGCTAAAAATTTTGCAGATGTAGTTATTCTATCGTCAAAGGACGACTACGATACTTTTCTCAAAGTTTACAACCACAATGGTGGATGTACGACATTGGAAGATAGAAAATATTTTGCCACAAAAGCATTTCTCACAAGTTCTCATTATGACACCATGATTTTTGATTATTTCAATCAAGAGAGCCATATTCCATCATTCAGCAAAAGCATTACTGACTCTACACATTTGAGATATGGTGAAAACCCACATCAAAATGGTGTTTTCTTTGGCAAACACAACTCTCTTCCCAAGCAGATTCATGGAAAAGAGATTTCATACAACAACTTGCTTGATATTGAGGCAGCCATCGAACTTATATCTGATTTTGAGGAGACCACATTAGCCATCATCAAACACAACAACGCTTGTGGGTGCGCCTCTCGCTCTAAATTGATTGACGCATGGAAAGATGCCTTATCATCAGATCCAGTATCTGCCTTTGGTGGAATAATAGTTTCAAACAGAGAAATTGACATCGATACCGCTGGAGAGATTAATAAATTGTTCTTTGAAGTGATCATTGCCCCCAGTTACAATGACGAGGCTTTAAACCTCCTCAAAAGCAAGAAAAACAGAATTATTCTCATAAATCAAAATATCACTCTCCCTACAATAAAATATCGCTCACTTTTGGGAGGAGCCCTGGTTCAAGAAAAAGACTCCATTAGAGAAAAAGAGTCTGACTTAAAGAGTGTAACTCAAAAAACACCGACACCTCAAGAGATAAAAGATCTGCTTTTTGCCAATATTTTAGTTAAACATTCAAAATCCAATTCTATTGTCATTGCAAAGAATAGTATGTTGATTGCAAGTGGAGTTGGACAAACATCCAGAGTTGACGCACTAAAACAAGCCATTGAAAAGGGGATAAATTTTGGCTTTTCTCTTGCTGGAGCGGTAATGGCCTCTGATGCCTTTTTCCCATTCCCAGACTGTGTAGAAATTGCTCACAATTCTGGTATAGATGCAGTCATTCAACCTGGTGGATCAATAAAAGATCAAGAGAGCATAGACTATTGCGACCAACACAATATCGCCATGGTAATGACTGGAAATAGACATTTTAAACACTAAAGAACAAATTAACAACACTTAATTATATGGCATTTTCATTTCTAACACAAGAACTTGCAATTGACTTAGGTACGGCCAATACAGTAATCATGGTCAATGGTCAAATAGTACTTGACGAACCATCCATTGTGGCCTTTGATAAGAATACGGGGAAGCCCATTGCATTTGGTCAACAAGCAAAGTTAATGCATGAAAAGACCAATCCAAGCATTAAAACAGTTCGCCCTCTTAGAGATGGTGTTATTGCGGATTTTAATGCCGCTGAACAAATGTTAAGAGGATTTGTAAAAAAAATAAACTATAAGAAATCCCTCTTCACTCCAAATATTAAAATGATTGTATGTATCCCTTCAGGTAGTACCGAGGTAGAAATTCGCGCAGTCAGAGACTCCTCAGAACACGCAGGAGGTAGAGATGTCAAATTGATATTCGAACCAATGGCAGCCGCCATGGGAATTGGTTTAGACGTTGAAGCCCCTTGTGGAAATATGGTAGTTGATATAGGAGGTGGTACCACAGAGATAGCGGTTATCTCTTTAGGTGGAATTGTCTGCAACCAGTCCATCCGTGTTGCTGGAGATGTATTCACAGCAGATATCCAACAACATATGAGACAGCAGCATAGTATAAAAGTTGGAGAACTTACTTCTGAAGAGATAAAAAAAACAATAGGAGCTGCAATACCAGATTTAGAGGTTGTGCCAGAACCATTTATAGTAAGGGGACCTAATATTGCAACTGCACGCCCTACCGAAGTGGCAGTAACTAGTTTTGAGATTGCATCGTGCCTTGATAAATCGTTAGCCAAAATTGAGACTGCAATCGTCACAGTATTAGAACAGACTCCCCCCGAATTATATCAAGATATTGTTCAAAATGGGATTCATCTAACTGGAGGAGGTGCTTTACTTAAAGGGTTGGATGTTAGACTATTTGACAAAATCAATATCCCTTTCCATGTGTGTGAGGATCCATTAAAAGCCGTAGTAAGGGGAACTAGTGCCGCATTAAAAACCAATTCTCAATTTCCATTTCTTATGCGATAATGGACTTAAAGAGTAAGATCATTCGTTATTTACTGCTTATCCTCACCTTTATAACACTTGAGGCTGCATCTATATTTTTAATCACGAAGAACAGTGTTGTTCAAAAATATAAATTCATGCATGCCATTAGGGAGATTAATGTTTTTTTCTGGGAATTTAACTCCAATGTTAAATACTATTTTTCACTCAAGGAGTCCAATGAAGAGTTGATAAACAATAATATTGAATTGCTCAACAAGATTGAGGTGTTAGAATCCATGATAGAACAAGACTCAGTACCACTAAAAATGGGCAAAGATAGAGCGTTATTCTCATACATTTCTGCAAAAATCATCAGTAATAGCACCAATAAACAACACAACTTCATAACCATCAATAAAGGGAGCAATGATGGTATTAAGTTAGATATGGGAGTTATAACCGACAATGGTATCATTGGCTACGTCACCTCTGTAAGCAACAACTTTTCACAAGTATCATCATTTCTTAATGTTGATGGGAGTATTAGTGCTATCATTAAAAAGAACAACACTTTCGGGCCGTTAAGGTGGCATGGTAAAAACACCACAACTGCCACTCTTTACGATATCCCAGTTCATACCGATTTCAGCGTAGGAGATACAATCGTATCAAGTGGTTTTTCACTTATTTATCCCCCATCAATTCCTATTGGCGTAATCGAAGGATATTCTCAAACAGATGGGATTAATTACAATTTGACTATAAAACTTTTTGAGGATTTTAAATCTTTAAAATATGTTTATGTCATATCCAATCTCAACATCGAGGAGCTTTCTACAATAAGAAAAAACAATGAAGGATTAGAGCGATGAATTCAACACTTAAAACAACACTTATTGTAATAATAACATTAATTATCCAATTGATATTTAATGACTACCTAAACTTTGGTCTCTATGTATCATTATCGGTAATTCCACTGATAGTATTACTACTTCCCTACAATGTATATACTTTTACAACCATTTTCATAGCTTTTGGTGTAGGTTTGACAGTCGATTTTTTGGGAAATGGAGTCTTGGGTTTGTTTTCAGGATCCTTGACAATGGCAGCACTCTTTCGTCAATTGTTCTTAAGGCTTGTATCTGATAAGCAATGTTGGGAAAGTGATTTAACCCCCCTACCTTCAGAAATCGGATACCCAAAATTTGTTTTGTACATATCTCTTTTCTACTTATTGTTTTTTATTACCTATGTTTTTCTTGAAAACATGGGATTTGGCATAACAATAAATTCAATTTTAAAAATTGTTTTAAGTACAATTGTCAATATTCCCATTGCATTGATTTTAACATTAATATATCAAAAATCAAAAAAGTAGTATGGGCTTATCCAAAGATAAACAAAATACACTCTTAATAGGACTTACCATTGTGTTTATTATCTTGGTCATAAGACTTTTTATGTTGCAGATAGTAGATAAAAGTTATAAAATAAATGCTGAAAATAATGCATTGAGGTACCAAACCAAATATCCAGCAAGAGGATTGATTCTTGACAGAAATGGAAAAGTAATTGTTGCTAATAAAAATACATATAACATAATAATAACCCCTTATGATGTTAGTGAATTTGACACCCTTTCTTTGTGCAATATTTTTTCCTTAGATATCAATAATGTTAGAGAGACATTTAAGTATTACAAGAAATACAAAAAGAAGATTGGATATCAGAGTCAGGAGTTTTTAAAACAAGTATCCGACAAAGAATATAGCCTTTTTCTCGAACAACAATACAAATTCCCTGGTTTTACTGGAATATCAAAATCTATAAGAAAATATCCCATTCACGCTGGGGGAAATTTGTTAGGATATGTGACCGAGGTAGATGGAGAATATATAAAAAAACACCCCGAATACCAGCCAGGGGACTTGATAGGGAGAACTGGACTTGAAGAGAGTTGTGAATCGGTATTAAAAGGTGAAAAGGGTTATTCCATTTTCTTGAGGGATGCACGAAACAGAATTCAAGCAGCCTATGAAAACGGGGAACACGACAAGGTGGCTATACCAGGGGAAAATGTAACTTCCACTATTGATGCCGACCTCCAGAGTTATGGTGAACTGCTAATGAAAAACAAAGTGGGATCAATAGTTGCGATTGAACCATCTTCAGGTGAAATATTGACCATGGTATCAAGTCCAGGTGTTGACGTTTCAATACTTGCAGAGATCAACAAGCACTACAAAGAGATAGTTAACGACCCGTTCAATCCAATGTTCAACAGAGCTGTGATGTCACCACAACCTCCAGGATCAGTATTTAAACTTGTAAATGCCCTTATTGGACTTCAAGAAGGGGTAATAAACCCAGAAAGCAGATTTGGTTGCAATCAAGGGTTCCACGCCAGAGGGATAAAGGTTGGTTGCCACATTCACCCCTCCCCTACAGATTTGAGGCACTCCATAATGATGTCTTGCAATGCCTATTATTGTGAGGTACTTAGAGATATCATGCAAAACAAAGAATATGAGAATATTGATACAGCATTTACAAGATGGAGAGAAAAAGTTAGCAGTTTCGGCTTTGGGCAAAAATTGGGCAGTGACTTCCCTTCGGAGCAGTCTGGCATCCTCCCTTCTGCCAATCTGTACAATAAATACTATGGGAAAGGGAGGTGGAACCCTCTCACTATTATTTCACTCTCCATCGGACAGGGGGAGATAGGGTGCACTCCGTTACATCTTGCAAACTTAGCTGCCACCATTGCCAACCGTGGTTATTTCTACACTCCTCATATAATTAAGCAGTATGGCTCTAAACCAATAGATGAGCGATATCGGGAAAAAAGATACACTTTGGTAGACTCCCTCAATTTCATCCCTGTGATAGAGGGGATGCACATGGCAGTTAACTCCCCCCCTGGCTCTGGTGCAACTGCAAGGATTGCTGCAATAGATAGTTTGGACGTTTGTGGAAAAACAGGCACCGCACAAAACCCCCATGGGGATGACCACTCCGTATTTATCTGTTTTGCCCCTAAGGACAATCCAAAAATTGCAATAGCAGTGTATGTTGAAAATGCAGGTTTCGGTGCCACCTGGGCAGCTCCGATAGCTTCTTTGTTGGTAGAAAAATACATTAAAGGGTATGTAGATCCTAAAAGAAAATGGGTTGAGGAGAGGCTTCTTAATGCAAATTTGTTGAACAAAGTTCCTGCTTGGAAAGTACTAAATCAAAAACAAGATAATGGTAAGTAAGAATCACATATATAAACATTTAGATTGGACTTTAATTATCTGCTACGTTTTATTAGTGATATTTGGATGGATAAATATTTATGCATCCGTTTACAATCCAGAGATCCAAAATATGTTTTCTTTATCAATGAGGAGTGGTAGCCAACTCATATGGATTGGTATTACCTTTTTCATAGCTATCTTCATTATTTTCATAATTCCTCCCAGATTATATTTGGGGCTTGCATGGTGGTGGTATTTATTAATAGCACTGCTTCTTGTCGCCGTAATATTATTTGGAAAAGAGGTCAACGGTTCTAAGTCATGGATTGAGATTGGTCCTATTGGATTTCAACCCTCTGAATTGTCAAAAGTGACTACATCACTGGTTCTCGCTATGACCATGAGCAAATATGATTTCAAAATCACCCGTTTTAAAGATTTTATTTTAACCTGTTCAATAATTATTTTTCCTGCCTTACTCATCGCTTTTCAACCCGATATCGGGACTGTAATGGTATATTGTGGATTTATCTTCGTTATGTATCGTGAAGGGCTCACTGGATGGGTAATACTTTATGTTTTGTTGGCTGCACTCCTTTTTATTCTTACTCTAAAGTTCTCCCCGTACGTTGCACTATTAGTGCTGATATCTATATTAGGAATAATAAAAGGGCTATTTACAAAAAAAATAGTCTCTAATACTATATCCACAATATTTGCTGTAACACTCTTATCTTTTCTTCCAAGATTGCTAAATATAGAATTTATCAGCAAATACAACCCTTTTATTGGTAATGACTATTTTTGGTTATTAATCATCATAGCCCCTTTTGCTCTCTATCTCCTCTATGAGGGGATAAAGAAAAGACGAAAATATCTTATTTCCCTATTCTTCACACTAATTGCATCAGTGATAATTATCTCCTCCACCAACTATATATTCAACAACATCCTTAAAGATCACCACAGAGATAGGATAGAAAACATTTTAGGTATCAGTGAAGATCTAAAAGGGGCAGGTTACAATGTCAATCAATCAAAAATAGCAATTGGCTCGGGGGGATTTATAGGAAAGGGATTTTTAAAAGGTACTCAGACTAAATTTGATTTTGTCCCTGAACAAAGCACCGATTTTATTTTTTGCACGGTAGGAGAAGAGTGGGGATTGGTTGGTTCAGTTGGAGTTTTGATACTATTTTTTATAATTATATCGAGACTAATTATTCTTTCTGATAAAAATCCAGACCCAATTGTGCGAATTTTTGGATATTGCACTGCTTCCTGTATTTTTATGCACGTGGCCCTAAACATATCTATGACCATAGGTTTGTTTCCAGTAGTCGGTATTCCTCTCCCATACATAAGCTATGGAGGTACTTCATTTATTGCATTTACAATTCTACTTTTTATCTTTGTACGTCTTGATTTAGAAAAATGGAGATAATTTTATTTATATAAACAATTAAACAATAAAACAATGTCATATAATTTTGCAGATAGGCACATTGGTCCAAGAGAGCATCAATTTGAACATATGCTCAAAACCATTGGTGTAAATTCAATTGAAGAATTGATTAAACAAACTTATCCTAACGATATTATTCATCCTCAATTGCTACCGCTTGATAGTGCTATTAGTGAGCACGACTATTTGGTTCACCTAAAGAAAATAGCAGAGAAAAACAAGAATTTCCGCTCCATGATAGGAATGGGATTCTATGGTACAGCTGTACCTTCGGTGATTATGAGAAATATATTTGAAAATCCATCATGGTACACATCGTACACCCCCTATCAAGCAGAGATTTCCCAAGGTCGATTAGAAGCACTTATCAACTTCCAAACCATGATCTCCTCGTTGACTGGGTTCGAATTGGCAAACTGCTCCCTTCTTGATGATGCCACTGCTGCAGGTGAAGCCATGAGGATGAGCTACGACCTTCGCTCTCGTGCAGATATTAAGGCTGGAAAAAATAAATATTTTGTTGATAAAAATGTATTTCCTCAAGTGCTCTCAGTAGTTGAAACCAGAGCTTTCGGATTCGGTATAGAAATAATAGTCGGAGACTACAAAGAGATGGAAGAGAAAGGATTTGATGAAATGTGCTTCGGTGCTTTGATCCAATTCCCAGCTGCAGATGGTAAAGTCATTGATTATAGCTCATTCTGCGAAAAGGCACATGCACAAAACATATTAGTGGCCGCAAATTGTGACCTTCTTTCACTTGCCCTTTACAAAGAACCTGCCGCATGGGGTGCAGATATCGCTTTGGGCACTGCACAAAGATTTGGACTTCCAATGGGATTTGGTGGCCCTACTGCGGGATGGATGGCCTCCAAATTGGACTACAAACGCAACATCCCAGGACGTATCATTGGTATATCTATTGACAGACTTGGTAAAAAAGCCTTCAGACTTGCTCTACAAACTCGTGAACAACATATCAAGAGAGAAAAAGCTACTTCAAATATCTGTACAGCTACCGCACTTATGGCAGTCATGACGGGGATGTATGCAGCATACCACGGGAAAGATGGCATTAGGGATATTGCACAGAGTGCATACAAATTTGCCCATGTAGCAGCTGAAAAACTTACAGATGCTGGATTTAAAATTGCCTCTCAACACTTCTTTGATACAATCAGAGTTACAGGGATAAAAGCAGAAGATATTCGCAAAAAGGCTATAGCATCTGGTTTAAATTTCTATTATCCATGTGAAAATTGTGTTCAAATCTCATTTGATGAACTCTCAAGTTGCGAAGAGACAAAGAAAATACTTGGAATATTTGGAGTTGAAGTCAAAGCATGCTGCAGAACTCAACATGATAGAGTAGATATTTTACCTCGTCAAACTGAATTTTTAACTCAAAAAATATTTAATACGTATCACTCAGAAACCGAGATGATGCGTTATATCAAAAAACTCGAAAGGAGAGACATATCGCTCACTCACTCAATGATTCCACTTGGCTCTTGCACCATGAAACTCAATGCTGCTACAGAGATGATGCCTATGACTTGGCCCGAATTAGGAAATGTTCACCCATTTGCCCCTGCCGATCAAACAGAAGGCTCTATGCAGATTATCAAAGAGATGGAAAAAGATTTAGCTATCGTAACTGGTTTTGAAACGACATCTCTTCAACCCAACTCAGGTGCTGCTGGAGAATATGCTGCCCTTATGACCATCAAAAATTATTATGCAGCTATAGGAGAACTTCATAGGAACAAGATGATTATCCCAACCTCTGCACACGGAACCAACCCCGCTTCTTGCGTAATGGCAGGATGCGACCCAGTACTGGTCAACTGCGATGAGCATGGTAATGTGATAGTTGAAGAGCTGCGTCAAAAAGCAATAGAAAATAAAGACAACCTATTTGGGATAATGATTACATATCCTTCTACTCATGGTATTTTTGAAGTGGAAATTAAAGAGATATGCAAAATCATCCACGAATGCGGTGGACAAGTATTTATGGATGGAGCAAACATGAATGGACAAGCAGGTATTACAAGTCCAGGTTTCATTGGAGCAGATATTTGTCACCTTAATCTCCACAAATCATTTGCAATGGCACATGGTGGTGGTGGTCCTGGAGTTGGATGTATCTGTGCTTCTAAACATTTGGTTCCATATCTTCCAGGGCATCCAATGAGATACCCTGAATATCAAACTGTTAGCGGAAGCACAATTAAAGCTTCTGATATCAAGAATCCAATGAGAGCAGTCAGTGCAGCACCTTATGGAGCTGCCTTGCTAAATTCGGTTACACACGCATACCTTAAAATGTTAGGACCCGATGGTTTGAGAATGTCCACAGCCTTAGCAGTACTTAATGCAAACTATATGGCAGAGAGATTAAAACCCGAATTTAGTATTCTTTATACAGGAGCTACAGGAAGGGTTGGTCACGAATGTATAGTTGATGTACGCAATTTCAAAGCAGAATATGGTATTGATGCCACTGATATAGCAAAACGACTCATGGACTACGGATTCCACGCTCCTACACTTTCATTCCCAGTCCACGAAACACTTATGATTGAGCCCACAGAGAGCGAATCCCTTGAAGAGATAGAGAGATTTGTTGAAGCCATGAAATCTATCAAGAGAGAGTGTGAGGATATTAAAGCTGGTCGTGCAGACAAAGAAGACAACGTCATTAAGATGTCCCCACATACTGCCGAAGAGGTTTGTGGCAACGAATGGAAACACCCATATACTCGTGAGCAGGCAGCTTACCCATTGGAATGGATTCGTGATAATAAATTCTGGCCTGGTTCTACTCGCGTTGATAATGGTTATGGCGATAGAAACCTTCTCCCTGTTGTTGAATAACAGCTACATAAATAATAGAATTAAAGAGCCGATATTCATATTTATCGGCTCTTTTTATTAATTTAGTATCCTCAAACTATATAGCTATGAATGACATTATATTATCAGCATTACTGAACCTATTTGCCCTCTTTGGGGCAACTTCTAAAACAGATGTTGAAAAATCAAGAAGCACAATCTCAAGCTACCTATCAAGACATTTCGGAGTAAGAAATAAATCCAATTATCTTGGACTATACTCTGATTTAAGAGATTTCTACGATAACTCTCCAGATCTTGATAAAGATTTAATAATTGAGGGGATTTGTTCCAACCTTCAACATAAAATTCAAAAAGAAGAACAGGCTCTTCTCCTTTTAAGATTTATGGAGTTTTGTAACATTCAGAGTGTCGATATAGATCTATTCAAAAAGGTAGCCACTCTATTTTCAATTTCAGAATCACTATTTAATGATTTTCATAATTTTGTCTCCAACACTCCCAATGAGAATATAATTATTTTAGACAAGAACAGCAATGACTCCCTAAAAGATCTAAATGGTAACATTCGAGTATTGAATATTAAGATTTACAATAAAATCGTATTCACTTATAATGGGAGAGATGAAGTTCTAATGAATGACATCCCCATTCTCGCTGGCATCTTCCTCATATGGGAAAAAAGCGGCGTTCTAAAAAATAAAAAAATCAAGCCAATTTACTACAGCAATATTATATCTATGTTTGAAAAAAGCGAAGAAGTTGTAAGTAATATAGAATTGTGCGGTAGGGATGTAAATTTTCGATTCCCAAAGAGTGAAAATGGGATGCACACCCTCTCCTTTACCCTTCATGGGGGCGAGTTAGTAGCAATTATG
The DNA here is from genome assembly GCA_964607675.1 of uncultured Muribaculaceae bacterium. GTDB lineage: Bacteria > Bacteroidota > Bacteroidia > Bacteroidales > UBA932 > CAZSLC01. Next base: position 39,251 of record CAZSLC010000017.1, read on the forward strand.
GGGGGAAGTGGTGTAGGTAAATCAACTCTCCTTTCACTTCTTAATGGTAATTTAACTCCACAAGAAGGGTGTATTACCCTCAACGGCTACGAGATTAACAATCCTAAAGTTAAAGATTTGATAGGGTTCGTTCCACAAGATGACTTGCTCATTGAGGAGCTAACTGTTTTTCAAAATCTATTGTTCACTGCCAAATTGTGTTTTAACGATTTATCAGACACCGATTTAACAAAAAAGGTAAATAAAGTTTTATACGACTTAGGACTTGAGGCAGCAAAAGATTTAAAAGTAGGGTCCGCCATCAATAAATACATCTCAGGGGGACAGCGAAAAAGGCTAAATATCGCATTAGAGCTAATTCGTGAACCATCCGTACTCTTTTTAGATGAACCCACATCGGGACTCTCATCCACAGATTCTGAGAAAGTTATAAATTTACTTAGAGAGCAAACATTTAAAGGTCGCTTGATAGTGGTAAACATCCATCAACCATCATCTGACATATTTAAGTTGTTCGACAGATTGTGGCTTTTAGACAGGGGCGGCTATCCAGTTTATGATGGCAATCCAATAGAAGCAGTTACATACTTCAAAGAAGCAGCCGAATATGCAGACTCAAATATAAGTACCTGCAATAGCTGTGGCAACATCAATCCTGAAATTGTCCTCAACATAATAGATGAAAAATCTTTGGATGATAGTGGAAAACTAACAGACAAAAGGAAGGTGACCCCTCAAGAGTGGCACGATAGGTATTTGCAATCACAAAAAGCAAAAAAGGGGGATTTCAGCCCTACAAAAAAGATAGAGACACTCAACTTACCAATCTCCGAACAAAAGAGGCCAAGGCCATTTAAACAAATGTTGATTTTCCTTCAACGCAATTTGAAAACAAAGATCACAAATACCCAATATCTCCTTATTTCGCTATTGGAAGCTCCCCTTCTTGCCGTAATAGTGGCAATGTTAACAAAATATGCACCCCCTGAAGGATATTCATTGATGGAGAATAAAAATCTTGTTTCATACTTTTTCATGGCCATTATTGTTGCTATTTTTATAGGTATGAGTGGCAGTGCTGAGGAGATATTTAAAGATAGGGCCCTTTTAAAACGGGAGCGATTTTTAAGACTCTCAAACAATAGTTATATATGGTCGAAGATTATTTTCATGTCTGGATTATCAATCATCCAAACATTTCTATTTATAATTGTGGGCAACAGCATTATGGGAATTTCAGGACAATTTGGCACATGGTGGATGTTGATGTTTATTTCGGCATTCTTAGCAAATCTCACTGGGCTTGTTCTCTCCCAATCACTCAGTTCAATAGTCGCTATATATATCACAATCCCCCTCCTTCTCATTCCTCAGATTCTTCTCTGCGGTCTGGTTGTCAAATTTGAAGATCTCAACCCTAATAGTAAAACAGGCAATGTCCCCATAATAGGAGAGATCATACCATCAAGATGGGCATTTGAAGCATTAGCTGTCAATTCATTCTGCACCAACGACTATGAAAAAGGTTTTTTTAAGAATGACCGAGGGAAATTCGAAGCACAATACTACAATTATGCATTCCAATATGAGTTGGAATCACAACTTGAAACGGCAGAAAAGGAGCGCATTGATGGTAAAGAAATTAGGGAAAGTCACTTCGATATCCTCAGAAATGAACTTCCTCGATTGGCTGAGTACGCAAATACCAATCCTTTTATGTCAGCCGAAGAGATGAAAACAAAATTAAATTCTAAAAATTACACCAAGAGGACTTATGACTCTCTTATGTCTTATTTTCAAAAAACTTCCAAACTCATTACACAAAAAGGAAACGACTACTCTTTAGCCCTCGATAGACAAATTGAAGATTTCATTGATCAATTTGGAAAAGAAAAACTAATAGAGCTAAAAAGAGATAATTATAATATTTTTCTTGAAAGTCTCGTAGCTAATTCCGACTCAAAAAAGACTCATAAAATAGTTAAAAACAACATATTACCCAAAATGGGATATATATATATCACCCCTCGATCTCATAATGGTAGAGCACCATTTTACAGCAATGTTAAAATCTTAGGAAATACACAAATTCCCACACTATGGTACAACATAGGAGTATTAGCTCTTATGTCATTAATAACCTCTTTAGCATTGTTCTTTGACTTTCCAGGTAGGTATATTCGAAAAGATAAAGAATAAATAAATTTTCACTTGCAATTTTATCATTAATCAATTACTTTTGTTGACTATTGAGTAATCTTAAAAAATAATATATGAAAAAATTATCGTTTCTCTTGGTCATCGCATCTGTCATGATGTTTGCTTCTTGTGGAAATCGCTCAAATGAAAAAGCTGAAAAAGCTGACACTAAAGCTACTACAATTGAAGAACAATATTTAACTGCAGACCTCAAAATTAAGTTAGACTCTCTTGCTGCAAGTGTGAACAGACTTCAAGCAGTTCCATTTGTTAAAAGTGTAAAAAATGGCAAAGTAGTTCTTACTGAAAAAGAAAAGAAAGTTAAACCAGAATACCTCCTTCCATTATCTAAAGCTAACGACTTGGTAACCAAATCAGAAAAAGCTCGCACAATAGCAGCATATGGGGTTGACCGCTATGTAGCTGAACTATATGATATGCCTGTTGATGATTACAATCCAATACTCACAAAGCTTGCTTCAGACATTAATTCATCAGCAATTGCGACACTTGCAAAAGAACAAGATTTTACATCATTTATTCAAAATTTCTATGATGAGCAATTTGAAAATGGCACATTGAATATTTTCTGGGAAAGCATTACCAGTGCACTCGTTGAAAGTATTTACATCACAACACAAAACGTTGACAAATTTGTAGGAGCCTTAACAGATGAAGAAGCATCAGAAATCACTTATCGTTTTGCATTAGCTGAAGATGGTATTGTATCATTGATTCCTTACCACGAGGACATGAAAGAACTCAATGTTGTTCTTGAACCTCTATACAAAATCAATGCTATCAACAAACAACAACTTCGTGACCAATTAATCGAACTTAGAGGTGAAATTGAAGCTGCAAGAAAAGCACTTTTGAAATAGCTTCTTGATCGACAAACAATAACAAAATAGGATCACTTATAAACTAAACTGAACCCCAAAGGTTAATCAAAACTTTTGGGGTTCAGTTTGTAATTACTTATAGCAGCAAGTGCTAAAGACACTTCTACTTTATTCAAGTCGTTGGTTCAGTTTGTAGAAGTGATGAATTCATGAACGCTTATTGTTGTAGATCAACGTATTACATTGTCGACGGGTGCGCAAAATGGAGCACCCGTGCGCGGTGTAGGGAGTTGTAAACAAAGTAAGTAAGAAAGTGTGTAAGAGTGAAAGTAGTTTGAGACCTGATTTGTAATAGAGATATGGGTTACGATAGTGACGGGTG
>CAZSLC010000018.1:0-38999 GCA_964607675.1 uncultured Muribaculaceae bacterium
TGAGATCTTGGTGTTATCTTATGTGGATTTTATGCAATAGCCATTGTCTAGTTCGATTATGTAGTCGGCAGCCTGTATTATAAAAGGATTGTGTTCTACTACGATTATTGTATTACCTCTATCAAGAAGGGCATTGAAGGATGTTAACAGTTTTTTTACATCGTCGAAGTGGAGCCCAGTGGTGGGTTCGTCAAAGATGAAGAGTATTGAGTCGCTATTGGTGTTTTGTGTATCTTTACTTAAAAAAGATGCGAGTTTGACTCTTTGGCTTTCTCCTCCGCTTAGTGTGCTGCTGCTTTGTCCGAGTTTTATGTAGTTAAGCCCTACTGCTTGGAGTGGTTTCAATTTTTCAGCTATTTTTTGTGCTTGTGACTCTTCTTGTGATGAAAAAAAACTTATAGCCTGATCGACACTCATTTCGAGTACGTCGTTTATATTCTTTTCTTTATATCTTACTTCAAGTATGTCGGGGATAAATCTTTTCCCCCCACATGTCTCACATGGGATGGTGATGTCTGCCATAAATTGCATGGGGATTTTTACTTTCCCTTCTCCTTGACATTCGGGACACCTACCTCCATCAATGTTGAATGAAAAATGTGAATGGCCATAGCCATTGCTTTTTGCGTATGGTTGTTCTGAAAAGAGTTTTCTTATTTCGTCGTATGCTTTTATATAAGTGGCTGGATTGGAACGAGAGTTTTTACCTATCGGATTTTGATCTATGTATTCTACTGAGGTGATGTTTTTTAAGTCTCCTTTCAATTCTTTATAAAGACCAGGCTTTTGTGTGTATTTGTTGAGATGTCTGCACAAGGCAGGGTAGAGGATCTCCCCTACAAGTGATGATTTTCCCGAACCACTTACCCCTACGACTGCGGTCATGGCTTTGAGTCTGAATTTGACATCTATGTTCTTGAGATTGTTCTGTGCTGCGCCTGTGATTTGAATATAGTTTTTTGATACCCTTTTATAGGGTGGCATTGGGATGCTTTTCTCTCCATTTAGGTACTGGAGTGTGAGTGATTTTCCAGATTGTATGTGGGAGTGTCCATCTGGTGGAACCCCTTGATAGACAATTTCTCCTCCATTGATTCCTGCACCTGGCCCTATGTCTATTAGGTAGTCTGCAGCTCTGATGATCTCTTCATCGTGTTCTACAACGATGACTGTGTTCCCAGTATCGCGAAGTTTTTTCAATATGGAGATGAGTCTTTGTGTGTCTTTTTGATGTAATCCGATGCTTGGCTCGTCGAGTATATACATTGACCCTGTGAGGGTGTTGCCAAGCGTGGTTACAAGGTTGATCCTTTGGCTCTCACCTCCACTGAGTGTGTTGGAGTGGCGTGAGAGGGTAAGGTATCCTAACCCTACATTATCTATATAGCTAAGTCTCTCCTCTATCTCCTTTAGTGCTTTGTGTGCTATCTCTCTATCATGGGGGGTGAGTCTTATCTCTTTGAAAAATGTGATTAACTCGTGGATTGGCATATCCATGAGTTGAGCAATGTTTTTATCTCCAATTTTTACATAAAGAGCCTCTTTGGTGAATCTTGTCCCTTTGCAACTTGGACATGTCGTCTTGCCTGAATAGCGGCTGATCATGTATCTGTTTTGTATTTTATATTTTTTCTTTTCTAACTCATCGAAGAATCCGTTTATCCCTGTAATGTGTTGATTGCCATTCCATAGTGTCTCCTTTTGAGATTCTGTTAGCTCTTTGTAGGGGGTGTGGATAGGAAGGTCTATTTTGTTGACATTTGAAATGATCTCTTCGTTGAAATATTTCATAATGTTGCCTCTCCAGCATGCTACCGCCCCTTCGTAGATTGAGAGGCTTGGGTCTGGGATGACAAGTGTCTCGTCTATGCCTAATATTTTGCCGTACCCTCCGCATTGGTGGCAGGCTCCAAGGGGGTTATTGTAGTTGAATAGCCACTCTTCTCCCTTTTCAAAGGTGATACCATCTGCTTCGAAGAGGTTGGAGAATGATTTTGAAAATTGCTCTTCTCGGCATTGTACTATACACTGGATGCTTCCATGTCCCTCATTGAAGGCGGTGCGAACTGAATCTGTTATTCTTGAAGTGGTCTCTTCATCACCATCGAGTGAGAGGCGGTCTATTAGTAGAAAATCTTCTTCCAATCTGAGTGCAGATGAGTCTTGGAGGATAGTTTCAATCTTATCTATTTTATTGGATTGGATAGAATAGAGCCTTGAAAAACCATTCTGCTTTAGTTCGAGGAGCTTTTCTGTTTGCCCCTCTTTAACCCAGTCGATGGCGGATAGAATATATATAGTGCTCCCTTCGTCGCAGCTAAGGAGATAGTTGGTGACACTGTCTGTGCTATCGCATCTGACCTCTTCCCCAGAGATGGGTGAGTAGGTTTTTCCGATTTTGGCATAGAGCACGCGTAGGTAGTCGAAGATTTCTGTTATTGAACCTACCGTGGATCTGGGGTTGTGGGTATTGACTTTTTGTTCCACTGCGATGGCAGGAGGAATGCCTGAGATGTTTTCTACTGCTGGTTTAGAGATTCTCCCTATGAACTGCCTTGCAAATGATGAGATGCTTTCGGCGAATCTCCTTTGACCTTCGGCAAATAGTGTGTCAAAGGCTAATGAAGATTTGCCTGAGCCTGATACCCCTGTGATGACTATAAGTTTATCTCTTGGAATATCTATATCTATCCCTTTGAGATTGTTGGCCCTTGCTCCTCTTATTTTTATAAATGGATCTTCCATTGTGCAAATTTAGTTAGTTCTTTGGACAGATGTTACCCCTTTGGTCTTTTTTATCGCTGAGGTGATTTTGTCAAGTTGCTGGTTGCCTGTCACAAATATTTGTATGATGGCGGTAAATTCCCCTTTTCTCATCCCTTCTCTTTGTGTGAGTTTGGACGAACGTAATGGGGCATTGAACCCCTCTATGGTGTTGAGTATTGAGGCAAATGGAGAGGAGGTTTCGAGGTTGATCTTTAGTGTGGCTTGAAAACTCGTTGTCTCAGGGCAGGTTTTCCATTTTATCATCCTTACTCTGTATGGATATTTTTCGATTAGTCTTGTGGCATTGGGACAAGAGGCTCTATGAATGGTGATTCCGTTTCTTACCGTTACAAAGCCGAATACTTGATCTCCAAATATTGGATTGCAACATTTGGCCATTTTATAACTCACATTGGATATTGAGCCGTCTATGACTATGTAATCGGAATTATCATTGTTAGTATCATTAATATTGCCTTGTGAGGGCTTTATTTGGGGTAAGTTGACTCTGTTAGTCTCTTCGCTTTTTGTAGTTAGGTAATCTTTTATTTCTGAAAGTTCTATTTTTTCTTCACTTATCGCTGAGAAGAGATCGTTGTTTGATTCGTATTTGTATTTTTTACGAAGGTTGGTGAGGTCCTCATCGTTGATACTCTCCAATTTCCAGTTTTTGATTCTTCTGTCGAGTAGCTCTTTTCCAACAGCTGCTTTTTTTAATTTCTCCTCATTTAATTTTTGTTTTATTTTATTTTTGGCCTTGGATGTTACTACGATATTGAGCCAGTCGGGAGTGGGACGCTGATTGTTGTTTTTCATTATTTCAATCACATCTCCTGAGAGAAGTCTCTCTTTGATGGAGACTGCTTTACCTTTGATGATTGCCCCTGTGCAGTGACATCCGAGATTGGTGTGTATGTCAAATGCAAGGTCAAGGACGGTGGATCCTGCAGGTAGTTTTCTTAAGTCTCCATCTTTGGTGAGGACAAATAGGTCTTTATTGGTGTCTATGAATTCTTGTGAATATGTCCCCTTTTCTTTGCTTTCAAGTGAGTCTTTTATTCGCCCAAGCCACTGGTTGAGCCCTTTGTTCTCCTTGATCCCTTTGTATGACCAATGTGAGGCATGCCCACTTTCTGCCATGTCGTCCATCCTTTTTGTCCTTATTTGGACTTCCGCTATATTTCCATTTTTGTCGGAGATGGTGGTGTGAAGGGATTCGTAGCCGTTTTCCTTTGGTTTTGAGAGCCAGTCTCTTAGCCTTTTGGGATCTGTTTCGTACCTTTTACTGACAATGGAGTAGGCGACCCAACAAAGTGACAACTCTTTTTTTCTATCATCAGGGGCATCTATAATGACTCTAATGGCGAATATATCATAGACCTCCTCAAAGGGGATTTTTTGTTTTTGCATTTTTTTCCAGATGGAAAAAGCTGTTTTAGTTCTACTTTTAATGGTACATTTGATTCCTGCAGATTGGAGGTCGGTTTTTATCGGTTCTATGAAACTATTGATGAATTTTTCCCTCTTTGGCTCTGTTGCTTTTAGGAGGTTGGTGATGGTACGGTAGTTCTCTGGATCGGAGTAGGTGAAGCAGATCTCTTCAAGTTCGGCTTTAAGTCTGTAAAGTCCGAGCTGGTGGGCTATAGGAATGTATAGAAGAGAGGTCTCAATTATTTTTTTCTCCCTTTTCTTTTGACCCTCTTCTGTTTGAAAATATTTTAGGTTACGCATCACTTCCAGTCTATCGGCAAGTTTGATGAGCGTTACTCTTGGGTCGTCTGATACTGATACTATTATGCTTTTGTATAGGTCGGCGTTGAGCTTTGTATGCTTAAGGTTGATCTTGGATATCTTGTTGAGACTCTCTGATATTTCTAATATCTGAGGAGGGTACTTTTTGACAAATGCAGATATGACAAGATCTGGATTGAATCTTATACTCTCGTGAATGAAGATTGCTATGATGGCATCATACTGGAGTCCCACTTCGGCTGCAATTATCTTGGCAACTCCTATCGGGTGCTCAATAAATGGGTGGCCGTTTTCCCTCACTTTGTCTTTTAGCACCTCTTTTGCGAAGTTGTATGATTCTATTATTTTCGCCTGTTCCTCAGGGGGGTAATACTCTAATATTTGTTCTATTTCTTCCATCATTTGAGTAATTTTTTAAGTTCGTACATCTCGTCTCTAAATTGGGCTGCCCTTAGAAAGTCGAGTTCTTTTGCAGCCTGTTCCATATTGGATTTTGCCTGTTGGATAGCTATTCCAAGTTGATGTGGGCTCATTTTAGAGAGTATCGGCTCTTCGAGGATATATTTTTTGTTTATCTCTTTGTCTTCCTCTTGGGTGTGGTGGTAAAGTGCATTTTTGCTCTCATTGACTACTTGCTTAGGGGTGATGTGGTGCTCTATATTGTAGCTCTTCTGTTTCTCTCTTCTGCGGTTGGTCTCATCGATGGTTCTCTGCATCGATTGTGTAATGGTGTCGGCATACATTATTACAAGTCCATTCAGATTTCGTGCCGCCCTTCCAGCTGTCTGGGTAAGGGCCCTCTCGGAGCGGAGGAATCCCTCTTTGTCTGCATCAATAATGGCTACTAATGAGACATCTGGTAGGTCGAGTCCCTCCCTTAAAAGGTTTACCCCTACTAAAACATCGAACCTCCCCATTTTGAAGTCTTCTATGATCTCTACCCTCTCTAATGTATCAATATCGGAGTGGATATATCTGCATCGCACCCCCGATTTTGTGAGGTATTTCTCAAGCTCCTCTGCCATCCTTTTAGTGAGGGTGGTGACAAGTACCCTTTCATCTTTTTCGGCGCGAATGGTGATCTCTTCGAGGAGGTCATCTATTTGATTTTTAGAGGATCTTACCTCTATCGGAGGATCGAGAAGTCCTGTGGGGCGAATGATCTGTTCCACAATGAGTCCGTTGGATGCTTCAAGTTCGTAGTCGGCGGGGGTGGCACTGACAAATAGACGTTGCTTTATTATATTTTCAAATTCGTCGAATTTCAGTGGCCGGTTGTCTGCTGCGGCAGTGAGGCGGAATCCGTATTCGATGAGGGTCTCTTTCCTTGAGCGGTCGCCTCCGTACATTGCCCTGATCTGGGGGATGGTGACGTGGCTTTCATCTATGAAGGTGATAAAATTGTCGGGAAAATAATCAATGAGGCAGAATGGTCTCTCTCCAGCTTTTCTACCGTCGAAATAACGCGAATAGTTCTCAATGCCTGGACAGTATCCAATCTCCTTGATCATCTCAATATCGTACTCAACTCTCTTTTTAAGGCGGTTGGCTTCGTGGTTTTTCCCTATCTCCATGAAGAGGTCGTATTGCGACTTGAGGTCGTCCTGGATGGCAGAGATCCCCATTTTTGTCCTCTCTTTGGTGGTGACGAAGATGTTGGCAGGGTAGATGGAGATGGATTTAACCTCCTCTGTGGTGGCTCCTGTGATGGGGTCGATGAGTTCTATGCTCTCAATCTCGTCTCCGAAAAACAGAATGCGACAGCCGCTGTCAACGTAGGCAAGGTATATATCAATGGTGTCCCCTTTAACCCTGAATGTCCCCCTCTTGAACTCAGTTTCATTTCTCGAATAGAGTGCATCAATGAGGGAGAAGAGGAGTTTCCTTCTGCTGATTTTGTCACCAATGTTGATGGTGATGGTGTTGTCGTGAAAATCTTGGGGATTGCCTATGCCGTAGAGGCAGGAAACACTTGATATTACAATGACATCTTTTCTTCCAGAGAGGAGGGCAGAAGAGGCACTCAGTCGCAATTTTTCTATTTCATCGTTGATGCTGAGGTCTTTTTCTATGTAGGTATCTGTCACAGGAAGGTATGCCTCTGGCTGGTAGTAGTCGTAGTATGATACGAAATATTCAACTGCATTGTTGGGGAAAAATGATTTGAATTCTCCGTAGAGCTGGGCCGCAAGGGTCTTGTTGTGGCTGAGGATGAGTGCGGGACGTTGCAATTGCTCAATCACATTGGCCATGGTAAATGTCTTCCCTGAGCCAGTTACACCGAGGAGGGTTGTGGCTGAAACACCAGAGTCTATCGCTTCGCAAATCTGTTTAATTGCCTCCGGTTGGTCCCCTGTGGGTTTATATGGGGATTGAAGGGTGAATGGCATTATAACATCATTATTAAATAAAATATTAACATTGTCCTTTTTTTGAGGATGGGGTAGTCTATGATAGATTCGTCATCGGTGATTTTATAGGTGTGCTTATGAAATCCAGATGTGAACAGGAGTGCTGGAATGCCTGCCTGGTTGAAAATCAGTTGATCAGAAAATTTATAGTAAAGTGTGGTGAAATTTTTACTCCCGTAAAAAGTATAATCAATATCAAGATTGAGCTTGTAAAATGTATTGCAGATGGCTATTTTCCCTCTGTCCTTTGGCTTGAGGGTGTTCTCTCCAAGTATGATAACGTACTCTTTTATCCCCTCATGGATGGGCTCGATGATGGATCCTATCTGATCTATATTGATATTGCACACAATTTTATCCTTTGGTATTTTAAGCTCTTTAATAAAATGTTTAGAACCTGCCATGCTCTCCTCCTTGCCATCAAGTGCTACGAAAATTATATTTTTATGGGGCCCCATTTTGGCCTTCTTCATTGAGCCGAAGATCTCTGCCAAATTGAGGAGGGCAGTTACACCAGAGGCGTTGTCATCTGCCCCATTGTAAATCGCTCCATTGATGGTGCCGAGGTGGTCGTAGTGGGCGGAAATGATGATATATTCATCAGATTGAATCTGGCTATGGACTATGCCGACAATGTTTTGACCCCTGGATACAGAGTCAACTTCAAATCGCTGCAAATAAGAATTGCCGTTGAATGGAAGGACTCCGTATTGATTGAATTTAAACTCTAAAAACCTACTGATTATGTAGTTGCCTGTTGTTCCCATCCCCCTGCCCATTGCCAAATCATCTGAAAGATAGGATAGTATCTGTTTTTGTTTTTTTTGGTATATCATTTGCTCGAAAGTGGTATATGGTCCGAGCCTCCTTTGGGCTTGGATTGTATTTTGTGTATTGCAAATGGTGGTAAGTGCTATTATGACTGCAATGAGAGTGATGTTTTTAATCATTTAACTATATTTGTGGACAAAATTACACTATTTTTGTCAATTAAATAGTCTGTTTATATAAAATGAAAAAGAATCTATTTGCCTTTGTTTTGTTTTTCTCTGTACTATTAATATCGAGGGGACAGTATGATATCAATCAATTTTTTTACAGAGGGAGACAATCTCTTATAGATGGTAAGTATGCTGTAGCAATTGACAATTTTAATGTCTTGACTAGATTGGATAGTACACTTTACGAAGCCTATTTTTTCAGAGGGATAGCGAAATACAATTTAGGAGACTTCATCGGTGCTGAGCTTGATTTTAACACTACCCTTATGAAAAATCCTATTTATACACCAGCATATCACTACAGAGCTATTACTTTAAGCAGAATAGGCAAATATGATTTGGCATTGAAAGATTTGAAGGAGGCAGTGGATCTGAGACCAAGTTATACAGGTCTCTATTTTAGTCGAGGAGTTACATATCTTCTCTCTCAACAGTTTGATAAAGCATTGGACGATTTTAACAGATTTATTAGAAGAGAACCAAAGGAGCCTGATGCCTATTTGAATAGGGGTGCAGCGTATCTTTTTTTAGGGGATACCTTAAATGCATTGAAAGATTATGATAAAGCTATCACTCTAAACCGCTTTGATCCAGAGGGATATATTCGCCGTTCAAGAGTATTTCAATTGAAAAATGATATGGGGCCAGCTATATCAGATCTCAATATGGCTATTCAACTCGATAGTACCAACACATTTGCATATTTTAACAGAGCTATCCTGAAATTTGAAAATAAAGATATTAATGGAGCCTTGGATGATATGAATAGGGTGCTGAAGCAGGAGCCAGACAACGCTTTGACACTATATAACAGGGCATTGATACGAACCAATATAGGAGATTATAATAACGCCCTTGATGATTATGATAAAGTGTTGAATATCAATCCCAACAATGTGCTTGCATATTTCAATAGGGCTGCCTTGTTTCTTGAATTAGGGAGATATCGGGATGCAATGGATGACTATTCCCAAGCGATAAATCTATATCCTGACTTTGCGAAGGCCTATATGAATCGTTCTTATGTTAAAAATAAATTGGGACAGTTCAATTCTGCCCGTCAAGACTATGAGATAGCTCAAGAGAAAGTGCGCCAATATAAGTTGAAATCGGCCGATTCGACTCAATTCACCCTTGCCGACACTACAAAAAAGTATGATAGGTTACTTGCGTTTGATGCAGATTTTGCCAAAAGAGATTTTAATAATGAACTACTCCAATATAGGGACGTCGATATTAAATTGAAGCCACTTTTTAAATTTGTCCCGTCGGATGGTTCACAAGAGAGGGTAACTTCTTTATCACGTATCTATACATCACCTAAGTTGGACAACTTTATAGCTTCTATCCCTATCCCAGTATCTCTTGCATCTAAGGAGTCTTCAAAAAATATGTCATCGACAAATAATCAAAGGGTACTTGAGGCTATAGACAAAGAGATTAGGGTTAATAAGAGTGATGAAAATTATTTTGCCAAAGCCATTTTGGAGGCAGAAAACAACCAATTTAATAGTGCATTGATTTGCTATGGCGATGCAATCCATACTAATCCAGAGGAGGTATTTTACTACATTAATAGAGGTGTCCTACAGTCGGAGATGATAGACTTTATCTCCTCAATTGAAAACAATGTACAAGTGCTCACCCTTGACAATGCAGGTGCTACGAGGGCACGTGTACATGATCAGTCATCGAGGAGTTATGATTATACTGCAGCTATTCACGACATGACAAAAGCCTCCACCTTGTTACCAGATTTCCCATATATCTATTATAATTTGGGCAATCTCTATTGTCAATCCAATGACCTCCCAGAGGCTATTGTTCAATACTCTAAAGCATTGGAATTGTACCCATATATAGGAGAGGCATATTATAATAGAGGATTGGTCCTAATCTATCTGAAAGATAAGGAGAAAGGGTGTATTGACCTAAGCAAGGCGGGGGAACTTGGAATAAAGGATGCCTATAGTATCATTAGCAAATACTGTAAATCGGGAGAATAATTATTTTTTCCTCTTTGGAGATCTCAATCTGGATGAAGCCATCACTAGTGCTTGATCCCTTGCTATATATCTCATTGCAATAAAAGACAATATTGCAGCAATAATAGGGAAAATAGCTGTAATGCTGAAAACTGTGCCGTCTGCCTTTGTGAAAAATTTAACGGCAAGGTAAATCTGAAAGCCAAGTAAAATAAGGGCGTTGAGGTTGCATAAGCGAATTTGAAAAATCCTTTTTTTAAAAGATACAAGGGTTACAACTGACAATACAAATGGTACGAATGTGAGAATAAGTGAGACATAGTCTTTGCGATATAGTAGCACTTCGTGGTTGAGTGTTTCGTACATTTGTGAAAAAAATAGTGAGCAAGTGAGTCCCACTACGATTAGGAGGAATAGAGATTGTATTCTTTGTATCATTTTATAGTGTTTTAGTGGGGCAAAATTATAAATTATTTCTTATTTTTGAGTTTAATTATAAATGATATGGTACAAAGAATTGCAGAGTCTGAATTAATTATTAACAATGATGGCTCTATTTTTCACCTTCATGTGAAACCAGAAGAGTTGGCTGATAAGGTGATATTAGTTGGTGACCCTGGTAGGGTTGAGTTGGTGGCATCATTTTTCGATACAATCGAAGTTCGTAAATCTTCACGAGAGTTCAATACTATTACTGGCACTTATAACGGGAAAAGGATATCTGTTATTTCAACAGGGATAGGTTGTGATAATATTGATATTGTGATGACAGAACTTGATGCATTGGCTAATGTTGATTTTGCATCAAGGCATGAAAAGGCAATAAAAAAGGAGTTGTCCATTGTCAGGATAGGTACATCTGGGGCGATACAGCCTGATATTCCTGTGGGATCTTATGTTTTCTCTGAGATTTCTGTTGGTTTTGATGGGCTACTCAACTGGTATTCAGGACGCAATGATGTGGCAATGGTTGACTACGAAGAGGCCTTTCTGAAACAGGTGCAATGGGACAGACACCTTCCGATTCCATATTTTGTTAAGGCGAGTGAGAAACTTGTTTCTCTTTTTAGAGGGGAGGCAATACTTGGGATGACCATTTCAGCTTCAGGATTTTATGGTCCTCAATGTAGAGTTATCCGTCTTCCATTGGTAAATGCCAATTTGATGGAGCAGTTAGAGAAATATAGATTCAATGATAAGAGAATTACCAATTTTGAAATGGAGAGTTCTGCTATAGCTTCTCTTGCTGCCAAAATGGGACATAGTGCTGGTACGGTATGTCTGATTATTGCTAATAGATATGCAGGGGCAAGTAATCCTGATTATAAACCACTTATGAACAATTTAATTAAACTTACCCTTGACAAGTTAACTAAATAATCATGAATGATGAAATTGCCGCTTTAGTTAATGTCGATTTTTTTGACCTAAAAAAGGGCTTTTATCTCATTTCAAAAGAAATCAATAGAGAATTGGAAGAGGATGAGTTTGATGATGTATTCTTTTCTATGGTTGATTGTGTTGCAGGTGAATTAAGAGAGGGAATGACTCAAATAGAGAAATTGGAGGTTTATAATTTTGTTTTCTTTAACCTGCTTAATATCAAATGTTCTCCAGAGAATGATAACATTTCTAATTATGATCCATTTCGTGTGATGGTCAACAGAGTGGGGTTACCTTTAGCTGTTACTTTTTTTTATATGTTGATAGCCAGATATGTAGGTGTGGATTTTGTCATATCTCTCTTCAATGACAGACTGATCCCTATACTTACATATAATGGCAAGGATTTGTTTTTTATTGATATATTAAATAGGGGGAAGACGCACAATCTCGTAAGACCTTTTAGAAAACTTACGGACAAAGAGATAATTGAACTTTATATTGAGCGGAAGACGAGAATCGAACTCGCGACCCTTAGCTTGGGAAGCTAATGCTCTACCAACTGAGCTACTTCCGCGATTTTTATTACATTTGCAACAATAACCGCAAACGGAACGCAAATATATGAATTTAAATTTATTTATTGCTAAAAAAATTACTGGAAAAGGAGAAACAAAACGGCAAGTTAGCTCTTTAAGCAATAAAATAGCTACTATCTCTGTGATTATAAGTATTGTGGTTATGTTTATAGCTATAGCTGTCACTGATGGATTTAAAAAAGAAATATCAGAAAAAGCTATGGGATTCTCTGGTGAGATAGTCTTTACAACTTTAGGACAGGATGTTCTTAATGATCAGTACCCTATTGATGGCAATCTCTCTTACCTTTCACTCGTGAAGAAATTGGGGGGTGTTAAGGATTTGGAGTGGGTGGCTTATAAGGCAGGAATGCTTAAAACTGAGAATAATGTACAAGGGATATTTTTTAAAGGGGTAGATTCTTTATACGATTTCTCTTTCTATGAACGCCATTTGGTTGATGGGTCAATTCCAAATTTCAAGGGGACTACTATCAGCAATGAGATAATTATCTCTCAAAGACTAGCAAATCTTTTGGGATATGAAGTGGGAGATGATATGCTTGCCTATTTTGTTGGTGAAAAAGTGAGAGTTCGCAAATTTAAAGTTGCTGCTTTATATAGTGCTCAACTTGAGGAAGTAGATATGACATTGGCAGTTGTGGATATAAGACATGTGCAGAGACTTAATGAATGGAAGTCCAATGAATATTCTGCTTGTGAAATTTATCTTGAAAATCATAGGGATAGAAGTAAGATAATAGGAGATATTGATATTATAGTGATGGATAATTCTTCAGATAGTGATAGTCCCATTGCTGTAAAAGGAATTGATGACTTATATCCCAATCTTTTTGATTGGTTGGAAATACTCAATTTAAACGTATTGGTAATCCTTATTTTGATGATAGTTGTGGCTGGCTTTAATATGATTTCAGGACTGCTGATTATCTTATTTGAAAGAATATCTATGATCGGATTGCTCAAAGCGATGGGTATGACGAACCGCTCGATATGTTCAATTTTTATTTACAGAGGTTCTTTTATTATATTGAGAGGGATGATATTGGGCAATATTGTAGCTATTTTATTGTGTGCTATCCAAGGGTATTTTCATATTTTTAAGTTAGATCCTGCAAACTATTTTGTCTCATACATTCCAATTCACATTGATATTCCATCAATATTGTTGCTAAATATAGTTTCATTTATATTGATGATGATTATTTTGATTTTGCCGTCACTATTCATAGCGAAGATACAACCAGATAAAACTATAAAAATAAGATAATCATCGTTTTACAGCATATATAAACTCTTCGTATTTAGTGAGAACTTGATCTACGTACTTAATAGTTTCTTTCCCTTGAAATCCATCCATCTCAGGTATGATTCTTGAAATAACTTCCCAATCAGTGGGGTCTTTGCCGTTTTCTAAAGCATATTTCATACAGTTATCCATCCTCCCTTCCCCCGCATTATATGCAGCAAGGGTAAATTTAATTACATTGACGGAGTCTATCCCTTTTCGGATAAAGCGATTTTGAAGATATCTTAAATGCAATGTTCCTGCCTTTATATTATTTGCTGGGTCAAAAATTTCTGTAATGCCATAGTGTTCAGCAGTTGATGGAAGTATTTGCATTAGTCCAGTGGCCCCTTTACTCGAATGGGCCCCCATTGAAAATCTTGATTCTTGATAAATAACTGCAGACAAAAGTCTCCAATCCCATTTCAATAATTTACTGCTGTTTTTAATCATTTCATCGTAAGGAGAGATATGGGGAGTTTGAGTCATAGATTCGACATATGGAGATAGCCCGTATGATCTAAAAAATTTAGATACAAGGTTTTTATATTCTTGTGTCTGTGAAAAGCATCCAATCCACCAGTTGAAATCTTTTATAAGCATAATGTCCTCCTTTCGAGCGGCCCATATACTGTTGTTGTTTATGTCTATTGTAGTTATTATCAGTTCTTTATATTTTTTGGGGACTGTAAAGTCATTGATATTTTCAATGATAATGTCTATTTCTTTATTGATGAGCTTCTCAAAAATATCATAATCATGGTAGGGTGGGATGATTGATATCTTTTTATTCGAATTGAGTGAATAATTGTTGATTAGTGAATATTGAAATCCAACGGAGAAGCCTTTAGTGCTGAACATTCCCCTTTCTATATCAATTGCGACAGATAGTGTGTCCTTTATCTGAGTATATTTCTTTGTTTTGAGTGTCGTTTCTTTGCCGAGAACTGAAAAAAGAAATAATGCAATTAACGATATCGAATAAATTGTAATCCTCTTTAACATCTCCTTACTCATACATTGTTTAGTGTATATAGAAGGGCCAGTGTATTCCGACTTTAAAAGCTCTTTTAGGCTTGATGTATTGATATGCTGAAAAATAATCTGCTGTTGGCCACCCTTGACCAGCATTGGTGAATTTTAAGAAGATACTTGCCCTTTTCCATTGGATATTGGCAAATACATCGATGTACGGGCAGTTTCCCACCAACTCTTTGTTCTGGATTTGGAATGCTCCAGTAGCTGGATTATACGCTGGAGCGTGATAAGCAGTATTAAATGTGGCATCTGCTCCTATTTGCATTGTCATGGCATTTTTTACCACAACAAATTCAAAATAATATCTCAAATGGAGAGAAAGCATGGGGAGAGGAAGTACATCCTGTTTTGATGAAAGTTGGAAAAGTATCTGATTGTCAAAGTGTAGGTGCCACACTTTGAAGTTTTTTTGCAGATAAGCACTCATTACATTTATTTTATCAGTTGATTGCCTGATGATGCCTAACGTATCATAATAAACATAATTGCTTAATAGAGCATAGCCGAAGAATGCTGACATTTTCCATTTAGGAATGTCAAGTTGCCCTTCGATTTTTGTTGTTGTTATTTTATTAAAATTGTTATTCCAAACGTAGTGGTTTGAATAGTAATTGTTTGAGTAGTAGTCTGGCCTTGAGTTATCAAGACCGAATATGGCTGTTAGGTGTATTCCATCTTTTTTCTCTTTAAAAGGATAGAATGAAAATTGTCCTCTCGCCCTTATTTCAAAATCATTTATATTGTATCCAGCAAAATGGTATTTGCCATATCCATCCCAGTTAAAATACTTTTTTAACTTTCCACCCACTCCCGCATATACATAAAGGTTGTTTTGAGATATAGAGTTATTGTTTGAAATAAACATATCTTTATTGGGGTTGTACAATTTTAAATACTGATAACCAATACCCCCTTCTATCGTAGAGAGAATTGCCTCTTTGGCCCAAGGCTGTAGTTTAATGTACAATCTATTTTCAAATTGATTGATGCTTAGGGAATCAGATGATGTGGTGGGGTTAATATAAAATTTGTTGTCATAAAAATTTCTACCCGCCTGGTCATTTGTGGCAATCATATCTTTATATGATTTAGAATAATAAGAATACTCCCCGTAGTGTCCTATATATGCCATGGTACCATCTCCGATAGCTGTGGTATCTCCTTTTTTAAATCTAATAGGAATTCCATATGTGTGGTTGATATAAAAGGTGTTGCGAAGAAGGTTATTAGATGCCTCCTTTAGGTTTATTTCTATCACCTTGGAGTCCAATATCGTATCTAATACCATTTTGGTATCTTTTACCCCTCCATTTTCCAATCTTTTTATCCTGTGGTGTATAAATCCTCCGTGAGCAGTGTATTTTTTTCCTAAATAGTTGCCAGTGAGGGAAAATGTCCTATTGTCTGTATCTTCTCTCTCAAGAAGTCCCTTTCCTCCATATTTCTGGTAGAGTAGTGCAAAGTTGAACTCTGGTGTAATATTCTGTGTGTGAAGTATTTTTATATTGGCCTCTTCTTTGTTTTTAGAGGCGAGAATTGTCCCCCAATAGGCAAGTTCGGTATATGGGGATTTTGTGTTGTAGTATGGCTGATCTTCAGGTGAACTGGAGTATGCCATATATGGTGAGTAAAATTGAGCTACTTCTAACTTCTTATATTTAAAGTAATTGTAATTTTGAGTAGCAGATCCAATTACACCCAGGTAGGTTGCGTTTATGTCCTCTTTGTAAAATGGATATTCAGAGTACCATTCGTTGAATGTGGTGTCAAGTTTGTTTTGATTGAGTCTGTTGAAGTAGGTATCGTTGCTCCATGTGAGGATTCTTTTGTAATATAGTGAATCTGGGATGGATGGAGTCTTAAGTATTCTTGGTTTAGCAAGTCTTATACTGTCTCTGATAATTTTAAGACTATCACGAACTATCTTGATGCTATCTCTTTTATGCTGTTTAATCTCTTTGGCAGTAAGTGGAACAATAGTTTTAATCGAATCTTTTGGGGTTGTTAATGAGTCTTTAACAACAACATTTGTGGTGTCTTGAGCAAATAACTGCCTCGCTGGAATAAATCCAACAAGGCAGATTATAACTATTATTATTTTTTTATAAAATTGCATAATTGGGCAAATGTACAAAAATTATGCAAATCTTAGTTAAAGACCTTTTGATCTCTCTTTATATACAGAAATACATTTGTCAAGTCTGTCATGAGCTGTTGTGTCTCCAGGCACATTGTGTGAAGGGTGGATATATAGTTGAACCCCTCTATCGGCTAATATTTCAGCAACGGTAGTTACAGTCATCCATACAAGGGTCACAAAAGCCATTGTTGAGACAGGACCAATTTTATCTTGATGGTTTTTCAATGGTACACTTGCGTCGATAAGTGGAGCACAAGAATCAACTATAACATCTGCAAGTTCAAACAGAGTTTTTCCACAAGAGTGTCTTGTCTTTTTGCCAACAGATTCTCCAGCCGAACCAAATACGACAACTTTCATACCTGCCTCTTTAGCTCTTAGGGCTACATCAATGTTTACATTGTTGATACCTGTGTGTGAAAATATCCACATAGTATCTCTTTTGTCGAAGTTGTGAGATTGCATAATTGCGTTGCCATATCCTTCGGCCCTCTCTAAAAATAAAAATTGATGGATACCCATCTCTCCAGTGATTCTGGTGAAGAATGTTAGGGGAAGTTCGCAAAGAGGGTGGAATCCAACGAATCCCCCAATACGTGGGTACATCTCTTCGATAGGAATAGTAGCGTGGCCACACCCAAAAGTGTGAACCCATCTGTTCTGTTCAATACTGTCTGCCATTAAGGTGGCAGCTTTTTTAATGTTTTCAAGTTGTGTCTCTTCAATTGTTGACATAACTTTCCGTACATTATTTAACCATTCAATTGCTAACATACTTTTCTTTATTTTATTATTTATCTATAATTTTCTGCAAAGATAATATTATTTGTGATAAAAAAGTATTATTTATTTTTTAATTTTATATGATAAAGAATACAATATCATAGCAATTACTATGGATATAATTATTATGATGGGGAGTAGGTCGCTTCCTATTTGTCCTATAAGCAAATTGAGCAGTGAATTTCCTATTAATGAGATAGTAAGGGCAAAACTAAAGGCAGTACCACACACCTCTTTGAACTTTTCTCCAATGTTGCTTAAAACTAATGGGAAAGTGGCTGCTAAGCCAAACCCTATGAGTATTTCTGCAATGATAGCAGTGGTAAGGTACGATGAAAAATAGAGTAGAATGGAGCCACAAAGTGATATTGATAAATATATTGTTAATATAGTCTTCTCTTTTAGGTGTTTGAGAAGATATATTAGAACTAACCTACTGAGAGCCATCCCCGCGATTAGAAAACTAAGGGCGTATTGTGCATCATCTATTGGGAGCCCTTTGTGGTTTAAAAGAAATGTTGGTGACCAATTTTGGGCGAGCCCTTCAATGCCGCTTTGGAAAAATAGAACGAAACTTAATACTAATAAAAATGGGCTTTTTGCAATAGACAGGGCCTTTTTTAGAGATGAACCACCTTGTTGTGTCTTTATTATGGGATATTTGGCTATTGCAAGAAATATTGTCGCCAATAGAATGATTGCCCCTACTGACTGCAAAATAGATTGATAGGAGTAGTGTTTACTCAAAGAGGCAAGGATAAATGGGATAGAGAAAGCACCTGCACAATAGAATAAGCCGAGTATTGATAAATTGGTTGATCTTTTATCATCTCTCGATAAATCTGAAATCAGTGCATTGGTGGCACCGTTTAAGACTCCTCCTCCAAGTCCGAGAATAAAAATTGCGGTACGGGCATTACCTGGGGTATGTACTATAGAAAGGAGGAAAAAAGAGGCGGTACATAGAAGTGGGGCAACAATCATTAGTGGTTTATAGCCAATTCTGTCAGCAATTGGTCCAAAAAAAAGTGCTCCAAGTAAGATGCCAAATGGAAGCACTCCAGTTAATGTGGAGCTTTGTGCCAAAGATAGATTTAAATCTGAGCTAATTAATGGGAGAATTGTCCCCAATACTGTAAATGAGGCTCCGAAAAAGAGCATCCCTAAAAAACCAGCAATGAATGCTGGGGTTTTACTTTGATTCATATTTTATTTGATTGTGAGGGCTACTGCACCTGCCCCATAGAGACCTGCCATCTTTGGAAGCTGTGTAGCCATAAATTTTGTTTGACTTATACTTATTGGTTGTGCCCATTTGGTTGCCTCTTTATATATTTTATCTATCAAAGGAATTGCAGGCCCAAAAACTCCACCGCCGAATATTATTAATTCAGGATCAAATAGACTTACTAGATTTGCAGCTGCCATTCCCCACATCTCTATAGCTTGTTCGATAACTTTTATTGCAATTGGGTCTTTTAGTAGATAGGCTGAAAATACTTCATATGAGGTGATTTTTTCTATTTGGTACTGTCTTAGCACTCCGTCATAATTTTTATCTTTTTTTAAAAACAATTTTGCTTGTTCGGCAAGACCGTCTCCAGAGGCAAGGCTCTCAAAGCATCCACATTTATCGTAAGCAGTGTCATAAGGGGGCCTGAGTGCCATCCATCCAATTGCCCCAATAATATCAGATGCCCCGTGTAAAATCCTTCCATCAATTAGAATACCAGCACCGATGCCTGTTCCCACTGCTATGAAAATGGCATTTTTGCACCCTTTTGCACATCCCATTATTGTCTCACCGAGGATGTAACAGGTGCGGTCGCTCTCAATTTGTATTGATGCATTTGGGAAATATTGCTGCATCTGTTGATGAATTGGGTAATTGTCCCATCCTGGGATATTTGGGGCCCATACAGTGCCTGTCTTAGAATAGGCTATTCCTGGCACACATATCCCTATTTTTAACTCATCTGTATTCTTAGCATTTGATTGAGCGCAAATTTTCTGGCAAAGCTTGATAACAGAATTTCCAACTTCGCATCCTTGCCGTTGCTCTATTAGTGCATAATCTTGGTTGATGATTTTTCCATCTTTTTCAAAAGTGGCGGCAGAAATCTTTGTGCCACCTATATCTATACCTATGTAAAGCATATTCGATATTGTTATATGTAATTATTATATGTAATTAATACCCAACTCCTCTAACTCTTTTATGGTTTTTTTATGGTCGTTGAGGTCAACATAGGCTATCCCATTTTTAAGGATAGCAACTTTTTTACTTTTTGAGAAATCTAAAGAGCTCTCTTTGATACAATATTCTGATGCTATTCCGCTAATTACTATTTCATCATCACATTGATTAGTGATATTTTTATTGTTGATGTCTTTTGCCTCGAACCCTGAATATTGCTCTTTATCACTCTCTTTTCCTTTGTAAAAAATATTTGTAAGGGGGTTGGGGCGATTTGATATATTGTTGATATCTTCGTAGAAAGAACGATGAATTGATCCTCCTCTTGTCCCCTCTACACAGTGAATAGGCCATATCCCTCCATTTTCTTTGAAAGAACAATGATTAATGGGATGACAATCACATACATATAGTACTTTTTGCTCAGGGTGGGCATTTATATACTTGATAGATTCATTTATCGCATTTTCTGCATTTAAACATGCCAAAGTGCCATCTATAAAGTCGTAGAGCATATCAACAACAATGTGTGTCATATTTTTCATTGTTCCTCCTTTTCTAATTTAGAGATCTCTTTTATAAGAGATTTTATCAAATTGTCTTTTAGTGATATCAAGTCTTTAGAGATATCTACTTTGTAATAGTGCGGATTGATAAGCCGTTTCTCTGTGAGATTGAAGTGGTTGAGATTGTCTTCGTAATATTGTTTGCTCAGGTGGATTTCAAATTGATCATAGATAATTTTACCATTTTTAATCATTTGTATCTGAAGTGGTTTTACTTGATAGTTGTCCTCCTTAAATGTGGTCTTTTTGTTGTCGTCAAATTCATCATAGATAGTGACATGCTTATTACTCTCTATTTTTTTTGTGGTAGAGTCGCCCCTTAAGCATGTGACATCGCCTTTAAATGAATTGTTCTCAATGAATCGATATGTGATTTGAAAACCAGGGTTGATGAGTTTTATCTTATCTTCAGACCTTTTTAATACTGGTTGTGAATCCACTTGCACAAGTTTATAAACATTGCCAAAACATGGATTGTGTTTGCTTGTGGCAATAGCATCTCCAACGCCGTAAGAATCTATGGCGGCATTTTGCCGCTCAAGATCTGTGATTAAGTATTCATCGAGGCCGTTAGTAGCTACAATCTGACATTTGGTAAGGCCAGCTTTATCGAGTTCTTTACGGCATTCGGATGAGAGATATGCTAAGTCACCACTATCAAGTCTTACTCCATAAGGGTATTGAAAGGTGTCGTCTATGTTGTTAGCTTTAAGGACTTTAATTGCATTTTTTATTCCACACTTAAGAGTGTCGTAAGTGTCGATAAGGAGTATAATTGGCTCTTTAGTATGTGTCTTAATATATGTGTCAAATGCTTTGTATTCGCCTGCAATGGTACATCCAAAAGAGGTTACATAGCTGTGTGCCATCGTGCCACTTGATTGAAAGCCAAATTTAGTTGCAGCAAGGATATTAGAACTATTGAGACATCCTGCTATGTAGGCTGCTTTTGCTCCATACGTGGCGGCCCATGGCCCATGTGCTCTCCTTGAACCAAATTCGCTGACAGGTTTTGATGTGCTTCTGGTGACTCTGGATGCTTTTGTAGCAATGGCCATTTGGTGATTCATTATGCATAGAAGGGGGGTTTCTAATACCTGAGCCTCTATGATTGGAGCTTCTACAATGATTATTGGCTCTTTTGGAAAGGCTATTTCTCCCTCCCTCATGGCATATACATTGCCTGTAAATTTCATTGTTGCCAAATAGTGGCGATACTCTTTATATTCCTCCTGGGGGAGGAATTTTTCGAAAAACTCTTCAGGCATGGACCCTAAGCCTGATATCATTTCGAGAGCCTCTTGTGTCCCACTTACTACTGCCCAGTTGTTTCCATCTGGTGCTTGTCTGAAGAATAAATTGAAAATGGCAACTTTTTCTTTCATTCCGTTGTCATAGAATGATTTTCCCATTGTGTATTGGTATTTGTCTGAACAATACGAGATATTTAGCATTTCAATTGATTTAAAGAGTGGCAAAGATATGATATTTATTATTAAATTTGCCTATACTAAATTAGAATTTGAATAAATGAAAGAGGTTAAGTTACTATTTGAAAAATATACTGGTGAGAGAATTATAGATTTTATAGAACTCCCTTCTTCGGGAAGTAACAGAAGGTATTTTAGAATTTTAGGTGAAAAAACAACCTTAATAGCGGCACTTGGAACATCTATTGAAGAGAATAAAGCCTTTTGGGCGATAGCAAAACATTTTGCATCAAAAAAATTGGCAGTACCTAAAGTTTATGCCCATAATGAAACATTTAGTTGTTACCTCCAAGAGGATTTAGGTGACAATGTTTTATATAATGCCATTTCAAAAGGACGTGAACGTGGAAACTACGAAGAGAATGAGATAAAATTGTTGAAAGATGCTATGAGTGCCCTACCTGCATTGCAGTTTGAGGGGGCAGATGGTTTTGATTTTTCTATATGCTATCCACAGCCCGAATTTGATGAGAGGATGATCTCTTTTGACCAAAACTATTTTAAATATTGCTTTTTAAAGGCGACAGGGATAGATTTTAGTGAGGTTAAACTGGATGAGGATTTTAAGAGGATGTCGGATGTGTTGATGCGTAATTGTTCAAGCACTTTTTTGTATAGAGATTTTCAGGCAAGGAATGTGATGATTGTTGATGATAAGCCATATTTTATTGATTTTCAAGGTGGAAGAAAGGGCCCTATTTATTACGATGTGGCCTCTTTTGTCTGGCAAGCAAAAGCAAACTATTCGGAAGAGCTAAAAAAAGAACTAATAGAGACCTATATTAATGCACTGAGAAAATATGTTCCTGTGGATGTTACCTATTTTTATAGCCAATTGAGACATTTTGTTCTGTTTCGGACGCTCCAAGTGTTAGGAGCTTATGGATTTAGGGGCTATTTTGAGAAGAAACCCCATTTTCTTCAAAGTGTCCCTTTCGCAATTGACAATTTAAGACACCTATTGAAGGAACCATTTAGAGAATATCCCTATTTGTCTCACATTTTAAAGGAGTTAACTTGTATGAGGCAGTTTGCTGAGATGGGGGATGTACGTAAATTGGAAGTAAAAATATATTCATTTGCTTATAAGAAGGGGATCCCAAATGACACAACAGGCAATGGGGGAGGGTATGTATTTGATTGCCGTGGTATCGAGAACCCTGGAAAGTATGAGCACTTTTTCCATTTTACTGGACTTGACAAGGAAGTTATTGAGTTTCTTGAGAAGGACGGCGGAGTTTTGAAGTTTTTAGATAATGTTTACAAACTTGCTGATGCCCATATTCAAAGATACATTGAGAGAAAATTTACAAATCTTATGTTCTCTTTTGGATGCACTGGGGGGCAGCATCGATCTGTATATTGTGCAGAGCACTTGGCAGAGCATATTTCCAAAAAATATGACGTGAAGGTGCAGTTATTTCATAGAGAACAGGGAATAGAGAAAACGTTTTAACTATGGAAAAGGAAGGAACGAGATGTGCAATGGTTTTTGCTGCAGGTTTGGGGACACGGCTCAGACCCTTGACAGATCAAATGCCTAAGGCCCTTGTACCATATAAAGGGGTTCCTCTTTTAGAGAGTCTGCTTAATAAGTTGAGGCTCAGTGGGTTTGATAGGGTGGTGATAAATGTGCACCATTTTGCAGATATGATAGAGGCCTTTGTTGCCCAACACAATAATTTTGGGATGGAAGTTTTTTTCTCAGACGAAAGAGATCTGTTGAGGGAGACTGGTGGTGGGATCAAGCATGCCCAGGAGTTGATATTGGGGGAGAAGAAGGGTGAAAATGTCTCACCTTTTTTAGTACATAATGTTGATATAGTGAGTAATATAGAACTACCTTTATTATATAACTCTTGGGATCAAACCGAGTTGGCAAGGTTGGTAGTATCACAGCGAAGAAGCTCCCGCTATTTTATCTTCGATAATACAATGAGATTAGTGGGGTGGACCAATGTAAATACCCAAGAGGTGAAAAGCCCATTTTCGGAATTGGCCTCTTCTACCCCTGCTCAAATAGAAGGCTCTGGAAAATACAGACTCATGGCCTTCGGAGGGATACATCTTATTTCTCCCTCAGTTTTCCAATGGATGGGTGGGTGGCCAGAGAAGTTTTCGATTGTTGACTTCTACCTCTCCGTGGCAGATAGGTGTGTGATAAGGGGATATGTGCCCCCTATGGGATGTGACTTGGTAGATGTGGGGAAATTGGATCAGTTGAAATAGTTATTTATTAATTAATATTTTATGAAAACGAAAATTGCCCTTATAGTTTTGTCCTCTTTTTTAACCATGGTGGCATGTGATTGCGAATGTGGCGACGGAGGGGATAAGGAAGTTGATGTTGCTGTTTTTCAAGGAGATGGAGGGGCTTCCTCTTGCATTAGAGAGACAGTAGCTGCTCTCAATCTTGACAAAGAGTTCGATGTATCTATCATCACAAGTGCAGATATTGCCGCTGGTGCTTTAAGTGAGCTTGATGCAATTGTCATCCCTGGCGGTAGTGGGAAAAGACAGTTTTTCAATCTTGGAGCGGAAAACCAAACAAGAATTAAAGAATTTGTAAAAAATGGTGGAGGGATTGTTGGTATTTGTGCTGGTGCCTATATGCTCTCTGAGACACCAGGGTATCCTTGTATGGAGATGAATGGGGCTTCTGCTATTGATATTGAGCATGATAATAGGGGAAGGGGGATGGCCAAATTTACCATGAACGAATTAGGAAAAGAGATATTCCATGAGTTATCTGATGAAGATACCTCTTTCGTTTATTATTACGAAGGGCCAGTGTATGTGAAAAATGATAGTTCAGTAATTGAGTTTACCCAATTTGCAACAATGGAGAGTGATGTTCACCAAGAGGGGAATGCCCCATCTGATATGACTAACAACCGCCCTTTTTTCATTGGAAACGAGTATGGAAAGGGGAGAGTATTCAGTTCTATTGCCCATCCAGAGGCAACTCCAGGTAAGAGTTGGATGATACCACGAATGGTCAGATGGACTCTAAGGATGCCATATACTCCATACAGTTCTGTAGTAACTACACCCCCTTTTGAACCAAAAGAGCTACTCATGAATAGTGATTTCCTCTCTTACGAAGATTCTCTGATTAATATCTTTTTATATGGTAGTTCTGAGGATAAAATTAAAGGAGTTGATTGGATGGAATATCACTATTCGTGGAGTGGAGAAGATTGGGCACAAGGACTTTTGTTTGACTCCTCTTCACAGGTGAGACTACGAGCTGCACAATATCTTGGCGATATGTTATATACTCCCTATTATGAAACTATTAAGTCGGCTTATATGGTCGAAAAGGACGATGATGTGAAAAGTGAGATGAGAAATATAGTAGAAAAGTTAAAAAATTTAAAGTAAATTAGAATAATTCTAAATTAAATACTATCTTTGTGACAGGATTTAATTTAATAATTGTTTAAAAAATATTTAAAATGGAAAAGAAATTAAAAGAAGCTATCAATCAGCAAATTAATGCAGAATTATGGTCTGCTTATCTTTATTTATCGATGTCAGCTCATTTTGCTGCTGACGGGAAACCAGGTATTGCCAATTGGTTCATGGTTCAGTTTAAAGAGGAACAAGACCATGCAATGAAATTTTTCAATTACTTGGTAGCAAGAAACGAGGCTCCTATTTTACTCCCTATCGATAAAGTGGAGACAAAATGGGCATCTCCATTGGCAGCATTTGAAGATACTCTTGTACATGAGAAGAAAGTGACAGCTATGATAAATAATATTTATGGTTTGTCAGTAGAATCGAAGGATTATGCTGCTCAATCTTTTATGGAATGGTATGTAAATGAGCAGGTTGAGGAGGAGGAAAATGCAAGAACTCTTATTGATGCACTAAAAATGATCGGTGATAATGGTTTTGGTCTTTATCAATTTGATAAAGAGCTTGCATCAAGAGTTTATACTCCCATCGCTGTGACATCTGAAGAGTAATCCTATTTTTTTTGATTATTGAAGAGGGGAAAATCCCCTCTTTTTTTATATAATTTAATCACTTGTTTAATTATTTAATCATTTGTTTAAAATAATGTATATATTTGTTCATATTTTTTAGGTATGGCAACAGATACATTGATTAAAATTAAAGACGCTGCCCGAAAACTGTTTCAACAGAAGGGATATGCAGCTACTCGAACAAGAGATATTGCTGAAGAGGCTGGAGTAAATTTAGCATTGGTCAATTACTACTTCAAAAGCAAGGAATTACTTTTTAAAGAGATAATGATTGAATCAATCACTCAGTTGAGATCTCTCGCCTACAATTTCCTAAATGATGATAGTGAGAATTTTGAGGCAAATTTGCAAAGACAGGTTAATATTTATACAGATTTTCTTTTAGAAAATCCAGAGCTTCCAATATTTGTAATGGGTGAACTGAGAAATCATCCTCATAATATTGTTAGTATCATTGATCCACACCAATTGGTTATCGGTTCTACATTTGAAAAGCAGATGAGAGAGTATTCAGACAATCCAGATCTTGATGTAGCTAATATAATGCTCAACGGAATGTCAATGATGCTTTTCCCAATTTTAGCAGCTCCGATGGTGAAAAATCTTTACGGGATTGATGACGATGGTTTAAAACAATTGATAAATCAGAGGAGAACTAAAATTCCTGAATGGATAATAAAAATGATAAAATAATATATGAGAAAATTATTGACAATTGTTGTGATTTTTGTGATTTCACCTACTTTGAAGGGGATTACTTTGGATGAGTGTTATCGATTGTCGAGGGACAATTACCCCATGATAAAACAATATGATGTTGTCTCCAAGCTTGCAGATTTTTCATTTTCAAATGCAAGCCGTGGATATCTCCCTCAAATCGCTTTTCTTGGTGAGGCTACCTATCAAAATGACGTACCGCGCTTCCCTGACGATATGAATAAGATGTTTGCAAGTTTGGGGTATGACTTTAAAGGTCTTTCAAGAGATCAGTATAAATTGATGCTCCAGTTGAGCCAGGTAATATGGGATGGGGGTGCGATTCAAGGGGAAAGAGATGCTGTTAAAGCAGAGGAAAAGGTGTCAATGCTGAATATAGACAAAGAGTTGAACCAACTTAAGGAGAGGATTAACCAAATTTATTTTGGGATACTCATTATGGATGCAAATTTAAAAATCAATAATGATGTCTTTAAAACCTTAACTGATAATTTACAGTTGGTTGAATCGAGTGTGAAAAACGGCCTGGCACTTGAGTCCGATATGGAGAGTATTAAGGTTGAGATTCTCACTTTGGAGCAGCAAATAGTATCTATCAAACACTCATTGTTGGCTTATCGCAAAGTACTTTCTTTGATGATTGGAAGGGAGATTCCTGATAACGAAATTATTGAGGTGCCTGGATTGATACAGGTAGGTAATGAGAATAGAAGGATAGAATTGCAGTTGTTTGATGCTCAAAGTGCACAAGCTATGGCCAATAAAAAAATGGTCAATGCCTCTGTAATGCCAAAGTTGGATCTTTATGCAAGGGGATGGTATGGGAGGCCAGGTCTCAATTTGTTTGATGATATGATGAATAATAGTATGACTTGGAATTATGTGGCAGGTATCAGACTTCAGTGGAATATAAGTGGTTTTTATACAAGAAAAAATAATGTAAGTAAAATCGCCCTTTCTCAGGAATCAATTGAAAATCAAAAAAATACTTTTTTGTGGGAAACTTCTCTCAATGAAAATAAAGTGAGAATCGAAATTGAAAAGATGGAGAATGTACGCAAGAATGATGATGAGATAATAGCATTGAGGCGTTCGATAAGGGAGGCATCAGAATCAAAATATAAAAATGGGGTTGTAACTATTAGCAATTTGCTGGATGATATTACGAATGAGAGGAGAGCCGTCCAAATGTCGTCGCTTCACAACCTTGAGTTGCTGAAAAATATATATGATCTTAAAATAATGTTGAATCAATAATTGTAAAAAATATGAATAGATTTTTTAGTTGCTTAATTGTAATCTTGTTTTTTTCGGCTTGCAATAGTAGCAATCCTTATGATGCTGAGGGTAATTTCGAATCGGATGAGGTGACTATCTCCGCCCAAACGACTGGAAATATAGTTTCATTAAATATAAAAGAGGGGGGGACTCTTCTTGAAGGTGAGATTGTTGGAGCTATTGATTCGATGCAGCTATACTACCAAAAAATGCAACTTCTCAGCAGCGGCACTTCCATTGAAAACAGCCGTCCTGATATTAAGAAGCAAGTTTCTGCTTTGCAGGAACAGATAAAGAAGCAGAAGAGAGAAAAGTTGAGATTTGAGAATCTTCTTCATGATGGTGCTGCTACCCAAAAACAGGTGGATGATATTGTCTCTACTATTGCTGTCCTTGAGGGGCAGCTCCAGGCGCAAGAGTCTTCTTTGGAGAGTTCGGTTGCCACTTTAGATGCGAAGAAATCGGGAATAGATATGCAAGTGGGGCAGATTGACGATATGTTAAAAAAATCTGTCATAAAGTCACCTATCAATGGGGTTGTCCTTGTGAAGTATGCTCAAAAAGGTGAATTTGCAGGTGTCGGAAAACCTCTATTTAAGGTGGCAGATTTAAATAATGTCTATTTAAGGTGTTATCTTACTTCTGGGCAGTTGAGCGAAGTAAAAATAGGTCAGAAGGTTGAGGTCGTAGCTGATTTCGGGGGGAAGAGTGTGAAAAGTTATGAGGGGGTGGTGGAATGGATCTCCTCCAAAACGGAGTTTACCCCTAAGAATATTCAAACTAAAAATGAAAGGGAAAATCTTGTGTATGCAGTGAAAATTGGGGTTAAAAATGATGGGTTTATCAAATTAGGAATGTATGGAGGAGTTATCCTATAATCACACCTCGGTCGAACTTGTAGATGTGTCGAAGTCTTATCGAAAAGTGAAGGCTTTGGATAGCATCTCTTTTAGTGTCAAAAAGGGAGAATTGTTTGGAATAGTGGGACCAGATGGTGCTGGAAAAACCACCCTGTTTCGACTTATGACTACTCTGCTTCTCCCTGATAGTGGGCACATTACTGTTGATGGGTATGATACTGTGCGTGATTATAAAGCAATAAGGGGGATAGTTGGATATATGCCAGGTAGATTTTCTCTATATCCAGACCTAAGTGTAAAAGAGAATATCGATTTCTTTGCTTCTGTTTTTGGCACTACTATAAAGGCTAATTACGAATTGATCGGGGATATATATTGCAGACTTGAACCATTTTCGGATAGAAAAGCTGCTAAACTCTCTGGAGGAATGAAGCAGAAATTGGCACTTTGTTGTGCCCTCATTCATGCGCCATCGGTGTTGTTCCTTGATGAACCTACTACAGGGGTGGATCCCTCTTCGAGGAGAGAGTTTTGGGATATTCTTTCCAATTTAAAGAAAATGGGGATTACAATTTTGGTCTCTACTGCATATATGGACGAGGCTAACAAATGTGATAAGGTGGCGATGATGCAGAATGGTAGATTTCTGGCCAATGATGCTCCAAAAAATATTGTAGAGAGTTTTGATAGAGTTTTATACTCTGTTAGTTCTGATAATATGTATAAGTTGTTACATGATCTTCGGAGTATTGAAGGTATTGAGAGTTGTTATACTTTTGGAAGTGTACATCATATTGTTTTCCCAAAAGGGGGTGATATCGAAATTGATTCAATGAGAAAGAGAGTTGAGGAGCTTGGGCATACAAATGTGTCGATTTGCCGATGTGCTGCAACCATGGAGGATTGTTTTATGAATTTGGATAGAAAATGATGGAAAATGTTATAGAAGTAAGAAATATCGTAAAACGTTTTGGGGATTTTACTGCTGTTGATAATATCTCTTTTGATGTTCATAAAGGGGAGATTTTTGGCTTTCTTGGGGCAAATGGGGCTGGGAAAACCACTGCGATGAGGATCTTGTGTGGACTGAGTTTTCCCACTTCAGGGGAAGGGAAGGTGGCTGGATTTGATATTTGGACTCAGTCTGAACTCATAAAAAGGAATATAGGTTATATGAGTCAGAGGTTTTCGCTGTACGAAGATTTGAAAGTATGGGAGAATATTGAACTATTTGGCGGAATATATGGGGTGCCACGGAAATTGATTTCAGCAAGATGTGACGGTATTTTGAAGAGGCTCGATTTTTTAAATGAGAAAAATAGCCTTGTTAGGGATCTTCCACTTGGGTGGAAGCAGAAACTCTCTTTCGCTGTGGCAATTTTCCACAAGCCTCAGATTGTGTTTTTGGATGAACCTACAGGTGGGGTGGACCCTGCTATGAGGAGGCAATTTTGGGAATTGATATATCAGGCGGCAGATAGTGGGGTGACGATTTTTGTGACTACTCACTATATGGATGAGGCTGAGTATTGTAATAGGGTATCAATGATGGTGGATGGACATATTGAAATTATAGATACTCCAAGTAATATGAAATCAAAATATGGTGCATCTTCAATGGGTGAGGTGTTTGAGATAATTGCAAGAGGTGCTAAAAGGGAGGAATGATTATGAGAGAATTGATGGCGTTTGTAAAAAAAGAGTTTTTTCATATTTTTCGAGATGTGCGTACTTTGATGATCCTCATCGCTATGCCTGTGATTCTCATCACAATATTTGGATTTGCATTGTCTGTGGAGATTAAAAATGTCGAGGTTGCTATTTTAGCCCCTCGCTATGATAGCATGATAGATAAGTTGGTGGATAAAATTGATGCAAGTGATTATTTTACAGTTAAGAAAAGGGTTTCCTCTCATGAGGAAATCGACGCTTTAATGAAGAGGGGTGAGATTGATATGGCTCTCTGCTTCGATGATGATTTTATGGGGCAATTGATGGGCGTAGATGGTGCTCAACTTGCTGTGTTAATCGATGGCTCTGACCCGAATAAGGCCTCCTCTGAAGCTATGTATATTACATCGTTGATAAAAGGGGGGCTTCTTGAGAATATGCCACAAGCTGCATCGTTGAGTGCTGGTGCCATTGTCCCTAATGTGACAATGCTCTACAATCCTACTCTTAAAAGTTCTTATAACTTTGTCCCAGGTGTGCTTGGCCTCGTCCTTATGTTGATTTGTGCTTTGATGACTTCAGTCTCTATTGTTAGGGAGAAGGAGACAGGGACGATGGAGGTGATTCTAGTCTCTCCCCTTAGGCACAATATGATCATATTTTCTAAAATTCTTCCCTATTTTGTTGTATCCTGTTTCATCCTTATTATCATTTTTACCCTCTCTTTTACAGTGCTTGGTGTGCCGCTGGCTGGGAGCTTCTTCTGGTTGGTGGTTATTTCAGTTTTATATGTTATACTTTCCCTCTCGATAGGAATTTTTATCTCTACCGTTGTATCTACTCAGTTGGCAGCCTCATTGATGACGGGGATGGTATTTATGCTTCCTGTTTTTATGCTGAGTGGGATGATTTTTCCTCTGGAGAGTATGCCTGATTTTTTTCAAATTGTCTCGAATATTGTCCCTGCAAAATGGTATATTATTGCTGTGAAGAAGGTTATGATTGAAGGTCTTGGAGTCAAATACATCCTTAAAGAATTTTTGATTTTAATTGGGATGACATTGATTGTCCTTTTTGCCGCATTGAAGAAATTTAAACACAGATTAGACTAATTATGGGGGCATTAAGATTTTTATTAGTTAAAGAGTTGAATCAATTGAAAGGTAATAGATTTCTCAACAAATTGGTTATATTATTCCCTTTGATGGTGATGCTTATTCTCCCATGGATTGCTACTTTTGATGTGAAAGAGATAAAATTGTCTGTTGTAGATAAAGATCGCTCATCACTTTCTTCAGATCTTGTGAAAAAGATAAAGGCATCTAATTATTTCATAATAAGTTCTTATCTTACTAATTATGAATCTGCTTTAGAAGATGTGGAAAATGGTGATGCTGATATAATATTGGAGATTCCTAAAGACTTTGAAATTAACTATATCAATGGAAAGGTGAGTGAGGTTTACATTGCAGCGAATGGGGTGAATAGTACTAAGGGGACTATTGGTAGCGGTTATTTGGCATCTATAGTATCTGATTTTAAGGAGTATAATTCTCCTCTTGATATGGTTGTCAGATTTAAGTACAATCCTACTCTCAATTATCATCACTTTATGGTCCCTGCACTTATGATTTTGCTAATTATTTTGTTATGCGGATTTTTACCTGCTTTAAATATTGTATCAGAGAAGGAGAGTGGTACTATAGAACAAATGAACGTTACCCCTGTTAGCAAGATGGTGTTTATCCTTTCAAAGTTGATTTTCTATGGCTCTTTAGGATTTTTTGTATTTACATTTGCTTTTATTATTGCCTACTTTGTATATGGGGTCACTCCAAATGGTGGACTATTTGTTATTTATGTTGCTGCTATTATTTTTATAATTATTATTTCTGGATTTGGTTTGATTATTTCTAACCTTTCTAACACTATGCAGCAATCTGTCTTTTTTATGTTCTTCTTTATGATGTTTTTTATGATGATGACTGGTTTCTTCACTCCTATTATATCTATGCCTATGTGGGCCCAATCTATTACATATTTATTGCCCCCTAGGTATTTTATTGAAATAATGAGAAGTGTATGTCTTAAAGGGAGTGGATTTACAGATTTATGGTTTGAGTTTGTAATGCTCGCTGTTCTTGCCATTGTAGTAAATGCAATTGCCATTGCTACATATAAAAAACAATCGTAATAAAAAAGCACCCTGATACCACATATTCTTTCAGGGTGCTACAAATAGCAAACTAAGTAACAATTTAATCTATTTCTCTATTTTTTCATTTCTATTATTTTTATGATGTTGAGGATGTCTCATCGAGTCTTTGCCCTTTCCCATTTTGTCGAAGATGAGTTTTTGTTCATCGTTCAGAAGTGACCTTATTTCCCTTTTATGTTTGGCATCTGCCTTCATCTTTTTACCATGGATAGTAGTGATTTGGTCAATCTTGGCATTGATCTCTTTTTCTGATGCGTTGTCGCTTGCAAGCAATTTGTTGTATTCTGCTTTTAGAATATCAATGTCATATCTGAATGTGTTGTTCTCCTTTTGGTGATTTAGTTTCAAAACATCGATTTTCTCTTTTTGTTCATCAGTGAGATTGAGTTTGCACATTTTATCAGAGGTACAGATATTCTCTTTTTCTTCGAAGTTTTTTCTTTGTTGTTTTTGTTGTTGTGGGTTTTGAGCAAAAATAGGCATTGCCATTGTTGCTATTGCTAATAATAATACAATCTTTTTCATTGTCTTTAATAACTTAATAATTTGTTAATAATAATTTTTAAGCGCTTTAGTAATAAGACTCAATTTATTTTAAAAGGTTTAATGAATAGATTAAATTTGCACACTTTTTTTAACAAATAAAACAATGAACAAAAATTGTAAATTATGTGTAGTTCCTTGTTTTAAGCGTTGGTCTCGAAAGAGCTGGTCTGTATTTGCCAGCATGCACAGAATTGTTAAAATCGGGGTTCTATCCCTATTGATGTCAATTCTTACACTCCCTTTCCAGACACTACTTGCACAAGTAGATTCGCTTCAAAGAGTTGATAAAGACTCTATTGATGCGATGACAACGTTTAAATACAAACTGAACGAGGCACTCGTCACTACACAACGATCGAATCCTACGCGAGGACTTATTGTGCCATCAGAGGTTTATAACAGAGCCTTAATGAACAAATCTGCTTATCAAAGTATTGAGAGCGTTTTAAAAACTAATCCATCTGTGGATTTAAGAGAGAGGGGCGGAAAAGGAATACAAGCCGACATATCTCTTTACGGAGGGACCTCCGATCAGACAATGTTAATGTTAAATGGCATTAACTTCACCGATGCAAGAACAGGGCATCAAACACATTCTCTGCCAGTTGATATTGAACAAGTCAATAGTATCAATCTTATTTCTGGTGTGGCAGGGATTGGAGCTTTTTCAGGAGCTTTAAATATTATTACAACACCACAAGTACCAAATTATATTGAGGCAATAGTGAGTGGCGGGAGTTATGGATACCTCTATGGAAACCTATCAGGGGCAATTTCTAAGAATGGAATCTCCTCAATGGTAAGTGCTTCAATCAAGAAAAGCGATGGTTATATAGCCAATACCGATTTCAATAATTTCAACCTTTTTACCCGAACAATTGGGGAATTGGGTAAAATAGGAGTCTTGGATTTTCAGGCTGGTTATCAAAAAAGATTTTTTGGGGCCAATGCCTTTTATTCGTTGAAATATCCAAATCAGGCAGAGTATACCCAAACATATCTTGCTTCTCTAAAATGGAGTAAGA
Organism: uncultured Muribaculaceae bacterium; assembly: GCA_964607675.1. Lineage (GTDB taxonomy): Bacteria > Bacteroidota > Bacteroidia > Bacteroidales > UBA932 > CAZSLC01. Next base: position 33,710 of record CAZSLC010000018.1, read on the forward strand.
AATTTATGCAAATGCTTAATTTAAAGGCATTTGTTAGCTATAGAAGAAATACTGACAGATTCGAGCTTTTCAGAGATTCAGAGAATGCACCGAGTTGGTATGGAGGTCATAATTATCACCTAACAGACAATTTCGGTGGGGGAATAAGTGGAGATTGTGAATGGCTGGCAGGGATAACTTCTATTGGAGTTGATTATTCTTATAATTTAATATATAGTAATGTGCTTGGAGATGAGATGAAAAAGAGCCTTCCAGTTGGTGGGGAGTATGGGAAATACTACACGAAAAGTGCAGATAGAAATATAATTAATGGATGGATACAGCATGGAGTGCAACTTGGTAAATTTAATCTAAGGGGCTCATTTAATGTTGCTGGGAGCACATTGGGAAATAAAATGATCCCTTCATATATGTGGAGCCTGGCAACTGCCTATTCAATATTACAAGGGTTTGATATTGAGGTGAGTGCAGCGCAGTCAATGAGATTGCCAACATTTACAGATCTTTATTATACTACTGCCACACATATCGGAAATCCTAATCTTTTGCCAGAAACGGCTATAACTTATAGATTGGGAAGTACGTTAAATATTCCTAATTTGAAAAATCTTAAGGGATCAGCAAATGTTTACTATCGACAAGGGAAAAATATAATAGATTGGGTACAGAAAGATGGCTCAGATAAATGGGAATCTTCTCAAATGACCCGTCTCAATACTTTTGGGTTAGATATTAGTGTATCATATGGGTTTGAAAAGTTTTTGAAGGATATCTCACTCTCTTATGGTTATGTGTCAACTGACAAAAACTCTCAAGGATATGTTTCAAAATATGCACTTGATTATATGAAAAATAAATTAAGTTCTCATATCCTATTAGATTTTACCAAGAATATTACTCTTGATTGTGTCGTGAGCTGGTACGATAGAAATGGAGACTATGATCCGTATTGGTTATTAGATGCAAGACTATCTTGGAATCGTAGCATTTTAGCCCTATTTATTGATGCAAATAATATACTAAACACAAAATACTATGATTTTGGTGGATTGGTTCAACCAGGAATATGGATTGTCGCAGGTCTGAAAATTATCTTAAAGTAGTATAAAGATATCGTTTGATACTCTTTTTAGGTGTCTTTTCAAACTCGCTTTCTTGCAGCCTAATCTCAGTGATTTTCTCATATTGAGCTACAGATGAATTGAGTTTTTTGATGTTTTCATCCATTATCTCTTTTATCTCTTGGGGTGCAAGATTGCGAGTTTTTATTTCATCTTGATTGGGATATACAAGGGCTATGAGTTTACCATCATTAAGGACAACAAGACTTTCTGAAATAAGTTCTAAATTGTTGAGCTTGAACTCAATTTGTTCAGGGTATATATTTTGACCATTGGAGAGAAGAATCATGGTCTTGCAACGCCCTTTGATGTAGATTGTTTGGTCTTTGTCTATGATGCCGAGATCTCCAGTACGAAGCCACCCATCTTCACTGATGACTGCTTTTGTTGCCTCTTCGTTTTTGTAATATCCAAGCATTACATTTTCACCTCTGACGCATATTTCACCTGCAATGTTATATGGATCGGCAGATTCGATTTTGACCTCCATACCAGGGATGATTGCACCGCAAGAGCCTGCTTTGTATTTAGAGTGTGTGGTGTAACTGATAAGTGGTCCACATTCTGTCATGCCATAGCCCACAGTGAATGGAAATTTCATTTTCATAAGTAGTTTTTCAACTTTTGGATCAACTGCTGCTCCTCCCATATTCATTTCCCAAAAATCTTTTCCACCAAATACTCCCTTTATTTTTTTATTTATTGTTTTGTATATCAACTTATTGATAATAGGTATTTTAACCAAGGTCTTGACTGGATTTTTTTCTAATAAAGGGAATACTCTTGCTTTGCATATTTTCTCAATTAGAAGAGGAACTGAGAGGAAAGAGTAGGGGCGAATCTCGTTAAGTGCCTGTATCATTATCGACGCTGCTGGCAGTTTGCCAAAAAGATATATATGTGTGCCGATGGTAAGCGGAGCAAGGACATCAAACACTCCACCGTATGCGTGAGCTAATGGTAGGTATGATAATTCATTGCCACCAGGAACCCACATTTTTGCAACTTTTGTAGAGTATAATATATTGGAAACAAGGCTGTTGGCTGAGAGCATAACCCCTTTGCTGTTGCCAGTGGTTCCAGAGGTATAGCTTAACCATATCAACTGGCTATTATCTACATTTGCAAATTTGATATCGTTTGCTTTATAGCCGTTAGGGTATTTTTCTTTAAAGGTATTGTTTATGTTTTTTGAATATGAAGATATACTATCGCCATCCTTTTCATAAGTACACTCAAATGTATCAAGGGAAAATATAAATGATAAGTTTTTAAGCGATGTTGTGTCAATGGCTGGCGCATGAGCCTTGTCAACAAATAGAAATTTTGCATCAGAATGGTCTATGATGTTATTAATATCCTGTGTATGAAAATCTTGTAGTATCGGGACAATCACTGCTCCGTATGTAATAGCAGAGAGTTCTGCGGTAACCCATTTTGCAGTGTTCTTCCCTATTAGTGCTATTTTATCCCCTTTTTGTATCCCTGCTTGCTCATAAATGAGATGTAATTTTTTAATCATAACAGCTACTTCGAGATATGTGAATGTCTCTTTTGTAGGGTAATCTGTCAATGCGTCTCTCTGTGCATTTGCAATAAAGCTTTCTTCGAAGAGTTTGATTAAGTTTTGATCTATCATTTTGTGAATGTTATTTTGAGTTGCAAATGTAATTACCAAAACTAATACATATTAAAAAAAGGGTTTCATTGGAGCGATATGGGGGTAATCAGTATAAAATGTGGTGAGTTTAGTCTAATTGTGGTGAAATACTATCGTAAAAGTGGCAGTATCTTTTCTTCAAAACAATCTTTTCGAATAATTCTGTAGTGTGGGGAGTATGCCTCTGAAAATTCTTTGCTGTGGTGCATGACATATTTACCTTGTTCGAGAAGATGTAATATTGCAATGCTGTCTTTTTGATAATCTTTTATATTTAGATCCATATTAGAGATAATGGTGTTTATTTTCCTCCATTCCTCTCTCCATTCCTCGATGGATATGGGTTTAAATCCATTTATACTCTCTATAAATGTTGTAAAAAAAGTATCATAGTCTATAAGTCCCTCTTTGATGACAGAGAGGTTGAGGCGATAGAAATTGCCAAGGTAGCCTGTGGATTCATAGTGCTCCCCTGATGGTTTATCGTATGAGAGCAACTCTTCTCTTAAGTATCTTCCAGCTGAGGCTGTGTCACTGATTATGTGACCAGGACCAAACCTGTCTTGAAAAAAGTTTTTATAAATATCTTGAAGAGTTGAAAGGGGATATGTCTCGATCTCTCTTTTTATTGCATTTTCTATCATGGCCTTACTCTCGTGCTGAGCATAAGAGTAGATTCCTGTCAATAGTAGCAGTATAGTTATTAGTGTTTTCATATCAATTAATTACGCAAAGGGGAGATAAAATCTATCGGGAGTTCTTGGCGAACTTCTTCTGCAGGGAGAATCTCTCCCATTTTGGCTTTCATAAAAACTGGTATCCCTTTTTCACTGCCTTTAATGGAGAGGCTTCTTGCCCATTGCTCTTTGGTAACTACCTTACCTTTTCTATTTCCTGTCTCTGTCCCTATCACTATCCATCCAATTTTATCCAAATTAATATCAACTATTTCTCCGAAAAGAGGCTCGAATGTGATAAAGTAGTGGCTACACTTAATATTGTTAAGCATCTCATCTACCCTATGTACATCGTTTTGATGAGTTACGGTAACTCCCATCCATACATTGCTTAATTCTGTTTTAAAAATTACTCTTTCAGGATGCTTTGTCAAGAAGAGAAATCTATGTTGGGGGTTTTCAGCTATTTCCTTAAAAACCCTTTCCCTCCACTCTGGTTTCCAATCAGAGAAATCACTCATACTTGTCATTAAAAAATTATTTGCTCTCTTCATCCCTATTCTTTTAATGGCATTTTCCATAAATGTAGGTGTGGAAAAATCTTCAATTATTTTAAATCTCTGATTTATCCTTCGTGCGTAACAATAGCTACATCCAATTGTGCAGCCACATACAGGATTGAGGGTTTTAATCAATTTATTTACTTCTATCAATGTCATCTTTTGTAATTATTAAAATATTAAATCAACTACGATATTTGGTGAAAATCTAACTTATTATCTTATTTATATGAGTTGTAATTTTCTACTAATGTAGTATTTTTATTATATTCTTGTGCCGAATCGCCTGACTATTCCAATAACAGAATAATTTAAACCCCTTTTTTGGGGTTGTTGATGATAGTTCATAAAATTATATTTGTCATTATTAATAAGTTGACTTTTTAAATTTTAAATGTTATGAAGAAAATAGGCCTTGTTATTTTGACTGTTATCACGATATGTCATTTTGCACAAGCACAAAATCTCGACAGTGCACTAAAAGATTATTATGTTCAATGCGATAAAATCCTCGCAGTGCAATGTCTTGATTTAATGCAAAAAGGATTAACTGAAATACAAGAATCTCTTACGCTGGAAAATTCTGGTGAAATTGAAAATAAATATTCGATAGAATTTTGGTTTGAAAGTGGTTTTAACGAGCCTGCTATGGACCAATTTATTGAAACTATATTGGATAAATATGATATGTATTATGAAAAATTTGAGGATGCTTATTCTAAAATGGTGGATGAAATATCGCAGCCAGTACCTCTCGAAACCAATGATAAGTTTTATATTGAAAAACTATATATGAAAACGCTAAAATCGTATCTTGCAAATAAAGATGGTAAATTAAGGATTGTATTTGATAAATATCGTAATTCAATTATAAATGATTTGTTACCCAAAGCTAAAGAACTTTCTAAGCGAGATAAAAGAACGGCTATTATGATATGCCAATATATATGTGATAGATATCGTCAAGTGGTTCAATATGTTATTGGTGAGTGTCTTACTTATCAATCATATGCAGAGAACATTAGATTGAATAGAACTTTTGAAGGATGGAAATAGATTTACTTCATAGATAGTTTGCGCTTTCCCCTAATTGTACGGGTGCGACTATTGCATATACTCCTCGCACGGGTATGTAGTTCTACAACAACCCGTTCGTGAGTGGTGTGCAACTATTACATATACTCCTCGCACGGGTGCTCCATTTGGCGCACCCGTCGATTATGTAAGTATCACATTGCTAATAACTTGACTCTTGATTTTGACAGTTTATTA
>CAZSLC010000019.1:0-21922 GCA_964607675.1 uncultured Muribaculaceae bacterium
GTTCGAGTCTCGTTTTCCGCTCAAAAGGTCTTCTTCGGAAGGCCTTTCTTTATTATATACTCGAACGAGCGACCCTGCGTCCCAATAAACAAGGGTGCGAGGTAATCCCACGCAAGTGGGTTCGAGTCTCGTTTTCCGCTTGATTTGAATGAGCGACCCTGTGTTCCAATGGGCTTGTGTGTTAAAAAAAAGTTTATATCTTTGCGATTCAAAAATACAAAAAGCACTTTTAGTAACAAATTTTTTAACTTATGAGAAAAATTAAATTATTATGTGTTTCAGTGATGTTGTTAGTTTCGGGCGTTATGTTCGCTCAAAACAATAACATCAAGGGAACCATTTATGATGGCAAAACAGGAGAACCTGTTCCATTTGCGTCGATTGTACTTAAAGGAACTTCAGTTGGTGTTGCCTCAGATGAAAATGGACAATATACCATTAATGCACCAAAAAATGGAACCTTAATCGTTAGTTCGATTGGTTTCAAAAACAGCGAAGTTTCAATTGATGGTAAATTGGTATTAAACATTACATTGAACGCGGATACCGAGTTCCTTGATGATGTTGTAGTTGTAGCTTATGGTGTAGCTAAGAAAGAGTCTGTAACAGGGGCTATTTCTTCAGTTAAATCTGCAGCTATTGAAAAAAGACCTCTTTCAAGCGTCTCTGGAGCTCTTGAAGGACAAGCAGCAGGTGTTATGGTAAACAACACTTATGGAGAGCCTGGTAGTGATGCAACTATTAGAATTCGTGGATTCAGTTCTGTAAATGGATCAAATGCTCCATTGTATGTTATAGATGGTGTGCCATTTGGTGGCAACCTTTCTGACCTAAACTCAGCCGATATAGAAAGTATGACAGTACTTAAAGATGCTACTTCTGCAGCACTTTATGGTAGCCGTGCCTCAAATGGTGTTATCTTGATTACAACCAAGAGAGGTTCTTCAGAGAAAGTATCTATTAAAGCAACTGTAAACCAAGGTGTTTATACTCGTGGTATCCCTGAGTATGATAGAATGGGTGCAGATGATTTCATGGAAACAATGTGGACTGGTTATAAGAATTACTTAATGAGTTCTAATCCTACTAAATACCCAACACAAGAGATAGCTTCAGCAGAAGCATCTAACTCATTGATTTCAGGTATTTTGAAATATAATATCTATAACAAAGCAGACAATGAGTTATTTGATAACAATGGTAAGTTAGTATCAGGCGCAGCTATTCGTTCAGGATATGACGATCTTAACTGGTACGATTATATCGAACGTATTGGTCATAGACAAGACTATTTAATCAGTGGTGACGCCGCTTCAGAGAAAGCTCAAGTTTATTTTTCTGTAGGTTACCTTGATGAAAACGGTTATATTAAAAAATCAGACTTCTCACGTTGGTCAGGTCGTGTCAATGCAAGCATCACCCCTAAAAAATGGATTAAAGCTGGTATTACACTGTCAGGATCTTATCAAACTAAAAATTTGACATCAGATGGTTCTGCATCATTTGCGAATCCATTTATGTATGCAAGAAATATTGCCCCTATATATCCTGTATATCTTCACGACATGGAGACAGGCGAGTATCTTCTTGATGGAAATAAACAAAAACAATATGATGATGGTAGCACATACAATCGTCCTCAATATAATGGGCGCCACGTCATTTGGGAAAGAGAATTGGATATGGATAAAACCATCAGAACAACTCTAAACTCAACTGCATTTTTAGATATTAAATTCCTAAAAGACTTCACTTTCTCTGTTAAAGCAGACATCTCTTTAAGAAATGATGAGAACCAAGGTTACAACAATGCTATCATTGGTGATGGTCAGGGAAATAAAGGTAGAGCTAAAAGAGAAATTTATAATTATAAAAATTATACTTTCCAACAACAACTTACTTGGGCTAAAGAGTTTGATAAACACAATGTTGACGTCCTCATAGGTCACGAGAACTTTGATTATCAATATGAATACATATATGGATATAAGACTACCGAGATATTTGAAGGGGCAACAGACCTTATCAACTTCACCGATATTACCTCTCTTACAAGCTATTATTCAGGATATAGAATTGAGAGTTATTTAGGACGTGCTCGTTACAATTATCTTAATAAATATTTCTTTGAAGGTTCATATCGTCGTGATGGAAGTTCACGCTTTGCTCACGATAAGAGATGGGGTAACTTCTGGTCATTAGGTGGTACATGGCTTATCAGCAAAGAGGGATTCATGGCAAATGCAAAAAATATTGATATGCTTAAGCTACGTGCTTCATATGGACAAGTAGGTAATGATGCTTCAGCAGGTTATTATGCATATATGGCACTATATTCACTTGTTCAAAATGGCAATATTGGAGGTGCATATAAAACACAATTAGAGGCTAACGACCTTGTTTGGGAATCAACAAACTCTTTCAGTGTTGCATTGGAAGGGAGGTTCTTCGATAGACTAAATGTTACATTGGAATATTTTGACAAACGTTCAAAAGATTTATTGTTTGATGTTTACAATCCTCTATCAGCAGGTGGTACGAATACTGGTTCTGCAGAATCAACTATTACCAAGAACATTGGATCAGTATCAAACAAAGGTATAGAACTTCAAGCAGACATAGACATTATCCAGACAAGAGATTGGAATTGGAATTTTGGTATCAATGCTACATGGCTTAAAAATACCATTCTATCACTTCCTGAACAAAACAGAGAAAATGGTATTATCAATGGTACTAAGAAATATATGGAAGGACACGGACTATATGATTTCTGGATGTATCAATATGTAGGTGTTGACCAAATGAATGGTAATGCATTGTATCTACCTGACCTTGAAGATTACTATATCGGTGATCCTCTTGCAGATGACACAAGAACCAAAGTCCCAGCAGAGTATGTAACAACCATCAACGGCGTTGATTATGTTACATATACCTCATATGCTAAAAAAGATTGGAGCGGATCCTCACTTCCAAAAGTGTATGGTAGTTTCAATACAAGTTTGTCATGGAAAGGTTTAGATTTGTCGGCATTGTTTACATACGCCCTTGGTGGGAAGGTTATTGACTATTCATACCAAAGCATGATGTCTGCAACTACTAATCCACGCTCACTACACACTGATCTATTAAATTCTTGGAGTGGAGCCCCTGCTGGAATGACTGAGACATCAGCTGACCGTATCAGCCCTACAGCTATTCCTGTTATTGACTTCCAAAGGAGTCAATATACTAACTCTACTTCTACAAGATTTTTGATGAGTGGTAATTATTTAGTTCTAAAAAATATCTCTTTGAGTTATAGTTTGCCTAAACGAGTAGTTAAGAAAATGGATATGCAAAACTTCTCAATAGTTGCTTCTGTGGAGAATGCGTTTACACTATCAGCTAAGAAAGGGATGAACCCTCAACAAAGCCTAGGCGGTACTATAGACAACTACTTCAATACACCAAGAGTGTTCACACTAGGACTTAATGTTAAATTTTAATTGGAGAGACAATTATGAAAAGAATATTTATATTATTAAGCACAGTTGCTATGACACTCGCTCTGGCAAGTTGCTCGAAAGACTATCTTAACACCAAGCCATCAGCTTCGACAGGTACTGCTACTATATTTGAAACTACTAAAAATGCTAAGTTGGCAGTTAATGGTATTAATAAATTGATGACCCGTCAATTGTTGGGAAGTCAAGGATTTAATGGCGAAGGTACTATCAAAATGTATTATGGAAACTATCCTGGAAATGACTTTTTTGTTAACATGGCTGGATGGTCACCTATAATTAATGGTGATTTATTTGAAGATAAAGACTCAAGATATGACTATTATCCTTGGTATTACTACTATATGCTTATCGGTAATGCTAACCCTATTATAGAATACATTGACAAAGCAGAGGGACTACAAACAGAGAGAGATTTTATCAAGGCGCAAGCGTTGACATTTAGAGCTTATAGTTTTATGATGTTGTCTCAACTTTATTGCGTAAGGTGGAGTGATTCCAACAACGGAGCTGAAAAAGGTTTGATGTTGAGAGTTGACAACTCTACAGGAGATCTTGCAAGATCGACAATGTCTCAAACTTATGCTCAGATATATTCAGACCTTGATCAAGCCATTGCTTTATTCAAAAGTTCAGGACTTAAGAGATCAGAGAACTACGACGTCGATATAAATGTAGCTTATGCAACATATGCCCGTGCTGCTCTTAATAAAGAAGATTATGCAAAGGCAGCTGAAATGGCTACGTTAGCAAAAACTGGCTATCCTTTGATGAATAATGAAGATTATAGAGCTGGATTCTGCAATCCAACTTCAGAATGGATTTGGAGCAGTTATGGTGGAGAGACTGAAACATTGTATTATTACTCATACTTTGCATATATAGCTTACACATCAAGTGCAAGTGTTGTAAGAAACTATCCAAGATGTATTAGCAAAGAGTTGTTCGAAAAAATCCCACAAACTGATATTCGTAAAACAATGTTTGCAGATCCTACCATAAAAGCTGGGTATCAATATGACGCAACCACTGGTCAAGCTAATAAATTAATGACTGCAGACTATAAAGCCAAATATCCTAATATGGACCCAAGATCTAAAATATGGGCTTGGATGCAGTTTAAAATTGCAGCTAATGTCAATCCAGGCGTCGGCCACCTTAATCACTTCCGTTCTTCAGAAATGGAGTTGATTATTGCTGAAGCAAACTATTTCCTTGGCAATTATACAGAGGCTCAAAACGCATTAGTTAGATTGAACAAGGGAACTGGACGTGACTTATCATTTGTACCTTCACCAGATATTCTTAATGAAATCAAATTCTACAGAGCTATTGAGCTTTGGGGTGAAGGTTTCGACTGGTTTGACCACAAACGTTGGGGAGATGGTATCTCACGTAAGTCTCTTTCAGACAATGGTAATTTTATTGAAGCACTTGCTGTATCATATGGTCCTCATGAAAAATCAAATTGGACATGGGTACTTCCTTCAAAAGAGACTGACTACAACAAACTTGCAAAAGAATTTGCAGCAGCGCAATAGTCTAATCTTATAATACAATTAAATAGGGTGACTAAAATAACTTTAGTCACCCTATTTTTTTTCTCTTTATTGCAATTACAATATCCTTGCCTTTTTAATCCTTACATCCTTTACAGGGCGGTCATTTTGATCTGTAGCAACACGTTGAATAGCATCAACAACATCTAATCCTTTAACTACTTCTCCGAATACTGTGTATTGTCCGTCGAGGTGAGGGGTTCCTCCAACTGTTTTATAAACCTCCCTCATCTCTGGTGTCAATTTTACAGTGCCCCCTGTTCTTTCGTCAATTTTTTTCTGTTGGGCATCAAGTCCATCCTCATCAAATGTTTTCCCCCAGACAATGTAAAATTGTGAGCCTGCAGAGGCCATTTGTGGATTCACATCATTGCCTTCCCTTGCAGCTGCAAGTACCCCTCTTTTATGAAAAATAGTGGGAATATGAAACTCAGCGGGTATTGTGTAGTCAGGGCCACCTTCACCAAGCATTTGCCCAGATGCAGCAGTTTTTGAATTAGGGTCTCCACTTTGAATCATAAAATCTTTAATTACTCTATGAAATAGTACGCCATCAAAATAATTCTCATTAATCAACTTAATGTAATTGTCGCGGTGGAGAGGGGTTTCATCGTAAAGGACCAACTCAATATCACCCATATCAGTTTCAAGGACAAAATGGGTCCTTTGATCTTTAGGAGTGCACCCTGCAATGGTAAAGGCTGCTACAAATAGTAGCAATAATTGTTTGAAATGTTTCATAAATGTTATGTTTTTAAAGTGAGTTTTCTTTAACTATTCTCTTTGACAATTTGTTGAATCTAAGATAGAATAGGGTGGAGGCAAATATGAGTCCCAGCATTAGGCCAATCCAAACACCCACTGGACCCAATTTGCAGATAAATCCCAATACATAAGCACTTGGAAGACATACACAGTAGTAAGAAATGGCGGAAAACATCAAAGGAACAGTGGTATCCTTCAGTCCTCTTAATGAACTCATGCTTGATAGTTGTATTGCATCAAATATTTGGAACAAAGAGAGAACAATAATTAGAGAGGAGGCAATAGAGGTAGCATTGACATCTGGGGTAAACAATGGGGGAATGGAGTGCCTAAAGATAATAAAAATGAGGCCAGCACTTCCCATTAGAAATGCACTCATATGGATGGAGGCCTTCCCTGCCATCCTCATCTCAACATAGTTGCCCCCTCCGTACTGATGAGACACCCTGATTGTAGCTGCTGCCCCGATACCAGTGGCAATCATAAATGAGAGGTGGCTCAAACTCTGTGCTATTTGGTGGGCGGCGAGTTCGTATTTGCCCATCCATCCCACCATTATTGCTGCAAAGCTAAATGCAGTAACTTCCAACAAACTCTGAAATGATATAGGGAGGGAAATTTTAAAAATATCTTTTATGTATTTCCAATCGAAAAATGGCCATTTAATTATTTTTAAATATTGATTATACTCTTTTTTACAAATAAATAATAATATAAATAAAGCTGTAGCCAACAATCTCGTTGTAAGTGTAGAGTATGCAGCACCAGCGACGCCATATGCTGGAAATCCCAAATGACCATATATAAGTACCCAGTTGAGGAAGATATTCAAAACATTGACAAAAAGTGTTATCCACATTGCATTTTTTGTGTTGCCAATCCCATCTGAGAAAAATCGAGTGGTAAAGAAAATAGCGGCAGGGAACATTGTGAACACAATAATAGAATAGTACTGGTGTGCATATTTAAACACCTCTGGGTCTTGCCCCATTTTTCCCATAAATGGGAGTACGCTCCCCATTATCCCAGAAAGAATAACTCCTAAAATAAAATTCAAAATAATGGCGTTTCCAAGCAATTTACCCACCTCTTTTGAGTCACCTTTACCGAAGCTCTGTCCTACCAGAGGGGTGATTCCTTGGCAAAAACCAATGCAAAACACTAAACCAATAATAAAAATAGCATTGGCAAACGACGTCCCTGCTAATTGTGCGGCCCCTAAATGTCCGACCATAACATTGTCGGCAAGTTGCATCACCACCTGCCCAGCTTGGGTTATCATTACTGGGAATGCCACCTTGAGATTCCTTTTATAGAATGGGAAATAATCTTTTAGTTTCATAAGGGGGCAAATATACCAACATTTTGCTAAGAATACTCTTATATTATTATTTGATTTTTAAAAAAAAATAATACCTTTGCACTCTATTTTTGCTCGAGTGGTGGAATAGGTAGACACGCAGGACTTAAAATCCTGTGGGCAGCAATGCCTGTACGGGTTCGATTCCCGTCTCGAGCACAACAAAACAATTATTCTTGATTGATTGTGTAGGTGAATAATTTCTCTATTTCACCTTCTCCGATAGTAAATATTAAATTGTGTGTTTTGGGATTACCAGAATTGTTCGCTGCTACTGTTATTGTTGTTATTTCACCTGGGTCTCCTGTCCCTTGAGAGAGTGTGACTCCCTCGTTTACAGTTGCTTTCCATTTATAATTAGAGTCTATTCTTAGGTCAAACGACCCACCTATTGTTGGAATGGATTTAGATGTTGGGTTGAATGTTGCGATAGGATCGGGAGCTTTAGTTTGAGTGATTACTATAGGAGCTTTCGCAATATCAGTGCCATTGGTACATTCGAAGGTGATTTGATATTTGTTCTCATTGAGTGTTAAGTTGGGTGGAATGGTTGCGATGATATCAAGTGTGTCTTTACCCCCTGCGGTTTTTGAAAGTGTAACACTATTTGAGGAGATACTTGATGCCCATGACAAATTGGATTTGAGATTAATAATGACTTCCCCCCCTTTGTGGTCTATTATATCTGTTGATGAGGTGGCAGTAATTACCGGGATGGTATTACCTTGGGTTATAGCAACGTTTGCTATTGAATAATTGCTTGTATTTGAGGCTGTGAAATAGACAATAAGTTTTTTTTCAATACCATCTATGTTAGGGGCAATGGTGATCTTGGCCGTTGATCCGCTCTGACCATATTCGGGGGTTACTGTTGTTTCTGCATTGACTATTTTCACTTTCCATACATAATTTGAGGTGACAACAATATCAAATTCACCCCCTTCAGGACCACACTCTATAGTGGTTGGAGTGACTGATACAGTGGGCATTGGGGAGCAAGAGGTAATCATCACTATCAATGAAATGATAAATATTAATTTTTTATTCATATTAGTGTTTTTATATATTTTTCGACAATATTAGGATATTCTTTTTCTAATTCGTGGATTTTTAATGCAAGTGTTTCTGGAGTATCTCCATGCGAAATTAAACATTTACTTTGATATAATATAGTTCCGCGATCGTAAAACTTATCGATAAGATGAATAGTAATTCCTGATTCATTCTCCTTTGCTTCTATTACTGCGTTGTGGACATTCTCACCATACATTCCTTTTCCTCCATATTTTGGGAGGAGTGCGGGGTGGACATTGACAATTCTATTTTGATATTTGTCAATAAGGTATTCTGGTACCTTTAGCAGAAAACCAGCTAAAATAATAAAGTCGATTTTATAAAGATCTAATAGAGATGTAATATTATTCGGAGCTGGCTCATAGAGCTCTTTGTAAGATATTACAGCTGTGGGCACTCCATATTTTTCCCCCCTTTTCAGAACATATGCATCTCTCTTGTTGGAAATGATTAATGAAATGTTGGCAATAGTGGAATCTTTGAAATGTATCATCATGTTCTCTGCGTTAGTGCCTGAACCAGAGGCAAATATGGCAATACTTATCATTATATACTTGATTATATGGTCTTTAAATAAATTTGACACTACAAAAGTAACCTATTTTGTTCAAAACAATGCTTAAAATTTCATAATCTGATTTTTTTTTAGTTAGTTTGCAACCTAATTTTGAATTACATTTATTTTTATTTATTAATTAAAATTTTTATACCATGGCAGATGTTGCTTCTCAAGTTAAGGCGATTATAGTTGAACAACTTGGAGTCGATGAAAATGAAGTTACCCCTACAGCAAGTTTCACAAATGATTTAGGAGCTGATTCACTCGATACTGTAGAACTTATTATGGAATTTGAAAAAGCTTTCGGTATCGAAATTCCTGATGATGCTGCAGAAAAAATTTCTACAGTTGCTGATGCGATCGCTTATATAGAAAAGCAAGCAAAATAATTACTTACATGGAACTTAAAAGAGTTGTTGTAACAGGTATAGGAACAATCAACCCTTTAGGAAACAATGTTGGAGAGTATTTTTCTAACTTGGACAAAGGGGTTAGCGGAGCTGTGTTGATTGACCGTTTTGATACAACGCTTTTTAAAACTAAGTTTGCATGTGAGGTAAATAATTTTGAAGCGAGCGATTTCGGGATAGATAGGAAGGAGGCGAGGAGACTTGATAGATTTTCGCAGTTTGCACTTGCAGCAGCAATACAAGCGGTGGATGATTCAAAAGTTGATTTTGCTTCTACCAATCGAGATCGTGTGGGAGTCATTTTAGGCTCAGGAATTGGAGGTGTAGAAAGCCTTACAACTGAAATAATGGACTATTGTGATGGTGGTAAAATACCTCGCTTTAGTCCATTTCTTATTACAAAGATGATTGCAGATATTGCCCCTGGTATTATATCTATTAAGTATGGCCTTGCAGGTCCCAATTATTCGACTACATCTGCTTGCGCTTCATCTTCTCATGCAATTGGGGATGCTCTCAATTTGATAAGGCTTGGGAAGGCTGATATGATTATTTCAGGTGGATCTGAGGCCCCTATTACCATTGCATCGATAGGGGGGTTCAATTCGACACAGGCTCTATCTATCAACAATGATGATTATAAAAAGGCTTCTCGTCCATTTGATCTCAATAGAGATGGATTTGTAATGGGTGAAGGGGCTGCTATTTTGATACTTGAAGAGTATGAGCATGCTAAAAGTAGAGGTGCCAAAATATATGCAGAGGTTTTAGGTTCGGGTATGTCTGCGGATGCTCACCATATAACGGCACCATGCCCCGATGGGTTAGGTGCTGCAAAGGTCATTAAGTTGGCTCTTGATGATGCTTCAATCAGACCAGAGGATGTTGATTATATCAATGTGCATGGCACATCGACCCCTCTTGGAGATTTGGCAGAAGTAAGGGCTATCCTTCATATTTTTAAAGATCACGCCTACAAGTTGAATATTAGTTCAACCAAATCTATGCATGGTCACCTTCTTGGTGCTGCAGGGGCTGTAGAATCTTTAGCATGTATCCATGCCATTGAGTCGGGGATAGTGCCTCCGACAATTAATTTTGAATCTGAAGATCCTGAAATTGATTACAATCTCAATTTTACCTTTAATAAAGCTCAAAAGAGAGATGTTAAGATTGCAATAAACAATACTTTTGGGTTTGGAGGTCACAATTCTTGTTTGGTCTTTAGTTCGATCGACCAACAATAACATAAGCGATTTCTAATGTTGGGTGTCTTTCGGCTGAAGGACCATTTATGATGGCTCTTTTGTAGTCTTGTGTATCTATTGCATAATAGATGTTCCCTTGAGAGTCACTAAAAGAGTAACTTGGTGAAAACCATAAATCTTTAGATGAGTTGATCTTCTCTATATCCATTCTTATCAGTTCTTGAAGATATGTGGTGATATCTGCAATGTATTCTCTCTTTGAACGATTGATTTTACCTGTTGCTGAAGATGAATAAACCTCA
Source organism: uncultured Muribaculaceae bacterium (assembly GCA_964607675.1). Classification (GTDB taxonomy): domain Bacteria; phylum Bacteroidota; class Bacteroidia; order Bacteroidales; family UBA932; genus CAZSLC01. The sequence continues at coordinate 10,747 of CAZSLC010000019.1, forward strand.
GTTAAGGGAGAATATGTGTAGGTGGAATCGGGAATATTGTTACTGCAAGGGTATATGGAAGTGGGGTACTCTTTGTCAACAACAGTATAGTCTGAAGGCATCTCGTATGGAAGTTTAACAGTGGCTCTTGATAAAACTATTTTTTTAGGATCAAGATTGTTGTCAGACATCCATTTATCCATCATGGCCCTAAATTCAATTCCTGAAATATATGGTTTAACTCCCGACAAGCTTTCAACATATAGTTGATTGTTGTCTGTAAGATTTTCAAGATATTTCGATTCGGTCTTAAATGTATTCACACAGTATTTACTTGCTATGGAGAAACTCTCAACGGTGTCCAGGTCTGTGATGCCTAATGAGGAATCGTTTAATATATAGTGTAAGTAGATATAAGAAGAGCCTACTGATAGGTAGTTGAGACGTCCCTGTTTGGCAACGACATTAGGAGATTCGGTTGAAATATATAGACCCTTAATTCTCTTTAAAAATAGTGCTGTACTATCAAATTCTTCAGGAGTAGTTGCAAGGAGTTCATTGGCATACTCGTTGGATAGATATACTTTCAAGGAGTCATCTCCGAAATGGATTGATGAACCTACGCTTACAGGCTTAGGGTCAATATCTTTGTATGAAATGGCGTTATTTAGTAAAGATGTTGAATCTAAATCTTTTAGTAACTTATATACATATATATTTTGTGCAATTCCAAGTTGTGAATTGTCGTAATAAACTGTTGAGTCTATTTGAAAATTAATATATGCGTATAGAAGTTGTGGATTTTCTCCAAAATCAGTGGAGTCGGAGGTGGGAAGTACTTGTGTGGCACTACCAACTGTCATTGTTTTAAAAATGTCGTCGTGTAGATATCCTACAAGCATATGACTACTCGATCCACCCTGGAGACTATCCATATATCTGGTAGTAAGTGGAAGACTGAGAGTGTCAAGTTTTAATTTTAATAGGTAATCACTTGAAAGAAACTGTGTGCCTAGGGATTTGTCGTTTTCTATGCAAGATGTTGAGATAAATAGTGAGAGAAGTGCGACAAAAACAATAGAGGCTTTCTTATTTTTCATTAGTATCAATGATTTGATCGTAAAACTGATTGTATTTCTGTATGTATGTGGCCTCTGGATGATCAACCTCGGTATAGGGCAGCACTGGTAGTTTTAGTCTATTGATGTAAGCCGTTAGTCGATCGTCAATCTCTGATACCCCAGGGATAATCCCATCTGCATACTGAATAGCAAGTTTAGCAAGATTTATGCCATTGGCTTCTGTCAAGAAATCAATATCTTTACTTTTCAATCCATGAATATGGGCACTTGCTTTCATTTTTGGGTTAAATGGTTCATCCAAATAATCATTGTATAGTGAGAGAATGACTTTTGAGTCTGCGAATACTGGATCGTCTTTATATACCTTTTTGAGATATACGGGTACTAAATGAGAAATCCAACCTTGGCAATGAACAATGTCAGGCTTCCATCTCAATTTTTTGACGGTTTCAAGGACTCCCCTTGCGAAAAAAATAGCCCTTTCATCATTGTCTTCTAAAAAAGTATTGTCAGTATCACAATATATGGTCTTCCTGTGAAAGTAGTCATCATTATCAATAAAGTAAACTTGCATCCTTGCCGATGATATCGATGATACTTTAATAATCAAGGGGCGATCGATGTCATTAATAACAAGATTCATCCCAGAGAGCCTTATTACCTCATGTAGTTGATTGCGCCTCTCGTTAATACAACCATATCTCGGCATAAAAGAGCGAATTTCTTTACCACTCTCTTGTATCCCCTGTGGGAGATACCTTCCAACAATAGATATACTGCTTTCAGGTAGATATGGAAATATCTCCGAATTGACAAATAAGATTCTACGTGGTTCTCCCATTTTACGCTGATTTTCTGCAAAGATACTAAAAATTTTTTAGATAATTAGTTTTACTTATCTTTGAGGTTGATTCATTTCTATCTAATGAAAAAGAAAGAGAGTAATATACTATATAGAAGATTAGTGAGATCTTATCTATCTTCGGTCATAAGTATAAGTCTTGTTTTGTTCTTGGTAGGATTAGCTGGGCTCCTTGTTGCTAATGCCAGGGAAGTCTCTAATTATTTTAAAGAGAACATGAGTGTATCGGCTATTCTTGATACTGATGTATCTGATAATGAGGCTTTTAATGTGGCTACGGTTTTGAAGAGATACCCTTTTGTCAAAGAGGTTGTTGTCATTACAAAAGAGGAAGGGACAAAAGAGATGAAAGAGTTATTGGGAGATGACTTCCTTGAGCTCTTTAGCACTAATCCTATACCCGCCTCCCTCGATCTTTTTATAAAAGCTGATTATATTGTTAATGATAGCCTTGTCGTAATTAAAAATAAACTTGAGAAGCTACCTCAAATATCTGAAGTAATATATCATGAATCTTTAATTGAACTTCTAAATGCTAATATTGAAAAAATAGGAATTGTCCTTTCAGTTTTTATCCTTTTATTGCTTTTTATATCGATGGTTCTCATAAATAATACTGTGCGGTTGAATGTTTATTCTAAGAGATTCACCATTCATACAATGAGGTTGGTTGGGGCTACAAAGGGCTTTATTAGGAGACCTTTCAATTATCAAGCCTTTTTCCAAGGATTTATATCGGGATTGGTGGCAGTGCTTTTTCTTCTTGGGGTGTTAATACTTGTTAGAAATGAATTTAATCAACTTTTTATGTTGTTTGATTATAAAATATTGATATTTGTACTATCGGGAGTTGTTGTGACAGGTATTTTTATATGTCTTATTTCAACAACAATGATTGTTAACAGATTGGTGTCTATACATAAAGATAAATTATATTATTAAAATACTGAAAATGAATAATTTCCCAATTCCTAAAAAAAACATTTTACTTATTATTATAGGTGTTGTATTACTTATAATCGGGTATATACTTATGGCTGGAGGAAAAGCTGAATCGCCTGAAGTATTTAGTTATGAGATTTTTAATTTTAGAAGATTGGTACTAGCCCCAATTGTTATTATTTTGGGTTTTGTATTCGAGATCTTTGCTATTCTGTATAGAGGTAAAAAATCGACCAATAATGAGTGAGATAGAATCTGTCATATTAGGATTGGTTCAGGGATTTACTGAATTTCTCCCTGTTAGCAGCAGTGGCCATTTGGTGATTGCTAAGAGCTTGTTTGGTGTTGATACAAGTTCCAATTTAAGTTTTGAAATTGCGGTTCATACGGCAACCGTATTGAGTACTATAGTTGCATTTAGAAAAGAGATATGGAATTTAATTAGAGGTTTGTTTAAGTTTAAATATAATTATCAAACAGAGTATATATTAAAGATATGTCTATCGATGATTCCTGTATTGATAGTGGGGTTGTTTTTTAAAGATTATGTTGAGAGTATATTTGGATCTGGATTGTTAATAGTTGGTTGTATGCTTTTGTTAACTTCTACTCTTCTGCTACTTGGAGAATGGCTCTCTAAACGTCAATCTTTGAAAAATGTTGATAATCAGGGGAAAGAGGTGGGTTATAAAGAGGCTTTTATAATAGGACTTGCTCAAGCTGTAGCTGTTCTTCCAGGCCTTTCTCGTTCAGGAACTACTATTTCAACAGGGCTGATGTGTGGTGTTAAAAAAAGTGCTGTTGCCCAGTTTTCTTTTTTGATGGTGATAGTGCCTATTCTGGGTGAGGCTTTTTTGCAACTTGTTGAGGGGGGATTCTCTTTTGCATCATCTGGTATATCTACACTCTCTTTGGCACTTGGTGCTTTAAGTGCGTTTGTATCTGGATACATCGCTTGTAGGTGGATGATTAACATAGTGAAAAAGGCAAAATTATTTTATTTCGCAATTTATTGTGCATTGGTTGGTACTATTACAATAATATCCTCATTGTTATAGTTTTATGGAGAAAAATCTTTATTATTTTCTTTCTGATGTGCATCTTGGTCTTCGTCATGGAGATTATATTCAAAGAGAGAGAGAGTTTGCTGGTTTTTTAGAGTCTCTTCCACACAATACAAGAGCACTTTATCTTTTAGGTGATATATTTGATTTTTGGTATGAGTATAAGTATGTAATTCCTCGAGGTGTTACTCGTACACTTGGTGCGTTGGCTGCACTAAAGGATCGAGGTGTTGATGTGTTCTTTTTTAAAGGCAATCATGATGTTTGGGCATTTAACTATTTTGAACAAGAGCTCGGTATAAAGGTGCTGCCTCAGCCATCAATAGTGACCATTGAAGGGACTACATTTTGCCTTGGACATGGTGATGGGTTGGGAACAACTCCGTTGGGATTTCGGTTTATAAGATGGTGCTTCCATAACCGTTTTCTTCAGTTTTTGTTCAGTGCTATTCATCCTCGCTGGGCTTTCGGACTTGGATATTCGTGGTCAAAGCATACCAGGCTCGCTAAAACTAATGGGGACAGTGGCTCTTCTTCGGTGGCATTTGATTGGAAGCAGATGCCGATTTACCATTTTGCCGATGATTATGGTAAATATTTGAAGGATTCATCTTCGAAAGGGGTCGATTATTATATATTCGGTCATTTCCACTCACACACGAAAATAGATATCCCCAGTGGTGGGGAAATGCATATTTTAGGGGAGTGGATCAATGTTAAGGATTATCTCTGCTTTGATGGTCACTCTTTGCAGTATCATTTAGTTTCTGAGGAAAATCGTTAGCTGCCCTTACTGTTGGTTCGGGGGGAAACTGCTGAAAAATAGAGAAGTAGATGTAATTGAAATCTCCCTTTTGGTAGATTTGGATTAGTTGTTCTATGTTCCTGTCCTCACCATTGGGATCGTATGGCTTTTTAAGATCTGCACCGAACATTTTGGCGACGCCTTGCCAGAAGCCTGCTACCAAGCCACCACGATAGTCTTTTATAATTGAGTAAGAGACATTGCCCACCTCTCTGTCAATCATCCTCATCAGCATCCTACCTTGGGTAAAAGTGAGTTTTCGGAGGGGCTTTTCAAATGTGCTGAATAGGTCGTTTTGTAAATTTCTAAGATACTTTTCTTTTTTTATCCCTTTGAGATTGTTCTCTGAGATGTATTTATTTGCACTTTCGACTTTTTCCTTTGCTACGAGGGCATAGGGGTATGTCTTTGAAAAATTGTACACAGTTTTATAAAACTTCCTCCAATTCTTCTTGTCTTTTTTATTGAGCCAGCTTCGTTTGATGGCGGGGGGTAACTCTTGAATGTATAGTGTGTCACCGTCCTCAATGAAATATTGCATGAGAAATCCATCTATGTCTTGTGAGAGGAGCATAAATGGCAATGAGATTAAAGTTAAAAGGAGTGTTAATTTTTTATACATTTGCACAAAAATATATATTATGAGACATTTTTTATTAATTCTATCATTATTTCTTTCAATTCAAATGGCTGCTCAAACTGAAAAGGAGATTTCAGCACATGCAGATAGTTTACATAAAATAATGTTTTCGATAGATACTCACAACGATAATGCCATTTGGGTAAATCATCCTGAGGCAAAAGATTTTTCTGTTACAAAAGGGCAGGTCTCTTTCCCGATGATGAAGCAAGGAGGACTTGACGCAGCTGTCTTTGCTATTTTTTTAGATCAAAAGGGGAGATCAGAAGATTCTTTGAAAATAGCTACTCAACTTGCTGTTACCGAGATAACTAACTTTAAAAAATATGTAAGAGAAAGAGATAGTGAGGCAGAGTTGGCCTTTACCCCTGAAGATTTTTTACGCATAAAAGGGGAGGGTAAATCTGCTGTGATGCTTGGAATTGAAAATGGTTATGCACTTGGAAAGGATATTTCTAATGTGGAGATGTTTTATAAGATGGGTGTTAGGGTAATTACTATTTGCCATAACTATGACAATGATGTGTGCGACGCCTCTCGATATCAACGCAATGAATGGGGTGGCTTATCGCCTTTTGGTGTTGAGGTGATAAAACAGATGAATAAATTGGGGATTGTAATAGATGTTTCCCATGCAGCTACTTCTACGGTTTTTGATTGCCTTCAGGTGAGTGAGGACCCTATAGTGGCTACACATTCGGGAGTTTATGCTATTAAAAATCACCCCAGAAACCTAACAGATAAAGAGATGATTGCTATTGCTGACAAAGGTGGTTTAGTTCAAATAGCTACAGGCAGATTCTTTTTGGCTGACCTCCCCAAAAATCAAGTGAGAGTGAAACATCTTGTTGATCATATTGATTATGCCAAAAATCTTATTGGTGCAGATCATATCGGGATAGGAACAGATTTCGATGGTGGCGGTGGGGTTGTTGGACTTGAAAATGTCTCAAAGATGAAAGAGATTACTAAAGAGATGATTCGCAGGAATTATAGTGATGAAGAGATAAAGATGTTTTGGGGTGGCAATTTTTTAAGAGTTCTTAGTAAAATTCAAAAATAGTTTTATCTTTGCCGCTGATATGCAAAGATATAGTTATATAAACAATCTCTATCACAAACCAGGTCGTGGTTTGTATTCTTGTATTATCTGCTAACATAAGCTGTTTTTTTTTCGATTATATGACAGGGATAACTCTGTCTATTCATTTTTATTAATATTTAATTTTGATCATTATGAACGAAAGAATAGCGAGATTACGCAAACAATCAATTGATACGAAGCCCTCTTTAACAATTGAAAGGGCACTTTTAGAAACCGAATTTTATAAAAAGAATGAGGGTAAATACCCTATTCCAATTTTGCGCGCAATGAATTTTTACGAGTTGTGCCGTAAGAAAAAAATATATATTGGGGATGATGAGCTTATTGTCGGGGAGAGAGGACCCAAGCCGAAGGCCGTCCCTACCTTCCCAGAGCTTACTTGTCATACCACTGAAGATTTTAAAGTGTTGAAGACGAGGGAACTCCAAAATTACTATATCAGCAATAAGGATATTGAGAAGTATGAAAAAGAGGTCATCCCTTACTGGAAAGGGAAGACTCAGAGGGAGAGAATTTTTAACCACGTACCAGATTCTTGGAGAAACCTCTATGAGGCGGGCCTTTTCACAGAATTTATGGAGCAGAGGGCTCCTGGACACACCGCCCTTGATGGGAAGATCTATCGACTTGGGATGAATGACTTTAAGAGGCAGATAGCTGAAGAGCTGGAAAAACTCGATTTTCTCAATGACCCCAATGCTACCGATAGACAAGATGAATTGAAGGCAATGGCTATTTCTTGCGATGCAATGATCCTTTTTGGAGAGCGTCATGCTATTGAGGCGGAGAAGCAGATTGCTAAATTAGAAAAAGTCTTGACTGGCAATGGTGGAGAAGCTCATGTAGTTTCTGCTGAGGGAGAGACCATCGGGGATGCCATTCGAAGGAGGATCGAGGAGTTGAAGGAGATTGCTAAGGTGTGCCGCAGAGTCCCTGCAAATGCACCATCAACATTTAGAGAGGCTATCCAGATGTATTGGTTCTGCCACCTTGGGACTATCCTTGAATTGAATGGTTGGGATGCTATGAACCCAGGCCATTTCGATCAACATTTGGCTCCATTTTATGATAAGGAAATAAAAGCAGGTACCCTAACCAGAGATGAGGCTAAGGAGTTGGTGAGTTGTTTCTGGATCAAAGTTAACAACCATCCAGCACCTCCGAAGGTGGGTATCACTGCAAAAGAGAGTGGTACTTATAACGATTTTACCAATATCAATGTTGCAGGGGTGACACCTGATGGCGAGAGTGGCGAGAGTGAGGTTTCCTATATTTTACTTGAGGTACTTGGTGAATTACATATTTTGCAACCTGGTTGCTCTGTCCATATTAGCGAGAAAACGTCTGATAAATTTTTACATGCGGCATGTAAGACAATTCGTCTTGGATATGGATACCCATCTGTGTTCAACCCTGATACATATGTGAAAGAGTTGGTGCGTCAAGGTAAATCTCTCCGTGATGCGAGGGAGGGGGGATGCAGTGGATGTATTGAGGTAGGAGCATTTGGGAAAGAGGCTTATTTATTGACAGGGTATCTCAATGTGCCTAAAGTACTTGAAGTGACATTAAACAATGGCATTGACCCTGTTACTAAGAAGAGGGTTAGTATAGAGACTGGTGACCCAAGAAGTTTCAAAACATTTGAAGAGCTCTATCAAGCATTTTTGAAGCAACTCAACTATGTGGTTCTTCAAAAAATAATGGTAAGCAACTATATAGACAGGATGTTTGCAAAATATGCACCAGCAACATTCCTATCAGTGCTCATTGAAGATTGTATCACCAAAGGGAGAGATTATTATGATTGCGGAGCTCGCTATAACTCTAATTATATACAGTGTACAGGTCTTGGGACGGTGACAGATTCGTTTGCTACTCTTAAAAAACATGTATTTGATTCGAAAGATTACACTATGGAGTCCCTTTTGAATATGGTTGCAAAGAATTTTAAAGGTAAAGAGGCTGACAGACAGTTTATTCTAAATAACACTCCATTCTTTGGTAATGATGATAAATATGCAGATGAAATAGCAGTGAGAGTTTACAACGATTTGTATAAAACAATTGATGGTAAACCAAATATCAAAGGATCATGTTTTAGAATGAATATGCTCTCTACTACTTGCCACGTTTATTTTGGAAAAGTGATGGGGGCTACTCCAAACGGAAGATTTGCAACCCTTCCCATATCAGATGGCACTTCTCCTTCTCAAGGGTGTGATTTAAATGGTCCTACTTCTGTTGTTAAATCTTTGGGTAAGTTAGATCAAACACTCTCTGGCGGCACTCTTCTCAATCAGAGATTTATCCCACAACTTCTTAAAAAAGATGCCGACATTGAAAAACTTGGATTGTTGATTAGAACATATTTTAAGATGGGAGGTCACCACATTCAGTTCAATATCGTTGATACTGCCACTTTACGTGCTGCACAAAAACACCCTGAAGATTATAGAGATTTGATGGTTAGAATGGCTGGATATAGTGATTATTTCAACGACATGAATCTTGATTATCAGGAGGAGATTATCGCCCGTACTCAAAATGCCACTTTCTAAGATGACTTTTCCTGTATTTGATATAAAAAGGTACTCCATTAACGATGGGCCTGGAATAAGAGTAACTATTTTTTTTAAGGGATGTCCTCTCTCATGTGTGTGGTGTCACAATCCAGAGGGGATATCTCCCAAACAAACGAAGTTATATACTGTTAGCAAATGTATTGCCTGTAATAGGTGTGTAAGAATATGTCCTAAAAAAGCTCTAAAATCTGTTAAGGGGGTGGGGATTGTTACTGACGACTCAAAATGTGTCCGTTGTGGTGCCTGTGCCAGGGTGTGTCCCTCAAAAGCAATGGAGATGGCAATTAGAGAGTACACCGTAGAGGAATTGATGGAAGAGATAGAAAAGGAGAGACCATTTTTTGAATCTTCTGGCGGAGGAGTCACCTTCTGTGGTGGGGAGCCTCTTCTTCAAGGGGTGAGATTCCTTGCTATTCTTGATGAGTGTGGAAAACGGGAAATTCACCGAGTGGTAGATACAACCCTTTTTGCAGATAGCAAATTTCTCTTGGAGGTGGCGGAAAGATGTGAGATGTTCCTGGTCGATCTCAAGCATATGGATAGTGAGAAGCATCGTCTCTTTTGTGGAGTCTCAAATGAGCAGATCCTTGCAAATATAAGGTTGTTGTCAGAGAGGGGATATAATTTTACGATAAGGATACCTCTAATTGATGGGGTTAATGCTGATGTTGAAAATATCGAAGCTTCTGCCAAGTTTCTTGCCTCCCTTCCAGGTGAGAGGTCACCATTGGTAGAACTGCTCCCTTATCACGACATAGCTAAGGGAAAGCACACTCGACTTGGAACGAAATACAATCCTAAAGGGATTCCAATGAGAGAGCCCTCTGAAGAGGTGAGGCAGAGAACAATTTCTATTTTTGCAGAGAATGGGATTGAGGCAACAATATAGTTGGCCGTAATGAGAAGTTACCCTAAAGCAACATCGAGAACCATCATTACTACAAAACCAATCATAACACCCCAGGTGCCAAGGTGGGTGTATTCTGATAGTTTGGCATCTGGAATGAGGTCTTCTGCTACAACAAAAATCATTGCACCTGCAGCAAATGCCATAAACCAAGGTTGCAATATTGTCAATTGAGAGGCAAGGAAATATCCTGCAATAGCCGCAACGGGTTCAACAGCACCGCTCCCCATCCCGAAGAGAAAAGATTTAGTGTTGCTTTTGGTTACTGCTTTCATTGGGAGTGCTACTGCTGCCCCTTCGGGTAGATTTTGGATGGCAAGTCCTATTGCCAGGCCGAGTGCAGATAAAAAAGCTGCTTCAGTCCCAATGACAGATGCTCCACCGAAGGCAAATCCAACAGCTAATCCCTCTGGAATGTTGTGTATTGTCACGGCGAGAAATAGTTTTGTTGATTTTGCTATGCTGGAGTGTGGTCCCTCTTCTGTGTTGGTGCCACTATGGATGTGTGGGGTTATTTTGTCGAGTAGTACCAAGAAAAGGCCACCTACAATAAAACCAACGGCGGCAGGGATCCATGAAAATATGTAACCTTCAGCACCATTGATAGAGGGTATTAGAAGAGACCAAATAGAGGCTGCAATCATCACACCAGCGGCAAACCCGAGCATTAGAGAGTTGATTTTTTGTGGAATATCTTTTTTAAAGAAGAAAACGAGGGCAGAACCTAAAGTGGTAGCCACAAAAATGATTGTGAATCCGAGGATTGTGATTGAGGTATTTGTCATATAATTATAAGTATATATCGTATATAAATACAAAAATAGTAGATAATTGTTACTTTTGTAGGTTAAATTGATAATAATGAAGTTATCTCAACTGAAAAATGGTGAAACGGCTGTAATCATGCGTGTCTCAGGGCATGGAGGATTTAGAAAGCGTATTATGGAGATGGGTTTTGTGCGAGGACAGAGGGTTACATCCGTACTAAATTCGCCACTTAATGACCCTGTGAAATATTCAGTCATGGGATATGATATCTCTCTACGCCGAAGTGAGGCCGATATGATAGATGTCTTGATGGAGGATGAAGCTGTGGAGTTATTAGAAATGCAGCAGGTATCAATGTTCTTTGCCCCTTTTAGTGGAGACTGTATGAGCTGTGGTCGGGGAGCGTTAGGGTGCGATGGGTCGGGGTGTGGTGGATC
>CAZSLC010000019.1:22022-36281 GCA_964607675.1 uncultured Muribaculaceae bacterium
GGGTGTGGTGGATCAGGATGCGGAAAGAACAGAAAGAAAATTAAAAAACTGAATGAGATTGATGTAGCCCTTGTGGGTAATCCTAATAGTGGTAAGTCCTCCCTCTTTAATGCTCTATCAGGTGGAAATGAGAAGGTGGGCAATTATAGCGGTGTGACGGTGGGGGCGAAAACGAGGTATTTTAGTTACAATGGTTACCGTATAAATATTACCGATTTACCTGGGACCTATTCGTTATCTGCATATACTCCAGAGGAGTTGTTTGTCAGAAATCATCTTTTTACCAAAAAACCAGATGTTATTATCAATTCTGTGGTTGCTTCCAATATAGAGAGAAACCTCTATTTGACAACAGAACTTATAGATTTGAATCAACGAATTGTTGTAGCATTAAATATGTATGATGAGTTGTATGCAAGTGGATCACAGCTTGATTATGAGCACCTTGGGGCGATGATGGGGATTCCAATGGTTCCCACAGTTGCCAAAAATGGCCAAGGACTTACCAAACTGCTTGATACTGTCATCGAACTTTTTGAGGGGAGCAATAAGGTGGCTCGGCATGTCCATATCAATTATGGTACAGAGTTGGAAAATGAAATTATAACTTTGACAGATACACTTAAACAATCTGAGGACCTCCCTCATCAATTTCCTGCGAGGTATTGGGCTATGAAACTCCTCGAAAAGGATGCAGAGGTGGAATCAATGTTGAGTGGGTGTGTTAATATATATAATTGGAAGGGACTTGCAGACAAGGCATCAACAAGAGTTGAGAAGCGTCTAAAGAAAGATGTAGAGATGGCTGTGAGTGACTATAAATATGGTTTTATTTCAGGTGCACTGTTGGAGACATTTGTTCATGGCGATAAAGATGCAAACAAGCATACACGCAGGATAGACCGATTGGTGGCAAATAAGTGGCTTGGGTTCCCTCTTTTTATTTTTGTTATGTGGTTGATGTTTACCACAACATTTATCTTGGGAGCTTACCCTCAAGAGTGGATTGGAATGGGGTTTGATGCTTTAGGGGGATTGTTTTCTCGGTTCCTTCCTGATGGTGCTATCAAAGATCTGGTGGTGAATGGGATTATCGGTGGAGTTGGGAGTGTAGCTGTTTTTCTCCCCAATATTTTGATACTATACCTATTTATCTCTTTCATGGAGGACTCAGGATATATGGCGAGAGCTGCATTTATAATGGATAAATTGATGCACAAGATGGGACTCCATGGTAAGTCATTTATCCCTTTGTTGATGGGTTTTGGATGCAACGTGCCTGCTATTATGTCAACGAGAACTATTGAAAGCCGCAGTAGCCGTCTTATTACAATTTTGGTTATCCCATTTATGTCTTGCAGTGCCAGATTACCTGTTTTTATTTTGTTGGCTGGGACATTTTTCCCAAAATATGCCTCCACGGTGTTGATCTCCCTCTATCTTCTTGGTGGACTGGTTGCTGTTTTTACTGCTCGTATTCTGAGGAAGACAAAATTTAAAAAAGATGAGACCCCTTTTGTGATGGAGCTCCCTCCATACCGTATGCCCACCTTGGGGGCGACACTTAAACATGTTTGGGATAAGTGTGCGGAGTATCTAAAAAAAATTGGAACTGTAGTTTTGTTGGCAACTGTGGTTATTTGGTTTTTAAGTTATTACCCAAGGCCCAAAGAGGATACTGTCAATGTTGAGGCCAATACAGAATCTTATATTGCGCAGATTGGTAAATTTATAGAGCCAGTGATGGAGCCGATAGGTCTTAATTGGAAGGCAAGTGTTGCATTGGTGTCGAGTATTCCAGCCAAGGAACTGGTGGTTAGCACACTTGGAGTCCTATATGCTGAGGATGGTGATTCTTTGTCAGATGTTCTTTACTCTTCTGGAGATTTTTCACCACGATCATCCCTCTCTTTTATGGTCTTTATTTTGTTGTTTTTCCCATGTATAGCTACCCTTATCGCTATTGCCCATGAGACAAAAAGCAGGTGGTGGAGTCTATTTACACTCATATATAATACAGCTATTGCTTGGCTTCTTGCCTATGCTATTTATCTCATTGGGGGCTTGTTTTGATTTTTTCATTTGACCAAAATGAGCGTATGCAATTTTTTCTTATTTGCATAACTAATTGAAAACTCAATAATTGACATTAAAATTCACTGGTCGAAAATAGTAAAAAATATTTTTAGAAAATATTTGCTATTTTGAATAAATGTAATACCTTTGCAGCCCGTTTAAAAAGGCAAATTATAGTTAAAACTGTATAAAACAATGTTACAACCAAAGAAAACAAAGTTTAGAAGGCAGCAAAAAGGACGTATGAAAGGGAATGCCGGTAGAGGTACTGAGCTTTCATTCGGTTCTTTTGGAATCAAGACTCTTGAGCCCTGCTGGCTCACAGGTCAACAAATTGAGGCTGCTCGTCAGGCAATCGTTCGTTATATGAAACGTGAAGGTCAGATTTGGATTCGCGTATTCCCTGACAAACCATTTACAAAGAAACCTGCGGAAGTTCGTATGGGTAAAGGAAAAGGTGCTCCTGAAGGATTCGTAGCTCCTATTACTCCTGGTCGTATGCTAATTGAAGCAGAAGGTGTTCCTATGGAGATTGCTAAAGAAGCACTTCGTTTAGGGGCTCAAAAACTTCCAGTTACTACTAAGTTTGTAGTACGTAGAGATTATGTTGAACAATAATTTATTGGAGAGAAATGAAAATTAAAGAAATTCGCGAAATGGCAGTTAAAGATCTGCGCGATCGCATTGAAACCGAAAAGGCAAATCTTAATCAGATGCTGATGAACCACGTTGTTTCTCCATTAGATGATACTTCAAAGATCAAAAAGTCTAAAAAAGACATCGCTCGTATGTTGACTGTATTAAGTCAAGTTGAAAATACCCAAAACTAATTAGGTTATGGAGAGAAATTTACGCAAAGAAAGAGTAGGGATTGTGGTAAGTAACAAAATGGATAAATCTATCGTTGTTGCAGTAAAGATTAAGGAAAAACACCCCATTTACGGAAAATTCGTAAATAAAACCACAAAATTCGTTGCACAAGATGACAAAAACGAGTGTGATGAGGGAGATACAGTTCGCATTATGGAGACTCGTCCATTGAGTAAGACCAAATGCTGGAGATTAGTAGAAATCGTAGAAAAAGTTAAATAGGCTATGATACAACAAGAAACACGTTTACAAGTAGCAGATAATAGCGGTGCAAAAGAGGTTCTATGTATTAGAGTTCTCGGTGGTACACGCCGTCATTATGCTGGAGTAGGTGACAAAATAGTTGTTGCCGTTAAAAGTGCAATCCCAGGAGCGGATGCAAAGAAAGGCTCGGTTTCTAAAGCCGTAGTTGTTCGTACTAAAAAAGAAATTCGTCGTGCTGACGGTTCATATATCCGTTTTGATGACAATGCTTGTGTATTGTTAAACAACCAAAATGAGGTTCGCGGAACTCGTATTTTTGGCCCAGTTGCCAGAGAGTTGCGTGACAATTACATGAAGATTGTCTCTTTAGCACCTGAGGTATTATAATATTAAGGAGTAAGGATATGAATAAAAAATTACATATTAAAAAAGGAGACACAGTCTTTGTAAATGCTGGGAACGATAAAGGTAAGACTGGAAGAGTTCTTGAGGTTGACGGAAAGAAAGATCGTGCTATCGTCGAAGGAGTGAATATGGTTAGTAAGCATACTAAACCCAATTCAAAAAGTCCTCAGGGAGGTATTGTTAAACAAGAAGCAGGTGTGCACATCTCTAATCTACAAGTAGTAGATCCAGTAAAAGGTGGCCCAACTAAAGTTGGACGTCGTATTGGTGAAAAAGGGAAAAATGTACGTTATGCTAAAAAATCTGGAGAGGAGATTAAGTAATGGCAAAGAAAAAAGCTGAAGCTACAAGTGGGGTACAAACTGTTGTAAAAGGATATGTTCCTACCCTACAAAAGAAATACAAAGACGAGATTGTAGATAAACTCATGAAAGAGTTTTCTTTCAAAAGTGTTATGCAGGTTCCTAAGCTTTTAAAGATTACTATCAATCAAGGTATTGGCACTGCAACTGGCGATAAGAAACTTATTGATGTAGCACAAGAAGAATTGACCACAATCACTGGTCAAAAAGCAATAGCTACATACTCTAAGAAAGATATCTCTAACTTTAAACTTCGTAAGGGGATGCCAATTGGAGTTAAGGTTACACTTCGTTCTGCAAAAATGTATGAATTCTTGGACAGACTTATTTCTGTATCTCTTCCTCGAATCAGAGACTTCAAAGGAATTAATGAGAAATTTGATGGTAAAGGTAATTATACCCTTGGTATTAAAGAGCAAATTATTTTCCCTGAGATTGATATTGACAAGATCACAAAAGTTCTTGGTATGGAGATTACTTTCGTAACCTCATCAACAAACGATGAAGAGGCTCATGCTCTTCTTCGTGAATTTGGATTGCCTTTTAAAAATAAGAAATAAAAATAATATATGGCAAAAGAATCAATGATAGCACGCGAAGTTAAACGCGCCAAATTATGTGCTAAATATGCAGAAAAACGCAAGGCTCTTAAAGAGGCTGGTGATTGGGCCGCACTTGACAAATTACCTAAAAATTCAAGCCCATGTCGTTTACACAACCGTTGCTCTTTATCAGGTCGTCCTAAGGGATATATGCGTATGTTCGGTATTAGTCGTATTCAATTCCGCGAGATGGCTAGTAAAGGTTTGCTACCTGGAGTTAGAAAAGCAAGTTGGTAAACAACTTTTATATAATTATTAACATTTGGATATCGGGCACTTATGTGTCGAATCTATTAAAAATTTAAAACAATGACTGATCCAATTGCAGATTTTTTGACAAGAGTCAGAAATGCATATCTCGCAGGCCATAAGGTTGTAGAGATACCTGCATCAAAAATGAAAGTGGAGTTGACTCGTGTTCTTCATGAGAGCGGCTACATCTTGAGTTACAAAATCGTTGAAGGTAACCCTTTCAACACTATTAAAATAGCTTTAAAGTATCATCCTGAGACTAAACAAGCTGCAATTAAAAAAATCAAACGTGTCAGCACACCAGGCTTGAGGCAATATGCTGGAGTGGAGGAGTTGCCAAGAGTATTAAATGGTCTTGGTATAGCTATCATATCTACTTCTAAAGGCATCATGACTGAAAAGAAGGCCAAGGATGAAAATATTGGTGGTGAGGTGATATGCTATGTTTATTAATGAATAACTATAAAAATTTTAAATAATGTCAAGAATAGGAAAATTACCTGTAAACCTTCCTGCTGGAGTGACTGTTACCGTTGACTCTGGTAATGTAGTGAAGGTTAAAGGCCCTCTTGGTGAATTGAGTCAGAAAGTCAATCCTGACATCAAGGTGACTGTTGAGGAAAATGTTCTTAAAGTAGAGCGTCCAACTGATCTTCCACGTCATCGCTCAATGCATGGCCTATACCGTGCTTTGATTCACAATATGGTGGCAGGGGTATCAACAGGATTTACAATTAAACAAGAATTTATAGGAGTTGGTTTCCGTGTTGAAGTTACTGGCCAAATGATGGTTATGAACCTTGGTTACTCACACGATATTCATTTTCAACTTCCTGTAGAGGTTAAAGGAGAAGCTGAACCTGTTAAAAAAGGTCAGAACCCTGTACTTGTATTAAAAAGCCATGACAAACAATTACTTGGAATGGTTGCTGCTAAGATACGCTCATTGCGTAAACCTGAGCCATACAAGGGTAAAGGTATTAAGTTTGTAGGTGAACAACTTCGTCGTAAAGCTGGTAAATCAGCAGGCGCTAAATAATAGGAGAAGTAGAGATGGCTATAACTAAAATAGAAAGAAGACAAAGAATACGCTATCGTATTCGCAAAGTCGTTAATGGAACTTCTGAACAACCAAGGATGTCAATTTTTAGAAGTAACAAACAGATATATGTTCAATTTATTGACGATATCAATGGTTTAACTATTGCATCTGTTTCGTCTAAAGACAAGTCTTTAGTTGAAGAGGTTAAAGGTAAAAGCGCAACACAAGTTGCTCAATTAGTAGGAAAACTTGCTGCACAAAAGGCAATTGAAAAAGGAATTTCAACTGTTTCATTTGATCGTGGAGGTTACCTATATCACGGAAGAGTAAAAAATTTAGCTGATGCTGCTCGCGAGGGTGGTTTAAAATTCTAATAAAACTATGGCAGATATTAATGTTAAGAAAGTAAAGACAACTGATCTTGAATTGAAAGATAGATTAGTTGCTGTCCAAAGAGTTACAAAAGTAACAAAGGGTGGACGTCACTTCAGTTTTGCTGCAATAGTAGTTGTTGGAGATGAGAAAGGTGTTGTTGGATATGGACTTGGAAAAGCTAATGAAGTAACCACTGCTATTTCAAAAGGTATTGAAGATGCTAAGAAGAATTTGATTAAAGTTCCTCTTAATCAAAGTACGATACCTCACGAACAATCAATGAAATTTGGTGGTGCAAGAGTATTTATGAAACCTGCCGCTCCTGGAACAGGTGTGAAAGCAGGGGGTGCTATGCGTGCAGTATTTGAATCTGTAGGTATTACAGATGTGTTAGCAAAATCTAAAGGTTCATCTAACCCTCACAATCTTGTAAAGGCAACTATTGCTGCATTGGCAGAAATGCGTGATGCTTACACTATTGCAGGACTTCGTGGTGTTCATATTCAAAGAGTATTTAAAGGTTAAGGAGGAAATGCAATGTCAAAAGTAAGAGTTACTCAAATTAAAAGTAAAAACGGTGCTACAAAGAGACAAATTGCAAATTTGGTTTCATTAGGTATTCATCGTATGAATCACTCTGTAGAAATCGAACTCAACCCTGTTTCTCAGGGAATGATTCAGAAAGTTCTACATCTTGTTAAAGTTGAAGAAATTTAAAGGAGGAGAAAAAGATGAAACTAAATAATTTAAAACCGGCAAATGGTTCTCTTGGAAGAGAAAAACGCATCGGAAGAGGTGAAGGTTCTGGACATGGTGGTCAATCAACACGTGGACATAAAGGGGCTCAATCACGTTCAGGTTACTCTAGTAAAAAAGGATTCGAAGGGGGGCAAATGCCTATTCAAAGAAGGTTGCCTAAGTTTGGATTCAAAAATCCTAATAGAGTTGAATATAAAGCAGTTAATCTATCTACCCTTCAATCTCTCTATGAAAAACACAATATTACAGAGATTAATTTTGATGTTTTACTAGAAAACGGCCTTATTCATAAAAACGATAATGTCAAAATTCTAGGCAATGGAGATTTGAAAGTTAAGATGGTGATCGAAGCTGATGCTTTTTCAAAAAGCGCAATTCAAAAAATCACTGCATTAGAGGGTGAAGTAATTAAAAGAGATCTTCAATGAGAAAGTTTTTCGAAACAATAAAGAATATTTTCAAAATTGAGGAACTGCGTAAAAGAATAGTTTACACTATGCTTTTGTTGTTGATCTATCGCTTAGGAAGTTTTGTTGTACTTCCTGGGATAGATCCATCGCAGTTAGCCAATTTGCAAAACCAAGCGTCATCGGGTCTTTTAGGACTTCTTGACATGTTCTCTGGTGGAGCATTTGGTAATGCCTCTATTTTTGCACTTGGGGTTATGCCGTATATCTCCGCTTCTATTGTTATTCAGCTTCTTGGTGTATTAGTTCCTTATTTCCAAAAACTACAAAAAGAGGGTGAAAGCGGACGTAGAAAAATGAACCAATGGACTCGTTATCTAACAATTGTGATCCTTCTTCTTCAAGGACCAGCATACATAACCAATTTGCATGCACAATTGCCAGCTTCAGCGTTCCTTGTTTCTGGATTTTCTTATAATATATTCTCTACAATTATTCTTCTTTCAGGTACTATGTTTATCATGTGGTTAGGTGAGAGAATCACTGACCGTGGTATTGGTAATGGTATTTCACTTATCATTATGGTTGGTATCATTGCAAGACTTCCTTTTGCACTTGTCGCAGAATTTGGTTCAAGATTTAATCAAACAACTGGTGGAGCTTTGATGTTCATCGTTGAGATTATTATTTTATTCCTTATTTTCATGGCTACTGTTGCCCTTGTTCAAGGTCAAAGGAAAGTGCCTGTTCAATATGCAAAGAGAGTTGTTGGGAACAAACAATATGGTGGGGTTCGTCAATATATTCCGTTGAAAATCAATGCGGCAGGTGTTATGCCTATTATTTTCGCACAAGCTTTGATGATGTTCCCTCTACTTCTTTCACGTTTTGATGCGTCAAGAGGGGTAGCGGCTGCACTTAGCGACTTCACTGGATTTTGGTACAATTTCACATTCGCAATTATGGTAATTGCTTTCACATATTTCTATACAGCAATCACTGTGAACCCTACCGTAATGGCGGAAGAGATGAAAAAGAATGGCGGTTTCATACCAGGTGTTAAACCAGGTAAAAAAACTGCTGAATACCTTGACGCTGTGATGTCTCGTATTACTTTGCCTGGTTCGTTTTTCTTGGCGTTAGTTGCGATACTTCCTGCGTTTGCTGTTATGCTTGGAGTAAACAATCAGTTTGCACAATTTTATGGTGGGACCTCGTTGCTTATTCTCGTAGGAGTAGTGTTAGATACGCTTCAGCATATTGAATCACATTTGCTAATGCGTCACTATGACGGTTTGATGAAGACTGGACGTCTTAAAGGACGTTCTGGTATGTAATCTTTAATAGTTCTTTAAAATGATAAGAGTCAAAACTGAAAAAGATATTGCTATTCTTAAAGAGAATGGAATATTGGTTTCCAAAACATTAGCGGAAGTAGGAAAGCACATAGCTCCCGGTGTGACAACAATGGAGCTTGATAAATTAGCCGAAGCTTTCATACGTGCCAATGGAGCGGAACCTGGCTTTTTAGGTTATGGCGGATTCCCATTCACCTTATGTATTTCTGTCAATGATACTGTAGTTCATGGTTTTCCATCCGACTACAAATTGATTGAAGGAGATATAGTTTCCGTTGACTGTGGTACTCGTTACAAAGGTTTTTATGGAGATTCAGCATATACATTTCCTGTAGGAAAGATATCTGATGAAAACAAACAACTACTTGAAGTAACAAAAGAGTCACTATACCGCGGCATTAAGGAGGCAGTTGTCGGAAACAGAATTGGTGATATTGGAAATGCGGTACAATCATACGTTGAGGGTTTTGGTTATTCTGTTGTGCGTGAAATGGTGGGACACGGCATTGGTAAAATGATGCATGAGGCTCCTGAAGTACCCAATTACGGACATATAGGAAGAGGCAAGAAACTCATCGAAGGAATGACAATCTGCATTGAACCTATGGTTAATGCTGGAGAAAAAACCATCTATTTACATGACAACGGATGGGCTATCAGCACTGCTGATAAGAAGAATTCAGCACATTTTGAACTAATGGTCCATGTAGGGAAAAATGGTCCAGAGACATTATCAACATTTGAATTTATTGAAGGTAAAACTAATTAAAAAATCAAGGAGAAATATTAACTATGCCAAAACAAACTGCTATAGAGAAAGAAGGAACAATAATTGAAGCATTGTCTAATGCTATGTTTAGAGTCGAATTGGATAATGGTCACATAATTATTGCTCATATTTCAGGAAAGATGCGTATGCACTACATCCGTATCCTTCCAGGCGATAAAGTCAGAGTTGAAATGTCCCCTTATGATTTAACAAAAGGAAGAATTTCTTTCAGATATAAATAAAAAACTTACACAAATGAAAGTAAAAACATCCATTAAAAAGCGTAGCGAGGATTGTAAAATAGTAAAGCGCAAAGGTCGCTTGTATGTAATTTGCAAAAAAAATCCTAAATTTAAAATGCGCCAAGGATAATTTTTTGATTTGTAAAACAATAAAGTAAAATAAGAATATGGCACGTATAGCCGGAGTTGATTTACCAAAAAACAAACGTGGAGAAGTGGGTCTAACCTACATCTTCGGGATTGGTCGTAGTTCAGCGAGATCTATTCTTGATGCTTGTGGCATTGATTATAGTGTGAAGGTGAATGATTGGAATGACGATCAAATAGCTGCAATCAGAAGTACAATTTCTGATCACTACAAAATCGAAGGTGAACTTCGTTCATCTGTACAATTAAACATTAAACGATTAATGGATGTCGGATGCTATAGAGGTATTCGTCACCGTATCGGGCTACCAGTTCGTGGGCAAAGTACTAAGAACAATGCTCGTACTCGTAAGGGTAGGAAGAAGACTGTAGCTAATAAGAAAAAAGCAACTAAATAACAGAAGCTAATTATGGCAAAAAAAACAGGAACATCAAGTAAGAAAAAAGTTGTTAAGGTTGACGCATACGGAGAGGCTCATATCTCATCAACATTTAACAATGTGATTGTGACATTAACCAATAGCTTGGGACAAGTTATTAGTTGGTCTTCAGCAGGGAAAATGGGTTTTAGAGGGTCTAAAAAGAACACCCCATATGCTGCTCAAGTTGCTGCTGCAGATGCTGCTAAAGTAGCATACGATTTAGGTTTACGTAAAATTAAAGCATACGTAAAAGGGCCGGGAGCAGGTCGTGAGTCTGCTATCCGTACTATTCATGGAGCTGGAATCGAAGTTACAGAGATAGTTGACGTTACTCCTCTTCCACATAATGGATGTCGTCCTAAAGGACGCCGTAGAGTATAGTTTTTATATAATTAAAAGAATAATATAATATGGCAAGATATACAGGGCCGACAACAAAAATAGCCCGCAAATTTGGTGAACCAATCTATGGAGCAGATAAATATTTTGAAAAAAAGAATTATCCTCCTGGACAACATGGTTTAGCTAAGAAACGTAAAAAAACATCTGAGTACGGTACTCAGTTAAGAGAAAAACAAAAAGTAAAATATACTTACGGCTTATTAGAGAGACAATTCCGTAATCTTTATAGTAGAGCTCACAGAATGAAAGGACGTACAGGCGAAAATTTAGTTCTCCTTCTTGAGTCACGTATTGATAATATTGTTTATCGTATGGGTATAGCCCCAACTCGTTTAGCTGCAAGACAGTTAGTAACTCATCGTCATATTGTTCTCAATGGACAAATATGTAACATTCCATCTACTTTGGTTAAACCAGGTGAGTTGATAGGAGTTCGTGAAAGATCTAAGAGTCTTGAGGTTATCCAAAATTCAATTCCTGATGTATCTAAATACTCATGGATTGAATGGAATGCATCAGAGCTTTCAGGTAAATTTTTGAACCTTCCTGATAGAACTGAAGTTCCTGAAACAATCAATGAACAATTAATCGTAGAGTTATACTCTAAATAATAATTTTAATATAATGGCAATATTAGCATTTCAAAAACCAGACAAGGTAATAATGCTCGACGCTACCGACACTTTTGGTCGTTTCGAGTTTCGTCCTCTTGAACCAGGATATGGAACCACCATCGGGAACGCATTGCGTCGTATTCTTTTATCTTCATTAGAAGGATTTGCCATCACTTCAATTAAAATTGAGGGAGTGTCTCATCAGTTTGACACAATCCCAGGGGTAATTGAAAGTGTAGTTGAAATTATTCTTAATTTAAAAGAAGTTCGTTTCAAAAGAGAAGTGAAAGAGGAAGAGGGTGAACTTGTTAAATTTACCGTAACTGGTAAAGACAGTTTTACTGCAGAGGACATCTCTAAAAACCTTTGTAATTTCTCTGTACTAAACCCTGATCTTCATATTTGCTATATGGAGCCAAGTGTTAAGTTAGAAGTTGAGCTTAGGATTGGGAAAGGACGTGGATATGTACCGGCTGAAGAGAATAAAGTTGAATCGGCTCCTGTAGGGACTATTCCTATTGATTCGATTTTTACACCTATTAGAAATGTTAAATATTCGGCTGAAGACTACCGAGTTGAGCAAAAAACTGACTATCAAAAATTGAATATTGAGATCACAACAGATGGTTCAATTCATCCAAAAGATGCTTTGACAGAGGCTGCTAAGATTTTAATTCATCACTTAATGTTGTTCTCAGACGAGAAAATCTCATTGGAGGTAACCCCTGAGACAAGCACTACTGAAGTTTTAGATGAAGAAGCTTTACGCATGCGTCATCTCTTACTTACCAAACTTTCAGATATGGAACTATCAGTAAGAGCTCTTAACTGTCTTAAGGCAGCTAATATTGAGACTTTTGCCGATTTAGTATCACATCAGAGAGCAGAGTTGATAAGATTTAGAAACTTCGGTAAAAAATCGATGAATGAAATTGATGTTTTGATGGATAGAGTTAAACTCAATTTTGGATTAGACGTTACTAAGTATAATATTGAAGTAAAAAAGAAAATAGAAGAAAATGAGGCACAATAAAGGAATAAATCATTTAGGTCGCAAAAGCGGGCACAGAAAAGCTATGTTAGCAAATATGGCGTCATCGCTTATTCTTCATAAACGCATCGAGACAACACTACCTAAGGCAAAAGCTCTTAGAGAGTATGTTGAACCTCTAATGACTAAAGCTAAAGAAGATTCGACCCATTCACGCCGTACAGTATTTGCATATTTGAAGCAAAAAGAATCAGTTACCGAATTGTTCCGCGTAATTGCTCCAAAGATCGCTGACCGTCCAGGCGGATATACCCGTATCATCAAGACTGGTTTCAGACCAGGTGATGCAGCTGATACAGCCATCATCGAGTTAGTTGACTTCAATGAAGCAGCTCTTGCAGCAGCTCCAAAAGAAGAAAAGAAGGCAACTACACGTCGTAGCCGTGCAAAAAAAGTTGCAGCTCCAAAAACTGAAGTAAAACCAGTTGAAGAGGTAAAGGCAGCTGAAGAAGTTAAACCAGCAGAGTAACTGATGGTTAATTAAGTTTAATAATATTGAAAAAGAACCAATTATTTTTTAATTGGTTCTTTTTTTTGTTCCTATGGTATTGTTTTTCTTTTTAGTATTTTTGTTGCTATGAAAAATCTTTTGTTTAGAAATTTACTGTTGTCACTTTGTGTGACTTTGATAATGGGCAGTTGTGCAAATATCGGTGAAGGGACTATCCATATTGACAAACTCGCCACTGGAACACATTTCTCTTGCAGAGCCATTTCTGCTGTGGATGAAGATATAATATGGGCATCTGGAACCAATTCAGAGGTTATTAGGACGGAGGACGGAGGGCGAAATTGGCAGATCTTTATGGTAGCTGATACAGCTGTTTCCAATGGGAGAAAATATGATTTCCGCTCGTTGTGGACTTTTGGTAGGGATACTGCGATAGTTGTTACTGCTGGCAACCCTGCTATAATTTTTAAAACTTGTGATGCAGGTGATACCTGGAAGAAGGTCTTTTCGAAGGTGCATGATTTGGCATTTTACAATAGCATAGCTTTTAAAAATGACAAGGAGGGTGTTGTCGTAGGTGATCCTATTGATGGATATTTTTCACTCTTATATACGAAAGATGGTGGAGAGAGCTGGGTTGAGATGAAAGGACCTGCACAATTTGCAAATGAGGGGTGTTTTGCTGCCTCAAATAGCTGTGTCACATATTCACCAGAGGGGGTTATTGCATTTGTGGCTGGGGCAAGTAGGGCTGCATTTCATGTTACTGATGATCACTCTTGGCAATGGAGTGTTTATCCTACAAATATTCCTTGTATTACCTCCCCTGATGGCATTTATTCACTTTTCTCCCTTGGTAAAGGGCGTTTTCTTATTGGCGGCGGGGACTACACAGATGTTGAAAACTGCGAGGGGACCATTGGCATCAGCAGTGATGGTGGCAAAAGTTGGACCTCCCCTGCATCTGCTGCTCATGGGTTTGTCTCTTGCGTGAAGAACTTTGCAGATATGACAGATTGTATTGTAGCAGTTGGTTCTGATGGTGTAAGTTATAGCTATGACGGAGGAAACAACTGGACAATTTTTTCGAAAGATATGGGCTACCACACTCTAAATCGAGCTCCAGGTAGCTCAATCATTTGGGCCGCTGGCTCAGATGGAAGGGTGGCCAAAATTCAAAGATCGAGATAAAGAGGGTAAATGTGACCGTGTTTGACATTATTTATTATATTTGTAAAAAATAGATTATGGATACTATTATTGTTTTATTAGGGGTTGCTTTGTTAGTGTTAATTATTATCTCACTAATAACATATGTAGTTTTTTGCATAAAGGAAGTGTTTTCTAAAGATTAATCCGCCCATCTAATCTCCAGCTCTTCAAATCTCTTTCTAGTATTCTCTATCTCTACTCTCTTTAGATACCATTTGTAATTTATTGCAAACTGGG
>CAZSLC010000020.1:0-34474 GCA_964607675.1 uncultured Muribaculaceae bacterium
CCTTGACCCACAGCTTAGAAGGCTGTTGCTCTATCCAACTGAGCTACCGAACCAGTCCCTCTGCATTAGAGGGTGCAAATATAGATAATTTTTCTAATTATCCATGATTATTTATAGGAAAAAGTTATTTCTCCTTTGTTCACTCCCACTTTTATAATGGCATTTTTGGATATCTTACCCTCTATCAGGGCTGTAGCTAATGAGTTGACTAGCTCTCTTTGAAGTATCCTTTTGATTGGTCTTGCCCCGTACGCAGGGTCATAGCCTTTATCTGTTAGATATTCAATGAACTCTGGAGAGTATTCAAGGGTGATATCATTCTCCTTCATTTTGTCATTTAGCTCTTTAAGCTGTATATTTAAAATACCTTTAATAGCCTCTTTGTTAAGAGGTTCAAACATTATTATCTCATCTACTCTATTGAGGAATTCAGGTCTCACTGCTGCCTTGAGGAGTGTCATTACCTCTTTCCTGCACTCATTGAGGATACCCTCCTTGTTCTCAGGTGTTATCCTACTCATATAGCCTTGGATTATATCTGAACCTATATTCGAAGTCATAATGAGTATAGTGTTTTTAAAATCTACAGTTCTCCCTTTATTGTCGGTAAGTCTACCATCATCCAGCACTTGCAATAGAATATTGAATACATCAGGGTGAGCTTTTTCTATTTCATCAAGTAATATCACTGAATATGGTTTTCGCCTCACCGCTTCAGTGAGTTGTCCCCCTTCATCGTATCCCACATATCCTGGAGGAGCTCCAACCAATCTCGATACAGAATGCCGCTCTTGATATTCACTCATGTCGATTCTTGTCATCATGTTTTCATCATTGAAAAGTGCCTCTGCAAGGGCCTTCGCCAATTCGGTCTTTCCTACACCAGTGGTCCCAAGAAACATAAATGAACCAATGGGCCTCTTTTCATTTTGCAACCCTGCTCTACTGCGACGCACTGCATCTGATACTGCCTTCACCGCTTCGTCCTGTCCTACTACCCTTTTATGCAGCAATGATTCCATATTTAGGAGTTTCGTTTTCTCACTCTCAAGCATCCTATTCACAGGGATACCAGTCCATTTTGATACTATCTCTGCAATATCCTCTGGCTCTACAGATTCATTGATCAGAGGTGATGGGTTTGCGTTTTTCTTAGCCATCAACACCTCTATCTCTTTTTGAGTATTAGCTATCTTACCATAACGCAACTCTGCTACTTTCCCGTAGTCGCCTTTTCTTTCTGCATCATCAGAGAGATATTTAAAGTGTTCTATTTCACCCCTCTTTTGTTGGATTGACTCAAGAAGTGATTTTTCAGCCTCCCATTTTGTACTTACCTCTTTTCTCTCTGCTTCAAGAGTTTTGAGCGTAGCAATTATGGTGTCGAGTTTAGGAGATTTGCCCTCTCTCTTTATAGCCTCTCTCTCAATCTCAAGCTGACGTATCTTTCTGTTTAACTCATCTATAGACTCTGGCACCGAATTCATCTCCAACCTCAATTTGGAGGCAGCCTCATCAATAAGGTCGATCGCCTTATCGGGTAAAAACCTATTGGTTATATACCTATGTGAAAGATCTACTGCAGCTATGATAGCATCGTCGTCAATTCTGACTTTGTGGTGGTTCTCATATTTCTCCTTCAATCCCCTCAAAATGGAGATAGATTCAGCTGGCGTTGGTTCATCCACCATCACCATTTGAAACCTCCTCTCCAAGGCCTTGTCCTCTTCGAAATATTTCCTGTATTCGTCGAGGGTGGTTGAGCCAATGGCCCTGAGCTCACCACGTGCTAGGGCAGGTTTAAGGATATTTGCAGCATCCATAGCACCTGAGCTCCTTCCAGCACCTACCAAGGTGTGAATTTCATCGATAAATAGAACGATCTCCCCTTCACTCTCAATCACAGCTTTCACAACACCTTTCAACCTCTCTTCAAATTCCCCTTGGTATTTAGCCCCTGCAATAAGAGCCCCCATATCCAAAGAGTATATCTCCTTCGATTTAAGATTCTCTGGAACATCTTGATTGATTATTCTCTGGGCAATCCCCTCTGAAATAGCGGTCTTACCCACACCAGGTTCCCCTACAAGGATTGGGTTGTTCTTGGTCCTTCTGCTTAATATCTGAAGAACCCTCCTTATCTCCTCGTCCCTACCAATTACAGGGTCAAGTTTTCCTGCTCTCGCCCTCTCATTGAGGTTGATTGCATACTTGTTTAAAATTTCTAAATTTTCTTTATTCATATATATATTTTTATAATTACCTAATTCTGTACTTATTATGTTTAAACAAAATATTTGCCACTCCCTTTTTTATGTCATTTTGTCATTTGTATGGCTATTTTATTTATATTTGTAGAATATGAAAAATAGTGCCAATACAATCATAGAACTTGATAATGGTAATCTCCTACCCCTTGTCGAGAGCTTTTATACTATCCAGGGAGAGGGACGAAACACTGGTAAAGCTGCCTACTTCATAAGGTTAGGTGGCTGTGATGTAGGATGTGCATGGTGCGATGCAAAAGAGACTTGGAATCCCAAATTATTTCCCCCTGTCAGAATTGAAAAAATAGTCGAGGAGGCTCTGATGCTTCCTGCACAATCTATAGTGATTACTGGTGGAGAACCTCTAAAATATCCTCTTGATCCCCTATGCCACCTTCTAAAAGAGCACAACCTGGAAATTTTCCTTGAAACTTCTGGTTCTCAACCACTAAGTGGACAATTTGACTGGATCTGCCTCTCTCCGAAAAGAAAGGCACCACCACTGAAAGAGGTATTTCAAATGGCATCTGAGTTGAAAGTTATCATCCAAGATGAAAGCGACTTCCAATGGGCAGAAGAGAATGCAAAGATGGTTTCAAAAAACACAGTTCTCTACCTTCAACCAGAATGGAGCCAGATAAAAGTCATTCTCCCAAAAATCATTGAGTATGTTAAAAATTTTCCAAAATGGAATATTTCATTACAGACTCACAAATACATGAATATTCCATAATCACACAATAATAAATTAAAACAATTTGATATGAAATTAAAAACTGTCATTGTTGTAGCTTTAGTAGCTACTCTTTTAGCTCCAAACGGATTTGCACAAAAGAAAAAGAAAAATGAGGTAAAAGAGCCAGAAGGATACAAATTCGAAGTAGTAGTAGAGAATCCTATCACCACAGTTAAGAATCAAAGCAGTACAGGTACATGTTGGGCATTCTCCGCACTTTCGTTCTTTGAATCAGAAATTTTGAAATCTGGGTACAAAGGGGCCAATCTTGACCTATCTGAAATGTTTGTCGTTCACCACACATATTTCGATAGAGCTCTCAAATTTGTAAGGCTTCATGGCCATCTAAATTTCGGTCCAGGCAGCTCTTTTGGCAATGCTCTTGAAATCATGAAACAATATGGCATTGTACCTGATAGTGTATTTTCTGGATTGAATTATGGCACAGATAGACATATCCACGGAGAGATGGATGCAGTTCTTGACGGCTATGTTAATGCTGTATTGAAAAACAACAACCGCACCCTTACTACTGCATGGAAAAACGGATTAGAAGGGATTCTTAACTCATATCTTGGAACAATTCCAGAAGAATTTGAATACAACGGAAAGAATTTCACCCCTAAAAGTTACATCGCATCATTAGGAATCAACCTTGATGACTATGTTGATATTACATCTTTCACTCACCACCCTTTTTATCAAAAAATGACCATTGAAGTACCTGATAACTGGATGTGGGCTACATCATACAATGTTCCTATTGACGATTTGATCGCAATAATGTACAACGCTTTGAACAATGGCTATACAGTTGCCTGGGGCTCAGACGTAAGTGAAAAAGGATTTACAAGAAAAGGGCTCGGGATTGTTCCAGATATGGAAAAATTGGCAGAAACAGGGAGTGATCAAGCAAAATGGATTGGCCTCACACCAGCACAAAAAAATGACAAAGCTACAGAAGCACCTTGTGCAGAATTGGTTATCACACAAGAGATGCGTCAAGAAGCCTTCGACAACTATCAAACTACCGATGACCATGGAATGCATATTTATGGTATCGCAAAAGACCAAAACGGGAAAAAATATTTTATGGTTAAAAACTCATGGGGTGATGCTGGTGATTACAAAGGATTCTGGTACGTTTCAGAAGCTTTCGTTCGTTACAAAACAATGGACATAATGGTAAATAAAAATGCCATTCCTGCAGAAATAAGGGCTAAATTAGGACTATAATTAATCACATAATATAATATCGTAAAACCATGAAAAAATTTGTCACCACTACTCTTTGCGCGTTTATCGCCTTAGCATCATTTGCACAAGTATATCAATTTACTGATGTCAAAGTGAACAAAGCAACTCCTGTAAAGAATCAAGCATCTACAGGCACGTGCTGGTGTTTTGCTGCCACTTCATTTATTGAATCCGAATTAATTAGAATGGGAAAAGGTGAATATGATCTATCAGAGATGTTCACAGTTCGCCATAACTACGATGAGAGGATAAATGATAACTTTTTAAGAAGAGGAAAAGGAAACATAGGGCCTGGTAGTATTTCACATATGGCTCTAAAACGCATTCAAGAATTTGGCATTGTCCCTGAAGAAGTATATACAGGTATCAACTACGACTCTCCTAAGCACAATCATGGAGAATTAGGTAAATATCTTAAAGCAATTGTTGGGGCATCAGTTGAGTTGAAAAAACGATCACCTGAATATTACGAACTTCAAGAGAGTTTATTTGATATTTATCTTGGTAAACTTCCTGAAAAATTCACCTTCCAAGGTAAAGAATATACCCCTATTACATTTAGAGATTTCCTTGGATTAGACATGAGTGATTATGTTGAGATTACATCTCTTTCCCACCATCCATTTTACCAAAGAGTTCCACTTGAAATTCCTGATAACTGGGACCATGAAACACTCTACAACCTCCCTTTAGATGAGTTTATGTCAGTAATTGACAACGCTATCAATAACGGCTACACTGTTGCTTGGGATGGTGATTGCAGCGAAAAAGGTTATGTTTTTGCAATGGGCATTTCTATAGTTCCACAAGACACAAAGTTGACACGTGATGAAATCATGAAGGCAACAGAAATCATACCTGAACTTGAAGTCAATCAAGCTAACCGTCAAGAGATGTTCGAATCGTTTACCACCACTGATGATCACTTAGAACACATTATCGGTATCACTAAAGATCAAAAAGGGACCAAATATTATATTACAAAGAACTCTTGGGGTACTGAAAGAAATCCTATGAAAGGATATCATAATATGTCTGAAAACTATGTAAAAGGAAAAACCATCAGCATAGTAGTACACAAAAATGCCCTTCCTAAGGATATAAAAAAGAAATTAGGGATTAAATAATCATTATGAAAGTCATTAAACAGATACCGAACACAATAACTTGTCTCAACCTTCTATCTGGAATAATTGCGATATTATTCTCTTTTGAGGGGAGGTACGATTTATCTTTTTATGCTATCCTTGTAGCATCTGTTTTTGACTTTTGTGACGGCTTTGCAGCTCGTTTGCTGCACTCTTATTCAGATATGGGAAAGGAGCTTGACTCCCTTTCAGACGTAGTCAGCTTCGGTCTTGCTCCTTCCCTTATTTTGTTCAATTTCTATAGCGAATTACCATTCGAATCACCTTATAATTACCTAAAATATATTACATTACTGATTGCTATTTTTTCTGCATTAAGATTAGCAAAGTTCAATATAGACACTAGGCAAAGCTCAAATTTTATAGGTTTACCTACTCCAGCATCAGCCATCTTGATCTCTTCGTTAATAGCATTTTCAACATATTCACCACTCATTGACGAATCGATCTCCTATTCATTTGTCATACCATTACTTTCTATATTTATCTCCTACTTGCTCATATCTGAAATCGACTTTTTCTCTCTTAAAATCAAATCATTCAGTTGGCAAGATAACTCAAGCAGGTATCTCTACCTAATTACGACATTATTGTTGAGCGCACTTATGATTGTTGTACTTAAGATAGACTGGACAGGAATAGTATTTGTTATACTTTTCTATTACATCATTTGGAACCTTATGAGCAACATTCTCCCTCTATTCTCCAACATTAAGAGAAAATAGCAGATAGCTTTTTGATTTTATCATCTCCATCACTCCCCTTTACTCCAAAATAAAATTTAATTTTGGGTTCAGTTCCCGAAGGTCTTACAAATATTACAGATTCGTCCTCTGTTACCAATTTAATCATATTTGTTGCATCAACACCTGTTTCTTCACTCTTCAGATAATCCACCACTTTAACTACCCTATATGAAGCGAGCTCTTTTGGAGGGTTATTCCTCAAATCTGACATCATCTTCGCTATTTGTTCAGCACCATCCTTCCCCTTCTTAGTCAAAGAGAGCAATCCCTCTCTGTAATAGCCAAGTTCCTTATAGATAGATTGCAAGAACTGATATAGAGAGAGCCCTTGATCAGCACACCAAGCAGCACATTCTGCAACCATCACAGAGGTTACCACAGCATCCTTATCTCGTACAAATTCCCCCACATTGAAACCATAACTCTCCTCTCCTCCACAGATAAAAGTCTTTTTTCCTTCATTCTCCCTCACCACCTTAGCAATATACTTAAACCCAGTAAGTACATCATAAATTGGAAGGGCAAATTTGGATGCAATAGCCTTTAGAAGCTCCGTAGTGACCACCGTTTTCACAATATATTGATCTCCATCCAACTTTCCAAGCTGTTGCCATCTATTCAAAATGTAATATGTTAGAATAGAGGCAGTTTGGTTTCCATTGAGAAGTGCCATTTTACCACTATCATCCCTCACAGCAATACCAATTCGATCTGCATCGGGATCGGTAGCCATAACAATATCTGCATTTTCCCTCTGCGCCACAGCAATTGCCATTTCGAGGGCGGAAGCCTCCTCTGGATTGGGGTATATCAGTGTTGGGAAATTGCCATCACTTACATCTTGCTCTGGAACATGGAGGAGATTGGAAAAACCAGCCTTTTTCAAAGCAGCAGGGACCAATTTAACCCCAGTACCGTGAAGCGGAGTATAAACAATTTTCAAATCAGGATGTCTCTTCACTGCCTCTTTTGAAAGGGTAAGGGAAAGAATAGAGGACAAATATTTTTCATCAATTTCCTCCCCAATAATATGAATCAGAGGGGATATGTCTCCTTCAAGGAATTTAACTTGCTGAGGATTCAATATTTTACCCACCTGAGCAATAATATTTTTATCATGAGGGGCAATAATCTGGGCACCATCACTCCAATAAGCTTTATAACCGTTATATTCCTTTGGGTTGTGTGATGCGGTAATCATAACACCTGCATTGCACCCAAGTTCACGAATGGCAAAACTCAGCACAGGAGTAGGACGAATATCATCGAAAAGAAACACCTCGATACCATTTGAAGCAAATACACCCGCCGTAATATGGGCAAAGTACTTGCTATTGTTTCGAGAATCGTAAGAAATAGCGACCTTTATTTTTTCATTCAGAAAAGAGCTCTTTAGATAATTGGCAAAACCCTGAGTAGCCATCCCAACAGTATATTTGTTCATTCGATTTGTTCCAACCCCCATAATACCCCTGAGCCCTCCTGTGCCAAATTCTAAATTACGATAGAATGCCTCCTCCACATCTTTAGGATTGTTTTTAATCATTTTTTTTACTGTCTCGATAGTCTCACTATCGTACCCTTCTTTAGTCCACGATAAAGCAATCTCTTGAAAATTAGTTTTCATAATAGAAAAATTTTTATATTGCGAATATAATAAAAATCCCTTTAAAAGCGATGGAGCAAAAACTGATAGATTTCATAATACAGAATGAAAATAGCGATATAAACAAGCTCATTCTGAGCCAATCCAAATATCCTGATATTGATGTTCTCTTTGCTGCAACAAATATCAAAGGGAGAGAAAAATCAAAATCTAAAATTCCCACTTGGCACAACAATCCAAATATCGTTTACCCAAACACCCTTTCATTAGAACAGTGCAGTTCCGAGATCAGTGCTCAATATAAAACACGTTTTGTGACCACTGATGACACAATATGTGATCTCACTGGTGGGCTTGGAGTTGATAGTTATTTCCTTTCGAAAAGGGTAAAACACTTGATTTATTATGAGCAAAATAGTGAGTTAGCCCAATGTGCCAAAATTAATTTTGGAGCATTAGATGCATCAAACATAACAGTAAAGGAGCAAACTATAGATAACAACTTTATAGTTAATCAATTAAAAGATCAATTCGATCTCATATATATAGACCCAGCCAGGAGGGGAAGCAGAGGGGAAAAAGTAGTATCAATAACCGATTGCGAACCCAACCTTTTAGTAATCAAAGATGCTCTATTTAATATCACTGATAAAATTCTTGTAAAACTCTCCCCTATGGCAGATATCTCTTCAACCTTCAGACTACTTCCTGAATGTTGTGAAATACATATCGTTTCAGTAAATAATGAGTGTAAAGAGTTATTATTTCTACTTCAAAAAGGGAGTCACCTCAAGTATGAATATGTAACTCACTATACAATAAATCTTTATAGAGATAAAGAAGAATACTTTAACTTTACAATAGAGGATGAACGCTCTTCACATTCTCAATACTCAGAAATGATCAATGAAGATGATTACCTATATGTTCCAAACAAATCGATATTAAAAGGGGGGGGATTCAAATATGTTGGAATACACTACTCATTAACCAAATTAGCAATGCACACACATCTTTATATTTCTAATAAATTAAACAAAGAATTCCCTGGTAAAATTTATAAAGTAATAGAGATACTTGGAACCAATAAACTCGATATCAAGAAAATAGCCAAGAACTACCCACTGTGTAGTGTCTCGGCTATCAATATCCACGAGAGTTCCGACAATTTAAGAAAGAAACTCAGAGTAAAAGAGGGGGAAGATTATCATATATTTGGGACAAAACTTGAAAATGGTAAAACAAAATTAATCATCACCTCCCCTATTAAGTTACTTTGAAAATAGAATTTCTGGAGGTGTTGTATTTAGAAGATACTTATACCAGAAAACCATATCCTCCCTCCTTGAATGGGCTCCCTGATATCCTCTATATCCATGAAACCCGCCTGGGTATATCATCAACTCAAATATTTTATTCTCTTTTTGCAAAGCATCAATCAGTTGAAGGGTATTTTGAAAATGGACATTATCGTCAGAAGTGCCATGAGTAATGCGTAACATAGATGTACTGTCTCCCTGGTAATTTTTCACTTTATTGATAACAGCACTATTTTTGTAGCCCTCAGGATTGTTCTGTGGAGTATTCATAAACCTTTCTGTATAATGAGAATCATATAAAATCCAATCATAGACTCCACCACCAGCAATACCATACTTAAAATAATCATTAGCACAAAACAGAGCCATTGCAGTCATTGTCCCTCCAAATGAGAATCCAGTTATCCCAATTTTGTCTGAATTTACAAAGGGAAGAGAGGTGAAATATTTAGCCCAAAGGACAAAGTCTGTTAATTCTACCTCACCAAGATTTTGATAAGCACAATTCATCCCCTTCTTACCATTGTGACCAGCAGTACGGCAATCAATATTTGCAACAATGACCCCTTCATTTGCCCACCATTGATTGTAGGTGGTAGGAACAGACCATCTATCAAAAACACCTGGAGAATCTGGGCCACCATACACATTGAAAATCACAGGATATTTTTTGGTAGAATCGAGATCAATGGGATATGTCACAGATGCAGGCAAGACAAAACCATCCTCTGTAGTGATCTTTACAATCTCCTTTTTAGCCAATTTATATTTCTCAAAATCTTCCCCCTTGGAATCCTCTATCACTTGATAAGATATCTTTTTTCCAATATTTGCAATAATAAGTTGAGAAGGGGTAGAGACATTAGATATTATAGCGACATATTTTTTTGAATCAGGCGAAATTCGTACAGAACTGAAAGAACAATTTCCAAAGGAGATTCTTTCACTCTTTTTGTTTTTTAATGTCACCATAAACAGATCAGTACGTGTACAATCCTCATTTTGGGCAGTGTAGAACAATAGACCTTTCTCTTGATCAAGTTTGACAATATTAATCCCCCAGTTGTCACCAGATGTTAACTTTTCACATTTAGAACCATCATAAGAGAGATAATATATTTGCTGCCACATCTCAAAATCACGCACCATATACATTCCTTGTTCAGTAAAAACAGCCTCTTCAACCCAGTTAATCCATGTTGGTTGAGTCTCTGAATATATTTCTTTTTTCTTTCCACTTCTACAATCTATGGCATAAATCAACATATTGTTTTGCACACGTGGCATCCATGGAACAATAAAAGTTTCCGAATTTGACGACCAAAATGGTATTCCGAAGTATTGGTCAGTTTTTTCATCAAAATCTCCCCACGCTATATTAATATCCGATGTAGAAAGATCTGCTATTCCAATTTTAACCTCAGGATTTATTGCCCCTGCTTTCGGATAACGGGTACGCGAAAGAGAACCCTCCTTCCCTTTAGCATCATAAATAGGAAACATAGGAACATTTGTGTTATCAAATCTGTAAAATGCAATTTTTTTACTATCAGGAGACCACCAAAAAGCCTTGTATCTTGAACCTCTTCCCAATATCTCTTCATAATAGACCCAAGAGGCATAACCATTGAGAATCAATTCAGATCCATCATTGGTTATATTTATCACATCACCAGAAGCAAGATCTTTAACATAAAGATTATTATCTTTAGTATATGCTACTTTAGTAAAATTGGGCGAAAAGGTGATATTTTTTGCCCCCTCAATAACCGGGAGAGTCTGTGTGAGTTTTTCTATTTTTGTATAAGGCACCAACTCTTTACTCTTAACATTATAAAGCATCTTAGTATTGGTGTTATTTATCCTCTTAGACAATATAACATTCGAATTATCATCCCAATCAATTGGATATGAAATAGATTTAACTATTGAATGGGGAAAATCCATCAACTGTTCTTGAGTAATACGGATTTGGTCCTCATTTCTATTTTGTCCGATGGCAATCGAATTCGTAATAAAAATAAGAAGAAAAGTAGATAATAATTTATTCATAAAATCTTTTATTAAAGTTAACAAAATATAGTTTTTTTACAGCACGTGTAATGGCAGTATATAACCATTTTAAATCATTAATTGAAAGCTCATCTCCCCAAACAGAATTATCAACAAATACAGAACTCCATTGTCCTCCTTGTGATTTATGACATGTGATCGCTGATGCATATTTTATCTGAAGAGCGTTGTAATACTTATCCTCCCTTACTGCACTATTCCTTTTTCTTTTTGTCTTAATATTGTCATAATCAGCATATACCCCTTCATAAAGAGCCTTTTGTTGTTCAAATGAAAGTGATGCCGTTTCACTATTAAGCGTATCAAGGATAACCTTTGTTTTTATTTCAATATTGTTGTAATCAGGGAATGAGAGAATTGCATCAGCAAAATGAAGTCCATATCTATCCTGATAATTTGATATTTTCATCAACTCTCCTACATCCCCATTTGCTATAAATTCAAGTTCATGTTCCTGGCTTGTCGCATTAGTTTTTTCAAACTGATAACAATTTTTGACTACCATCAATTTATCCCCTTTCCCCAATTGTTCCTCTCGGTAAAGGACCATACTTCTGATTCCTGCATTGTATTTATTTGCCCTTTTATTACTTCTACACAATACTACAGTGTCATCAATTCCATATTTGTCTATCGAATCATTCAAAGCATCAATAAGTTCACTACCACCTATTTTTTTAACATCTTCAAATTTTTCAAATTGCAACTTTGGGAAGGTCGATACATCCCCTTTTTCAATCGATTTTCTCAGAATAGTAGCATTGAATAATATTCCAGACTCCTCGGCCTGTCGTACAACACTTCTTAGCTCAAGATATTTAACATTTCCAAATCTCTTCATAAAATCAACATCAAGGGCAGGACTTCTATCGCAAGATATTGGGGGCAATTGTGCATCATCTCCAATCAAGATCAATTTATTACCCTCTTTTTGGGATAGGTATTCAAATAAATCTCCTAACAAATCACCTGAGCCGAAAATAGAACCTTGTGAGTCAGTAGAGATCAAAGAGGCCTCGTCAATTATAAAAAATGTATCACTATTATCATTTTTATTAATGGTAAAAGAACCTACCCCGTTAGTCAAAGATTTTTGCCTATATATCTGTTTATGGATAGTATGTGTAGATTCGTGAGTATAATTAGACAACACTTTAGCAGAGCGTCCTGTAGGAGCCATCAGAACAAAAGGAATAGAAAATGACTTCATGGTTTTTATAAATGCTGCAATAGCACTCGTCTTACCAGTTCCAGCATATCCATTAACAATCAACACATTATCAGAATCTTCATCATTGGCCTCAATTACAAACTTACTCAACGCCGTAAAAAGAGTATCTTGGCACTTAGTAGCTTGAAAAGGAAAATAGCTTAGTAATTTCGAATAGAAAAATCTTTCAACACTCATGAAACCTAATTTCTTTTGAATAGAACAAATATCATCAAAAGTGTATAGATTTCCAAACGTCCAAGCAACATTTCAATCACAAGGATAAATTTACCAAATGCGGGAAAATGGCCATAGTTTGATAATGAGCCAACACTCCCGAAACCAGGTCCCACATTACCAATTGAGGCAACAGAAGAGGTAAATGAGTCAATAAAATCTAAACCCAATGCAGAAAGAATGATTGTAACTAAAAAAGTAATTCCTAAATATAGGGAGATATACAATGAAGCCATTGAGGGAACCTCTTTGTCAAGTGGATGCTCCCCTATTTTAATAGGAATGACAGCATTGGGATGAAGAAGCTTTTTTATTTGTACTTTTATAGATTGATAAAAAATCCATACTCTATCCGATTTGATACCCCCTGCAGTGGAGCCTGAACAGGCAGATTGTATAGATAAATATATCAATATCACCATAGGAAATGATGCCCATAACGTAGTATCTGCTGTTGCCAAACCAGTAGTGGTACTGATTGAAATAACTTGGAAAAATGCCTGTCTTAGTGCCATCCCCCAAGTCTCAACATTGCCATTGCTCTTAATACTAATTGCTATCATCAAAGAAGTAGCCAATACAGTAAAAAGATAGAATCTAATAATTGGCGATTTAAATATTTTAAATGTTCGAGAAGAAAAGGAGGAATATATCAATCCAAAATGTAAGCCAGATGCAAGCATAAACAACATGCACACAAGTTCGATAGGAAATGAATTAAAAGATAAAATAGAGTAGTTTTTTGTGCTAAATCCACCCGTCGAAACTATTGTAAATGCATGGTTGATAGCGTCGAATAAGTCCATTCCTGCAATCCATAAACAGATGGTAGATAAGAGAGTGATACCTAAATAGACATATGCAATAACCTTTACAGTATTACTTGCGACATATTTGTAGTTATCCCTTGAAAGAGATGAGATCTCCATTTTAGACATTCTCATTTTAAATGTACTCATTGTAGGGAGGACCAGCAACATAAAAATAACAATTCCAATACCACCAATGAAATGGGTAGATGAACGCCAGAAAAGAAGACCTTTAGGGAGACCTTCTGGGTTAGACAAAATTGTTGAACCAGTAGTGGTATATCCAGAGACAGATTCAAACAATGCATTTATAAGTGTAAATTCCCCTCCCCACAATAGAAATGGTAACATTCCAAACAAGCAAGAGAGAACCCAGGAGAGGATGGTAATCGTAAAACCCTCCTTTAAGTTAACAGTCTCTGATTTGCGAACAAATATCAAAGGGAAATTACCAACTGCAAGTGTAATAAAGGCACTGATAAGAAGAGGAGAAAAAGAGGCATCAAAACCATAAATAATAGATACAAATACAGATATAAACATAAATATTGCATTAAAAAGTAATGCAATTCCCACATATCTTGATACTTGCTTTATATTCATTTCTTCTTCAAAGCGATATTTTCATCAACAATATCTTTGATATTATCATTCAATTCTTGCAGTTGATCTCCCCCATAATCAAAAGTAACATTATATTCTTTGTCGATGTCTCTATAATTTTTGAGAGCTTTATTAATTCTAATTATTGGTTTTAGAATAAACAGATTAATAAAATAATTAAAAAGAATAACTAATACTATCCCTACAGCAATAGCTATTATCCCAGGCATGATTGAACGATAAAAACTTTCATTAAGATTATCAAAATTACCTCCAACAGAAGATTGAGAAATAATATAATACTTTTGGATATATCCTCTTAGTTTTTCATATGTCAACTGCAATTTAGAAAAATACCATTCATTTTTTGATTGATAAGAATCAAACCACACAGATTCTAACTCGTTTATTACTTGAATATAAGCAACATATGAATAATTGATTGAGTCAGCCAAAGCCCTCTCTTTATCGTTGGTATAGTTTTGTTGAAGTAGTTTTATTTGAGAGAGCACTTTCTCTGATGAGAAAGAGGGAATATGAGACAAGTTGTCATCCCTTAATTTTTCAAGGAGAATAGTATTTTCTTTATCAACAAGGTTAAAAATTGCTGTCGAGGTTGATAAATTGGACATATTATTGGATAATAAGACAGATAATCTCTCACTCATTCTACCAAATTCAAAAAAAGCAATTACCCCCGATGTAAATAGCATCAATCCAATTACAACAAAGCCAAGGAGCACCTTGTTTCTAATCCCAAAATCTATCTGTTTTATCTTAAGTTTCATATTATATAAAAAGGGAGCGCAATATAACGCTCCCT
Organism: uncultured Muribaculaceae bacterium; assembly: GCA_964607675.1. GTDB lineage: Bacteria > Bacteroidota > Bacteroidia > Bacteroidales > UBA932 > CAZSLC01. Next base: position 14,835 of record CAZSLC010000020.1, read on the forward strand.
GAATAACTCATTCAAATTATATTATTTATTATTAACAGAGCTCATGTACTTAAGCATCTCAAGCACTTTGTTAGAATAACCCCACTCATTATCATACCATGCAACCACCTTAACAAAGTTAGGGTTGAGCTGAATACCTGCCTTTGCATCGAAAATAGATGTATGAGGATCGGATAAGAAATCTGATGACACTACATCGTCTTCAACATATTCGAGAATACCTTTAAGTTCATCTTCAGAGGCTTTTCTCATTGCATTTTTGATATCATCATAAGTACAAGCTTTTTCAAGACGTACTGTAAGGTCAACAACAGAAACGTCAATAGTAGGGACTCTAAATGACATTCCAGTAAGCTTACCATTCATTTCTGGAATAACTTTACCTACAGCTTTTGCTGCACCAGTAGATGAAGGAATAATATTTGCTCCTGCAGCTCTACCTCCTCTCCAATCTTTCATTGATGGGCCGTCAACTGTCTTTTGAGTTGCAGTAGTTGCGTGAACAGTGGTCATAAGCCCTTCGACAACACCGAAGTTATCATTTAAGATTTTAACAACAGGTGCTAAACAGTTAGTAGTGCAAGACGCATTAGAAACAATCTTTTCACCATTATACTTTTTGTTGTTAACCCCATAAACAAACATAGGAGTATCATCTTTTGAAGGTGCTGACATAATAACATATTTGGCACCTGCATCTATATGCGCCTGAGCTTTTTCCTTGGTAAGAAAAAGGCCAGTTGATTCAACAACATATTCTGCTCCCACTTCGTTCCATTTTAGATCAGCAGGATTCTTTTCAGCAGTTACTCTAATTTCATTTCCATTAACAACAAGTTTACCATCTTTAATATCGACAGTACCATTAAAACGACCATGAGCAGAATCATAGCGAAGCATATATGCCATATACTCAACATCTATCAAATCGTTAATCCCAACAACTTGGATATCATTCCTCTCTTGTGCTGCTCTGAAGACCAAGCGGCCAATACGGCCGAAACCATTTATACCAACTTTTACTTTACTCATTGTTTTATAATTTTATTATTATACATTAAATCATTCTTATCAGTGTGCAAAAGTATAAAAAATAGTATAAATAACCTATCTTTGCACATATTTTAAGGAAAAAGATGAAAGAATTAGAGATACTAATTACAAACGATGATAGTATAAATGCAAAAGGGGTTATTTTTTTAGCAAATGTTATGAGCCACTACGGCAATGTATCAGTAGTTGCTCCATCTGAAGTTCAATCAGGCAAGTCTGCCTCTCTCTCATTAGGTAAAGAGTTATATTTAAGAGAGATCGAAAGTGGGGAACACCCCTATAAACTATATTCATTTAATGGAACTCCTGTTGATTGTGTCAAAATAGCCATAAACCAAATTTATAATTGCATCCCTCCAGATTTGCTTGTTTCAGGGATAAATCACGGATCCAATGCATCTGTTGCTTCAATATACTCTGGCACATTGGGTGCGGCTGCAGAAGGGACTATTTACTCCATCCCTTCAATCGGCTTTTCAATAGATACACACAGTCCTGATCCAGACTTTTCTGGGGCAGAAATATACATAAAACGCATTGTTGATCAATTTTTAAAAGCCCCTGCCAATAAAGATGTCTATCTAAATGTGAATTTCCCCGACATCCCATTTGAGGAGATCAAAGGGATAAAAATGGCACACCGAGGAATGGGTAGATGGGTAAAAGAGTTTGAAACCAAAAATGATGAAAGTGGCAATGAGTGTTTTTGTATGATAGGTTCATTTCAAAATCTTGATGATGGAAAGGGAGACCATATTTTATTAGAACAAGGGTTTGTAACTATAGTGCCCCATAAAATAGACAATACTGATTATCAAGAGATAGAGCGACTTAACAATACTTGGAACATCTTAAACAATAAGAAATGAAATACTATCTAATTGCTGGAGAAGCATCTGGAGATCTTCATGGTTCTAATCTGATGAAAGGGTTAAAATCTGTAGATCCAAATTGTGAATTTCGTTTTTGGGGTGGAGATCTAATGAAAGCAGAGGGTGGCACATTGGTGAAACACTTCAAAGATGGAGCAGTGATGGGATTTGTTGAAGTTGTAAAAAAACTTGATGTGATTTTCTCAAATTTAAAGAATGCAAAAAAAGACATATTGGACTATAAGCCAGATGTAGTCATACTCATTGACTATCCTGGTTTCAATTTCAAAATTGCGAAATTTGCTAAGAATCACAATATTAAAGTATTCTACTACATAGCTCCCAAAGTGTGGGCTTGGAAAGAATCACGCGTAAAAAGGCTCCAAAAATATGTCGATCGTCTTTTCATAATCTTCCCCTTTGAGGTTGAGTATTTTAAAAAATGGGACATCGATGCCATTTACTGTGGAAATCCACTTTTAGATAAAATAGAATCAAGTGGATGCATGATGGAAGAGAGGAGAAATTTCTTCAGCCGCCACTCCTTAAAGGACAATCTTCCCATTGTTGCACTATTAGCAGGGAGTAGAAAATTAGAAATCAACTTTCTCCTCCCAAAGATGGTCGCTCTTGCCAACAGATATTCAGATAAATACCAATTTCTTTTAGGGGCAGCTCCAGCAATAGAAATATCTTCATACAAAAAAATTATCGGTGATGCCAATATCAAGATAATACAAAATGACACATATTCGCTTCTAAGGCATTCAAGGTCAGCCATTATTTCATCTGGAACAGCAAGTTTAGAAGCTGCACTAATAGGGGTACCTCAAGTGGTATGCTATGGAGGCAATCCCCTTTCGATTTTTATAGCTAAAAGATTAGTAAAGTTAAAATATATATCCCTTGCCAATTTAATTATCAACAAATTGGCTTTTAAAGAGTTAATTCAGAACGAGTGTAATATAAACACCCTCTCAAACGAACTCGATACTCTTAACAATGATGAAGAATATAGAAAAAAAATGTTCGAATCATATAGAGAGATAAGGGCCTCTCTGGGAGATATTGGTGCCTCAGAAAGAGTTGCAAAAGAGATGATTAAATTTTTAAATTGATGAAACTATATAAATATCAAGGAGCAGGCAATGACTTCGTCATAGTTGATAACAGAAATGACAGTATAAAATTATCTGATTCACAAATAAGATTGTTGTGTGATAGGAGATATGGCATAGGAGCTGACGGTCTGATGCTTTTATGTAAAAGCGAAAATGATAACTATGATTTTAGAATGTTATTTTTCAATTCTGATGGCTTTGAAGGAAGTATGTGCGGAAATGGGGCGAGGTGCTTAGTCGCATTTGCCGCAAGAATGGGATTCAAGCAGTTTAATTTTATAGCACTTGATGGAGCGCATAGCGCATCCGTTTTAAAATATTCCGATACACAATGCACCATTAAATTAAAAATTAAAGATGTAACAAATATTTACCAATACTCTCCTGATTCTTACTTTCTTGATACAGGGGTAAGCCATTTGGTAATATTTAAAAAAGATCTAAATCAATTAGATATTGACTCAGAAGGAAAATATTGGAGACACCATCAAGATTTCAATGGAGGTACCAACGTAAATTTTATTTCTGAGGAAGGAGATCATTTGGCAATAAGAACTTATGAAAAAGGGGTAGAAGCTGAAACGTACGCATGTGGAACAGGTGCTACAGCATCTGCAATTGGAGCATATATTTCAGGAAAAAAGTGCTACACCAGTGAGAATGGAACAATTCACTTCAATGTAAAGACAATAAAAGACATGCTCGAAGTGGAATTCAAACCATCGATTATTGACAATAAAAACCAAAAATACTTAATTGAAAATGTATATCTCATCGGTCCAGCCACATATGTTTTTGAGACAGAAATATCATTGTAAATTATAATCCCTTGGACCAAAAATTGAGGTCCCTATCCTAACGATATTACTCCCCATTTCTGCAGCTATTTTATAGTCGTTAGACATACCATAGGAGAGTTGATTGAAATTGTCCAGAAAAGGATAATTCTTTGCCTCTATAATATGAAATGTCTCCATTAGATTCTCAAATTCACCACGAATAACAGATTCATCATTTACAAATGAAGCCATTGACATAAGCCCCCTTATGGTAATTTGCGATAAGATATCTCCTTCTGTATTATTAATCGAATCGAGGAGAGATATGAGTTCTTCCCTCGAAAACCCTTGTTTAGTCTCCTCTTTAGCTATATGCATCTCCAAAAGAATCTCTGAATGGCAACCCTCCTTTTTGCAATACTTAACTATTTCATAAAATAGCTTTTCAGAGTCAACTGAATGTATTAAATAGGCATATGGGACAACCATTTTAATTTTATTGCTCTGTAAGTGTCCAATAAAATGCCATTCAATGTCTTTAGGAAGGGCCAAGGCCTTCATTTGCAATTCTTGTGGTCTATTCTCCCCAAACGCCCTTTGTCCAATATTATAAGCCTCTAAAATATTTTCAATAGGTTTATATTTAGACACTGCCACCAACTTGACAGTTGATGGCAGGTTTTTTTTGATCATTTCAATATTATGAGAAATTGTTCCCACGACTATCGTTACCTCCTTTTTTGTTGCTTCATCGCCTCTTGTTGAGCTTTTGCAGCCGCCTCAAGTCTCTGTTGGAATTTAGATTTGGGCTTAACTGCGGCTTTCGCAGAATTCTCTTTTAGTTTTGCAAATATCTTCTCTTCATCAACAAAATATTTACGTATCACCCAAGTTTGAAGCATCGTAAATATATTTGACAGCATATAATAGTAACTCAAACCACTAGAGAAATTGTTACACAAAACCAACATGAAAACTGGCATAAAATACAATGTCATAAACTTCATACCAGCCATTTGGGGATTTCCAGACATCTGATCTGCAGTCATCTTCGAATAAAAGAACATAGAAACAGCCATTAGGATCGCAAACAAACTAATATGATCTCCATAGAGGGGAATCCTAAAGGGTAAGTCAAGAATTGAATCGTATGTACTCAGATCTGTTGCCCACAAAAATCCCTCTTGCCTCAACTCAAATGATGCGGGGAAGAACCTAAACATTGCGAACAAAATAGGAAACTGAATAAGCATAGGCAAACAACCTCCGAACATGCTAACTCCACTCTTTTTGTAGAGATCCATTGTCTCTTGTTGCTTTTTCATCGCGTCCTCTTTTCTTGGGTACTTGGCATTGATTTTATCAATCTCAGGCTTAAGTACCCTCATCTTGGCAGATGACATATAGGACTTAATGGTGAGGGGTGAAATTACAATTTTGACAAGAACAGTGAGAATAAGAATTATAATTCCGAAATTGGAAATATATCTATTTAAAAAGTCGAATATTGGGATGATTATAAATCGATTGATCCAACCTATCAAGGAACCACCAAGAGGGACAATTTTCTCAAAACCATAATCATAACTTTTTAGGGTTTTAAAGTGATTAGGTCCATAATAGAATTTAAAAGGGATACTCACATCTGCACCACTTTTGTAAGGGAAAAGAACTTTTGATGAACAAGCCATCAGAAGCTTGGACTCATCATTCTCATCGTAAAAGTCGTATCCCAAATCTCCAGAAGTGAAATTGTCGGGTGAGAGCAATATAGCAGAAAAGAACTGTTGTTGAAAAGCGAACCAGCTAAATTTGGTTTTTATAGATTGATTTGCATTGTCCTTTCTAAGACCTAAGGTCTCTACAGAAGCATCACTGGGATACTTATATACGATGGTGGAATAATTCTTTTCATTGTCATACCCCCTCTCAAGACGAGGCACATTCAGGTTCCAAGAGAGATCAAATTGAGTAACATTTTTCGGAATAATATTCTCCATCCCTACTAATCTGAAGTTAAAATCGAGCATATAACTATCAGTGGGGAGTGAATACGAATGTTCAATATAAGAGTTCTCAGCAAAGAACAACCTAAATACTAATGAAGAATCGGATGACTCAACCATAGAATAGGCAAATTCTTGAGTATTTATAGTTTGTGATGAAAATAGCTGAATATTAAAATTACTTGCATCCTCCTTCATCAACATCAAAGGGAGACTGTCGTAAGTCATATAGTCTTTTATTAAGACCGAGTATGCCTGAGCCCCTTTTGATGAAAAGACAATCTTAATATTATTATTTTCCAATGTATAATACTGGGCATCAGCATTATAAGAATCTTCAAGTAATTGGTTTGAAAAAACGTTTTTATAATTATTGGTAGAGGAGAGTGCCGAATCTCCACTATTGACTATCAATCCTAAAGAATCTGCTTTCTGTGAAGCTAACTCTTCAGCATATTTAACTGCACGTACTGTCTCTATAGAATCTTGGATCCTTCGTTGTTCTTGTTGGGCAGAATATTGCCTTGAATTATAGATACTGAACCCAATTAATATTAGACCAATCAGGGTTATACCTATAACGGTATTTTTATTCATGTCTTACTAAAATGTTATTCGAATTGATTATCAATTGATTTAATTTTATCCTCTATCTCTTGAAGCTCTTTTTTAGCCACTTCTATTTTTTTATTCAGTTCATTGATAAGAAGATCTGCATTTTTAGATGTAGCAAAAAATCCCATATTATTTTCATAGGTAGCAATCTCACTTTCAATCTTTCTAAAATGAAGTAGGAGTTTGTCCCTCTCTGAACGGACAGGTGAAATAGAAGATCCCCTCTTTGGTCCCCTATTATTATCCCTTTGAGTACGCCTTCCAGGTCTAAAATTGGGGAATGTCTCAGACAATGTATTATTGAATAATTCTTGAATCTTCTCTTTTTCTTTGAATGGAACGAACCCTATCTCATTCCATCTTGACATGAAACCACGAAGTGATTCTGCGTCTGCATCTCTGTTCCCTGAAGGAACAAATGATTTAATCTCTTCAATAAGGGATTGTTTGCTCTTTAAATTCTCTACATATTGAGCATCAACTCCTCCAAAATTTTTCTCTTTGTTATCGAAGAAAAAGTCGCAGGCTGCTCTGAATCTACTCCAAATTTGTTCTGACTTCTTACGAGAAACTGGCCCGATTTCTTTCCATGCTTTTTGAAGTGCAATTAGTTGATCTGTTGTCTTTTTCCAATCAGTGCTATCTTTCAAAGTTTCAGCTTGTTCACAAAGGGCAATCTTCTTATCCATATTTACAGACATCTGATCCTTAAATTTGGAATAATAATCCCTTTTCTTATTATAAAATTGGTCGCAAGCAGCTCTAAACCTGTCGTATATCTTTTGATTATCCTTTTTAGAAGCGAAACCTATAGTTTTCCACTCTTTTTGTAAATTCTCCAACTCTTTAGAAAAGACATTCCAACTATTAGAATCTGCTGTCTCACGAGAAGCAATCTCTTCTGCTTTTTCACACAAAATAGTTTTTGCACTTAAATTGTCCTTTTGTGCTGATTTGACTTGTTCAAAATGGTGTTGATGTTTTTTATTTATTTGAGAAGTGGCCTCTTTGAATCTCTCCCAAATAGATTCACGGAACTCTTTTTCAACAGGTCCAAACTCTTTCCACTCTTCGTGCAATTTTTGCAGTTGTGCGAAAGCACTTACAACATTTTCCTCCTCAATCAAAGCCTCTGCTTTCTCACACAATTTTGTTTTTATTTCAAGGTTCTTTTTAAAATCTAAGTCGCGAAGTTCATTGTTTATTTTAACATAATCATAGAACATCTCAACATAGTGTTGGTATGTCTCATATAGATCTTTAACCCTTGCTTGAGGCACCAACCCAGACTCACGCCACTTTGTTTGAAGCTCTCTAAATGCTGGGAATGTCCTATTCAAATCCTCTTGTGTCTCAAGTAAATTTTTTAAATCTTCGATTATTTGAAGTTTAACTTTTAAATTATCTTCTTTTTGATGCTCTAAATCTTGCACAAACTGAGCCCTTTGTGACTTGTATTGAGAATAAATATCTTTGAACGCCCTCTCAACCGTAGCAAATGGATTCTCAATTGGAGTAGCCTCTTCACCATGAAGAGAATCCTCAACAACAACAGATTCCTCAACCTCTGGAGTGCTGTAAAACCCAATAGCTGTCTTCTCCCTCTTGAGTGCCTTATAAAATGCAGCCTTAATCCATTCTGCAAATTTATACATCTCTTGATGATCCCCTCGATTCAGCATCTCTTGAAAAACAGAAAGGATTTCATTCAGACTCTTATTGGAAAGGTCTGCAACTGAAATTTCAGTTAAGAAAGGAACCTCTTCTTTTTCATTAATGGGTTGAACATCATTACTTTCAGTACTTTCAAGAACCTCAGGCTTAACCTCTTTCTTGAAATTCTCCTCTTGAGGAGCAGCATTGTTAATCTCTTCGCTCATAATATAAAATTGGTGCGTAATTAATTTGTTTACAATTCGCAAATATACATTTATTTTTATGAATTTACTATGAAATCTCTATTTTTGTAAATTATGAGAATAGATATAATAAGTGCTGTACCAGATTTATTGAACAGTCCGCTCGACCATTCAATAATTAAAAGGGCAAAAGAAAAACATTTAGTAGAGATAAACATCATCAATCTACACGATTGGGGAAGGGGTAATTATAAACAAATTGATGACTATCCATTTGGAGGAGAGGCAGGGATGGTGATGATGATAGAGCCTATCTTCAATGTTATTACCCATCTTACATCTGAAAGGAAATATGACTATATCATATATGTAACTCCTGATGGGGAATTACTTGACCAGCCAATGGCAAATTCTCTCTCTTGTGCAGAAAACATTATTATCCTTTGTGGTCACTACAAAGGGATTGATCATAGAATAAGAGAGCATTTGATCAACAAAGAGATATCTATTGGCAATTATGTTCTCAGTGGAGGAGAACTTGCCGCAGCAGTAATATGTGACTCCGTCATAAGATTGATTCCTGGAGCTATGGGGGACGAATCATCCGCATTAAATGACTCGTTCCAAGATGAATTATTGGCTCCACCTATCTATACAAGGCCTGCCAATTTCAATGGTTGGGAGGTACCAAAAGTTCTCTTGAGTGGAAATACCAAACTTATAGAGGAGTGGCAGGAGACCCAATCCTTGGAGAGGACCAAACTTCTTAGGCCAGAACTGCTCGATTAGAACCCGAAATCATCAACCTTCACCTCTTTTTGTGAATCTTCGGAAGGAGTTTTTGCCTTTTCATGGAGGGTTAAGGGGTGTACTTTCATCGCTTTGACTGGACAAATATATTCACACGCACCACATCCGATGCAAAGATCGCCATGTACAGAAGGAATCAGCAAATCATCTCTGAAAGGGACCATCCTAATTGCTTTTGTAGGGCAGTGCTCATCGCAAGCTCCGCAATCTGTTCCATCCACATTGACAATACACTTGTTAATATCAAATTGCACCTTCCCAATAGCAGTAAGTCTCTTCTCTTCGAGAGAAATTGGAAGCAAGGCACCATTGGGACAAATATCAGAACAGGTATGACAATCATATCCACAGAACCTATCTTCATATGAAATCACAGGAAGAAATAGACCTCCGAGTCCATATTCTCCAGTTGCAGGGTGGATGATTGTGCTCGGGCAGCCCTTAATGCAGGCATGGCAAGAGGTACAATGGTCTTTTAAGTGCTCTATTCCAACTCCCCCAGGAGGGACCATTCCACCTATCTTAGATGATTCATTGAGCATTTCTCCATTTTTTCTCTTTGAAGCAAACCCTCTGGCAGCCAACATTGCAGTAACTGCCCCAATTGAAGCGATTGCCTCCCTTCTCCCATTCATTTCCAATTCAGTTGGAGGGAGAGCCTTTTTATTGTCCTTACCATATCTAAATTTGTACTCAATGGCATTGGATGAGCAAGAAGAGAGACAATTAAGACACATAACGCATCTGCTATTGTCAATAATTTGATTATCTCCATCTATACACTCTGATTTGCAGTGTTTTGTACACACATGACACCCGACACATTTATCCTTGTTTATAGTCAATCTAAAGAGTGATATATTAGAGATATAGCCAAGAATGGTGCCAACAGGACACAAGGTATTGCAAAACAACCTTCCTCTAAAGGCACTCATAACTGCAACAATCAAAAAGAAAGCAAGTGCCCATAGAAATGAACCAATGGCAATTTTAGTTGGAGTCAGATAGAAGATATAATCGGGGAACATATTGGAGAAAACATTATTTATCAACCTTTCGAGAGGAATAAACAAATTTGTTGCAATTCTACCGAAATTGGAATATGGATCAAGCCACAACAATACTGACAAAGAGCCTATTATCACTGTAACAGTAACTGCAAAAATAACAATAAGCCTCAACAAAGAATAGGGCTTAGAATACTTTGTCCTTTTTTGTTTTTTAGTTTTAAAAATAGAGGCAAATCTTGATATAATATCTTGCATAACTCCAAGAGGACACAAAAAAGAGCAATAAACTCTACCGAAAATAAAAGTAAGAAGGATAAAGAAAATAAAAATCAACGCCCCACCACTTAAGAAAGCTAAAAATGAAGGGATAAATTGAAAGCGAACAATGTCATTCAATGAACCTATTCCATCAGAGACAATTGAAAAAGAGAGAAAAAAAAGAATAAATACGATTAGGGCAATAGATACCCTCAATATTTTTAATGTTTTAGGCATAATCTATAGTTTTATCCTTTTAACTTTCAAAGAATCGATATCCATAGTTCCAATACCAGCTTCTGCGGCATATTGAATATGTCGCACTCTGTCAAGTTGCATCTCCCTGTAATTGTTGAAAAACTTAACCGCTGCAGTGTCTAATGCCACAATATCTGTTGACATAAAAATAGCTTGAGAGAGTTGGACATCTTCCAATGTTTTCCCCTTCGGTCCATTTTGAGTCATTATCCTATATGCATCAATAATATTTAATACAGGCATTTTATTTATTGTAGAACAATCTGCAATACATTGTGAGAGGTCATGACTGTGCATGTACCTTCTATCCCAAACAATCCCCATAAAATTTTTCATTGCCAATGTCATCTTCGCTGATGAGTGATTTTTCATGATTGGAACATTTATCCATACATCACAATCGAGTATTGCTTCATGAATTTTTGGATTTTTCATCCTTTTTGCTTTTGGAAGATCAATTTCTCGATAATACTTCTCATCGTGGGCAAATGCCACTTTAGCACCAGCATCACGAGCCGCTTTTTGAATACCACTATTTTCATAACACCCTTTCCACTCATCACACGTATGATCAAAGACAGTAACCTCAGAAGCCCCCACCCTAAAACAATCTTTAACAATCTCCGCTACAAGTTCAGGATTGGTATTTGCTGCAAATTCTGGAGCTTTATCCCACCCAATATTTGGTTTTATCGTCACTTTTTGACCTTTTTTGACAAATCTCTCCATCCCACCCATTGCATCTATTGCAGTTTTATACAGCAGAATAGGATCACCTCCCATTACAGCCACTAGATCATTCTCTTTTTCAGTATTCTTGCTTTTTGATGAGGCAATAATACTCTCACCTTTGATACTCACCGTAGAAGCAATTGCGCCAAGTATCGCAGTCTTAATAAAATTTCTTCTTTCCATTTTAATTGACTTTACTTGGCGCAAAGGTAATAATAACTAACTACTTTTGTTCAAACCCTGTTGAAATTCCGCTACTTCCCCCAACACGAGACGATTCATCAAGGTTTCCAACATTTCTTCTTTTGGTTGCCTTAGACTGTCCGAAACGATAGGTAAAGGAAAGTTTTACCTTTTGGACATTATTTATTTGATTTATTGTATAATATCTAAATCCAGTTTGATCTAACATGTGAATTGTATTTGACTGCGATCTAAGGAGATCGGTCACATTTAAGGAAATTGTTGCTTTATTATCCAAGAAATTCTTCTTAACACCTGCAAATAGAGAATATGCAGGATCTGCAATGATCGATGCAATTGGAATTTTCCCTTGTCCCCATCCCCCTACTTCTATTTTCCAATCCTTCGGAAGAACAAATGTTAGGTTTAGATATGCACTTGTCATAAAACCAGTATTTTGCAACGATGATAACGATGACTTGTTGTCAATATATGCACCAAAGATATTCCCATTAAAAATCATCCACTTAAAAATTGGAACCTCTGTGATAGAAAGTGCCGCTCCACACATATTCATAGTGCCAAAATTGTCCCATTTCATCAATTTCAAACCAGTTGATTCCTCATAAAAAGAGTTTTGCATAATAAGATCTCTTGTATGTTGGTAGATAAGGGCAAGGTTCAGATACGATTTAAATCCGACCGAAAGTGAAAGTTGATCTGTATATTGTGGATTTAAATATGGATTTCCCTCCATAGCAGTGTTTGCATCTATGTACTCTCTATATGGATTCAATTGACTGTATCCTGGTCTTTCAATTCTTAATGCATAAGAGAGAGAATATCTCCAGTTTTGAGATGGAGTGTACCCAAGATAACCTGTGGGGAACACATTAAAATAATTTTTTGTGGTTTTATCTCCTGCTGTCTTCCAATCCCCTACCGAATACGTATATTCACCTCTGACACCCAACTTTACAACCCACTTTTGTCCGAACATTTTTGTTGCAGAAATATACCCAGCTGCAATTTGTTCATTGTAGATAAATTTGTTTGATTGAGAAGGATCTTTTACCCACTCCGAATCAATTAAATTCTCTTTTATTGTATTATTGTCTGTATGTGTCTGCGCCCATTTCAATCCTGTTTCAAGTCGTCCTGTTTTCCAAAACACTTGTTCATAGTCTGCTTTTGTTGAAATGATATTCAAATATTGATTTGAAGCAATTCTAAAAGTATCATCTCCGAATGTCCCTTTGGTAAGATCTACAGGTTTATTCTCTTGATAATTATTACCTCCAATATCATAATAATAGTAGTCTGCATTGAAGGTTAACTCTTGTCCTTTGTTCTCGTCAAATTTGTGTGTATAGTTAAGGTTACCACCTATATTGTCAAAATTTGATTTACTGATATTGTCACTCTTAATTCTCGATATAAGATTCTCTTTATAGTAAGTATCGGTAAATGAATCACCAACGCTACTATTATCATCTTCTCTGAGAGAGCCATTAACTATTACCCCAATAATATTCTTATCATTGATAAAATAATCGTGAGTTGCCCTAAAGGTATGAGTCATACCAATATAATCAAATGCCATATTTGATAATTGTTTATAATCGCTCCCCTGTGCAAATAAAAATTTCGAATCTGCTTTGACCCCCATTGAATTGTATCTTGGGCTATATGAAATAGTTGTATTGGTTTTATCAGATTTATATCCAAGATTCAAAGACCCGTTGGCTTGTTGGTAGTATTTATCAAAATACATCCCACCATATGTGGCTGACACCGATCCATTAAATCCTTTCATGAAATTCTTTTTAGTCTTAATGTTTATTATTCCGCCACTCCCCGATGCATCATATTTTGCAGATGGATGGGACATAATTTCAATTTTTTCAATTGAAGTGGCGTCAGTAGATAGCAGCAGAGTTTCTAACTCTTTTCCAGAAAGGTAAGAAGGGCGTCCATCAATCCACACATCCACCTTATTACCATTGAGGGTTACATTCCCATCTTTATCTATTGAAATACCAGGGGCTTTCCTCAACACTTCTATCCCGTTACTCCCTGCTGTTGTTACCGCCTCAGAGACATTCATCACTAATTTATCAAGTTTTTGTTCAATTACTGGGACCCTACCTGTCACTACTGCCGAACTCAACATTGCGGCATCTTCTTGAATTTCTATCTCTCCAACATTGAGCTCTTGTCCGGCTTTTTTCGATATTTTTGTTTCAAATGTTTTATAACCAATAAATGATATTTTAAGGGTATAATCTCCTGTAGGGACATTGTTTATTGCAAAGTCTCCATTCTCATCGGTTGTAGCACCACCAACAAGTGTCGAATCAGATTTGTGGATAGATACCGTAGCATACGAGAGTGGACCCTTATTGGTGCTTTCAAGAATACGTCCTTTGACCACAACATCACCTTTGGCTGCATATAGAGAAAAAGAGATAAGAAATAGTACAATAATAGTGGATAATTGTTTCATTGTATTTATAAATTTAATAATTGATTGTTACTGTTATTAGTCGCATATTGGTAAAAAAAGTTACTCCATATCCTTTAAAATTGACGATAATTCGTCAACTGAAATATTAAGAAGAGTGATTTTTTTTTGCAATTGGGGTATATAAGAGTCAATAAACTCCCTCTTTTGCTTACTCCTAATTGTTGATACTGCATTGGGAGAGACAAAGTATCCAATCCCCCTCTTGTTGTATATAATATCCATATTTTGAAGATATTCGTATGTTCTCATGACTGTATTGGGATTTACCCCCAACTCAGCACCATATTCTCTTACTGAAGCGATTCTCTCATCCTCACACATCTCCCTTGATAATATTTTATCACATATTGAATCTGCTATCTGCAAATAAATGGGTTTATGTGCATCAAATTCCATTGTTAATATCTTTGATTTTTAATTCTAAAATAGGACAACACTAATAAAACAATAGGAGATAAACCTGTATATAAATAATATAAAATGTCGTATATTGTATTATTATCAATATCAGTAGATAAGAGAGCACTTATAGAGTCATCTGAGATAGTAGATGAAATAAAGATATGTGAGAGTATTATTGCTACTAACATATTAATTCCTAAAAAGGATAAAAGGGTCTTTCCTGTCTTATGTTTTTTAAATAACAAATTACCATAGAGGGCAAAAGAGAATACGATACCAAGTGTCACAAATTGCTCTACCGTAAAGAGCTCTCTTTCTAAAATAGAATCCCATATCGTAGTGTAACTATCATTTAAAAAAGGTAATATCACCAATAGAGTATCAATGGCAAGTAATAAAATAGACAACCCAATTACTGGAAGGAGAATGATATTAAGAGACATACTGATTAATTTTTCAAAAGCAGATACAGGTAATAGCGCATATATCACACCTTGATTCTTTTCATTGACATTGCCATATATCTTTGATGGAGCAATGAATAAGCTAATTAATACAAATGCAGTAATAGTAATGATTCTTATTTGTGGGGTAAATAGAGTAAAATCAAAAAAGAAGATATCGATAAGATAAAATACGAAATAAACTGCTATAAATGAGATGATTGTAATCCAATAATTAGATAAAGTATTTTTAGTCTCCAATAAAAACAATTTTCCAAATCTATTGATACTAAATATATTATTTGCTTCCATAATTATTGTTGATTAAATATTTGATTTATTTTTTGTTTATGAAGAAGCACACTATTGAATAATGCTTCGATGTTAACTTGACTCTCAATACCATCAGTATTGATCTTAACTTGACTATACCCACCAGGGACATTCTCACTATACAATGCATCTATATTTTTTATTGTATCCAATGAGAAATACAATTGTTTTGATATAGTTTCGAGTGAAGCATTCAAAACAATTCCCTCCTTGTCCAAAATGATTATTGGGTCGATAATATTCTCAAGATCCCTCACTTGGTGAGTGGATATTATTATTATCGAATCATCATTAGAATAGTTGACAATGACTCTTCTTAACTGCCCCTTTGAAGGGATATCCAATCCATTGGTGGGTTCATCAAGGAGAAGAATTTGAGTTTGTAATGAAAAGGCAAAGGCAATGATAGCCTTTTTTTGTTGTCCGTATGAGAGGTGCGTAAATAGAGAATTCTGATCTATTTCGAAAATATCAATTATTTCATTAAAAATAGAGGGACTATAATTGGGATAAAATTTACCATACTCGTTTGCAAAAGAACCCACCTTAATAGCTGGCCCTACAAAATTTTCGGCAACGTAATAGATATTCTTCAAAAAATTGGGTTCTCTCTTATATGAGGATGAATTGTCAATCAAACAACTTCCTTTGTCTGCTTTCAACAGACCAGCAATAATCTTAAGAAGAGTACTCTTCCCAACCCCGTTCTGACCTAATAAGCCATAAACATTCCCTCTGCTTAGCGATAAACTGATGTTATCAAAGACTTTATGCTTTGAGTAACTAAATCTTAAATCTTCAATCTTAATCATAATTACATATTATTTTGCGTGTATTAGTACATTAGTACACTGCAAAAGTAATTATGATTTTTAAATTACCAAAAAAAAATAATTATTTTTTAAGTTGCTTTGCCAAAAGGGTATTTCTCATGAGAGAGATAATGGTCATAGGGCCCACACCACCCGGAACGGGGGTTATATAGGAGCATTTAGGGGCAACGCTATCAAAATCGACATCTCCTACTATTTTATATCCTTTGTCACTATTGTCATTTACCCTTGTAATACCTACATCAATCACCACAGCCCCCTCTTTTACCATATCTGCTTTGAGAAAATGTGGAGAGCCAATGGCTGCTATTATAATATCTGCTTGTAAAGTGAATTCTTTGATATTTTTAGTTCTTGAGTGGCACAAAGATACTGTGCAATCACCTGGATAACTTTTTTGAGATAATATGTTTGCAATAGGTCTTCCGACAATATTACTACGTCCTAAAACTACACAATGTTTCCCTGCGGTTTCAATTTTATAATGCTCAAGGAGAGCTATGATTCCAAAAGGTGTAGCTGAAATAAATGTAGGCTCGCCAAGCATCAGCCTACCGATATTGACAGGATTGAAACCATCAACGTCTTTTGAAGGGTCAATAGTATTAACTACTTTTTTCTCATCAATATGTTTGGGAAGAGGCAGTTGCACAATGAATCCATCGACATCAGAATCATTGTTTAGCTCCACTATTTTATCGAGTAAAAATTGTTCTGTAATATCAGCTGGATATTGGAGAAGGGTTGACTTGAATCCCACTTGCATACACGATTTTTCTTTGTTAGCTACATAAGTACGGCTTGCACCATCCTCACCAACTAAAACAGCCACCAAATGGGGCCTTTTTTCACCTTTTGCTACAAGTTGTTCAACTTCTTGAGCAATTTCTAATTTAAGAGCTTTTGCCGTCTCTTTACCATCTAATATTGTCATAATAATTATTTTTTACGCATTGATTTCATTTTCTGCATTGCCCCTCTTGCTCCTCCACCTGCTACATTTTTCATTACTTTTCTGGTATCATCAAATTGTTTGAGAAGTTTGTTGACCTCAGCAACTGAGGTACCACTCCCCTCTGCAATTCTTTTTCTTCTGCTACCATTGATAATTGCAGGGCTCTCTCTCTCTTCCAATGTCATTGATAATATAATTGCCTCTATCCCTTTAAAGGAGGAATTATCCATATCTACATCTTTTATTGCCTTTCCAACACCAGGGATCATAGAGGCCAACTCTTTAATATTACCCATTTTTTTAATTTGTTGGATTTGTTGGTAAAAGTCTGATAGGGTAAATTGGTCCTTAGCAAGTTTCTTCGCAAGTTTTCTTGCCTCCTCTTCATCGTATTGCTCTTGTGCCTTTTCTACAAGTGAAACGACATCACCCATTCCAAGGATCCTGTCTGCAATACGATTGGGATGGAATACATCAAGGGCTTCCATCTTCTCTCCAGAAGAGATAAATTTGATAGGTTTATTGACAATTGCCTTGATTGAAAGGGCTGCCCCACCTCTTGTGTCGCCATCCATTTTAGTAAGGACAACACCATCAAAGTCAAGTCTATCATTGAAAGTTTTCGCAGTCTCAACAGCATCTTGACCAGTCATTGCATCCACTACAAATAGTGTTTCGGTTGGGTTTACTGCTTTTTTGATATTTGCAATTTCTCTCATCATGGTCTCATCGACTGCAAGACGACCAGCTGTATCTATGATTACAAGTGAATATCCCTCTTGCTTTGCCTTAGAAATGGCCTCTTTTGCTATCTTGACTGGATCTTTGCACCCCTCCTCTGTATATACAGGGACATCGATTTGTCCTCCAAGCACTTTTAGTTGTTCGATTGCTGCTGGACGATATACGTCACCAGCAACGAGCATCACTTTCAGCCCCCTTTTGTTTTTACAATTAAGTGCAAGTTTTCCTGAAAAGGTAGTTTTACCTGAACCTTGTAACCCTGAAATCAATATCACCCCTGGATTCCCTTTTACATTGATATCAGAAGCTTCACTCCCCATCAATAATGCAAGCTCATCATGAACTATTTTTACCATCATCTGGTCAGGACGAACAGCTTTGAGGACATCCTGCCCCATAGCCTTTTGCTTAACATCATCACAAAATGTCTTAGCTATCTTATAACTTACGTCGGCATCGAGTAACGCCCGCCTCACCTCTTTTAAAGTCTCTGCAACATTTATTTCGGTAATCCTCCCCTGCCCTTTAATCAATTTAAAGGACTTCTCAAGTTTATCTACAAGGTTTTCAAACATAGAACTATTTTATTAAATCATCTGAATAATAGGCTTTCGCCAAATCTCTTTGGTTATATCTCATCCCCATAACCTGTCCATAGGCACCAGCAGTACGAATTGCGAACAGGTCTCCTCGATGGGAGGTGGGAAGGGTTATCTTTTTCCCCCATGTATCGCTTGACTCACAAACTGGTCCTACAACATCATATTTTAGTTTCCTCCCTTTTGAAACGAGATTTTCAATTTTGTGGTGTGCATGGTAAAGGGAGGGCCTAATCAAATCATTCATTCCTGCATCAAGTATCACAAATTTAACATCCTTCCCAATTTTCACATATAAAACCCTTGTGATGAGGGCACCACACTGAGCTACAAGTGCCCTCCCTGGCTCAAAGTGGACTTTTTGACCAGGTCGAAGTATAAGGTTGGAATTAATAATTTCAAAATATTGTTTAAAATCTGCAATAGGGGCTTCCGAAGGGTTCTCATAATCTACTCCCAAGCCACCACCAAGATTGATATTTTCAATAGCAACACCTCTGTCTATAAACCATTTTTGTAACTCTTCAACCCTCTGACACAACAACTTGAAAACACTGAGTTGGGTAATTTGTGAACCAATGTGAAAATGCAATCCTTCTAATTTGAGGGCCGAAGAATTTTTTATAACATTAAACACATCTTCAAACATCCATGGAGAAATACCAAATTTATCCTCTTTTCTACCAGTGCTGATATATTTATGAGTGTGGGCATCGATATCTGGATTGACTCTCAGAGAAATATGGGCTTTTTTACCCATTGAAGAGGCTATTTGATCAATAACTTCTATTTCTGGTATTGATTCACAATTGAATGAGAAAATACCCCCTTTCAATGCCGTCCTGATCTCTTTATCAGATTTACCTACACCAGCATAAACTATTTTATCAACAGGGAAACCTGTTTTGATAGCAAGTTTAACTTCATTTCCACTTACACAATCTGCCCCTAACCCAGCCTCTTTTATCATAGAAATAATCCTCGGCTCTGCATTTGCCTTTAGAGCATAATGAGCTGTGTATCCGTACTTTTCTATATAAGACTTATAAGTTGATAATGTATTTCTGAGAAGATCTAAATCATAAAAGTAAAAAGGGGTCTCTATATTGATAAATGATTTTAAAAGATTTTCATTAAACATAATAACAAATTTAAACGCACAAAATTAAGAAAAAATGGTAATTTTGCACATAGAAAATACAAACTTTAAAATATATATAAAGAAAATGAAAAAAGGACCTATTTCTG
>CAZSLC010000021.1:0-30293 GCA_964607675.1 uncultured Muribaculaceae bacterium
TTCTCCTAAGGCCTTTGCGCCAGTTAAAGCCTCTTCGAAAGACTTAAGGGCTGCTTTTTTATCGCTATTTAGAAGGGTGGCACCCTGATTGAATAAATTGGTAACACTCTCTAAATCTTGCCCAAATGCAAATGAGAAGATGAAAAGTGATAAGATGGTTGCTAAAATTGTTTTTTTCATTTTTTATATAATTTAGTAAGTATTTCAATTACTGATCGGTGCAAAATTAAAAAAAATGTGATATAGAAACAATTATCTTAACCAATATTCTTACTTTTGTAGTGAAAAAAAAAGTTTTTATTATTATGAGAAAGAGAATTGTAATTTCATTTTTGGTATTGGTTCTCCCTTTATTTTTATTTTCACAAGATATCCAGATGTTGAAAAAAGATCCGAGGATATTGAATGGAAAAATGGCTAATGGTCTTTCATATTATATTGTTAAAAATGATGTAAAAAAAGGCTATGCCGATTTTTACCTTATCCAGAAGGGAGGGGATGCGCAGGAGAATGACCAACAGAGGGGAATAACATCATTGATCAACGATATGAGTATGAGAGGAACGAGGAATTTCCCACAACATTCAATAATTGATTTCTTAAATGACTTAGGAATTGATCATAATAAAGATCTTGAAATATCGACTTTACATGATAGATCTTGTTATCGCCTATCCAATATACCATTGGGTAATGGTAATGCTGTTACTGACTCCATGTTATTGGTTTTATTCAACTGGGCTTGTTCAATCAATTTTGATGAAGAAGATATTAACCTTGAAAGAGTTGTATCATCAAATCAGCTATTATTGAAAAACACCATCCACAGTCGTTACACTGATAATGTGATGAGTTGTCTATTGACTGGAAATAATATGTCCCCCACCTTTTATAATGATGTTATGCGCAAGGAAGAAAACTTTACATCTAAGGAGTTAAGGAAGTATTATTATGATTGGTTCCGTTCAGATTTACAAGCTGTTGTCATTGTGGGAGATGTTGATCTCGCCTCTGTTGAATTTCAGATTAAATCTCTGTTTCAGGCTACACCTCGTAATTTGAATCCAATTCCATTGCGAAAGACATTTCTTAAAAATGAAAATAAATTGCAAGTTATAGATATTGAAGATAAAGAAGCAGATGGAGTTAGTATCTCAATCGCCTATAAAACTCCATTATTACCTAATAAATACAGGGCAACTGCAATACCATTTGTAGCAGACTATATGAATGATATGATGTCATTTTTGTTAAATGACAGAATCACTCTTGCATCCCAAGAGTGGAATATACCCATTAGCGATAAAAGTATCAAGTTTGGAGATTTTTTTGAGTTTGATGATTACAATTCACTTAATATTTCATTCACTACTATCCCTGAGTCAATAGAGGAGTTAATATTTCTAACGGCATCTCAAATAGGAAGAGTTATGAAAGATGGCTTTACAGCAGAAGAATTTGCGAGAGCGCACAATAGGTATTATTCTCAAATTTTATATAAATATAATTGGAGATCTTTAATCCCAAATTCCGAATACGCAGAGAGAGTCTTCAATAATTTCTTTCATGATGGGAGTCTTGCCAGCATTGAACTACATAAAGAATATTTAGATAATGCCGATTTTCATATTAAACAAGATCAATTGAATACATATGCAAAAGCGTTTTTTAAAGATGGCCGTGATTGCGTGATATCCATTCTCTCTCCAGAGGAGACAAATATTGACAAGAAACAGATTGAAAATAAATATCTTGACGGATTAAAAGAGGAACTTGCTCAATTTGAGGATGTCCCAACATATACTTCTCCACTTATTTCTTCATTGCAGATGGGAAGTATTGTATCTGAAATCAAAGAGCCGATAAGTCAATCTCTTCAATGGACGCTATCCAATGGGGCAGTCATCGTAGTTAAACAGACAAAAAGTGAACCTGAAAAATTTTATTTTAATGCAATTTCTAAAGGGGGAGTCTCTTTGTACAAGGGATCTATCCCTATGATGTCGTCAATTATCAACGATGTGGCGGCACTACAACATCTAGGGGAAAATAGTCATACGTCACTTGAAAGATACAAACTTGAAAAGGGAATGTCGTTGGATAAGGTTATCTCTATGTCCCAAAGTCAATTGAAAGGAAAAGCCTATACTAAAGATTTGAATTCACTAATGGAGATTGTCAATCTTCATTTCACTAATGCTTCTATTGATGAAAAGGGATTTAATAAGTGGTTGAGCAACAAATTGATTATAGATAAATATTCTAACAATAATGTTGAAAAATATTTCAGAGACACCATAGAAAATATTATTTATCAGCAAAGTAATCTTATTAATGCTCCAAAGGATATTTATATATCTTCTAAAGAAGTTGGGAATTTTATCAATCACCTATTCTCTAATGCTGCAAACTACACATTCATTATAGTAGGAGATGTTAACATTGATCTTCTCAAAGAAGCAGTGTTAAAACATATTGCTACCATCCCTGGCAATCCCAATGTTAGAGAAAATTGGAGATCCCTCCCTTTTTATCTCAATAAATACGATAAATCACTTTCAGTTCATAAAGAGATGCAACTTAAAAAAGAGTATTGTGCATTGACATTGTCATCCCCAATTTCATACAATTTGTCTGATATATTATTGAATACGATTGTATGCAAATTGATAGAGAATAGGATTCAGAGGGTAGGAGTCAATATTGGAATCAATATCGCAGTGGAGTCGAGTTATATTACTTATCCTGAGGAGTATTCAACTATTCAATTAACATTTGTTGCAAAAGATTCATCAATCAATTATATCACTCATATCAATAATGCGATTTCGGATTTGTCAAAAAATGGAGTAAGTGAGGATGAGATAAATGTGGTGAAGAAAAGATTAGAAAAACAATACTTTTCAGATATAAAAAATGAGAACAAATATTGGAGTGATATTATCATCAATAGATTTGTGCATGGTAAAGACTTCAATTCTAAAAGATTAGATTATATATTAAATAATTCTGATTATAGTATTAATAATGCACTCAAATCGTTTTTAGATAGTAGTGTCAAAACAGAATTTATTGTAGATGGAAAATAATAATTATCCAAGTATCATTCAAATAGATGATATTCTTGTCAGCTCTGATATCCTTACTGAATTTTTTGAGTGTGACTATGAAAAGTGCAAGGGGGGGTGTTGTGTTGTTGGGGATAGTGGGGCCCCATTAGAAGAGTGTGAATGTGAAGCAATAGAGAACGAATACAATAAATTTTCGCTACTTATGACACAACAACAGAGAGATATAGTGGCAAAAGATGGTTTCTTCGTAGTGGATGTTGATGGAGACATTGTAACCCCTTTGGTAAACAATAGCGAAGAGTGCGTTTATTCCCTTTTTGATGAGAATCACAATTGTTTTTGCTCAATAGAGAGAAGTTACTTTAATGGTTGTACACAATTTAGAAAGCCAATCTCTTGTTGGATTTATCCTATTAGAATGACTAAACTCTCAAGCGGTTTGACAGCATTGAATTTACATAGATGGCATCTTTGTAAAGATGCTTTTGCAAGAGGGAAAAGAGACAAAGTATATGTATATCAGTTCCTTAAAGAACCAATTATAAAATATTTTGGAAAGGAGTTCTATGAAGCACTTGATGTAGCTTCAATAAGTTTGAGAGCCTCATCATAGTTGCTATCATCGACAACAAGTTCGATAGAGAGTAGATCCTCATTTATTGCACCAGTAATAATTCCTACATTTTCATTTAGAACGAAGGCATCTATTCCAGCTTCGCTCAGCATCCCCTTTACGACATTTGCAGAGAAGGAGTTAGTATATTTTCCAACGACTTTCATTATTGAGCATCATTTTGATTTTCTTCATTCTCTTCATCTACTTTTCTGATTGCAAATTCAATTCTGCTTACAAGTCTGTAAACATCTTTACGAAAACCAGATAGATATATTGGAGACTCACCTTTTGTCATGATTATATCACCTTCGTACATCCTCATAAACCTTGTCAAGGCTTTTTTAGGTCTAAAAGTGATGGATTCACCCTCTTCGAGGTAAATATAATATCCAGACTCGGTTAAGATATTTATAATAATATCTCTTCTACCATCAAATGTTCCATTGAGAAATGTTTCCTTTTTAACAAATCCCACAGAAGGATAGACGGCGGCAACAGCGGCGAAAAATACTATGATTTTCCAAAGAGAACCTGCTTTAAATAACCCCTTTTGAGGGTCAAATACTTCTGTCAACTGAACCCCATCAGTAGTTAAAACGAGGATAACTATGCAAATAAAGAAGATAATTGCAAACCAAATAAAGTATTTTATAGAGCGAATTAAATATTTCATAATCTTTTTTTTAAATTATTGTGTTGCAAATATAGTTATTTGCTACTTTTGTACTCTAATTTATTAATAATTATGGAAGAAAATAGTAAAAATCCCTTAAAGATAGCTGTCATAACTCTTTCAGTTGTTGCGGTTATTCTTATTGCTGTCCTTATTTATGTTTTTATAGACAAAGGGGCTTTGATCGATGATTTGACAATAGAAAAAGATCAGTTGACGGAGCAGATGGTTCAACTTCAATCAGATTATTCTGTTCTATCTTCATCAAATGATAGTTTAAATGTCCAACTTGATCGTGAACGTGAGAAAGTTGAACAACTAATAGAGAGAGTTAAAAAAACAGATGCTACAAACAGATCAAAAATGCGCCAGTATGAGAAAGAATTAGGCACACTGCGCTCTATTATGAAACACTATATTGTCCAAATCGATTCACTTAACACCTTGAACACCGCATTGAGAAAAGATGCTGCTCTTGCAAGGGAACAAGCTGAAAAGTCACAAGCACAATTTAACGAATTGAGCAAAACGACAGATGAATATGCCAAAAAGATTGAGCAAGGGTCCGTTGTTAAGGGTAGGGCAATTTCATTAGTTGCTATTAATGGTTCCAACAAAGTCACATCGAGGAGCAGCAGAGTTGTCAAACTAAAGACCTGCCTTAACCTTGTTGAGAATACAATTGCTCCTAAAGGACCAATGATGGTTTATATCAGAGTGACAGGACCTGACGATATTATTATGACAGGAGATCAACAACAAGTCTTTGAAATGAATGGTGAAAAAATGATCTACTCTGATAGTAGAGAGGTTGATTATCAAGGGGCTGAAGTAGAAGTGTGTGTCTATTTCCAAAGTGGACAACCTTTTGTGAAAGGAGTTTATAAAGTTGATGCTTATACAAAAGATGGTTTGTTAGGGTCAACAGATCTATTGTTGAAATAACTTGGCAGGGATATATCTCCATATACCATTTTGTTCCACTTTTTGTATCTATTGTGGTTTCTATTCAGTTACTAAAAGGGAACTAATCAATAATTATCTTGGAGCTCTATATGAGGAGATAAGGTTTAAAAAAGACTTTTTTAAAAGTATAGGCGTAACACCAACTACATTATATATAGGAGGTGGTACGCCTTCCCTTTTATCCATAGAGCAACTATCAGGGCTAATTTTCTCGATAAAAAAACAGTTTGAGATTAACTCCTTTGAAGAGTTTACCATAGAGCTTAATCCTGATGATGTTTCTTCGCAATATGCTGAGAAATTGCATGAGATAGGTATAACCAGAGTGAGCATGGGCATTCAGTCTTTTAACAACGGGCACCTTAAATGGATGAATCGAAGGCATACGGCGGAACAAGCGGAAGAGAGCTTCTATTCATTGAGGAGGGCTGGTTTTAATAATATATCACTTGATCTGATTTTTGGTTATCAATCTTTGAGCACTGATGAGTGGGTTAACGATATCAAGAAAATAATAGAACTTCATCCAGAACATATATCCTCTTACCAAATGAGTATAGATGAAAATAGTGCACTATATAAACAATACCTGAGAGGAAAATATATAGAACCCAATTCTGAACAATGTGCACAGCAGTACACCTTACTCCAGAACCACTTATCAAAAGGGGGATATATTCAATATGAAATCTCAAACTTTTCCCTCGAAGGATTTGCCTCAAAGCACAACTCCTCGTATTGGGAGAGGGAACCATACCTTGGATTAGGAGCCTCTGCCCATTCATTTATCAACAATAGAAGAAGTTGGAATGTTTCCGATGTAGAGAAATATATTGATTCAGGATATTTGCAACCAGATGGGGAAGAATACCTCACACAAGATGAGATCGATGAAGAGATAATAATGTTGGGGCTTCGTAAGTGCAGTGGGATAGAGATTGATAAATTTCCATCAATTGAAAGGGCAAAGAGACTAATAGAAGAGGGATTATTGGAAAATAAAAAAGGGAGGATTTGCATCCCCCCCGATAAATTATTTATTTCAGACTACATTATCCCATTGGCTTTTAAGTAAGCAGCAACTGCAACTACGACAAATCCTAAACAGATAATAGTAGCGAAAATGCATCCTATCACTTTCCATCTTTTAATCCAAATATCATTATTGAATCCAATAGTCTGAAAAGCACTCCAAAATCCATGAGTTAAGTGGAACCAAAGAGCCACGAACCATACAATGTATAGGGCAGTTACCCACCAAGTTCCAAAAGTATTTGCCATCAACATATTAGGATCGGCCAGTTGATCGTGAGGAACTCCTTGAAATTGTAGTAATTGCATTTCAGCCCAAAAATGGGTTAGGTGGAATGCAAGAACACCAAGAACAATAATTCCAAGTACAAGCATATTCTTTGATGCCCAAGAAGCTGCTGCCCCTTTATTTGCAACCGCATATCTTTCTCTCCCACGAGCCTTCAAATTAGTAATTGAGAGGTAAAAAGCGTAGATGATGTGGATGATAAATCCGGCAGCCAAAATAGGTACCATTACAGTTACAAAAGGTAGAGCCATAAAATCGCAACCAGCTTTGAATGCCTCTTCGCTAATAAGGGATAGTGAATTGATAGTGAGGTGCAAGAGGAGGAAGATTATTAAAAATAACCCAGTAATACTCATTATTAACTTTTTCCCAATTGAAGATGTGAAAATATTTGCCATTATCCTATTATTTAAATTACGGCGCAAAGATATATCCTTGCTTGGTATTTTCATAATCTTTGGTTACTTTTGTTATCAACTTATATGATAAACTGATGAAGTACAATAGAATTCTTTTAAAACTAAGTGGTGAAAGTTTAGGTGGAAAGGTGGGAAAAGGGATTGATGAAATGGTTATGTCTCAGTATGCCCAGGAGATTGCCTCTTTGTCAAAACGAGGATTGCAGGTGGCAATTGTTATAGGAGGTGGAAATATCTTCAGAGGACTTTCTGGGGTTGGAAAAGGGTTTGATAGGGTAAAAGGAGACCAAATGGGTATGTTAGCTACCGTGATTAACAGTATCGGCCTCTCAATGGCAATCAAATCTGCAGGGGCAGATGCATTGGTATATACCTCTACCCCGATGAACCCGATAGCAGAGTATTATGTTAGAGACAATGCCTTACAATTTATGGAAAATGGGGGAGTTGCAATAATTGCGGGAGGAACAGGCAATCCGTTTTTCACAACAGACTCGGCATCTGCATTAAGAGCCTGCGAATTAGGTGTGTCAGTCCTTCTTAAAGGGACAAGAGTAGATGGTGTCTATGATAAAGATCCTGAAAAATATTCAGATGCGATTAAATATGAGAGTATATCTTTTGAAGAGGCTATTAGAGATAACTTAAAAATCATGGATTCAACGGCATTTGCCCTATGCAAAGACAATAATATACCTATAATCGTTTTCGATGTGAATGAGAAAGGAAATCTCACAAAACTTGTAAATGGAGAAAATATAGGAACATTGGTTTCGAATAAATGATAAAATAAAAAATACAATACTATTATGGAAGTAAATTCAAAAGAAATAATAGCTGCTGCTAATAAAAAAATGATTGATGCAGTAGCACATCTCGAAGAAGATTTAAAAACTTACAGAGCTGGAAAGGCCAATCCATCAGTTTTTAATAGTCTGATGGTTAGTTATTATGGAACACCTACCCCCCTTCCTCAGGTTGCAAGTATAAATGTCCCCGATGCCAAAACAATGATTATACAACCATGGGAAAGAAACTTAATTCCTGTCATTGAGAAAGCCATTATTGATGGTAACCTTGGTTTTACCCCTCAGAACAATGGTGAAAATATCAGGATAAATGTCCCCCCACTGACTGAAGATAGACGTAAGGAGTTAGTCAAAAAGGCCAAAGGAGCGGGAGAATCTGCAAAAATTTCACTTAGAAATGCACGAAGGGATGGTATAGAAATATTGAAGAAAGCGCAAAAAGAGGGCATGCCTGAAGATGTTGTAAAGGATGCAGAGACATCTATTCAAAAGGATGTAGATCAATTTAATAAAAAAATTGATGAGATACTTGCTGCAAAAGAGAGGGAGATTCTTACTGTTTAAACATGGATAGTTTAGAACAAGTAACCTATATTTATATATAAGGATCCATTCCCATCTTGTTTCCTGAGTTGTCCAAGAGGCATACCATATTCCACTGCGACAATAAAGTTTTCATTCATAATGAACCTAAATCCACCGCCAGCAGTTATGTGGGGGAGGTCTTTGCCTTTACCCTTTGCCATGTACTCATTGTACTCTGCCAAGTGTATTTTGTCCCCTTTAAAACTCATATCGTAACCGCGAATTGTCATTGCTCCATCAGAAAAGGCATTTAGAGCAAGAGCTATATTTTGTTTCCAAAGGACAAATTTCACAAAACGGTATCTTATTTCTGCATTGTAAAATGCGACATCAAGTCCTTGCACTTTATTCCTAAAAATCCCCCTAACGGTCCTATATCCGCCAATTCCATCCCTGTCATTGCCTTCACCTACAATTGTGTACAGTGGCAGGACGTAGAAAGGGGCACTTTTTCCAATTGTCCCTTGGTAGTTGAGGCGATACGCAAAAGTTAGAACATCGTTCTTAACAATTGGCACATAATGTCTAAATGTAAAGCTATATCTATAATAAGGATTGGTAGTTCCTAAAAACTTAGGGGCTAATATTAAGTGCCCTTCTGCCCATATCCCCTTACTTGGAGCACCCTCGCGATTGCGTGAGTCATATATAAGCCCCAACCTCAAAGTGCTATTTATTCCACCTTTTGCTTCTTTATCTGATATAATCCCCCAATCAAGATACTTTTGGTATAGAGAAGAATACTCAGCCGGATATTTTTTCTCCTCTGATTTACCCTTATTGATTTTGTCGAGGTTGGAATTACCTTTCCTAATCCAATTGAAGTGATACCCTGCCTCCCATTTAAACTTATCTCCAATAATGTTTCCAATGAAATCAGCTTTTATAAACAGTGTTGAAGTTGACATTCTATAAAATGGTGTGTATTGAGGCTGGGTGGGGTCGCTCTTGCCTATCTTAATTCTCTCATAATCATAAAATGATTGGTACCCATTAAAACCATAGAAATCGAGGGCATTGTCATTGATGAAGGTGGCTGCTGCACAAAATCTAATCCCAGGTATTGAAAATTTATTGTCATAGTTTATAGTGAAAAATTGGGAGCCTTTCATAAAAAATGATGCTTCAAAATACCATTTTTGCATATAGTTGGGATAATTGCTTCCATCTTTGAAATCAAACATGTTCAATAGAGCACCAAGTTGCAACCCTTTATCGGCATCAAAGGCTACCACAGGGAGTGGACCGAAGTTCCATCCAGTCTTGATGATATTTTTTTTGTCTGATTTTTTTTTATTTTTTTGATCAATATTAAGCAATTGTGTTGAGTCAGCTTTCTGGTTTATTGCATAGATGCAATATGAGGAGAGAATAGTAAATACTATGATAAGGAATAAGTTCTTTTTCATATTTTTATTGTGTGTAATCAGAAAAGAGTTTCTGTAGGTCCTTTATATCTTTTCTAAGTTTAGGATTCAGTAATAATTTTGTGTCTGATATTATCAATCTAAGTAATCTAAATACATCTTGGGCTACAAGGTTGGCAGGAAGTATCGCTGCGATTGCACAAATAGCAATTATCCCATCTAAAAATACAATAGCTAAAATCGAATATATAATCATCAAAATAGGCCATAATGCCAATGTTATAACATAGCGAATTGAGTTGTAAAAGGCAGTATCTTTAATTTTTGTAAATATAAGTCGTGCAATTATTGAGATGGGAAGAGCAAATATTGTAGCTGGAATTGTATATGGTAGTGTTATGATGATGAGGAGCGATTTAATTATCCTCGACCAAAATGGATTATTTATGACCACAGAAGAGAGACTGATGTCATTTTTCACCCTCTCCTGATATATTTGTTTAGCTTTTCCAAAAAGTATTTCAGCTTTTTCAGGTGATTGTTTTTTTAACTCTTCAATCTGAGAAATAGTTTTTTTATTGGCATTGAAACGTGTTGTCAGAGAGAGGCGTTTTTCCTTTTTATTTTCTGCTATTATCTTATCAAGCTGTTTGTTTATCAATACAGCGCAAATTTCGTGCTCATACTCATAGTTGTCATCATCAGGAATATAGATAATAGTATCCTTCATTTTATGTGTTAACTCTGCTTTGAGTACATTCATCATCTCGGGATGTGTCAAATCCTTATGCGTGGCAATGAATTCAGACATGTTAATAGGATCCCCAACTTGAGCCAAGACAGTAGAGCGGAATCTGAAAAAATTACCATATTCCAATCCAAGAGGGACTATATATACTGGTTTTTCGGTAATATGCTCCTGAGCTACGAGGGCAATTCTAAAAATACCTTTTAACAATGGAAGAAGTGAGTGTTGAGCTCTGTGGGTCCCTTCTGGCAGTATGCAAAAAGGGATATCATCACTCAATACCTCAACAGCTTTTTCTATGGTTTCGTCATTTTTTTTAACTTCCTCCAGTCCATCTCTAATTCTGCGAATAGGCATTATTTTTAAAAAAGTCAAAATTTTGGCAATTTTAGGATTTTTAAAAATATCAGCCCTTGCTACAAACACTTTTGGCTTTTTATCCATGGATAAAACCACAAGTGCATCCATCAAAGCATTTGTATGATTGGGAGCGTATATAATGGCTCCGTCGGTAGGGATCTTATCGAGATTGTAATATTCTATTTTTCTGTATGCGTTGAATAAAGAAAAATCAACATAATGGCGTAAAATAGAATACCATTTGTTATAAGATTGAATTTTATGTGTCTTTTTATTTTTCATTCTCTTGTGGGGGAAGTGGCCTAAATCGGAAAAATGTAGCAACCGTCAATCCTGATATAATGTGCCAAATTGCCCACCATGCAGTGACAAAGAGCATCCCTCCGTAGAGACCATGCCATGTCTCGGGGGGAAATATAGCTGGATTAAAAAGCAGTACCAATCCCAACCCTGAATTTTGAATGCCAACCTCTATTGTAAGGGTCCTTCTATCTTTGATTGGAAGTTTAAATAATGATCCGCCATAATAGCCAGTAGCTAAAGCAAGGCCGTTTTGGATCATTACTATGAAGAAAATATAAATAATATTGTCAATGAAAAGCTGGAAATTTTGTTTAAAAGCAAAAATCACCATTGCAAGGAAAAATAAGATGGAAATGGTCTGGATTGGCTTGGTGATCACCTTAGTTGCTTTAGGGAAAAAATGGGAAAACAACAATCCAAGTAGGATTGGAATACCGAGTAATAGTAATATTTGCATAAACATTGGGAGAAATGGTATGACCAATGTGGGAACATCCCCTGAAACGCTTATTGCTTTATAGTACAGATTGCCCCAAAGGAAAAAATTGAACGGTGTAACCACTGTGGCAAAGGCAGTAGTGATGGCTGTTAAACTCACAGACAATTCAACATTTGCCTTAGAAAATGATGAGATGAAGTTGGAAATGTTTCCACCAGGGCAAGAAGCAACCAAAATCATTCCTAAAGCCACCATTGGGGTAATCCAGTGATTGAGGGCAATAGCTATTATAAATGTGACAAGTGGAAGGGCAACCCATTGGAGCATTAGCCCTACTATCACAGACTTTGGCTTTAAAAATACATCTTTAAAAGTATTTGTTTTAATTCCGAGAGCTACACCAAACATAATGAAAGCAAGCATTATGTTCACTATCTGCATGCCAGACTCTCCAAAATTGATGGAGATAGCATTTAAACTCTCTAATTGTTCTTTTATCATTGTTTATAGGTTTAGGTATAAATATTATTCTCTAATAGCTTTAATACCAGGTAGTTCTATTCCTTCAAGGTATTCAAGCATGGCTCCCCCTCCTGTTGAGACATAACTAACCTTATCTGCATATCCCATTTGTGTTACAGCTGCTACGGAATCTCCACCCCCTACTAATGTGAAGGCTCCCCTTTTTGTTGCCTCTACAAGGAGTTGCGCAATGGCATTAGTGCCATGTGCAAAGTTCTCCATTTCAAAGACACCAACAGGGCCATTCCAAAGTATTGTTTTAGAATTGAGGATTGTCTCTTTCCATTTCTCTATTGTTGATGGAGCTGCGTCCATTCCCATCCACCCTTGAGGGACGGCATTCGAAGGGGCATATTTCCTTTGGGCATCATTGTCAAATCTATCTGCAATAACCACATCATCTGAAAGGAGAAGCTTTACCCCTTTTTGTTTTGCTTTGTCGAGGATGCGGAGTGCAAGCTCCATTTGGTCATCTTCGCATAGCGATGTGCCGATCTCTCCCCCTTGTGCCTTTGTGAAAGTATAGACCATTCCACCTCCAATTATCATATTGTCAACAAAATCGAGAAGGTGCTCAATTATTGCAATTTTGGATGAGACTTTTGCCCCTCCAAGAATAGCTGTGAGGGGTCTTTCAGGTGAGTTTAGCACTTTGTCTATTGCTTTTATCTCTCCTTCCATAAGGTAGCCGAACATCTTGTCATTAGGGAAATACTTTGCAATCAATGCAGTTGAGGCGTGTGCTCTGTGGGCAGTGCCAAATGCATCGTTGATATAGCAATCTGCATAGGAAGCAAGGACCTTGGTAAATTCTTTTTGTTCCTCTTTTAGCGCAGCTTTGGCAGCCTTTTTTTCATCTTCTGTTGCATCTTCTGCCAGACCACGAGGTTTTCCCTCCTCTTGGGCATAGAAACGGAGGTTCTCAAGAAGAAGTACGTCTCCAGGTTTGAGTGCCTCTGCAAGATCTTGTCCCTTTTGGCAGTCAGGCGCAAAAAGGATCTTTGTTCCTAAATATTTTTCAATTCGAGAAATAATATGTCTCAATGAAAACTTGTCGGATGGCCCTTTTGGCCTCCCAAGATGGGACATAATGATAAGGGATCCTCCGCCAGAAAGGACTTTTTTTAGTGTTGGTATGGCGGCACGAATTCTTGTATCATCGGTAATTTCAAAATTATCATTTAGTGGTACATTGAAGTCAACTCTTACTATGGCTCTTTTGCCATTGAAGTTATAATTATTAATGTTTTGCATAAACTTATTTCTTTATCGTACAAATATAAATAATAATATATTTTTATCTACCTTTGAGGCAATAAAAATGATTATGTTACTACAATCTCCATCAAAATATTGGAAGGATTACGAATTAATTGATTCAGGCAATTACGAAAAATTGGAGCGATTTGGTCAATATACTTTAGCTCGCCCTGAGCCTAAAGCGTTGTGGGATAAGTCATTGTCTACAAATGACTGGAGCGATGCTAACGCTTCTTTTACCACAGGGGCAGGATTTGGCCGTTCTGGCAAGGAGGATAGTGGCAGTTGGTCAATAGGAAAGAGGATGGAGGAGCAGTGGAATATATGTTACCATTCTGATGAAAGTCCCCTCTCTTTTAGACTGAGGCTTGGCCTCACTTCATTCAAACATGTGGGGGTTTTCCCAGAGCAGGCGCCCAATTGGGATTTCATTTTTAATCAAATCTCTGCCATGAGCAGAGGTGGATCCAAACCTAAGGTACTGAATCTGTTTGCCTATACTGGGGCTGCTTCTTTAGCTGCAAGGGCTGCTGGTGGAGATGTTACCCATCTTGATTCTGTCAAACAGGTGGTAACATGGGCAAGGGGCAATATGCAGATGAGTTCATTGGATAATATCAGATGGATAGTTGAGGATGCTCTCAAATATGTCAAGAGAGAGGCGAGGAGGGGCAATAAATATAACGCAATAATGCTCGATCCCCCTGCATATGGACATGGTCCAGATGGAGAGAAGTGGAAATTGGATGAATGTCTTTACGATCTGTTGAAGAGTTGTTCCGAAATTTTGGAGACAAAAGATAGTTTTTTGCTATTGAATTTGTATTCCAATGGATATTCTGCTATGCTTTCGGATACATTGGTAAAATGTGCATTTGGGGATAAGGGAGAGCGTATATCGGGCGAGTTAATGCTAAAAGACAGAGCTGGGAGGGCATTGCCCTTAAGTGTATTTACAAGATTAATCAGATAATTTAAGATATATGAATTTGTTGATGTCTATTACATGGAATGTCAATCCTGACATTTTTGCTATAGGTGGCTTCCACCTAAGATGGTACTCTGTACTATTTCTGTCAGGGCTATTTCCGATAGGATATTATATTATGAAGTCATTTTACAAAAGAGAGGGGGTAAGTACAGATACCCTTGATCCTTTGTTGTTTGCCCTCTTGATTGGAACATTGGTAGGGGCCAGACTTGGGCATGTTCTTTTCTACGATCCAGGGTATTATCTTTCTCATCCTTGGAAAATACTTATGACATGGGAAGGGGGCCTTGCATCTCATGGAGGGGCAGTCGGAGTGCTTATCGCTCTGTGGTGGTATGTACACAAATATGGCAAAAAGTATGGATTCGATTATTTGTGGCTTATTGACAGACTTGTGATTGCAGTTGCGTTTGCAGGGTGTATGATAAGATTGGGCAATCTTTTTAATTCGGAAATTTACGGCAATCCTACAACCCTTCCATGGGGTTTTATATTTGAGCTTAGGGGGGAGACAGTGCCTAAACATCCAACACAATTATATGAAGCTCTTTCATATCTAATACTTGGCTTTGTATTATTACATATCTATAAGCACCATCTCAAATCTCTAAAAAAAGGGACTATATTCGGAGTTTTTTTGATTGCCCTTTTCGGAGCAAGATTTTTAATTGAGTATGTGAAAGAACCACAATCAGATTTTGAGATTGGTATGTTTTTCAATATGGGGCAAATATTGAGCATACCCTTTATCATAGCAGGGGTGGTAATGTTGATTTATAGTTTTCGTAAAAACGAACCTGCCGCATTATTGCACAAAGAGAATGATCGACCAAAAAAGAGTGAAAAAATTGAATTGAAACATGTAAAATCCAAATAACACACTATAACTAAAATGAAAAGATTTTTTTTATTACTAATTATTCCTTTTTTGGCACTGAGTTGTGCTAAAGAGGCTGAAATGTCCATCAATTATGAGAAATACACCTTGGACAATGGACTTGAGGTAGTACTTCACCAAGATACTTCAGATCCAATCGTGAGTGTGGCCATTCAATATCACGTTGGTTCTGCGAGGGAAAAAGTAGGGAAAACAGGTTTTGCCCATTTCTTTGAGCATATGCTTTTCCAACGTTCAGAAAATCTCCCAAGAAATGCATTCTTCCAAAAGATATCATCAATGGGGGGTGATTTTAATGGTGGTACAAGTCAAGATGGTACCGTTTATTTTGAATCAGTCCCAAGAGATGCCCTTGAAAAAGTGTTGTGGATGGAATCTGACAGAATGGGATTTTTCATTAACACAGTTACTCAAGCTGGTCTTGAAAGAGAAATTGATGTTATCTTAAATGAAAAACGTCAAACAACTGACAACCGTGCATATGGACAACTTGGAGCAATCATAGCTGATGAATTGTATCCTCAGGGTCACCCATACAGCTGGACGGTGATTGGTAAAATGGACGATATTCGTTCTGCTACAATTGAAGATGTAAAAGAGTTTTATTCTACCTATTATGTGCCATCTAATGCAACACTTGTAATTGCTGGTGATTTTGACCCTACAAATGCTAAAGAGCTTGTTAATAAATATTTTGCAGAGATAGCAAATAATAATATTGATAAACCAAAGGTTCAGAATATAACCCTTTCAGAGAGTAAAAGAGTAATGTATGAAGATCTATTTGGTCCACTCCCATATCTTACATTAGCTTTCCCAGCTGTACAAAATTACAATCCAGATGAAGCTCCACTTGATATCATGTGCGAACTTATCGGAGGAAGTAAAAAATCTCCCCTTTATAAAGCCATAGTTGAGGCTAATCTTGCCCCTAATGCATCAATTTACAATGGTGCTTATGAAAGTGCTGGTGCAGTAAGGATAGGAGTGCAAGCTTATAGTGGTATATCTCTTGATACAGTATATGCAGCTATTCAAAAAGCATTTGCGGAATTTGAAAAGAATGGCGTTGATTTAGAGGAGCTTGAAACTATCAAGGCAACAAAAGAATCACAATTTTACAGCCAATTGTCAAGTGTCATGTATAAGGCGATGATATTGGCCAATAGCAATGAGTATGGCGGAACACCTGATAGATTTATTTCAGTTATCAATGATTTGAAAAAAGTAACTGCTGCCGATGTTATGAGGGTTTATAACAAATACATCAAAGGTCAGAACAATCTTGCTGTAAGTATGGTTCCGAAAGGGGAAACAAACCTTGCACTCGCAAATTCAAGGGTAGCAGTTGTGGATGTTGAGAATGTTGAAGATGCATCAAGTAAAGAGAATAGATCAAAAGCAGGTGCAATTGTGGATGATAATGACTATCCTCGCACCACATCTACATTTGATCGTTCCATAGAACCTCCATATATGGCAAATTCTCCATCTGTGTCACAACCTCAAATTTGGAATAAAGAACTTTCAAATGGAATTAAACTATACGGTATCACTCAAAAAGAGATTCCAATGGTTAATTTCCAAATTAACATTGATGCTGGTCTTTTTGCAGATCCTGAGGGTAAACCTGGTGTTTCAAACTTGGTAGCTGCGTTGATGAACCAAGGAACCTCATTAAGAAGTGCAGAGGTTGTTGAACAGGATTTAAAAAAACTTGGGGCAAGTGTTAGGGCCTCTTCAAGTAGTAAATCATTGAATATTTCTGGTTCTGTATTATCAAGAAATTTTGGTAAGACAATAGCAATCATTGAAGAGATGATTTTAAATCCTCTCTATGACCAATCTATCCTTGATAGGGAGAAGAATAAGGTGATTGCACAAATGCAGCAGATTGATAAAAATCCTAACTATCTTGCAGTGATCGCTTTTGACAAACTATTATTAGGAGAAAAATCATTGTGGGCACAGATGAGCATTGGAACAAAAGAGAGTGTACCGATGATTACAATGGATGATATTAAAGCATCAAGGGAAAAATTATCGCCTCGTAATGCTACATTGATGATTGCTGGTGATATAGATATGTTGGCATGTGAAAAAGAGTTATCATCTCTTATTACTAAATGGCAAGGTGAAAAAGTTGAGGTGAACATCCCTGAAGTTACTCCTCAAAATGACAACATTGGAAAGGTCTTTTTTAAAGATTTCCCTGGCTCTAAACAATCTGTCATTGAGATAGGAAGATTTGCAAAATCACTAAAGGATCCTTTATATCCAGCTTTAGATGTTCTCAATTATAAACTTGGATCAGGAAGTAACGGTGAACTTTTCAATGTGTTGAGACTTCAAAGAGGTTATACGTATGGTGCATATTCAGGTTTCCAATTTGAAAATGAGTATGGTTACTTTGGTGCTTCTTCAAGTGTTCAAGCTAATGTAACAAAAGAGTCATTAGATATTTTTAAAGATATTTTTGCAAATTTCGGACAAAACTTTACTCAAGAGAAACTTGATGCTACCAAAGATGCATTGATTCGTCAAAATGCTTTTGCATTTGAGACAAATTATAACCTCTTGAGTGTTTTGAACAGTGTCGCAATTGATGGACTACCTATGGATTATGTTCAAAGAAATGAGAAGGTGGTTAAAGATGCTACATTGGAGCAAATTAAAGCTCTTGCAGATGAATATCTTAATATTAACAATATGATATATGTTGTAGTTGGTGATGCAAAAACTCAACTCAAAAATGTAAAAGGGGCAATTGTTATTCAATAATATACTAACATAACCTATATCTCCGTGATATTGATTATGTTGTCAAGCCATTGGGAGAGTCGGTCTAAATGATTGACTCTCTCTTCGAAAGTGGAAGGTGCAAAGAAATGTACATGCAGATCTTTGCACTTTTCTTGTAGGAAAGGGTCTAAAGGATAATAACTAACTAATATGGCTTTAGAAGAATCGCCTCCGTAAGTTTCTCTTACACTATCTATTTTATAGATATTTTCTTGAGATATCCATCCAGATTTGCATTCTATTAGGAGTAGCTTTTGATCGTTGTTGACAAGTATGTCGATTTCATTTTTTACTTTATTGGATTCCTCATCAGACTCGAATATGACACTTTGCCAAGCTTCAGGAGCGTTCTTCTTCCCTTTCATCCACTCTTTGATCCTTGCTGCAACGAGTGTCTCCCACCATCTTCCTGTGAAAAAGAGCAGGTTGGTCTTTTCATTTGCAGATTTGAGAACAACTTTTCCTTTGATTGCTATTGTCATTTTACCTTGAACTACTGCCACTTCTATTTTACCAGGGAGGGTGAAAAGAGGTGGCATGTTTTCAGTATGTCGTCTGCACTCTTGACGGAAATATTTGTGTATTTTTTCGTATTCTCTATTGTAGTTCTCGATGAAATACTTAATGTTTTCAGATGTGGATATATCGTCCTCTGATAGGAATTTTATGTCGTTATAAGACTCTAAAGTGCTACCATATAGAGATATAAACTCTTTATTATCAACTATCTCCGTCAATTGTTCTCTTTCAAAAGTGAGAAGATTGACAATAGTGCCCCTCTGCGAAATATAAAATGGGAATGCTTTTTTATCAAATGCTACTCTGAGTGCAGCAATTGCCATCACTTTGGTCCCTTCGGAAAGATTATAACTAAACTCTCCTTCGAATCTGTCGTGAATGTATTTGCAAATGTTGACAACTCCCACCCCATCATAGGGGAATACCTCATAGGTGTGCACCTGGATAGTTTTTGGGAGCATACTAAGCATTGGAAAATAGAGTCCATCAGTCTCAGCTGTGGCGAGAAGGTGAATAACATCTGGGGCATATTTTTTAATTCCGAGATAGATAGTCGTCATATCCTTCCCTAATGGTATAATCTGGTGTTTCATAATATTAGTCCTCCCTATCTCTCTCTCTTCTCATGTCTTTCTCTTTTATAGATTGTCGTTTATCATATTCTTTTTTACCTCTGGCAAGTGCGATGTTGAGCTTGGCGTATCCATTTTCAGCAATGAATAGGCGTGTTGTAACTATTGTAAGCCCTTTTTCTTTGATGGCACGTTGCAGTTTCCTCAATTCTTTTTTAGTAAGAAGGAGTTTCCTGTCCCTTTTAGGGTCGTGTTGATTAAATGTGCCCCACCAATATTCAGAGATATGCATGTTTTTAACATATAATTCGTTCCCTGAGAAATAGCAGTAGCTATCTGACAATGAGGCCTTGCCTGCCCTTATGGATTTAATTTCAGTGCCACTTAGGACAATACCAGCAGTGTATTTGTCGAGAAACTCATATTCGAATGAGGCTTTCTTGTTTTTAATATCTATTTTACTTTTCGCTTTTGGCATAGTTTACAAAAGTACAAATTTTAAATATATACAAAATAATTTGGCTATTTTTGTGAGTATGGAAAAGATGATTTGTCTCCTTGGTCCCACCGCTTCTGGGAAAACTAAATATGCAGTGCACCTTGCGCAGGATATTGGTGGTGAGATTATTTCTGCAGATTCAAGGCAAGTATATCGAGGGATGACCATTGGAACGGGGAAAGATTTGAAAGAGTATGGAGATGTGCCATATCATTTGATAGATATTGTTGATGCAGGGGAGAAATATGACATTTTTAGGTATCAAAGAGATTTTACCAGAGCATACCACAATGTGGTGAGTAAAGGGAAAATGCCAATTCTATGTGGCGGCTCAGGCCTTTATATTGAGGCAGTTACCCGTGGATATCAACTTCAGGAAGTGCCACCCAATCTCCCCCTTAGGGAGAAATTGGAAAAACTCAGTGACCAAGATCTTATTGCAGAGTTTGAGTCATTGAAGACTCCTCATAATGTGTCAGACTATGACTCTCGCAAGAGACTCATAAGGGCGTTAGAAATTGCTATTTATCACTCTGAACACCCTAAAGAGGAAGATCCTACTTTCAATAGGCAGAGGGTTGATTTCAAGGATGGGGAGGTGAAATATTTCGGGATCAATATCTCAAGGGAGGAACGCAATAGAAGGATAGATGCAAGATTGGATGCGAGGCTTTCTGAAGGGATGGTTGAGGAGGTGCAAGGACTTCTTGATGGGGGCATTTCTCCGGGAGATCTTATCTATTATGGGTTGGAATACAAGTACATAACATTGTATTTGATTGGGGAGCTCTCTTATGTGCAGATGCGCGAGAGGCTTGCAATAGCAATTCATCAATTTGCTAAACGGCAGATGACTTGGTTCAGGGGGATGGAGAGGAGAGGAATAAATATTGAATGGATTTTTTAAAAATATATAAATGAGACATTTTTTTACTATAGTACTATTTTTGATTTTTGGAGGATGTACCCTCTTTGGACAGAAGGCCTCGGATCTTAAATATGTAGATGCAAGTGACTTCCTACTGATTAATAAAGGATTTAAGAACACAGAGATGCTATATTCAAGACTTCCTTCCGATATGAAAGAGAAAAGTCGCAAAGAGGTTTGGGATCTTGGCCTCAATTCTGCTGGTCTTGCGGTTAGATTCTCTACTGACAGCAAATGTATTGGGGCGCAGTGGACTCTTCTAAACAATTTTTCAATGTCTCACATGCCTGGAACTGGTATCAGAGGATTGGATCTCTACACCCTTGAAAATGGGAAATGGCATTTTATAGGGACGGCCCAACCCAATGGAAAAGAGTCTCGTAATGTATTTGTACGGAAGATGGATGGTACAGTAAGAGAATATATGGCATATCTTCCCCTTTATGACGGAGTTGTTAAATTAGAGATAGGTATTGATTCTTCTGCTTCTATTGCCTCCCCAAAGTGCAATGAAATGGCGGTATTTACTAAAAAACCACTCCTTTTCTATGGTACCAGCATCACTCAAGGGGGGTGCGCTTCAAGACCTGGGATGGTATATACCTCTATCATAGGTAGGGAACTACGATCAGAGGCAATCAATCTTGGATTCAGTGGCAATGCGAGGATGGACTTCACAATGGCGGAGGCGATTGCAAGTGTGGATGCAGCGGCATATATTATTGACTGTCTGCCCAATTGCACTGCCCAGATGGTAAGGGATTCGGCCTATAGGTTTATCACCCATATTGCCCAGGCGCATCCCGATCGTCCAATTTATCTTGTAGAGAACATACAGTTTCCTCATGCTCTTGTAGATAAACAGACCTCCAAAGACCTTATTGAAAAAAACAAAGAATGGGCGATTTTGTTTAAAAAACTTCGCAAAGAGGGCTTTTCGAACATTAAATACATAAAAAATGAAGGGCTTATAGGGGAAGACGCTGAAGCTACAGTTGATGGGTGTCACCTTACAGATCTCGGATTTACAAGGATGGCAAAAGGGCTTTTGAAGCATTTGAAATAGAAATATATGCAATCTCTCTACATCGTATATCCACCAACTACGTCTATCATAAATAATGCTTTCGGTTGGTTCAAAGAGTCTGGGGCTAAATATGATATATATGTTGAGATTTTTTTTTGGGGTAGGTTGGGAGTCTTATCACGAGAAGATGGTACAGAAGTCATTATAGATGATCTCCCTATTCCTGATTTTGTATTACTTAGGGGCTACAATATTTCTTTATCTCATCTCTTTGAATCAAAAGGGGTTAAGATGGTCAACACGGCCTCTTCTATGGAAAAATCAAGAAATAAAATGTTAACGCAGCGCATTTTAGAGGCACATAAAATACCTATGCCTAAACTCTTCGAAGATGGTGAAATGCTCCCTCCCGTATATGTGGTAAAACAATATTTTGGTTCCAAGGGAGAGAGTGTAGAATTGATTGAGAGCAGAGCTCGTATGGAGGTTGTAAAGGAGAAATTTGCTTCTATATGTCGTCAGAGAGTTGAGGATTTTGAAAACACAGGTGGAGTATGTAGCGAGAATGGTGATTCCATTGAGGAAATTGAATTAGGATCCAAAATACTTTATCAAGAATATGTTGAAAGTAGCAGAGGGAGAGATGTGAGGGTGTGGGTTATTGGCGACAAAGTGGTAGGGGCAGTCCTTCGGCAAAATACAAATGCATTCAAATCCAACTTTGCACAGGGAGGAGGGGCATTCCCTTTTAATGTCACCCCTCAAATATCCTCATTAGCAATAAATGCTACCAAGTGCCTTGGACTTGAGTTTGCTGGTGTAGATCTTCTTTTTGCAAAAGATGGATTTTTGGTATGTGAGGTAAATGGCAATCCTGGATTTAGAACGGCTTCTATTGTAGGAGCTATCGATATTCCTGATAGATTAATGGTATATTTGCACAATTTAAAAAAAACATAAACGAATAATTTTTATAAAAATATGAAAAAACTAATTTTTTCTGCCTTCTTTATAGTTGGGATGTCCCTATATTCATTTGCTTGTACCAATCTTATTGTGACCAAAGGTGCCTCTAAGGATGGCTCGGTAATGGTGACTTATGCTGCAGATTCTCATACAAGATATGGGACACTCGTTCATCTTCCTGCAGGGTTTCATACCCCTGGTACTCTCCTTCCTGTTTATCAGTGGGGGAAAGATAAATACCTTGGTACCATAGCACAAGCGGAGCAGACTTACAATGTCATTGGTAACATGAATGAGCACCAAGTGCTCATGGGAGAATCTACTTGGGGAGGGCTTGAAGAACTCAGAGACAGCACTGCCATTTTAGATTATGGTTCGGCTATGTACATTACCTTGCAAAGGGCTAAGACTGCGAGAGAAGCGATAGAAATATTTACCTCATTGATACAACAATACGGGTATGCCTCTTCTGGAGAATCAATTTCCATTGCAGATCCAAATGAGGCTTGGTTTCTTGAAATAATAGGAAAAAAATACACTGGGAAAAAAAAGGATAAAGGGGCTGTTTGGGTAGCAATCCGTATCCCTGACGGATATATTTCTGCACATGCTAACTGCGCAAGAGTTACCACATTTCCCTTGAATGATCCTGAAAACTGCCTCTATTCGAAGGATGTTATTTCTTATGCTAAGAGAATGGGACTTTATAACGGAAAAGATGAAGATTTTAGCTTTGCAGATACCTATTGTCCCCTTGATTTCTCTGCCATGCGAGGGTGTGAGGCAAGGGTTTGGAGTTTTTTCAATAAGCATGGTGAGTTCGAAGGGGAAAAGTATTTGGATTATGCCTCAGGTGCAAATTCAAACAACAGAATGCCTCTCTATGTGAAGGCAAAAGCACCTATTTCAATAAAAGAGTTGGCAGATATGATGAGAGATCACTACGAAGGGACACCATTTGATATGACAGTAGGAATTGGTGCTGGTTCTAATGAACTCCCTTATAGGTGGAGACCTATGAGTTATCAAATTGATGGAAAAGAAGTTGTCAACGAGAGGGCTATAGCAACACAACAGACAGGTTTTTGGTTTGTAGGACAGTGCCGTAGTTGGCTCCCAAATACAGTAGGGGGGTTATTTTGGTTTGCCGTTGATGATGCAGGCACCTCACCTCTTACCCCTATTTACACATCTTCTACTGATATCTCTTACCACTATGCTTTAGGCAATGGAAGCATGATTGAATATTCTCCTACTTCGATGTTTTGGCTTCAAAATAGAATTGCACAATTTGCATATTTGAGGTACAATCAAATTGGAAAAGAGGTAAGGAAGACAATAGATAGACATGAGAATGAGATGATTGAGCAGATTAAAGAAACGGATAAACTGGCACTTTCTATCTATTCTGAAGGAAAATCCGAAGTTGATAAAAAAAGAACAACGGATTATCTCACTCGTTTTTCAGTAGAAACAGCAGACAAATTATTTGACAAATGGGAAGAGTTGGACAGATATCTGTTAGTAAAATATATTGATGGAAATACCAAAGTTCAAGATGAAAGTGGTAAATTTGTAACAAACGGTAGTTCGAAAACCATTCCTCCAACCCCTAAATGGCCTGGTTATACAGATACATACAAAAGAGCCGTAAAAAATGAGATAGAAAAAACTCATAAATAATAATTATATTGATAAATATGAAG
This sequence comes from uncultured Muribaculaceae bacterium, assembly GCA_964607675.1. Lineage (GTDB taxonomy): Bacteria > Bacteroidota > Bacteroidia > Bacteroidales > UBA932 > CAZSLC01. The sequence continues at coordinate 24,368 of CAZSLC010000021.1, forward strand.
AAAATCACTTTACTATTCATTGCGATGATCATGACCATCTCGGCATTTGGGCAGAATGGTGCAATCACACCGCAAATGTTACAACAAATTAAAAAGAGCTACCAAAACACCCCAGAGGAAAAAGCTCTTCGCAACGCAATTTCTCAAAATGACATTAACAAGTTGGCAATAAATCTTGAAAATGAATCGAGCTATGATACCTATTTTTCAGATGTAGTTAAGTCAAAAGGGATTACCAATCAAAAATCAAGTGGAAGATGTTGGTTGTTCTCAGGCTTAAATGTATTTAGAGCTGCAGCTATCCAAAAATATAATATGGGGGCATTTGAGTTCTCTCAAACATATACTTTTTTCTGGGATCAACTTGAGAAATCAAATCTTTTCTTGCAAGGGATTATAGATACAAAAGATCTTCCAATTGAAGACAGAAAGGTATCTTGGCTGTTTAGAAATTCAATTGGTGATGGGGGACAATTTACGGGAGTTTCTGATCTAATCACCAAATATGGGGTGGTTCCTAAAAATGTGATGGTAGAGACCAATTCGAGTGAAAATACTTCAAAGATGGCAATGCTTATAAAAATGAAGTTACGTGAATTTGGTCTTGAATTGAGGGAGATGGCAAATGTCTCTTATATGACGGCTCACCCGAAAACAAATGAAAAGATAAAAAAAGAAATTGATGCGAGATTGCAAACGAGAAAGGTAGAGATGCTTGGTTTGATCTATCGATTTTTAGTTCTAAATCTTGGCGAGCCACCAACACAATTTACATGGACTCGATATGATGCGGCTGGGAAACCAATAGAAACTAAAGAATACACCCCTCTTTCATTCTACAAAGAGTACATTGGTGTTGATTTGAAAAACAATTATGTCCTATTGATGAATGATCCTACAAGAGAGTTTTATAAAGTGTATGAGATTGAGTACGATAGGCATCAATATGATGGAGTAAATTGGATATATGTCAATTTACCTATTGAAGATATCAAAGAGATGGCTATCGCCTCCATCAAAGACAATACGATGATGTATTTCTCTTGCGATGTAGGTAAGTTCTCAAACAGATCTAAGGGGGTGCTTGATGTCAATTATTATGACTATGGCTCATTGATGGGCACTACCTTTGGAATGGACAAAAAAGAGAGGATCTTAACTGGAGCAAGCGGATCATCTCACGCTATGACCCTTATGGCTGTTGATATTGATCCTAAAACCCAAGCTCCCAAAAAATGGATGGTAGAAAATTCTTGGGGAATGACTGGGCACAATGGACATCTTATAATGACAGATGAATGGTTCAATGAGTATATGTTCCGTTTGGTAGTTGACAAAAAATATGTTCCAGCCAAAATACTCAATCTTTTAAAGGAGAAACCAACTATGTTACCCCCTTGGGATCCTATGTTTGCACCAGAGGAGTAACGACATGAGAAAGTTTAAATATATGTTAGTATTAGTGATATTGGTTTTCAGTATCACTAATTCTTATTCTCAAAGGCTTAGAGACTATGGTGTCAATGTTGGTATTTTCAAAACTGGAAGAAACAATGCGATAACGGACGTTAAAGGGGTTAAAGTGGGGCAGGTAACATTGATCGAAGGAGATAGTGTTCGTACTGGGGTCACAGCTATACTTCCCCACGGAGGAAATATTTTCAGAAAGAAGATCCCTGCTGCCATCTATATTGGCAATGGGTTTGGAAAGTTGGCGGGCTATTCACAAGTTAAGGAACTTGGCAATATAGAGACCCCCATTATTTTGACAAATACCCTCTCTGTTGCAGCTGGATTGGAAGGATTGATAGATTACACATTGGCCCAGAAAGGGAATGAAAATGTCCACTCAGTAAATGGTATAGTTGGAGAGACCAATGATGGAGGATTGAACGATATCCAAGGACGTCATGTGAAGAAGGAACATATTCTTCAGGCGATAAATAATGCAAAAGCTGGTAAAGTGGAGGAGGGAAACGTCGGAGCTGGGACAGGGACAGTTTGTTTTGGATTCAAAGGGGGAATTGGGACTTCTTCACGAGTTCTGCCAAAAATATATGGAGGCTACACGGTGGGGGTTCTGATTCAGTCAAATTATGGTGGAGTGCTTGAGGTTGCCGGTGTGCCAATTGGTCAGCTCCTTAATAAATACAGTTTCAGAGATGCAGTTCTAAACGATGTTGATGGATCCTGCATGATGGTTGTGGTTACAGATGCCCCTCTCGATGCAAGAAACCTTGAAAGAATGGCAAAGAGGGCGATGCTTGGTCTTGCCAAGACAGGAGGTATTGCATCCAATGGCAGCGGAGATTATGTAATAGCCATTTCTGTTTATGAGGATAATTTGATAGATGAAAATAGCTCATTTTATTCCCCTGTCCTACTGCACAATGACTCTATGTCTCCCCTCTTTGAGGCAACTATAGAGGCAACATCGGAGGCTCTGTGGAATTCTTTGTTTGCAGCCAAGAGCATGAAGGGGTACAATGGAAAAGTAGTAGAATCGCTCCCTATCAAAGAGGTTATAAAATTGATAAAAAGATAACTATTGCTTTATGATGCCATATATAATATCAATTATCCCCATTATTATATATATAATTACACTTGTGTTTTTAGATAGTTTCTCACTAATAAATAAGAGAAAACTGCTCATATTGATTATATATGGTGTTACTATTTGCTCATTAATATTTTGTTTATCAGAGTTTTGTGGAGAAGGATTATCAATTTTTGTCCCACTAATTGAAGAAATTTTTAAATTTTTATTAATAGTTATCCTCATAAAGAACAATAAATTTTCATTTATCACAGAGGCAATGATTTATGGGGCAGCTATAGGGGCAGGTTTCGCCCTTATGGAGAATATCCTATATAGTTATTATGGTGGAGTGGACATGAATATAGGTGTTTTTATTTATAGGGGATTTGGGACAGCAGTATTGCACATAGGTTTGACCTCTATGTCTTCAGTTATATTGATGCTTCTTACTAAAGGACAAGTAAAAAACATAAAATACAGAAATCCTCTATTATTGGCACCTTTTGCGCTACTTCCTTCCATAGTATTTCACTATTTGCACAACTCATTTTTAATTAATCCTCTAATATCACTGATAATCACGTTTTTCAGTTTAACTACAATTATGTTGTTTCTTTTTGTGTGGAATGAGCATATTATACATAAATGGTTGGAAGACTCGATGAATAATGAAGTTTCACTCTATGCCTCTATTAAAAGGGGAGAATTATCTGATACTCCGTCAGGACGATATTTGATATCGGTAAAAGAGAAATTTGAACCAGAAGTCTATTTTGATATGATAGTGTGTTTGAGTCTCTATTTAGAGATATCATTGCTCTCTAAAAGAAATTTGATGCTAAAGGAGGCTGGTCTCAATATTCCGATTGATGAAATTCAGTCCACAAAAAACAAAATTATTGAGTTTAAATCTTTAAAAAAATCGATAGGCAAAACAGGCATTTATACACTTTCTCCTTTAATAAATATTAAAGAGATGGACAATTGGATAAAATTATTTTTTGATTAATTTATGTTTGTTTATTTAATTAAGTTAAATTTGTTGGGATACGTTAAACTGAACTTATATGAATAATAAAATTAAAATCACTTTACTTTTTCTAATGGTATTTTTCACTGGAATAGTTATTGGGGTTTTTGTTGGACTTCCGATTGATAAATTTGGTTCAAATAGTGATAAGACTGAATATGAAATGGCAGTTTCAATTTTGGACCCTATTATTTTTAATACGAGTAAATACCTTAAAACCATTGATGAATCGAACGACAATTATTACGTTGCAAGTCAGATATCTGAACAGGCTAAGAGTGCGCTTGATAAATTAAAAGCTTCCCCTATTGATTCAAAAGAGGTGATTGATGAAAACATAAAAAAAGAGATTTCGATGCTTCTCTTTGTTTATCTCGAATTTTGTAGTGATGCCCATTCTTCACAATTAGATACTATCGATCTGGAACTTTTAAATGAATGGTTATATCAATAAAGATTCACTCATTTTTGAGTATCAAAAGCGAATAGCGGAGCTAATTACTGAAAATGACTACTTAGCTCAAATGGCATTATTTCAAAAATATGGCTACATTATTATTGGCGTATTGCTTATTTGTGTCATTATTCTAATTGTTTTTCTTTATCAGGATATATCTAACACAAAAAAGAAAAATGCTATAATTGCCGATAATATTAACAATAGAAGTATAAAGGGTAGTTTAGACGATTTATGTGTTCTGAGAGAATCTATTAAAAACGAGTTATTATCATCAAAAGATTTTATAAATAGCACATTTGATAAGGAGACATTTGCCATTGAAAAGAGAATTACTCTTTCAGAGCTGAATAAGATACTGGTGGAATTAAGACTCGATTACTCATTAGAGCTACTAAGAGATAGGAAATCTAAACTGACGATGGAAGAAATTGCTTTTAGGTCGGGATTAAACAATGCTCGTAATCTTCAGCGTCATTTTAAGATGAACTTTGGTATTACACCTAAAGAATTTAGATCAAATTGTTAGTTTTGTCGTGTTTTTATAAGATATGTCGCATTTATATATCGACAGTTTGATTTCTTTGCAATAGGATATTTTTAACAACACTATTATGAATAAAAAAAATTATTTAAAAGCAGGATCCTTGTTAGGATTGACACTTATTATAGGTTATGTAATTGGTTCATTAATTGGTGAACCTTTCTCATCGGGTGCGCTTTCTGGAGATGTTAGTAAGGCCAGAAAGGTAAAACAAGAAGTTACCTCTGATGATATTAAGGTTTTAGAACAGAGGTTAAAAACTGATACGGAATTTAGAGAACAAACACAATTTTCTTTATCTTTTATCGCTTCGAGAGTTTCTGAATTTCAAGTTAATGCTGAGATCTCAGCAGATGTTGCTTCGAGAATTAATGGTTTTGAAAATGAAACAAATAGTATGAAATCTTTGGCAAAACTTGCAGGAAATGCTGAAAAAAATGCTGGAGATGCATTGGAGGCAATAAATCTATTATTTGAAGACAAACATGCAGATTTTGAGCGTTTTACAAATAATGCATTAACTTCTTTTTTGTTATTAAGTAATGCTACAGATGCGGCTAAGAAATTCGTTTCATCAGCAGATGCTTATTTAGCAAACACATCAAACCCTAAAAATTCTGAGTTGGAGTTTGCGAGAAATTTATGGGTTGATTATGGCATCTATGAGTCTATTTTCACTGACAACGAAGAGAGTTTGGCGTATTGGGGCAAATTGTCAAAAAAACCAGCAGATGGAGAGGTTGATAAGCAATTAGCACTACTTCCTGATGCTCAGCGATCAATTATCAAGGCTGGTGCTATGAATAACGCACTTCTATTGAATAACCTTCAATCTTTGCGTCAAACGGTGATTGCTAATGGCGATAAACTTGGTGTTGATTTCTCTTTCTTAGGTAGCACAGTTGATACTGATCTTCCCATCAACAACTCTTTCTCTAACGTACCTAAATTATTCTTAAACCAACAAGAATCATTGAGTTCATTGGTGTCATCATGTATAGCATCACAATTGAATTTTTGATGGTAGTATCAAGGTTGTTACACGACACAATAGGTGGGGGCTTGTAACCACTTGACTCTCAAGGCCCCCTATACCTCCACCCACAAAGACTTGTTGCGTATACCTTTATCTTCAGTGGTGGTGTTAATGCCCCCTATACCCCAAATTGAATTTATTTTTATTTGAATTATTGAGCCAAAATGTTAAATTTGAGATGGATTTTAAGACTTTGAAACAGGAATGGCAGCAGCCAAGCTCATAAATAGCTCATGCTCAAGTAGTTCGTGGAAAAGAGGGCAATCTAAACACCTTTTTTTCTCGACTTTTAGTTTCTGCCGATTTTTCAAAAAATC
>CAZSLC010000022.1:0-29812 GCA_964607675.1 uncultured Muribaculaceae bacterium
CTTCCTATAGTAAAAGTGGGGATCAATTTCGATAAAGAGACACATACACTTGGGGAGTGGAAGGTGTTACCCATCAATTGAATTTATTTTTTCAAGTCTATTTGTTTGAAGTCAATAACTTCTCCATTAGAAGTTATCATATTCTTATCTCCATTATATATGGCAAAACACTGTTCTGATTTTGCACCAGATAATTTGCAATCCAAAGATTGTCCTTTATCATTTAGATCTCTATTCTCCGTAAGATATCAATGATACTCTCCCATCGAGTGTGGTGACTACCAATTGTTTGTCTGGGAGTGGAATGATACAATTGATCAGAGCATGGGATACTCGATGTTTCCATACGATGTTGCCTGTCTGTGGGTCTAATGCTATTATAAAACCTTTATCTGTTGGGATAAATACGAAATCAGAGGTAGTAATTGGGGTGGGGGCTATTTCATAACCAAATGAACAATTTGAAGCCCATAATACCTCTCCCTTTGGACTCGTTGCGGAAAATGCGAATACTGTGTCTTTCATCGTTTTTGTGTAAACAGTAGTGCCGTCATTTGAGATGCCGATAGATTCCCTTCCTCCTCTGTGCTGCCATATTGTCTCCCCTTTAGCTGCATCTATTGCGTATGTTTTCCTTTCGGGGGTGACAATAAATATTTTATTGTCGCTTTTTACTGCCCATACTGCGGCTGGGGAATACATGCGGCTTCCTTTGGTATTCCATTTCCACATGAGTTTGCCATTTTTCCTGTTGAAGGAGTAGAGAGTGTTTGCCCAGTCCCCAACAACTACTTGTTTTTTGTCAACGAAGGCTTTTGATTCGATGAAGCCCTTTACATCTGCGAACTCCCACACTAATTTGCCTGTTTTTAGCTCTATGGCTCTGAAAACACCATCAGAGGCACCAATATATATAATACCATCGAATATTGCAGGGGATGCCAATACGCTTTTGTTGCAGCCGAATGTCCATCTGGTCTCTCCGTTGTTGAGGTTGAGGCAGTAGATGGTATTGTCACAGGAGCCAACTACTACGGATTCTCCACTTATGGCGGGGGTCGAGAAGATTTTCCCCTTTGTTTTGTATTCCCAAAGTGGGGTGTGTCCCTCTAAACTGATGCATTTTATCACCCCAGATGTTGTGGCATATACTATTTTGTCACCATATACTGCTGCTGCTGATCCTATGTTTGTATCTTCTTGGATTGTCCATTTCTCTTTTACCTTTGGGTATTGACTGTTAACGGAGTAGTCTGCCCCTTTGTCGAGTGGTAGTGAGAACCATGGCTCCTTTGTTCCCCTTTCTGCAACTCTTTCCTGGATGGTTAGGAGCGAATTGGTGATGGTTACAATATTGTACCCTGCTCCCTCTTTGCCTCTTTCTTGGGATGATCTTCCAAGAATGCCAGGTATTCCGTCAAAATTGAGTTTTACATTGTTGTGCCAGTGGCCACCCATGGTCATTAAGGTGTTCCCTTTTTTGAGTATTTTGACTACTTCAAAGCAGTTAAGGACGGAGGAGTCCATTGGGTAGTGGTTGACGAAGATGATGGGCTTCTCTCTATCTGTATTGTTGATTAGTGAGTCTAACCATACAATGCTTTCCCTCGGAACGAGAGCAGGTGCCATTCTCATGTCGGGACCGCTGTTGCATCCGATAAATTTAATTCCCCCCTTTTCAAATTCAAAATGTTCATAACCAAATACTTTAGAAAATGTATTGCATCCACTCTCGGACCATTTTGAATCGTGATTTCCAGCAACAATATAATATGGGTTGTGGAGTTGGTCAAGTATCCCCTTCGCCAATAAAATCTCTTTATCTGAGCCAAATTCTGTGATATCGCCAGCAAATATTGAAAATTGGATCTCTTTGTTGCTGTTAATGTCTTTTATACATTGTTGTAGGTCTGTTATTGAATTTGAATTCTCGCTCAGATGAGTATCTGCTAAAAAAGCAAATTTTATCTCTTGTCCCCTTACGAGACTACAAATGATTGAAAGATACACTATTATGGCTATTTTTTTCATGTTGGATTTATTTTTTATCAAGATTGTTTTTTTCAATGCATACAATTGCATCAAGTGCTTCTATATAAAGGTATGAATATCTGTCGTTTATTTTGACTATTTTGCCTGATTGCTTTTCAAGTGGTCCGCTTAAAATATCAACTATGTCTCCTATCTGAATGATTTTACTTGTCTCTGTGCTCTTGACAAATTCAATGATTGCTTCAATCTCATTATCTTTTATTATTGCTGGTTTGCCATTGAAATATACTGCTCGAAGTACATGTGGGACGTGAAGATATATCTCACTCAATTGATATTCCTGGCAGTTGACAAAAATATATGAATTAAAAAGGGGCAGTTCAACTATTTTTGTCCTGTCACTCCATTTTCGTTTGCTTTTGTAAACTGGAAGATATGCTCTGTATCCCTCTGAAACGAGCCTTTCCAATGATTTTTTTTCACATCTTGGTTTTGTATATAGTACGTACCATTTCATATTTTTCTATTTTAAAGGGGGGCAGTGCCATTGGTACTCTTTGCCCTGAGGTGGAAGGTCTAAAAAAGTGATAATTCTATGTGCAAACATAGTTGCCATATCTTCGATCGAACAAGGGTGATTGTAAAATGGGGGGGTAGCAGGAAAAATAGTGGCTCCACACTCAGATAGAGTGAGGAGGTTTTTTAAATGAATAGAGTGAAGTGGGGCCTCTCTGGGGACAATTATTAACTTTTTACCCTCTTTTAGCTGCACATCTGCAATCCTCCCAATCAGATCAAGTGAGAGGCTTGAGGCGATTCTACCAACACTTCCCATGCTGCATGGGATAATTATCATTGCATCTGCTGGGGTGGAACCAGAGGCAAAAGGGGAGTGAAAATTAGAGTTGTCGAAGATTGTTAAATTGTAGGATGATGCAATGGATAGGGGATCCTCACCAAGCTCTTCTTTCCAGATGGAGATGGCGGTATCGGAGAAAATGAGACTGATATCAATATCCCCTTTTATCGAGACAAGCTCTCTTATAAGGCATTTGGCATATATTGATCCACTTGCCCCACTTACTGCAACTACAATGCTTTTCATCATTTATTCTCCAGTATAATAGATTTGAACTTTTCCATTCCTATAGATGCTATTTCTTGGATTTGATTGTATTTACTATAGTTAACTTTAATAGGATTAGGATCAATTAGATATAGAGGGACTCCTTCTTTAATATAGTTGATTAGCCCTGCGGCTGGATAGACTGCAAGGGATGTTCCAACTACAAGAAGGGTATCGCAGTCGCTGATAATCTCGGCAGCTTTTTCAATCATTGGTACAGCCTCCCCGAACCATACGATGTGGGGTCTTAGTTGAGTGCCACTTTTACTTAGATCCCCATAATGTATATCGTCGTAGCCAATGTCGTAAATAGTGTTTTCATCATCAACACCCCTTGCTTTTGTCAGTTCTCCATGAAGGTGAATGACATTTGTGGAGCCAGCTCTCTCGTGAAGATTGTCGATGTTTTGGGTAATAACAGTAATATTGAGATATTTTTCAAGTTCGGCGATGGTTATATGTGCTTTATTTGGTTTTGCACTTTTTAAAGCTCTCCTTCTTTCATTGTAGAAATTGAGGACGAGTTTGGGATTCCTATACCATCCTTCAATGGATGCAACATCTTCAACAGGATATTGTTCCCAAAGTCCATTGCTGTCTCTGAATGTGTTTATTCCACTCTCTTTGCTGACTCCAGCACCTGTAAGAATTGCCAATTTTTTCATTATACAAAAAAATATTTTTTCAACCATAATTCGAATAGTGGATCTATTACAATAGGTTGATTGTTTGGACCAAAAGTAATTATCTCTTTTTTGCACAAGGCATCTTTGACCCTAATTAGATTTGCATTGGAATTGAGATTGTATTTTTCAACAATATTGATGGAGTTAATCTCTTTATCCTCTACGATAATAGCTTTAAGGTATGATAATTGGTAATTTGTGAGGGCGAATATATTTTCTTGAAATCTTATAGAGTGGAGTTGTATCAATGAGTATATTGAATCATTGATTATCTGTTCGGTTAGGTACCCTTTTGTCAAATTGTAGCAAGATGAGGATAGTTGCCATAGGTACCAGGGGTGCCCCTTGATGGTATCATACATGGTGCCTGCAAATTCGGGGTTAACAACCCGTCCAATGGAGAGGAATGTCTTTATTATATGCTCACTAACCTCTTTTTTATCAAGTGGAGAGAGGGTTATTGTCTCACCAAAATTTTTTAAAATATCTGAGAATTCGAAAATCTCTTTCATGGCATTGATAAGAGATCCTGTAATGATATATGAAGTGGAAATATCCTCACCCCATTTTTCTTCAATTAATTTTAAAAAGGAGTCATATTTGTCAAAATGGAGGATGTTTTGGAACTCTTCAACATAGACCACAAGGTTAACCTTATAATCTGATGCGACTTTTTCCCCCAAGGAGAGTATTTCACCCATTTGTTCTTGGCTAAGTTCATTATCATCAATTGAATGAAGATATTTATTAGTGAAAATATTCCATTCGTCAAGGGTGTTTGAAACACATGAAGCCAATTGATTGGCATAATATTTTAAAAAGTCGTTGGAAGATCGAATATTCAATAATGAAATATGGCATAAAACAAATCTATATGATGTTCTTTGGAGAGTTTTAAAAGTTTGATAAACAAGAGAGCGTTTGCCTTTTTTTGGTGAGTCATAGATAATTGCGTTGCCCTTATTTCTGATAATATTAGCCAGAGAAGAGATTTCATTTTTTCGTGACATAAAATTGACTCCTGTGACAAATTCGTTGTAATCAAAAGGTATATCCATAACTTTTTTGTTTTATTTACAAATATAGAAAAAAGAAAATTAAACTAAAAAAGATTAAAAATATTTGCTTAAATAGATTGATTGTGTTATTTTTGCAGTCCAAAATTTGTATAGAAGGCTGTTAAGCTATTGAATAAGAGTTATTTGAGAATAACCGCTTGCAGTCATAAACTTTTAAATAATTATTATGTACGCAATTGTAGATATTGCAGGACAGCAATTCAAAGTTGAGAAAGGGAGAAAAATCTTTGTCCATCGTCTTGATGCAGAGGTTGGAGCATCTCTCAATTTCGAAAAAGTTTTATTAATGGACAACGAAGGTACCGTAAAGGTGGGAGCACCTTATGTGTCGGGAGCTTCTGTTAAGGCGTCTGTTGTAGATCACTTAAAGGGTAAAAAGGTAATCGTTTTCAAAAAGAAACGCCGCAAAGGTTATCAAAAAAGAAACGGTCATCGTCAATGTTTAACACAAATTCTTATTGAAGAAATTGCTTAATTAAAAGGAGATTAGATTATGGCTCATAAAAAAGGTGTCGGTAGTTCAAAGAACGGACGTGAATCACATAGTAAACGATTAGGCGTTAAATTGTTTGGCGGTCAATCTGCCAAAGCTGGAAATATTTTAGTTCGTCAAAGAGGGACTGTTCATTGCCCTGGATTAAATGTTGGAATTGGAAAAGATCATACTCTATATGCACTTATTAATGGAGTTGTTACTTTTACAAGAAAGAAAAATGACAAGTCGTATGTTTCGGTATTGCCTTTCCAGGCCGAGTAACATACCTAATTATGAATAATATTAGCCGGCCATTATTGTGACCGGCTTTTTTAAATTTAAGCTAATATGTTAACTCTTAAATTGTTGAGAGAAAAGCCTGACTTCGTAATTGAGAGGTTGGCCGTGAAAAATTTTGATGCTAAAGAGATTGTTTATAGCATCTTAGAACAAGATAAACTCAGACGCCAATATCAAACAGAACTTGATAGCACTTTGGCTGATCAAAAATTGAAAGCCAAGGAGATAGGTGCACTTATGCAGCAGGGCAATAGAAGTGAGGCAGATATTGTAAAGAGTGCCGTGGCTTCTTTAAAAGAACGCTCTAAAGAGCTTGAATCTCTTATGCAGCAGAGTCAAAGTAAACAAGATGAATTGTTGGTACTCCTTCCCAATTTGCCAATTGATATCGTCCCTAATGGCAAGGGGGCAGAGGACAATATTGTTGTGAAAAGAGGGGGAGAAATACCCCATCTTGGTGCAGAGGCACTTCCTCACTGGGAACTGACAAAAAAATATGACATCATAGATTTTGACCTTGGGGTAAAATTGACTGGAGCTGGTTTTCCTGTTTATAAGGGGAAAGGGGCCAGGATACAGAGGGCTTTGATTCAATATTTCCTCGACTTCAATACGGAGGCTGGCTATTTGGAAATAGAACCTCCGATTATGGTTAATGAAGCTTCTGGCTTTGGAACTGGGCAGCTCCCTGATAAAGAGGGACAAATGTATTTTGCATCCCTTGATAAATTTTATTTGATTCCTACCGCTGAGGTGCCAGTTACCAATATCTATAGGGATGAAATTGTATCTGTAACAGAGCTTCCAATTAAGATGACGGCATATACACCTTGTTTCCGCAGGGAGGCAGGTTCATATGGAAAAGATGTTCGAGGTTTGAACAGACTTCATCAATTCGACAAAGTGGAAATAGTTCAGATCTCCCGTCCTGAGGATTCTGCAGCAGCCCTTGATGGAATGGTTGCCCATGTTGAACAATTGGTTAGCTCTCTGGGACTCCCCTACCGAATTTTGAGACTTTGTGGTGGTGATATGAGTTTTACCTCAGCTATCACTTATGATTTTGAGGTATTCTCTTCGGCGCAAGAGAGATGGCTTGAGGTTAGTTCTGTATCCAATTTTGAGTCTTTCCAAGCAAATAGGCTAAAACTACGATACCGAGACGAAGATGGTAAAATACAGCTGGCACACACTCTTAATGGCAGTTCTCTTGCTCTTCCTCGAATTCTTGCAGCAATTTTGGAGAATTACCAAAAAGAGGATGGAATAGTTGTCCCTGATGTTCTTAGAAAATATACCCATTTCGATATTATTTCTTAACAAAAAGTATTAATATTTTTTAAACCTTTTTGACATTTGTGTGTCAAATGTGTGTTTAAATCTATTAAGTATTATGTTACGCAGAAATTCTCTCGCCATCGCCATTGTTCTTTTCTTTATTTCGACTCTTGTACTCGGTCAAGAAAAGAGGGTGGCCAAGGTACGTTTATTGGATTCGTTAACGGCCCAACCCATTGAGTTCGCGACCGTTTATATTTCAAAAGATGGAACAACAGATAAGGCAAAGTATTCACTAACCAATAGTCAGGGGAGTGCTACAATCCAAAATTTAGATGCAGGGGAGTATGTTTTTACTGCAGAAATGATGGGCTATGTGGCAGTTAAGAAGAAAATAACTATCAAAGGGAAGAGTACAGATATAGGTGATGTGAAAATGGAGCCAGATGTTACCACTTTGGATGGGGCGAAGATTTCTGCAGTTGGAAATCCTATCGTGGTTAAGAAGGATACCATTGAGTACAATGCAGCCTCCTTCAAAACGACAGACAACGATATGTTGGAGGAACTCCTCAAAAAGCTGCCTGGAGTTGAAGTGGCTTCTGACGGAACTATAACTGCCAATGGTGAAACAATCAAAAAAATCACCATTGATGGGAGGACATTTTTCCTTGATGACCCTCAGTTGGCAACTAAAAACATCCCTGCCAAAATAATTCAGAAGGTTAAAGTCGTTGAGAAAAAATCGGAACAAGCTCAGTTTACGGGAATTGATGATGGAGAGCAGGAGACAATCATAGATTTGAGTATTATGCCTGGGATGATGAAGGGGTGGTTTGGTTCTTTGAGTGGAGGTGGTGGGCTTGATCTCACTAACCAAAGCAATGATGTAAGATATCAGGGTTCGGCAATGGCTGGACGGTTTACCGACCAATCTCAAGTGAGTTTTATTGGAAATGGGAATAATACCAATAACAGAGGATTTCAAGATATGGCGGGTGAAATGATGAATGCAATGAGATCTACAACAGGGCGTGGCGGTGGAAGAATGGGTGGAGGAATGGGTGGCTCAGGAATAACCACATCATGGATGGGTGGGGTCAATGCAAATGGCTACTTGTTGGAGGATAATGCAATGAAAATTGGGGGAAACTACTTATATTCTGGCTCAGATAAACTTGTGAAGGAAAATAGTAGTAAAAAAACCTTTATAGATGATACAGAAACACTGGAAAGCCTCAATGAACAAGTCTCTAACTCTTTTACACAAGGTCATAGAGCTGGTGCTGAGATGGATTATAAAATCACAGACAAAACCTCAATACTATTCAGACCACAGTTTAATTATGGATATGGCAAATCGGTAGATTCAACTCTTTTTTCCACTTCAAATTCAATGTTAGGTAAGGTAAATGATGGATATAGTACCTCTACTGGCAATAATAGTTCTTGGAGTGCAAGTGGTATGTTATTGTTAAGACAAAAAATAGGGGAGAAGCAAGGACGGACTATCTCTCTGAACATTGACTATTCTTTGTCTAATAACGATATGGACGGAGCCAATAAATCGGTGACAAGGATGTATAGCAGCGATATGCTAAAAGATTCGACAGTGGTAGATCAAGAGTACACCAATAAACAAGATAAGTATTCTATTGGTGGGCGCCTCACATATACAGAACCATTAGGAAAGAACTACTATATTGAGGCATCATACAGATATAGATATACTCAGAATAATACAGATAAGATTACTTATGATTATAATTATATAACAGATAAATATGATATTCTAAACGAAAAGTATTCAAATACATATAAAAATACTTTTGTAAACCAAAATGCTAACCTGAGTATTTCTAAACAAGAGAAAAAATTCAATGCCCAGATTGGGGTTAGTTTACAGCCATCTATGACAAAGAGTGTAACGCGTCTCTTTAATGAGAATAGAGATAGTGTATTGCAGTATTCAGTTTTTAATATCTCCCCTTCTGCAAGATTTGATTATAAATTTTCTGATAGTCGTTTTTTGAGATTAAACTATAGAGGGAGTACCAATCAACCATCCATTACACAGCTTCAACCTGTCCCAGACAACTCTGACCCTCAACATATATCCCTTGGTAATCCTAAACTCCAACCAGAATTTACACATGACGTGTGGTTAGATTATAGAAATACTAACATGTCAAGCTATTCATCATTTAATACATCTTTCAGTTTCTCATATACTAAGGATAACATAGTCACTGCAAGTTGGTACAACGATGCAGGTGTTCAATATTCTGCCCCTGTCAATTCGACAGAAGGGACCTATTCAGGTAGGTGGAGGATTATGTATAATACCCCTATTGCAAAATCAAAATTTTCTATAATGTCATTTTCTCTTCTGTCCATGAGTAGTTATATGACATATTCAGGTACAGGAGAGGCAAGTACCATTGATGATATTTTTAAAGATCTATTAGTGGGAAGGACTACATCCTTAAGTGCTTCCGAAAATCTAATGTTTGTATATCGAGATGATTATGTAGAGACGAGACTTGGGGGTAGGGCATCATACTCTTATGCATGGTACACTATTCAGCAACAACAAAAATCTGCTACGTGGGCTAATTCTATAAATGCAGAAGTTATTGCAAATCTCCCTTTCGGACTTGGGGTGAAAACTGATGCTCAATACAATTTCTACATAGGATATGATGAGGGATATGGAGACCCTTTGTTTATTTGGAATGCAGAAATATCACAGTTGTTATTTAAGAAAAAAGCTACTCTGAGATTTAAAGTATATGACATTTTAAACCAATCAAAGAGTATTTCCCACGTTACAAAAGACAATTATGTGCAAGATGTTCAAACAAATACCCTTGGTCGTTATTGTATGCTCTCTTTAACCTTTAGATTTGGCAATTTCAATAATATGTCGAAAATGAGAGGAAACGGTGGTCCTCATGGCCCTGGTGGACCTCGCTAATGGTTAGTCTGCTGGCCTGCTGGCAATGAATGTTTTAAATCTATTTATTAGAGCTGTCATATCCTCAGGAATATTACTTTCTATGAGGATATATTCTTTTGTAATAGGATGAATGAATCCAAGCCTTTGAGCATGTAATGCTTGTCTGGGAAGTGTTTCAAAACAGTTGTGGATAAATTGTTTGTATTTGGAATAGAGTGTCCCTTTTAGAATTTTATCACCCCCATATCTCTCATCGTTGAATAGCGGATGCCCAATATAGTTCATGTGTACCCTTATCTGATGTGTCCTTCCCGTCTCAAGTGTGCACTCTACCACAGTAACATAACCCAATCTCTCTATCACTTTATAGTGGGTGACTGCGTGCTTCCCTTTAGATCCATCTTCATAAACCTTAAATCTCAATCTGTCGTTGGGATCTCTACCTATGTTTCCAACTATTGTCCCCTCGTCATTTTCCATATCACCCCAGACAATGGCAATATATTTTCTATCAATGGTGTGGTCGAAAAATTGTTTTGCCAAGGCAAGTTGGGTCTCATCATTTTTGGCCACTACCAATATTCCAGATGTATCCTTATCAATCCTATGGACCAATACCCCCATTCTCTCATCAGCACCATCGGCATCTTGACTTTTCCCTAAATAATATGCGAGAGCATTGACTAAGGTCCCTGAATAGTGCCCACAACCAGGATGTACTACGAGACCTGCAGGTTTATTTATCACCAAAAGATCATTATCTTCATATCTAATGTCTAATGGAATATTTTCTGGAAGTATCTCAAGACCTCTTCTTTGAAAAGGGAGATTGATGGTTATAGTATCACCTGGTTTGACTCTGTAGTTGGCCTTTACAATATTATTGTTGGCATTAACATATTGTGCATCAATTGCAAGTTGAATTCTATTTCTAGATGTTCCCTCAATATGGGCAGTAAGATATTTGTCGATTCTTATTAGAGCCTGCCCTTTGTCAACAACAAATCTAAAATGTTCGAACATTCCCTGTTCGTCATCTTCTTCCTCCTCTAATAGCTCTTTTTCCTCCTCAATCATTGTGAAGTTGTTCTATTTTTGACAAATCTTTGGAAAGATACAATCTAACGTAAGTACCTAAGTCAACTTTGATTGAATCAGAGGAGATAGGCATTTGTTTTATTACGTAGGCATCGGTTGAATCTGATTGTGTTATTACGGTGTTATCAAATACTATTTTGCCTATATTTAGAGAATTGTCGAATAATAAATCTTTTGCGATCTCGTATTTATATCCAACCACATTAGGAATGTACGTAGTGGAATAGTTGTCATTTTTACCAAGTACCAGATCGATGGATGAGTATGATTCTACTTGAGTACCAGCAGAAATAGTATTGCCATTAATTTGCTGGTCTAATACGTTGTTTGTTGCAATATCTTGTACGTAAATGAGTTTCCCGATGGTTAGTCCTGATGCGAGAATCTCTGTTTTAGCTTGTCTGAGTGAAAATCCGACAGTGTACGGCATGGCAACAAACTTTGGATTTACAGCATTAATCGTAAGTAATATTCTTCTGTTTTTTTTGACCTTTTCTCCTGGTTGAGGCGTTTGCTTTGAAATCAGCCCTCTTCCCAAACCTCTGATGTAAACAGAGTCAGTAACATCAATCCTAATATTATGATTTTTGGCCAGTAGAGAGGCTTCTTGAACAGTCATATTACTAAAATCAGGAACATCGAATTCTCTGTTATGCCTTGTGATAAGATTTAAAAATATATTTATTAAAATAATGAAAATGAGAAATATAGCAGCTACTGCTAAAATATTTCTTAGCCAAATATTCTTAATGTATTTATTTAAAAATGACATATGTTTATGTGAATTAGGTGTCAAAGGTAACTCTATTTTTTTATTATTAGGAGCAGCTTTATATCTTTGTGTCAATATTTGAAAAATGTACATAGAAAAATATTTTAATTTAACACCACATCAAAAGGGTCTGTATGATGCCTTACCTTCACTCTATAGTGAATGGAACGCGAAAATAAATGTAATTTCGAGAAAAGACATAGGGATGGTAGAGCTTCATCATATTCTTCACTCTCTGTCAATTGCGAAATATATAAGTGATAGTAAATTGGTTTTCGCAGCAGGGACAAGAGTTCTCGATGTTGGGACAGGGGGTGGGTTCCCAGGTATTCCACTTGCGATAATGTTCCCTGAAATAGAGTTTGTACTTTGTGATTCGATTGCAAAAAAAATTAAAGTAGTAACTGAGATTACAAAATCTCTGAACTTACATAATGTAACCCCTGTATGGAGCAGAGCGGAGAATATTAACCAAAGTTTTGATTATGTGGTTTCCAGAGCTGTTACTGAATTAAAAAACTTTATCCCTTTTGTCAATAGAACATATGAAAAGGGTATTATTTATCTTAAAGGAGGCAATACGGAAGAAGAAATAAACACTTGTTGTAGTGAGTTGAAAATGAACAAATCTCATTTTGAAACAA
Organism: uncultured Muribaculaceae bacterium; assembly: GCA_964607675.1. Taxonomy (GTDB): domain Bacteria; phylum Bacteroidota; class Bacteroidia; order Bacteroidales; family UBA932; genus CAZSLC01. The sequence goes on from CAZSLC010000022.1 coordinate 12,410, forward strand.
GACTTATAAGTGATTGGTTTGAAGAAGATTTCTTTATTGAGAAAAAGATAGTATTTATCAAAAGATAAATTTGTAATTTTAAACAAAAACATTACCTTTGCACTCCTAATTCCGACAAATATTAAAAATTCAAAGATATGAAACGCACATTTCAACCATCTCAGCGCAAACGCCGCAACAAACACGGATTTCGCGAACGCATGTCAACTCCTAATGGACGTCGTGTTTTAGCAGCTCGTCGCCGTCATGGACGTAAGAAATTAACAGTATCATCAGAAGATAGATTCTAAAATTTATCCAAGAGGTAGAGAGGGCGGCTTGATGTCGCCTTTTATTTTGCATATATGAGAACGGAGATAGAATACAAGCTCGAATGTGGTGTCCCTCTTTCAAAAGGGGAGTTATTATTTCTATATGAGGAAGAGTTGTCTTATTTGTCCTATCTATCTGATAGAGTTAGAAGAAAGATAAATGGAGATAAAGTATTCTATAAACGTAATTTTCATTTAGAACCAAGTAATGTGTGTCGGCACAGATGCGAATTTTGTTCCTACAGAAGAGAATCCGATCGTGATCCTGGAGCTTGGAATATGTCACTTGAAGAGGTTGAGAATTATTGTAGAAAAAAATATCAGCCAGGAATGACTGAGGTACATATCGTAGGAAGTGTCCATCCTGATAAAAATTTTTCATATTATAGAGATGTTGTGAAAAAAGTTAGGGATATATTACCTTCAGAGGTCTCTATCAAAGCATATTCGGCAGTTGAAATTGTAGATATGTGCCAAGATTCGATTAACTCAAAGAGATATTCGATCGAATCTGTTCTCAGTGAATTGAAGACATGTGGGTTATCATCAATCCCAGGGGGCGGAGCAGAAATATTAAATGATTCCATTCGAAAAAAAATATGTCCAGATAAGGCTACTTCATTGCAGTGGCTTGATGTCCATAGAACAGCTCACAAGTTAGGTATCTCATCTAACGCTACGATGTTGTTTGGACACATAGAGAGTAGGGAGGATAGGGTGAATCACATGTTGAAGATTCGTGATTTACAAAATGATACTCATGGATTTGATGCATTTATTCCACTTAAGTACCATACCTCAAACAACCTTGCCTCGCAGAAATATAATATAAAAGAGGTGTCAACCATTGAGATTTTAAGAACCTTTGCGATTGCCAGGCTTGCTTTATATAATGTACCACATATTAAGGCCTATTGGCCTATGCTAGGTAAAGAGATGACCTCTTTGGCTCTTCTCTATGGAGCGGATGATATTGATGGAACTGTCAATGATTCAACAAAGATATATAGTTTGGCTGGTGCACAAGAGCAAAAGCCCACAATGAGTGTGTCTCAACTTAAAAATATTGCACAATCTGCTGGTTATCTTGCTGTTGAGATAAAATCTTTTTAGCTCTCTTAATTCTCGTCCGTACAGTATTTAGTGGAATATCAAGTTTTAATGCTATCTCTTCGTATGCATACTCTTTTATAAACCTCATGTAGGCGATATTCTTATATAACTTGGGAAGTGAGTTTATAGATTTAATGAGAGAGTTGTATATCTCTTCTGAAATTAGGCACTCTTCAGGGGAGCCAATACTGTCAATTACATCTGGCAATTCTTCAAAAGGGAGGGTGGAGTTTACGGAAGAGTGTGCATTTTTATTTCTATAAAAATCTATAGCGGTATTCCTTGCAATAGAAAATAGCCATGTTGAAAAAGAGTATTTACAATCGAAAGATGAAAGGGATAGGAATGCTTTTTTAAAACTCTCTTGAGAGATGTCTTCAGCATCTTGGTGTATTGAAGTGTATTGAGAGATAAAATTAATAAGAGGTGATTCGTAATGAGATATAATTTTTGAAAAAGAACTACTATCCCCACTAATAGATTTTATTAATAGCTCTTGCTCATCTGAGAGTGATTTGTTCTTTTCCACCATTTTGCATTTCAATATTAATGAGCTTCAAGCCAATTATTACCATAGTTGCACTCAACTGTTAGTGGAATAGAGAGGTGGACTACATTTTCCATTTCTTCCCTTAAAATTCTCATTATTTGATCTTTTTCACTACTTATTGCATCAACAACCAATTCGTCATGAACTTGAAGTATCAATTTGCTTTTTAGCTGCTCTTTGTTGATACGATGATATACATTTATCATTGCGAGTTTGATGATATCAGCTGCACTCCCTTGTATAGGGGCATTGATTGCATTCCTCTCTTCACTATTTGAAACATACCTTTTTCTGAAATATATGGTCTCCACATAACCATCTCTTTTTGCCTTCTCTTTAGTATCTTTCATGTATTTTTCAACTTTAGGATAACTCCTAAAGTAATCCTGTATCAGTTGCTTCGATTCGGTGATTGGAATTCTCAATCTTTGGGTTAGTCCATATGGGGAAATACCATAAATAATGCCAAAATTGGCAACTTTGGCTTTGCTTCTGAGTTCTTTTGTTACTTCGCTTTCGGATATTTTATATACTTTGGCAGCCGTTGATGTATGCACATCTTTCCCTTGGCGAAATGCCTCGAGCAATCCTTCATCACCACTTATCTCTGCCATTAAACGGAGTTCGATCTGAGAGTAATCGGCAGAAACTATATAGCCATCTGGCGTAGAGGGGATAAATGCTTTTCTAATCTCCCTTCCCAACTCACTTCTTATGGGGATATTCTGCAGATTAGGCTTTACCGAACTGAGTCGTCCTGTTGATGTAAGTGCTTGATTGAATGTGGTGTGTATCTTGCCAGTATTCTTTTCTATTAAAGAGGGAAGGGGATCTATGTATGTTGATATAAGTTTTTTTATCTCTCTATATTGTAAGATTTGATTTATTACTGGATGTGCGTCAGAAAGTTTGAGGAGGCTCTCCTCATCAGTGGGGTAGTTGTTCTTTGTGTTTTTTTTAACCTTTGGATTGAGTTGTAGTTTTTCGTATAAAAGTATTCCAAGTTGTTTTGGAGATGAGATGTTAAGAGTTGGTTCGCAGAGACTTTCTCTAATACTCTCTTCGATATTGGATAAGTGAGCTGTGAGGCTTTTGCTATATTCATGTAACATAAGGAGATCTATCTTAAATCCTGAATACTCCATATCTGCCAATACTTTTATTAAAGGCATCTCTATTTTTCTATAAAGTTCCTCCAAAGATCTATCTTGCTCAAGTTCTTTTTTGATTGCATCATGCAACTTGAAATAGACCATTATCTCAGAGATAATTTTTGTATCATAATCCTCTTTCTCTTCACTAATATTGTTGCTAAATAACTCCAATTCTTGAGGTTGATCTTCTAATTGTGATGATTGGTTTATATCAATACCCAAGTAGGATAAAGCCAAAATATCGGGACGATGGCTTCTCTCTGGATTGAGAACATAGTGCATTATCTCAATGTCATCTAACTCTCCATTGAAAGAGATACCTTCCCTCCAAAGTTCTTTTATTATCTCCTTTAGATTGTATCCTATCTTTATAATTGATTCATCTTCTAATATCTCTTTTATCAATGAAAAATTATTGCATTTGAAGTATGCTTTGTCATCAGCAAGGAAAATATCACCCCCCTCTTTGTGCAGAATTGCTATTCTTTTAAGTGTTGTAGCAGATTTTTTAATCTCCTCTATATTAACCTTGGTGTATATTTGCTTTTTTCTCTCATCCTCTTCTATGGCTGGAAGCAATGGTATAAGGGAGTTGAATTCATACCTTTTGAAGAGCTCCTTTGCCTTTGCGGGGGTGGATATTTCAAATTTCAATTGATCTTCGTTGATATCTAATTGGATGTCTGTTTTGATTGTTACCAGAAATTTGCTCATATCAAGATGGTCGGCAGAGTCCTGAAAGGCTTGTGCTTGTTTTGTAGGCAACTCATCGAGGTGGAGGATTATATTTTCTAATGTGCCATATTTAGATATCAATTTTTTAGCACCGACTTCTCCTATCCCTTTGATCCCAGGTACATTGTCTGAAGCATCTCCCCATATTGTGAGGATGTCTATGACTTGGGTAGGATCTTGGATGGAGAATTTTTCACAGATCTCTTTTTTCCCTATTATTTCGTTTTCTCCTCCACTTTTTCCAGGCTTAAATTGGAATATGTTGTCTGATATTAATTGGCCGAAATCTTTGTCTGGGGAGACCATATATGTTGTAAAACCATTTTTCTCACTTTGTTTTGCCATTGACCCAATCACATCGTCTGCTTCGAAGCCAGGAACCATAAGGACTGGGATGTTGAGCGATTTGACTATTTCAATTATTGGCTCAAGGGAGCTTTTTACCAAATCAGGGGTTGTCTCTCTGTTGGCTTTGTATTCTTTGTATGCTTGATGGCGAAATGTTTTGCACGGAGGGTCAAATGCAACTGCAATGTGGCTCGGTTTTTCTTTTTTTATTATTTCTAAAAGATATTTTGTGAAGCCGAACATGATAGAGGTGTCCATCCCTTTTGAATTGATCATTGGTCGCCTCAAAAAGGCAAAATACATTCTGAAAATTAGAGAATGTCCATCTATAAGAAATAATTTTTTCATTTATTTATTTGTTGTCATCTGCATACCACTCAACATACGAGGTGGCAGTTTCGTATAGTTTTAAAGATAATAATTTTGTGTTTTGTGGGAGGTTGCCAGATATAAGCTCTGAAAAATATATGACAAGATTTTCACAAGTAGGTTGAAATGGGACAATCTTGACGTTTTTGTAGGCGTCGCCAATTTCTTTCTGAAGAGGGGATCCCTCTTTAACTATGAATGCGTGGTCAAATTTATTGATTATAGCCTCGTTGATTATTTTTTTTAAATCGGTGAAATCAATGAGCATTCCCAATTTGGATGAATTGCAATCTGTTGAGGGAGTACCTTTTACAGTTACGAATAGTTTGTAAGAATGACCATGTATGTGCTTGCACTTTCCATCGTATCCAACAAGAGCATGTGCCCCTTCAAATGAAAATTCTTTTGTAATTCTAATTGTTGACATTTATCATTATTTTATTCTGTAAAATTACAAATAATTATATTAATCTCAATAATCAACTTGATAGTAAAAAATATGAAGATTTTTGTTAATTTTAATATAAATTTTTAATTCAGTTTTGTTTTTTGATTACATATTATTAATTTTGTTGAAAATAATTTTAACTGTTATGTCAATTAATATAAACAACTATCTTTCTCAGAGTGCTAAGCACATGAAGAAGTCAGCTATCAGAGAATTACTCAGCATTGCAAACAAACCTGAAATTATCTCTTTCGGTGGTGGATTTCCAAACACAGAAACTTTCCCTATTGAGGATTTGAAAAAAATCATGAATGATTTAATGGACGAAATGCCAGAAAAGGTTCTTCAATATGGGGCTACTTCAGGTAGTCTTGCTTTAAGAGAACAACTTGTTAAATGGTATGAAGGCGTTGGTGTAAAATGTACAGTTAACAATCTTATTATCACTACTGCATCTCAACAGGCAATAGACCTTATTTCTAAAATTTTTATTGATCCAGGCGATACTGTTTTATGTGGTTTACCTTCATATTTAGGTGCTCTTCAAGCATTCTATTCTTATCAAGCCAATCCAGTTGGGATTGCTAACGATGAGGAGGCAGAGGCAGTTATTAAGGCCCTTATTTCTACTGGTAAAAAGCCTAAGTTTATCTATGCTATTCCAGATTTCCAAAACCCATCAGGAGTCACTATGGATATGAAAAAAAGGGAAGAATTGATTGCAGTAGCAAGAAAATATGATATTATTATTTTAGAAGATAGCCCATATAAAGAGATTCGTTTCGAAGGACAATCTTATCCTACACTTTACTCTATGGATCCTGAAAGGGTTATTCTATTAGGTACTTTCTCTAAAACATTTGTACCAGGATTCAGATTAGGCTGGGTTCTTGCTTCTGAACAAATTATAGACAGAGTTAACACTGCTAAGCAATCAGCTGACCTTTGTACTCCTACTTTTAATCAAGAAGTTGCAGCAAGATACCTTGCATCTGGCAAATTCAAAGAAAATTTACAAAAGACGATTGCTTTGTACAGACATAAAAGAGATTTGATGCACGAATGTCTTACTAAATATATGCCACAGGGAGTTACCTGGACGAGACCTGAAGGGGGACTATTTTTGTTCGTTACTCTTCCTGAAGGGATGGATTCGAGAGAGTTGTTTGATATTGCAATTAAAGAAAATGTTGCCTTTGTCGTGGGAGATGTCTTTTTCTGCGATGGCGGTGGACAAAATACTTTAAGGCTTAATTTCTCATATGTTTCTGATGAAAAATTGGAAGAAGGGGTGAAGAGATTAAGTAATTCTGTTAAGAAACTTATGTCCAAATAAGTTTATATAAATTGGTAGGTTGGAAAAAGGGGATGGCTTTTTAGTCATCCCCTTTTAGGTGTTAGTATTTTAAATCGTAATCTCTTTCGGTGGCCTTGATCCCCTCTACCATCCAGGGTGGCATTGCTTTGTTGTTGAGATAGTGTTCGAAAAATCCAAACATGCGCTTTTGAAAGTCAACTTTGTTGGCATATCTCTGAGGCCAATGGACCTCTCCAGTGTAATTCAACATCCAAACAGGTTTTTGAAGCCGCTTAAGGGCGATAAAATATTCAATTCCTTGATACCAAGGAACATGCCCGTCGTGATCATTGTGCATAATTAGTATTGGGGTTTGGACCTTATCCATGTAGAAAAGGGGAGAATTTTCCAAGTATTGAAGAGGCTTCTCCCATATTGTGCCTCCTATACGGCTCTGTTGGTGTTCATATTGCATAGATCTATTACGACCGCTGCCCCAACGCATCCCTCCGTATGCTGAAAACATATTTACTACGGGGGCTCCTGATTCTATTGCTGCAAATAAATCTGTTCTTGTTGCGAGATAGGCAACTTGATATCCTCCCCAACTGTGTCCTTGAGCTCCTATTTTATTTACATCTACGAAACCTCTATTTAGGATAGAGGTGATGCCAGGCATTATACAATTGTATGCACTCAACCCTGGGTATCCATCTTTATATATTATATCTGGATTGAATACTATGTATCCGTTACTTGTATAAAAATGGTAATCTATTGTAGATCTGTGTGGTTCTGGGGTACGATGTGAATATAAATTGTCTGAGTTTCTTTCATAGAAATTTACAATCATCGGGTATTTTTGAGTAGGGTCAAAGTTCTCAGGATAGTATATAACTCCTTCCAATTCAATACCATCTAAACTGATCCAAGTTATTAATTCTGTATAGCCCCAATTAATATCTTTTTGTTGAGGATTGGCATCTGTAAGAGAAATTGGATTTTTAAAATTAGTATCACTCATCCATACATCTCCAAATTCTTTAAAGTTTTCACGAATAAATAACACTTTATTAGATTCTTTCGATTTTATTAATGAGGAAAATTTATAATCTCCATTTAAAAGTAGTTTAGGAGCGGATTTGCCATCAAATGAAAAAGAATAAAACCCATTGCCCTTTGTTTTTTCATTAAAGCCATTAAGGATAACCTCTCTTTTTTTATCAATGCCTTTGGTGTTATCACTTGCCTCGCTTGGCAATTTAATATACGAATAACTTACCCCTTTTTCTCTTCCATCTGTGAGCCTTTTAGGTTCTTTCATATTCTTTGGATCAAAACTCCAAATGTCATATTTGTCATTGATGAAAATAGCATTGTCCCCTTTTGACCATCCGCTGATTCCGTATGATGAGGGGTAATCGGGAACGTCGTTTTCTTCGTCCCACGCCTTAAAACTTGATGGATCACTCAATCTATATTCTTTACTATCTTTTACAGAGTAAGAATACCATGAACTATCTCTTTGATTGTACCATGTTATGTAATTGGCCTCAGGTGAAACGGTTAATCTATCCCAAATGCCTTCTTTTAGAAGAACTGTATGTGGAGAGTCAATGTCAACTATATAGTAATCATTACGTGAGTACCCCTCCCACATTGATTCTGTTGCATATTTGACATTTGAAATACCAAGTCCATAGCGGCAATTTCCTTCAAGGAGTATGTTAACATTGGGCAGTAATTCGTCTTCTAATTGTACGATAGATGATTTTTTAAAATTGTATGATGCTAGATAACTCTTTTTTAAATCTCTATCTCTCTCTATATTTTGTTGAGGAGTTTGCTTTGATTCATTCCAACTCCAAATATGGACAATCGGCCTATTCTCTGGCAGAATGGTGCTATCTTTTTGAAGGACGAGTGGTGAGGTGGTGAAGAACAAGCGTTCTGAGCTGGTTGAGAAGTATAATTCACCATACTCACTTATAATCCAGTTATAAGGGATTCCTTTTTCCCCTTTTGAAATAATTTTCTCTGAAGATTTTCCTATTTCTGCAATATGCAGTGATGAAGAATTATGTGTTTTATCTTTTGAATCACAGGCCACGTAGGCAATTTTAGATACTTCTTTATTGATGGCAATTTTTGTAATATTGACAGATTTGTTAATTATAGAGTATTCTTTTGAGTTTTTTAAATCATAGATCATTAACGATGAATTGTCTCCCTCTTTGCTAATCACGTAAACAACATTATTATCCTTTACAAAGTCATACTTTATAACATTACTATATTTAATTGTTTTATCTCCTTTTACTGAATGTATTGTCAAGGTGTCATCTTTTCTATTTTGAAAAGCTATCCATTCTCCACTATAAGATAATTTATAATTTGTAACATTATTTATTATCTCTTCACTATTTTCTTTTAAATTGTATATTATCAAAGAGTTCTCTGGAATCTTATCTTTTTTTATCTTATCTGACTTTACCCTTTCTATTTCAGCTAAATATGGAGGTTGTGTTAAAATGAGATAATTGCTATTATATGTAAATAGTGGCTCTATTGCTGGTAAAAATGTTTTAATAAGTACTCCTTCTGTATTATATAACTCTACTCTTGAATCTCCTCTCCAAGGTGAAATCTGTACGGCAGAATGATTGCCATTATCGGATACAATTGCAGAATTGATTCTATTCCAAGAGTCAAAATCCTCGAATCTCATGCTTCTTTTTTGGGCAAGTGATTGAAAACAAATGGAGAAAATTAATAATAGAGTTATTAGCAGCTTTCTTTTATTCATGGTATTAGAGTAATGTGTTGTTGTATGCTAAAAGATTAGCCTTCAAGCAAATTATCTCTTGAAGGCTAATTCATATTTCAGATACAATTGGAAATGAAATTAACTATTTAGAATGTATATTTAACACCTAAACCACCATTAGCATAAGCAAAGCCGACACCAGGTGTTATTTGAAGTCCTGGGTAATAGTCAAGGGATAGTGCAATAGGTGTGTTTGCAAACTTGTACTCAAGTCCAATGCCTGCATTTATTGAGAGAAGGAATGACATCTTTGAACCACCTCCCTCGCCAGCGTAGCTATAAAACATAGGTCCTAAAAATATACCAGGACCAACATACCAACTAAGTCCTTTAACGTTAGGTATGTCCCATCTCCAATCGTAGAATCCAGATACAACAAGGCTAAACAAACCAGGATGGAAAAGCCCGAAATTAACACTTGCGTCAATGAAGTTTTTGTCGCTTAAGTTGTTTTTGTAGGTAATTGACATGTCATAACCTAATCTAATACCAAGAGCTTGTTTGTACTCTTGTGAAAATGCAGATAAACTGATAATAAAAGTTAATGCAACAATTAAAATTTTTTTCATAGATATATATTGTTTGAAATTAATTCGAGTGCTAAATTATAAATTAATTGGAATATGCAGAACAATTTTTCTCAAAACTTATTTTCAAAAGTACTTTAATGCTCATTATTAAACAAATAAATATAAGGGACAAAAGGTGGACAATGTGAAATGATTTACTAAATTTGCCACCGAAACTATTTTACACCCAATCAAAAGATGAGTTATCTGAGAATTATTACTTTATTTCTTACTTATATTTTCATAATAAGCAATACTATTTTTGCACAAAGTTCTAAGGAAGACAGCTTATATTATTCTCTAAATAATCATCAGAGAAGAGATACTGTAAGGGTGAACATTTTGAATGATCTCTCTTTTCACTATTATTTCAGCGATTCTAAGAAGGCTAGGGAATATGCATTAAGTGCATTTTCTTTATCAGATTCATTGAATTATATCAAAGGCAAAGTGATTGGCTTAAGAAATATAGGCCTTTCGTATCTTAGAGGTGATATCAATAAATCTTTAAGCTATTTTGAGGATGGGTATAAATTGGCTGAAAGTGCCTCTTACAAGGAGGGCTGTTGTATTTGTCTGATTAGCATTGGAAATGTCTGGAAAGAATTAGGAAATATATCAAAAAGTAGTGAATGTCATAATAGGGCATTGACAATTGCAACCTCAATAAAAAATGATCAGCTGGTTTTAAAATGTAGGATCAATTTGGCAAGAAACTTAACTCAAATTGGTAACCATATTGAGGCTATTGAACAGTATCATGATATTATTAGGTCGGCAGATGATAAGCGTGACACATATTTATTATCAAGCGTTTATTCAAATTTAGCCAATATTCATCAATTTCAAGGGAACTATTCGCAGTCTTTAGAGTATTATTATAAATCCTTGGATTTATATAAAAAGTATGGCAATATTAATGGAATAAATAGCTTGTTGACAAATATATCAGGTGTATTGTTTGAGCAAAAAGATTATGATGGGGCACTGAAAAATTTAAATGAGCTTTTAAACAATGCCTTAAAGCAAAAAGACACTATTCTAATAGCCACCTGTTGTTCCAATATTGGAAATATTTATATTCAGATGCACCATCCTGATGCGATGAAATATATTCAAAATGCTTTTGAATTGTCTAAAAATAGAGATATTTACAAATCGATTAATAATCTTCAAAGTATGGGTGCATTGTACTCGGAAGAGGGTAATGTGAAAAAGGCTTTGGAAGTGCTCAATGAGGCATTAATTTTAAGTCGCAGTTGTTCTGATAAAAGAAATGAAGCAAATACTTTATTGAAAATATCGACATTGTATATCAGTAATGGAATGTCTCAGAAAGCCCTTAAATATGCTTTATTAGCCAATACATTAGGGGTCAAATATAAATACAATGATATTGAAAAATATTCAAATTCATCATTGGCTACGATTTATGCAAGTACTGGCAACTATAAATTAGCATATTTGTCCCTCCAGAAATTTTATGAAATAGAAAAAAATATTTATAACGAAAAAGAGGTCAGAAAAACAGCTCTTTTGGAGAGTTCATATAAATTTGAGCAAGAGAGAAAGATACTTGAAATAGAGCAAGATGAACAAAAAACAAAGATAAGATACCTATATGTATTAGTTTCATTGTTAGTAATCGTATTATTATTAGTAGCAGTATTATCATTTTTTGCCCACAAATCGTACAAAGAGAAGAAGAGAAGGCTATCCGTCGAGATAGAGTTGAAGAGCAAAGAGATAGAAAATCTTGATAAGGAAATGGCCCTTGCTAAACTGAGACTGATCCAAAATGCAGAGCAAGATAGCAGAAATGCAAAAATTCTTGAGAGTATTGCAAAAACTGAGGCTACGAGTGATGAGAAGATACAGGAGTTAATAAGTAATTATAAATTTCAAAATAGTAATTCGAGTTGGGATGAGTTTGAAATTATTTTTAAAAAGCTTAATTCTAAATTTTGGGAGGAATTAAACAATATCTCCCCAGCTTTAACTCCAAATGAGAAGAAAATTTGTGTTTTTCTCAAACTAAATATGAGTAATAAGGATATTTCTAACATTACACTTCAATCCGAAGATGCCCTTAAAAAATCGCGTCAAAGACTTCGTGTTAAATTGAATATTGATAAAGATGTGAACTTAATTAATTATATTCAAAGCCTTCAATAAAGAATGAGTAAAGAATCAGTAGGACATCTATCAGCATTTACGGCATATGCGATTTTCGGGTTAAACATAGTGGTCTGTAAAGATTTAGCTAACTCAAATATCTTTTCGCCTACCGCCCTTTTTTCTATTCGTGCATTAGGTGCGACCCTCCTTTTTTGGGTGTTTTCGTTATTCTTTCCCAAGGAAAAAGTTCCTTGTAGAGATATGATGAAAATATTTGCTGCCTCTATGCTGGGACTGTACATTACGCAAACTACTTTCTTGTATGCCATTACAATGATTTCTCCTCTGGACTCTTCAATCTTGTCAACATTGACCCCAATATTTACTATGATTATTGCTGCCATTGTCCTTAAAGAGCCTATTACATTCAAAAAGGCAGGTGGCGTATTGGTGAGTTTTATAGGGGTAATCATTTTGATATTGAGTGGTGTCTCTTCAAAAAATATTATTGTTGAGACCAAACCTTTAGGGATACTCCTTATTATTATTAATATTTTCTCCTTCTCTTTGTATTTGGGCATTTTTAGGCCATTGATAAAAAAATATAGTGTAGTGACCTTTATGAAATGGAGTTTTTTATTTTCAATGTTGCTATCGCTTCCATTCAATGTAAAAGAGTTAGTTACGAAGGATTATTCAGTTATATCTTCTTCGATTTTTTTTGAATTGTCATTTTTGGTCATTTTCTCTACATTTATAGCCTATTTTCTTATCCCGATAGGGCAGCAGAGACTTAGACCTACTGTTGTGAGTATGTATTCATATCTTCAACCAGTTATTGCCTCTGTGATAAGTATTTGGATTGGCATGGATGTAATATCATGGGAGAAAATCATCGCTGCAGCAGCTGTGGTGTCGGGGGTGATTTTGGTTAACAAAAGTAAAGCAAAAGTGGGGGATTGATAATTATTATTAAAGTTATGAAAAGGTTGTTTTTAGTAGTTTTTATTACATTGTTAGGTGTAACAACAATTTTTGCAGAGGAGTTTTCTTCTGGATTGAGAATTAGTTTGTTAACATGTTCTAGGGGGCTGGCTGCTTCCTCCTCATATGGTCACTCTGCAGTTAGGGTTGTTGATTCACTGTCCAATAGAGATATTGTATTTAATTATGGCACTTTTTCTTTCAATGAGCCTAATTTTATGATCAAATTTTTCAGAGGGGAATTAGATTATATGCTCTCTGTTTCTCATTTTTATCAATTTATTGAAAGCTATAAATATGAAAAGAGGGGAGTGTATGAAAATGTTTTAAATCTAACGGAAAAGCAGAAAGTTGAGATATATAATTTTCTCCTGAATAATGCTAAAGATGAGAATAAATACTACCGTTATGATTTTATAATAGATAATTGTGCAACAAGGATTAGAGATATTTTTGCAAAGGATGATTTTGTATTCGGTGATGATAAATCTTTAAAAACATATAGAGATAATTTGAACATATACACATTTGATAGGAGTTGGCTCAATTTCGGTACTGATCTTATACTTGGGGCAAAAATTGATGGGTTGATCAATATTACTGATGAGATGTTTCTCCCTGTAAATCTTCAAACAGATCTTTCAATGTATTACAACTTGAAAAAAAGCCAACTACTTCTATATCCTGAAACTACAGTGCTAAATAGTGATATGAAAAGAAATCTATTTTGGGAATATCTCAGTCCTATAGTGCTGTTCTCAATTTTGTTTGTATTGGCCCTTATACTCTCATTGAAAAAGAAATATTTACGTGGCTTTCAATTACTCTATTATATAGTTTTGGGGTTAGGTGGGCTATTAATCTGCTTTTTATGGTTTGGCACTTTTCATATATGGTGTGAATCCAACTGGAATTTGCTGTGGCTCAACCCTTTGTTTTTGGTGCCTCTCTTTTTGAAGAGGGGAGGCTTTAGGTACTACCTACAATTGATCCTAACCGCCATTGCTGCAATCCCTGTCCTCTTTTTCTGGGCAATTCCCCAAGTAATTCCAATTGCCATTATTCCAATTTTACTTACTTTGATCCTTTTTGCAGTGAGCGATCAACGATTGAAGGGGTGAATATTGGTACCATCTTCTATTTTGAGGGACAATGTACCAAATGAAAAATGCTGCGGTGCTTCCAACAAATGATCCAACTACAACATCGAGGGCAAAATGCTGCGAAAGATAAATACGTGAGTACCCTACCAAAATAGCAACGATAAGAAGCAGTGCCTTTATAAAATTATTTTTGGTCATAAGTGCCATAAAAATTAGCAGTGCAAAGATGGACGAGGTGTGCCCTGATGGAAAACTGTTGATAAGATGGGGTGAAAATCCCTCTGGAAGTGGAAGAGACACATCAGGGAAATTTTCTGAAAAATATTTCATTGGACGAGGTGCTGCGCATATTCTCTTTACTACCTGGGTGATAAGGCCCGATAGGAGTTGGGCCGCCAGTGCTCCGATGCCATCCCCCAATTTAAATATCATTATTATTCCAATCACCACAAAAGGAAACCACTCCCCAAGAAATGTCATAAATTGGAAAAATAAATCGTAAAAGGGGGTGTGATATCCGTTGAGGAAAAGGTGCAGTTCCCCTTTGTTTAGAAGTATTAATCCAGTTATCCCAAATGCGAGGAAGATTAGATATAATATTATTAATAGTTTATTCTCTTTAAGGATGTTTTTGGGGCATTGCATATTATAAATGGTATTTAGTTTTTCTGTAAAGGTAGTCTTTTCTTGATAATTGATACAAATATATATGATAGAAGATGCTGCTTGTGTTGTAATGTATTATCTTTGTTGAATTGCTTATTATTCTTATGATTTTATATTTTACAGGTGAGGGCAATTCGAGATATATCGCCCATTTATTGGAGAAGAAACTTGAAGAGAGTGTGGTCTCTATCAACGATTTGATAAAAAATGATAAATCAAGTTACAAGTTCGCCATCGACAAAGATGAACATGTTATACTCGTCTTTCCTATCTATTCGTGGGGAGTCCCTGCACCGATAACCCTATTCCTTAATAAAGTAGAGTTTGTTTCCTCCACCGCCAATAGGGCAGATTCTACCTCTTCTGACAATTTGGCGCATCCTTCTCCCTCTGGCTGTAGTATTGCTCCGCAAATCATCGCTGTAGCCACCTGTGGTAATACTGCTGGTGATGCAGACAAGCAACTAAGCAAAATGCTTCTTGGCAGAGGATTGTCCCTTGCAGGATTCTTTACTGTTCAGATGCCAAATACTTATATTCTCCTCCCTGGATTTGACGTCGATTCGGATGATGTCGCCAAAAAGAAGATAGAAGATGCTCCAAACCGTGTTGATCTTATCGTCAACGCCATTTGTCAGGGAAGAGATGACAAGAGACTCTATTCAAGAGGTTCTTTTCCGTGGTTTAAAACCAATGTTATCTATCCACCTTTCATAAAAGGTACTGCTAAAACAAAGTTTTATGCCACTCGTTCATGTGACCATTGCACCTTGTGCGAGAAATTGTGCCCTATGAACAATATTAAAATGGTTGATGGCGTGCCTCAATGGGATGAGAATTGCATCGGATGTCTCTCTTGCATCCACCATTGTCCTAAGCGGGCAATAGAATACGGGAGAGTTACTCAGAATAAGGGAAGATATTTTTTTAGAGAGATAAATAACGAAGGGCATTGAGTGGGGAAATCCATTTACTGAAATTACTTTTATGGTATCTACAATAGATTTATATGAGAAACATTACTCTGCTTTTAGTCATATTGTTGTTGTGCTCTTGTGAAAGAGAGAGACAGTTTCCAAAACACGAGAGTGCTTCTGGATTCAGCACAGACTCTGTGACTGAAGGACTGATAGATAATATAGAACTGCTTTCCCATGTCTGGGGGTATGTAAAATACCATCACCCTGCATTTCATGATGAGAAATTGGATGCTGATACGGAGTTTCTCTCTTTATTGAAAAAAACAAAAAATAATTCTCATGAGGGGTATGTGAAGCTCCTTGATGAATGGGTCGTATCGCTCGGAAATTGTAGGACTAATAGATACAAAGGGGATGATTTGATATGTCTAAACAATTTTGAATGGATTCTCGATACTCTTAAGCTTGGAGTTAACTTGAGTGGCAATTTGAATAAAATGCGTTTTGCAAGGCGTGGATTATTTCCACCTTATGTCTCTCAAAGTATAGGGGTGATTTATAAGGAAAATGGGTTGGAAAATCTCGATATAAAGAGCTTCGATGCGGGTTATCGCCTTCTGGGGGTGGCTCGTTTTTACAACCACATAGAGTGTTTTTCTCCGAACAGAAATATAACTGATGCCAAATGGGATGATGTTCTACATCGATTCATTCTGATGGCATTAGACAGAGAGGTCCCCACCGATATTTTGTTCGCGAAATTGATCTCTGCCCTCAATGACACTCACGCACAGATCTATACCTCCATACTTGGGACTTGGATGGTACCAGCTGCTACTAAATTTGCAGAAGGGAGGCTTTTTGTAACTGATAGTTGTTCTTGGGGAGATGTGAGATTTGAGCCAGGTGACGAGATTATTGCCGTAAACGGCGAAAAACCAGCTGATAGGATAGATGAAATATCTGAAATTTGCTCCTATTCCAATAGGGCTGCTCTTATGCGTGATGCCTCTTACAAGACATTATTGCTGAAGGATTCGATCGGAAAAGTGCAGTTTGTTCATGACGGAAAGATCATTGAGGTGGAGCAGACTCTCCCTAAATATTCAGATTATAGGCATATTCTTTATGAAACTTTGTTTTCTTCTTCGAAAGAGCCTTTAGAGTTGCTGTCTGATTCTGTCGCTGTACTGAACATTGGTACCCTCAAATCTGCAGATTGCGATTCTATCTTCGATATTGTAAAAAGTATTAGTAAACTGATTATCGATATGAGGGCCTATCCTGATGATTTTGATGTGAAAGAGACATTTATAGGGAGGCATCTATGTGCCAATAAGATCAATGCAGGATATTTTATAGTGCCAAAGGCTTCTCGCCCAGGTTATTTTCAGAAAATAGATATTGAGGTGGGTGATGATAACGTAGATTCATATAAAGGAAGGATTGTCCTGTTGGTCAATGCCCAGACTCAGTCAAGGGGAGAGTTCTTTACAATGATTCTTCAGGCTCTACCCAATACGGTCACTGTTGGAAGTCAGACTGCTGGGGCAGATGGAAATGTTACGAGAGTGCTTCTTCCCTATGGCTTTGAAACAAGTATTTCCAGTGTAGGGGTATATTATCCCGATGGTGTCAATGCCCAGCGTGCAGGTGTCAAAATAGATTATCTCGTTGAACCCTCTGCTGAGGATATGGTTTTCAATAGAGATGTGGTTATGAGAAAAGCTCTTGAAATATGATTATAACTTGTATTACAAGAGAAGAGAATTTGAATAATAATAAGTTTAATAAATAATTATGAACGAAAAAGATTTCCTAACCCTTATGGAATCTGGCATCTCCACATTGCCGCAGGCGCAGCAGGGGATAGTCTTCCGAGGTTGTGCGG
>CAZSLC010000023.1:0-29316 GCA_964607675.1 uncultured Muribaculaceae bacterium
AAAAAAAGAGGCAACCGAATGATTGCCTCTTCTATCTAAGTTACAGATAACTATGCAGGTGAAATTGCTCCTTGTGGGCAAGCATCTACACAAGTACCACAATCAGCGCAAGTATCAGGGTCAATAGAATAAACATCGCCAGCTGAGATTGCTCCAAGTGGGCATTCATCAATGCAAGAGCCACAAGCTACACATGCATTAGGATCAATTTTATGTGCCATTTCTTTAATATTTTATTAAGTGATTTAAATCTTCGCAAAATTAAATAAAAGAGTCAAACAAGCAAAATTTAGTAGCCAAATATTTGCTCTGTGGTTAGTTTTTCAATTTTACCATACTTTTTGAGCCCTTCGAGATCCAAATTCTTTTCATCTCCCAAAATACAATAGTAGTATATTCTATCCTTTACCCATTGTTGCTGGAAATTAACTACATCTTGTAATGTGTATCCTTGAACCTTTTCATAGATGGTCTTATTGATATCATAATTTAATCCCAGTTTTTCCATTGCAATGTATGACCAAAGGATATTAGATTTAATAGTCCTCTGCGTTCTCAAATTGGCAAGTAACGACTCTTTGGCAATTTTAAATGCATTCTCTGATAGAGGAATATTATTAATTATCTGATCAAAAGCATCCATTGCATCCATCATTTTATCATTTTGTGTCGCAATAAATGAAAAATAATTATAATTTTTATCAAGATCTGTAGGAGAGATAAGGATAGCCCTTGCTGAATAGGCAAGTCCCCTAGCCTCTCTCATCTCTTGGAAAACTATAGAGTTCATTCCACCTCCGAAATATTCATTATATAAAGCATCAATAGGTGCATATTGAGAATCATACTTCTCTCCTCTATTTGAGTAACCTGCAAAATAGATCTGTTTTGCATCGTATGGGGCAAGGAAGACTTTATTCTCTGTCGTAACAACTTGTTTAAATTTATCACTCTTTTCAATGGATACCAATTTTTCAGGCACATTGTGAATATCGTTGATAGCTGTTACAACCTCATCCTCTGAAAATGGACCGTAGTACAAAATTCTGTGATTAAAAGAGGTCAAAGTTTTAATTTTTTCAATTAGCGTCTCATCTTTCAATTTTAACAATTCACTCTTTGATACAATATTTGTTCCAGGATTCATAGCCCCATATTGAGCATAGAGTTGAAGCATTGAAAAGTTCTTCGCTTGATTGAGTTTGTAATTCTCTCTCTCTTGAAGTGTCATATTCTTCATCTCATTAAGAGCTTGCTTATTGGGTTGAGCATCTGCAAGCAAAGTTTCAAGGAGAGACATCGCCTCTTTCATATTTTCAGAAAGACCGCTTAATGTAATATAGGTCCTTTCTCTACTTGGGAAAACACTAAACGAACAAGCGAGAGAAAAGAATTTTTGCTTTACTTGTTCAGGTGTCAAATTTGATGTTCCAAGATAATCAAGATATTGGGCAGCCATCCCAAGAAGATTGTCATTGTTATCTCCCATTTCAAACAAATAGATCAAAGAGAATATATCATTTGTATTATTTTGTTTATACAGAATTTCAATATCTGACTTGCCCTTCAATTTTGACATATCTTTATCAAAATCTACAAATACAGGCTCAATAGGTTTAACGACTGCACTTTGAATATTTCTCAAGAATGCACTCGATGTGTCTCTATTGGTAAAAATAGGGGTAATATGAGGCTTTTCTATCTTTAATTCATTTGGATCTTTCCCCTGAATCTTGTTTACAACAACATAATTGCTATCACCAAGATATTTATTTGCATAGGCTACTATATCCTCTTTTGTGACAGTATTTACCTTATCTAACAACTCAACTACCTCTTTAAGAGGGACTCCATTGACAAATGAATTAACAAAGATATTCACTACACCATCATTGTTGTCTATCATGTTCTGATATTCCAATTTGTAGTTATTTGCAATAGCTTTCAGAAGAGACTCATCAAATTCTCCTTTTTTAACTTTATTGATCTCCTCAAGCATTATATTTTTCACCTCTTCAAGAGTTTGCCCTTTTTTCGGTTCACCCATAAGAAGTATCCCTGAGTAATCTGCAAATTCGTCTACCCCTCCAAAGGCACTGAGAACTTTCTGCTTTTGATTTATATTCAAATCAATAAGCCCTGCACGCCCATTATATAGGATATTGGATAACAAATTCATTACTACATTTTCAGAATCTTTAGCGTCAGGCAACCTCCAAGCAATTGCGACACTCGGAGACTCAAGACCGTAAACTTCTTTCACTATAGGAGATTTGATTTCATCTTCTTTCTCGAAGTTCATTTCCTTTAAATTAGGATTGGCCTTCAATTGTCCAAAATGCTTGTCGATAATCTTGATAGCTTCATCTGGATTGAAATCACCAGACATACATATCGCCATATTATTAGGAACATACCACTCTTTGTAATAGTTTTTAATATTTGTGATAGATGGGTTTTTCAAGTTTTGTTGAGTACCTAATACTGTTTGTGTCCCATATGGGTGCTTTTGAAAAAGTCCAGACAATATAGCCTCATATACTTTTCTAAAATCTTGAGTCAAAGACATGTTTTTCTCTTCATATACGGTCTCAAGTTCTGTATGGAATCCACGAATTACACTATGTGCAAATCTATCTGATTGGATCTTTGCCCAATTTTCAATTTGATTACTAGGGATGTTCTCAGTATAAACTGTCATATCGTAACTGGTATAAGCATTTGTTCCACTAGCTCCTATTGCCGCCATCAATTTGTCATATTCATTTGGAATTGCAATTTTAGATGCTTCATAAGATAGAGAATCGATAATTTTGTACATGGCAGTACGTTCAGACTCATCTGTCAACTTACGGTACTCTTCAAATTTTTGTTCAATCTGATCCAAAAGTGGCTTTTCCATCTCATAATTCTGGGTGCCAAAACTTTCGGTCCCTTTAAACATTAAGTGCTCAAAATAGTGAGCAAGTCCAGTAGTTTCATGAGGGTCATTCTTTCCTCCAACACGAACTGCAATATGAGCCTCAATACGTGGCTCATCTTTATTTACACTCATATACACTTTCAATCCGTTTTCAAGAGTGTAAATCCTTGATGAAATAGGATCATTTTCAATTGTCTCATAATTGTAGCTGTTACAAGAGATTATTAATACAAATGAAACTAATACTATCCATAATTTTTGAATTTTAATCATAGCATTTTGTTTTATAAAAATTTATTTAACCACAAATGTATAAAATAATTACCACAATTAATTTTCACTTCTGATATATTGATAGTCTTAATTAAGTAGAGGCGTTTTTAGGAGATAAAACATGGGGGATATTTATTCTCATAAGAGTAAAATAATCTATATATTTGCACCATATTAATTGTAATTAAAAAAAAATAAGTGCTTTGAAAAGATCATCATCACTATATTATCTATTGATTTCTTTCATCTTCATTTTTCTGATGCCGTTCTCACTTCTATCTCAAAACGAATTCGGGAGAGTTGTAAAATTCGATAAGACTATCCACAATTTTGGAGATATTCTCATCTCTGATGGTGCCCAAAAATGTTCATTTAAAGTGACAAATATCAGCAACAAACCCATTGTTATACACAATGTCATAACATCTTGCGGATGTACCAATCCAACATGGACAAAACGGCCCATTCTCCCCAAGAAAACAGGGACAATTGATATCTCATTTTTAAACGATCAAGGACCGTATCCTTTCGATAAATCAATTACAGTTTACATATCAGATGTGAATAAGCCAATAATGCTTAGAGTCAGAGGTGTTGCACACGAAAAACAGAAGAGTCTCAAAGAGAGATATCCTTTTCACATCGGAGCCCTTGCCCTACGCAAACAAACCATCGATATAGGGCAAATAGAACAAGGGCTTTCAAGATATGAAAGTGAAGATATAGCAAATATATCCTCGTCGCCAATAAAGATTACTTTTCCGAAAAATGATAAAGGTCTCTTAATGCAGGTATCTCCTAACCCAATTCCGCCAAATTCCAAAGGGGTGCTTTCCTTCTCAGTAGATACAAAAGAGAGTGGAGAATTTTGGGGTAAGACAATATTTAATTGCAATATTGCCATCAATGGTGAGCTACAGAAAGGGAGCATTCAGATTCAATCTTTAATCAAAGAAAACTTCACTGGTTATTCTGAAGATCAGAAAAGATCAGCCTCGCTGCCACAATTTGACAAATCCTCCATAGATTTAGGAAATCGCAAAGGGGGAGAGACTATAGAAGTCACATTCGTATGTAAGAATAATGGCAAAAAACCTCTAACAATATATAAAATAGATTTCAGCGAAAAAGGGATTAAATCTGGCGAACTTCCAAAGGATCTTGATTTCGGAAAAGAAAAAGAGGTAGAAATAACACTAACGACACCAAATACAAAAGGTGAAATCTTGTACATATTAACATTAATTACAAACTCTCCGACAAGACCTATTGTAAACTTATTTATTACAGCAAATATAAAATGACCACTGATATGAAACACAACCATCAAGGAGATTTCTTTGAAGAATATAAAAATGACGATACTGCTCTAATTGTTAATGAAGGGGTCGAGCAGCCACCTATCGTAAATCCCTATTTATCAAAATTTCTCAAAAAGAAAAGCCCTTTACTATCAGTTGATGAATACATTGAAGGGATTTTATCATCAAATAATACCATCCTTAGCCAAGCAATAACCTTGATTGAGAGTTCACTTCCTGAACATAGAGAAATTGCCCATCAAATAATTGTCAAGTGCCAACAATTGTCAAAAAATAATTCTATGAGAATTGGAATCACAGGGGTACCTGGTGCAGGGAAAAGTACATTCATAGAATCTTTCGGAGGACTTGTCACCTCCGAAGGGCACAAGTTGGCAGTGCTTGCAATTGACCCAAGCAGTGAAAAAAGCAAAGGGAGCATCCTTGGAGATAAAACACGTATGGAAACTCTTTGCAACGATCCAAACGCATTTATTCGTCCAAGCCCAAGTGCTGGTTCATTAGGGGGGGTTGCCCGTAAGACAAGGGAGACCATACTGCTGTGCGAAACCGCTGGTTACGATGTTATCTTCATAGAGACTGTAGGAGTGGGACAATCAGAAATTGCAGTTCACTCTATGAGTGATTTCTTCTTATTATTGATGCTCTCAGGGGCAGGAGATGAGCTTCAAGGGATAAAAAGAGGAATAATGGAGATGTCCGATTTGATAGCAATCACAAAAGCAGATGGGACAAATATTGACAAAGCTAATTTATCAAGGGCACTATACGCAAACGCACTCCACCTATTTCCTCCTACTGAATCCAAATGGGTACCAACCGCAGTCACATCATCTGCCGTCGAAAAAACAGGTCTAAAAGAGATTCTCGATAAAATAGAAGAATACTTCACACTTGTAAAAGGCAATGGGTATTATGAAACCAAACGGAGAGAACAAGCACGATTTTGGATGTATGAAAGCATCAATGACTCCATCAAAGATATGTTCTATGAAAATGAGGAAATAAACAAAAAACTCCCTTTCTATGAAGAAAACGTATTAAATGGGAAAATGGATTCATTTGCAGCTGCTTCAGAATTATTAAGAATCTATAAGAAATAGAACCCATATATGATATTTGAAATTTTCATAAGTGTATTTACAAATGCACTATTAATCACAGGACTTGTATCAATAATGATGATGATGATTGAGTATATTAATGTTCAATCATCTGGAAAATGGTTCAGTAAATTACAAAGTTCTAAGCCAAAACAAGTATTACTTGGGTCACTTTTAGGAATGGTACCAGGATGTTTAGGGGGGTTCGCTGCTGTATCACTCTACTCCCACCGTTTAATAAGTTTCGGGGCCCTCATAGCAATGATGATTTGTTCCTCTGGAGATGAGGCATTTGTAATGTTAGCCATGATACCTAAGGAAGCTTTAGTCTTATTTGGTATTCTTTTCATCATAGGTATGGTAAGTGGACTTTTAGTAGATAAGTTCTATAAAGGCAAACCCGTTACTATAGATTGTGATAACAAATTTGAAGTCCATTCTGAACACACTTCCGAAAAAACGAACTCAATTTTTAAGATATCTTCATATGGAGAACTATTACATCCAACAAAAGAGAGAATCATTGTATTAATTGGAGTTATAGTTTTTATTGCTGCTATCTTATCAGGGATATTAGAACACGAACACGGTATTGAGGATCACCACTCCCATGGAGATATTAACATTTTGAATGAAAGGTGGTTAAATATCATCTTTGGAATATTAAGCATAATAGTGCTCCTATTTACAGCAACTGCCCCAGAACATTTCGTTAAAGAACATATCTGGAAACACATTGTACAAAAGCACGTGTTAAAAATCTTTTTATGGACATTTGGTGCACTTTTCATAATCAAGGTTGGAATGCACTATTTCGATATAGAACCATGGATGAAAGAGAATACATACTACCTAATACTCCTTGCTGCGATTATTGGAATGATCCCAGAATCTGGTCCGCATATGGTTTTTATTACACTCTTTGCAGCTGGCCACATCCCATTCTCTGTGTTGCTTACAAGTTCTATTTCCCAAGATGGCCACACTACCCTACCACTGCTTGCTTCAAATAAAAAGAGTTTCGCAAAAGCGAAACTCCTAAATGCTTTAATTGCAATTATTATTGGAACAGCTACACAATTTATTATCCATTCATAGAGATTAAAAACTCCTCGTTTGTCTCTGTTTTCTCAAGGCGTGATTTCATAAATTCCATTGCTTCGACACAATTCATATCTGCAAGGTAATTGCGTAAAATCCACAACCTATTAAGACGTTCTTTTGTCAACAATAGGTCATCTCTCCTTGTACTTGACAATGTAACATCTACTGCAGGGAAGATCCTCTTATTCGACAATTTTCTATCGAGCTGAAGCTCCATATTGCCAGTCCCTTTGAACTCTTCAAAGATAACTTCATCCATTTTAGAGCCAGTCTCTGTAAGTGCGGTAGCCAAGATGGTCAATGATCCCCCATTTTCAATATTACGAGCAGCCCCAAAAAATCTTTTAGGTTTATGAAGAGCATTGGCATCCACTCCACCTGAAAGGACTTTACCAGATGCAGGCTGAACAGTATTGAATGCCCTCGCAAGTCTAGTTATGGAGTCAAGGAGGATTACAACATCGTGTCCGCACTCAACCAGACGTTTTGCTTTTTCAAGCACAATATTTGCGACCTTAACATGTCTGTCTGCTGGTTCATCAAATGTTGATGCCACCACCTCTGCTTTCACACTTCTGGCCATATCAGTCACCTCCTCTGGTCTTTCATCTATTAGAAGAACTATCATATACACTTCGGGGTGATTATCAGCAATAGCATTGGCTATTGCTTTTAGAAGCATGGTTTTCCCAGTCTTAGGCTGTGCCACAATCAAACCTCTCTGCCCTTTTCCTATCGGTGTAAAAAGGTCAACCACCCTAGTGGATAGATTATTATGACCATTGGAAGTGATGTTAAATTTCTCCTCTGGAAAAAGTGGAGTAAGGAAGTCAAATGGAACTCTATCTCTTACAAATTCAGGAGATCGACCATTAATACTATTAACCTTTACTAATGGAAAATACTTATCTCCCTCTCTTGGAGGTCTTATCTCCCCTAATATTGTATCACCTGTTTTCAAGGCAAATAATTTTATTTGCGATTGAGAAACATATATATCATCTGGTGAGTTCAAATAATTATAATCTGATGAACGAAGAAATCCATAACCATCTGGCATTATTTCAAGAACACCTACTGCCTCAACTATCCCTTCAAATTCAACTTTAGGTTTCGGAGCAGCATGTTCTGGAGACTGAGCTTTAACTGGAGCTACTGGTGGATGTTGTTTATGTGGCACAGATTTTTCCTCAGGCACAACTGGTGCTTGAACATTTTGTGTCACAATAGTAGTTGTTGTTCTCTTCCTTTTATTTGATTTGTTTGGATTTTGTCCAGGAGCCGATTTCTCAACGTTTTCAGGTTTGTTTATTGCCACTACTTCTTTTGTAGTCACTGGTTTATTATCAAGTTGCTTTTCCGCAACTACAGTCTCTTTCTTTTCTGGCTGCTTTTCAACTTTTTTTGTAGTATCCTTTTCAACATTTTTAGGTGCTACGAACTTCTGCGGTGCCACTTCTACAGCCTTTTCAACTTTTTTAGGTTGAGCACTTGGAATCTGTTTCTCAACTTTCTTCTCATCCTTGGTGGGCATCACCACAGTAGGATTCTCTCCTTTCTTCGGAGGAACTCGTTTTTTTATCGTTTTAGGACGAGGCTTTTCACTACTCTGAATAGCCTGTTCGTCCAAAATTTTATAAACAAGGTCATCTTTTGAAAAAGAATCGGCTTTTTTAATTTTTAACTCTTTTGCAATTTCAAATAAGTCATCTTGACTCTTTGCATGTAATTCGATAATATCGTACATCAATTTATTTTTCAAATATTATTTATTTAACTGCTATGACATCCACCTCAGCTAATGCCCCCTTAGGAAGTGCTGCAACAGCATAAGCCACCCTTGCTGGATAGGGACTGGTGTAAAAATCACTATATATTTCATTTAGTGTACCAAAGTCCTTCATATCAGTAAGATAAACAGTTGTTTTTACCACATTGTTAAAATCATAACCAGCCTCTTTCAAAATATATTGAATATTTTTAAAGATTTGAATTAATTGTTCTTTAACACCACCTGCTGGAAATTCTCCAGTGAGAGCATCGATTGGGAGTTGTCCCGATACATACAAAGTACCATTTGCTTCAACAGCTTGACTGTATGGGCCTACCGCCTTTGGAGCAAGAGTACTTGCTATAATTCTTTTACTCATAATAATTAAGTTTTATTTATATTAAACGTATTATATCTATTTGTTATCCCAAAATGACGAACTCTTCTTAAACTGCAACAAATCGGCTAAAGCTGAGGCCTTAGCATTTATTCTAAAACTCCAACTCTCCCATTGTCCAGTTGGAATCCATGAGATTGATATTTGGAAACAGTGCAAATCATAAGTAGCACTTAATTGGGTAGTAGTCAATTTCATTTTAGTTAAGTCAATACCAGTATTAAGATTAATATTCAAATCTTTGGTCAGCCTCACCTGAGCCCCAACACTTAGAGTCTGATTATGATTGTGTTTGACTTGAAGTTTTTCATTAGCATAGACATATGATTTGGAATATGAATAATTATAATTTAAATTAACTGCCCACGGCACCTCTGGATTTAAATAATATACCCAACCTCCTGGTATATACTCACCGGTAACAGGATGATAATAAACCTTTCCATAATATGAGGAGTTGGAAGACTGGCTCTCTCCCCCTTTGTCTGAAGATGAGGCACCGCGACCACCAACGCCTCCACCTGCCGATTGTCCACTTGAGGATTTCCCTCCTGAAGAAGTTCTACCATCGTTTCCTTCTATTTTTCCTTTTCCTTGGAAGCTATAAGATATTGAAGCGCTCGCACTTGTCAACCTTGCTAATTTAAAGCCCCCCTCCCTAACGATATTAAATTGATTAATCCTTTGTCCTCTCTCATTGACTGCATATGGATCAAAATTTAGATTACCACTCAACGATACCTTCTCAAAAACTGAAGTAGTAGCCATAATACTAATGTTAGATAACTTCATGGAATCTGCTAAAAAGTTATATGATCCATTGATATTAAGTTGGTCTATCAATTTAATCTTTTTCACCCCTGTACCAGTAGTATCATTTTTGTCTCTCACTTTTGCTTCGATATTATTAGCAATACTAAAACTAAGACCAGCTGTCTGACCTTTACCTGGGGGTCCATATATTCCTCCAGCATATTTATTATACTCCAAGCTCTTTTCAATTCCGTTCTTGTCTATATAGTTATAAATAGAGTATCCATTCATAGGGGATCCCATTTCAGGCCTATAATTGAAACTCAAAGTGGGCGTAATCATATGCCTGATAGTCCTAAGTGCCGAATTACCCTTGAACATATACGTACCATAGATACGAGTACTCATTGACAGTGAAGCCGAAAAATCCTGGGAGATCCCAAAGGTACTAAATTGATTTGATAAAACCGATTCTACTTTGTCAGTTTCTGGATTATATTTCATTGACTGGTCCTGGAAATACCAATTCATACCATAAGTGACACCTGGAGAGAAATTTAAATATTTTAACAAAGTGAAAGAGGGCAATCCTATTGAAAAATTGTGAGTCATCCCATTTTTCATTTTAGAAAAAAAGTCTGGATTATTGACTTCGCTCGCTTTAAAATTAATTTTATTCTGTAAAGTGGTATTATAGCTTAAAGATATTTGTTCATAAAAACGCTCTTTTCCTACTCTAACTTTACGTTTAAATGGATAAAACCTATTTACATTAAAAGTGATGTTAGGAAGGGTGAGAGAGTATGAACTGTCCCTTGAGTTTTGGCTATGTAAACCATTGATGGAAAGGCTCATTTTACTCCATGTTTTGGAATATGAAATAGATGATGATATCTGGTTTTCCATCACTTGATTTATGTTATTGGAATTATATTTATTATTTGAAGGGCTTGCAAAATTGACAGATGCTCTAAAGGAGGTACCAGGGTGTGCTTTAGAGTCTTGCGAGTGGGACCACTGTACTGAAAAGTTGTTTGTTTCAAAGTAATCATTACTTCCCTTTTCCCCAGTTTTATCACTTGAATACTTGATATTTAATGAACCATCAAACTTATATCTTGCTTTATATCTGGTAGCCATATTAACGTTCCAAGACCCCAAAGAATAAATACTACCAGTCAAAGCCACATCAAAATAATCCCCCAATACAAAATAATAACCCATATCTTTCAAAAAAATGCCTCTAGAGGCCTCCTCCCCATATGTCGGGAATAGGATACCGCTTGCTCTCGATGGCCGTTGTGGAACAAATCCAAACGGGAGAATTACTGGAAGTGGCACATCCTCAACAACCACATAAGCTGGTCCGAAGACGGTTTTTTGTTTTGGTTCGGTGGTAATCTTCGCTACGGTCATTTTTAGATAGTAGTGGGGATGTTCATGATCGCAAACTGTATATTTTCCTTTTGAAATATTAAATGATTTATCTGGTAGCATTTTCAAAGATTCACCTCGCAAAATACCCTCAGCCTCCTTTGTCTCCATATTTTTCATCTTTGCTTTCCGCGATTTGAAATTGTAATAGACATTATCCATGGTGTAACTTGACTTTCCCTCTGTCATAATAGGTTTACCTATTAACTTTCCAGTCGTATCAGCTATACCAGATGCATATACCATTTGCTTATCTATATCGTAAGCAAGGAAGTCTGCGGTAATACTCATATTGCCATATGTGACCTTTGCATCCCCATAATAATAAATCATCTTTTTCCCATTCGAAAAATCCTCCACGATAGAGTCCCTTGCCGATGAAAAAGCTGGCTCTTCCATCATTCCACTATTTACCTTATGGATAGTATCTTTATGAGGAATAGAATCATTAACCTTCACCGCTTGTGCCATAAGTGGAGTTGCCTTTACCATAAAGGAAAGGATCGATAACGCAATAATAATAAAACGGAGAAATGATTTCAACATCAATTAATGATAATAATTAACAAAAATAATTGCTATTTTTGCAGAACGCAAATTTAATTTATTTCTTCAACTTGTATGCCAATTTTGAAAAGAAGTGTTATATTTTTATTATTTGTCTCGTTTTTTATACAATGTCCCCTTATAATTCAAGGTCAAGAGGGACATGGAATAAAGATTTCTACGGTTGTGATTGACCCTGGCCATGGTGGGAAGGACCCAGGAACGATAAATGGCAGATACAGAGAAAAAGATATTGTACTCTCTGTAGGCCTCATTCTTGGTAAGATGATCAAGGACAATTACCCAAATATCAAAGTCATTTACACCAGAAACAGTGACAAATTCATCCCACTGCACCAAAGAGCCGATATAGCAAATAAAAATCACGCCGACCTTTTCATATCTATACATGTAAATGCCAACAAATCAAAAGCCGCAAGTGGTTTCGAGACCTTTGTCATGGGGATGGATAAGAGCAATTCTAATTTTGAAGTGTGCCAACTTGAAAACAATGTAGTCGTTCTTGAGGATGATTACACCTCAAGATATGAGGGATTTGATCCAAACAATCCTGAATCATATATTATTTTTTCTCTTCTTCAAAACTCTCATCTTGAACAAAGTCTGATTTTTGCAGAGCAGGTGCAAAAACAGATGGCATTTGGCCCCATTAAAAAAAACAGAGGGATTAAACAAGATGTATTCCTTGTATTATGGAAATGCACCATGCCATCAACCCTTATAGAATTGGGGTTTCTCTCTAACCCTTCAGATATAAAGGAATTGATCAATAAAGAATCACATAAGAAGATGGCAAAATCTATTTATGATGCTTTCATAAACTATAAAAACCAATATGAGAACCATATTGACAATAGTACTATAGTTACAGATCCCATACAAGACAATTATAGAATACAGATAATGGCTTTAAGTAAATTGTTGGATTGCAATTCTCCTCAATTTAAAGGACTTGAATGCTCAGTTGTCAAATCTGGCAAATTATATAGATACACCTATGGCAATTTCGCAACTCAGGAAGAAGCAAGCAATGAACTAATCAGAATAAAAAGATTATTTCCTGAAGCGTATGTCATCAAAACAGAATAAAAATTAATAAAATGAAAATTTCAAAAGAATCCAAAATCGGTCTATTTGTGGTAATAATACTCGTCTCCACATTCTTAGTTATAAACTTTCTCAAAGGAGGAAGTATCTTTAACAATAGCAAAGAGTATTATTCATCTTTTTCTAAAGTAGAGGGATTGACCCCTTCTGTACCCGTTTACATAAATGGTTTCAAAGGTGGTTCTATTGATAAAATAAAATACAACAAAGAAACTAAGGGATACACTATAAAAATGATGATATCTGGTGAATATGACATTCCTGATGATTCCTACTCTGAAATATATAGTGCCGATCTTCTAGGGGGGAAGGCCATAAAAATAGAAATTGGTAATTCTACGGAAAATTACAAAGATGGTGACACAATCCCTGGCAGGATCTCCCAAGACATAATATCACAACTACTTCCTCTAAAAGATGAGGTATCTTTATTTATTAGCAACCTGAATAAAACAATAGATAATGTCAACCAAATTTTGGATGACGATACTAAATCTCAAATAAAAAGCATCCTCACAGATATACAAAAAACAACCTCTAACTTAAACTATATTGCACTTAACGTAAAGGAGGAGACCCCTGAAATCAAAGGTATTATATCAAACCTTGACCTATTGACATCACAACTCAATGTTGCAGCCTCTTCACTCGATACTACATTAAAAAATATATCATCAATATCTAAGGATGTCAAGGAAGCAGAGCTAAAGGAAACGATTGAAAATTTAAAGTTGTTTTTGATAAAAATTCAAAGTCCAGAGGGAAGTATTGGGAAATTAATTACAACTGATTCATTACATAAGTCAATTAATTCATTAGCAATGCATCTTGATTCACTCATAAAAAAGATTGAAAAGGAGCCTAAAAAATACCTAAAAATTTCCGTATTTTGAAATAAAAATAACCGAATTATTTTTTCTGATTGACTATTAGAGAGTTATTTTTTTTTAAAATTAAAATATCAAAAACAATTTTTTTGATTGGAAATTTTTACTCAATTTTGTACAAGTACTGCAATTAAAAATATTAAAGACCGAACACCCTCTAAACTAAATGATCGAACCATCTCACATAGATATATGGAGTCGTAGCCTCTTGATTATCAAAGATATAATTCCACCTGCGAGTTATCGCACTTGGTTTGATCCCATCGTTCCTATATCTCTTGAAAACAATGTTTTGACCATAGGAGTTCCATCTGAATTTTTCAGAGAATATCTTGAGGAGCATTTCATTGAGTTGATAAGTAAGACCTTAAAGAGAGTGGTTGGTCCTGAAGTAAAACTTGTATATAAAGTTCAAATTGCTAAAGGATGTGAAATTGAATATCCAGCAGAAGAAAAAAAAGATATTTCCAATCCCGATATACATATAGGTCCTGAAAGAAAAATAGATAGTGGTGCCTATTCCATTCCTGGTATTCAAAGGGTAAGCATCAATCCCAACCTCAACACCAATTACTCATTTTCCAATTTTATAGAAGGCGAGTGCAACAAATTGGGAAGAAGTGCTGGGATTGAAATTGCAAATAATCCTGGTTCTACAACATTTAACCCATTATTTCTATATGGAGGCCCTGGACTAGGAAAAACACATCTTGCTCAAGCTATAGGGGTAGAAGTAAAAGAGAAACATCCCGAAAAAGTTGTATTATATGTATCTGCAAATAGTTTTCAGATACAATATATGGATGCTACTTGCATCAAAAACAAATTGACCGACTTTTTACACTATTATCAGTCTATCGATGTGCTCATAATTGACGATGTCCATGAATTTGCAGAAAAAAAAGGGACTCAAAACGCATTTTTCCAAATATTCAACCATCTTCACCAACTCGGCAAACAACTTATCTTAACTTCGGATAAACCACCTGTTGAACTTCAAGGATTAGAACAGAGATTGCTTTCCAGATTTAAATGGGGATTGACAGCGAGGCTACTCCCCCCCGACTTAGAAACAAGAATATCAATTCTCAAGGCTAAAAGTTTTAAAGAAGGTATCAGTCTGCCAGAGGATGTCATTAAATATATTGCATCAAAAATTACCACAAACATAAGAGAACTCGAAGGTGCTTTGATTTCATTAATGGCCAATGCAACTCTTACTAATAAGAATATAACATTACCATTAGTTCAGGAACTTATAGAGTCCATTGTAAGTGTTCCCACCAATGATATTTCAATTCCAAAAATTAAAAGCGCAGTTTGCAATTACTTTGGAATATCATCTGACATGCTCCTTTCATCAACTAGAAAAAGGGAAGTTGTGCAAGCACGACAAATTGCAATGTATCTTAGTAGAAACCTCACCAATTGTTCCCTTGATGCAATTGGTGTTCAGATTGGAGGGAAGAACCACGCCACAGTATTATATGCATGCAATACAGTGTGTGACTTAAAAGACACTGACCGCTCATTCCGCCAATACATTGTTGACATTGAGAAACAATTAAAAGCTAATATTTAACCAAATTATATATCATGACGTCAGAGAGAGTACTTGCGATTTTTCGCGAGATAATGTGTATTCCTAGAGAATCAGGGCACGAAGAGCATATTATAAAATACTTACAAGAATATGCTGCAAAATTGAATTTACAATCCAAAGTTGATGAAGCTGGAAATGTATTAATTACCAAGGAGGCAACCAAAGGAAGGGAGTCCTCCCCTACTATCATCCTCCAAAGCCACTCAGACATGGTCTGCGAAAAAAACAATGGCGTCGAGCACGACTTCTCTAAAGATCCAATAGAAGCAGTAATTGAAAACGGCTGGCTAATAGCCAAAGATACCACTTTAGGTGCAGACTGTGGCATTGGAATAGCTGCTCAACTTGCAGTGTTGGAAGATGACTCACTTGAGCATAGTAAAATAGAGTGTCTTTTCACCACGAGCGAAGAAACAGGACTAGATGGAGCATTTGCCTTAAAAAAAGGATTTATCACCGGTTCGACTTTAATCAATCTCGACTCAGAAGATGAAGGTGAACTTTTTATTGGTTGTGCAGGTGGAATAGATACCACTGCAAGATTTAAATATACTCCGCAAACTTTTGATAAAAATAAGACCACCTACAAAATAGGCTATTGTGGAGGAATTGGGGGACATAGCGGTGACGACATCGAAAAAGGGCGTTCAAATGCCATTAAGTTACTCTCAAGATCTTTATACAGATTAATAAACAGCTGTAATATTGATTTATGCTACATTGATGGAGGAAATAAAAGAAATGCCATTGCAAGAGAAGCCTGCGCTATAATTGCTTTTGACCAAAAAGATATAGATCAAATTAAAAAAATACACAATAAGGCTTTTGAAGAGATCGAAAGTGAATTTTCAATTACCGATCCTGACATTAAATTGATCTTCGAAAAAGTGGAATGGGATGGTTCAATTATTGATAAAAATAGTGCCAAAAACTTAATTTTCTGTTTCGTATCCATCCCTCATGGAGTACTTGCCATGAGCCCTGAGATAAAAGGATTGGTTGAGACATCCTCTAACTTAGCATCAGTTAAAACTGACAATAATTCCCACATAATAAGGGTTGGGACAAGTCAGAGGAGCTCTGTAAATAGTGAAAGATTTCACGCTGCAGAAATTATTGAGGCATCCTTCCTTCTTGCAGGGGCAAAAGTCACCCACGAATCAGAATATCCAGGGTGGAAACCTCAATTACAATCTGAAATTCTTGAACTCACAAAGAAGAGTTATGAAGAGTTATTCAAAGTAACACCTGTGGTTCGTGCTATCCATGCAGGACTCGAATGTGGCCTATTTCTTGATAAATATCCCAACCTCGACATGATTTCATTTGGCCCCACCCTCAGGGGGGTACATGCTCCTGGAGAGAAACTAGACCTTGCAAGTCTCAGAAAATTTGTAATGTTATTAGAGGATGTAATTAAAAAATGTAAATAATTATGATAGTAGCACCATCGATGCTTGCATCTAATTTCGGCAATCTCCAATCTGAAATAGATATGGTTAACTCATCAGTTGCAGGTTTGTTCCATCTCGATATAATGGACGGAGTTTTCGTTCCCAATATTTCCTATGGATTTCCTATTGTCAAGGCTATTTCAAAATTGGCAAAAAAGCCACTCGACGCACACTTAATGATAGTTGATCCAGATAGATATATCGAACAATTTGCAAAATTAGGGGTGAGCTATTTGAGTGTCCACTATGAAGCGTGTACACATCTAAATCGCACTCTGAATCTTATTAAAAGTTTAGGGATGAAGAGTGGAGTAGCCCTCAATCCACACACTCCAGTAAATTGTTTGGAATATGTTCTTGATTATTGTGATTTTGTACTTATCATGTCTGTTAACCCAGGATTTGGGGGACAATCATTTATCCACAATTCATTTGAGAAGATAAAAGAGCTCAGAGAAATGATTGAAAGGAAAAGAGTTAACACTATGATTGAGGTAGATGGAGGTGTCAATATAGATAATTATAAGGAGCTAAAAGAAGCAGGTACAGATATAATCGTCGCTGGAAGCAGTGTTTTTTCTTCAAAAAACCCTATCCAGACAATAAAACAGCTAAGTGAATAACTACTAAAGTATATATCCTATCTCCTTAAAGGCATATTGAGACAACTGTCCGTTCTCTAACTCTACAATTAGACGGGCAGTTGTTTTATCTACCCCTCTGATAATCCCTTTAAACTTTATATTAGAGAGTAGATCCAAATAATAATGCTTTTCATTTAGTCTGTACATATTATCAAAATATAACTCATCCAAATTAATTTCTTTAGAAGAACAATAATCATCATAATAGAAAACTATAGATTCAAGTAGTAGGGCGAACTCATCTCTTATCTCTAAATCTTTTCCAAGAATTAAAGATAAAGAGGTAGGGTTAGGTGCTCCGAAAAACTCTTTTTGGTTTAAATTTAGTCCGATCCCGACAATACTTGCTGACAATATGTCATTCGAAAGGGTATTTTCTATCAACACTCCACATATTTTATTGTCATCTACATAAATATCATTGGGCCATTTGATTTTAGAGTGAACGCCACGACTTTGAAGATATTTCCAGATTCCAAGTGATGCCACTTGAGAAATAACGAATTGATTTGTAGCCAATACATTAGAGGGTTTAAACAATATAGAAAATGTAAGGTTTTCTGCACTTTTACTCTCCCACTTATTGCCCCTTTGTCCTCTGCCTGCTGTTTGAAATTCAGCAAACCAAACCGATAGATCTGGAGAATTGGGCAGCTTTCTTTGAGCTTCGCTATTGGTAGAATCAATACTTTTTAACCAATGTATATTAATATCTTTCATTTGGCTGAAAATTTGTAGTTATATTTGCAATGCAAAATTAGTAAAATGAAAGAAATTAACACCATTGCAAATGCAATGCTCGAAAAGAAGGCTCAAAATGTTTGCTCTCTTGATCTTAGAAAAATAGGTACATCAATCACAGATTATTTTGTTATATGCAACGCTGATTCAACAACACAAGTATCAGCCATTGCCGATTATGTTGAAGAGATGATGGAAAGTGAGTGCAAACGCAGGGTGGCAAGAATGCAAGGAAAAGAGAATGGTTTTTGGGTAATTCTTGATTATATAAATGTCGTAGTACACATTTTTCAAACAGAATACAGAAATTTTTATAGGCTCGAAGATCTTTGGGCTGATTCATCAAAAAAACAATACACTGAATAAGTATGAGTAGCATAGACGAACGTCCAAACAATAATAAAGGTAATAAAAACAGTAAGTTTTCTAACCCTTTGAATGGTAAAAAGCCAAAATTTAATTTTATTTGGATCTATATCTTTCTTTTTTTCGGGCTAATATACGTATGGAGATCTACTGCAACCAGTGACCCCGTAAAGACTGAGTGGCTGACGGTAAAAGAGGAGATGATTCCCAATGGAGACATCAAGAAGATTAACTTTATCACCAACCTACACAAAGCAGAGGTATATATCATAAAGGACAGCCTTTCCAAATATTCAAATAAATATTTTGCTGGTAAAACCCCTAAAAATGGACCTCACTTCTATTTTCAGGTCTCAGAAAGTTTCGACACCGACAACATCGAAGAGGCAAGAAACACCCTTCCAATCGAGAAGAGATTTGAAATTTCCATCGAAGAGAGGACCAATTATTTTGGAACAATTGTAGAGTGGTTTCTATTTCCTTTATTGATTTTCGGTATCCTATGGTTTATAATGTTCAGACCGATGCAAAAAGGGATGGGAGGTGGCCAAGGAGGAGGTGGAATATTTTCAGTTGGGAAATCTCAAGCAAAATTATTTGACAAAGACAATAATGTCAAGGTGACATTTAAAGATGTGGCAGGACTTGAAGAGGCTAAGGTAGAGGTGATGGAAATCGTCGATTTTCTTAAAAATCCTAAAAAATACACTGCCCTCGGAGGTAAGATCCCGAAGGGGGCACTTCTTGTAGGGCCTCCAGGGACAGGTAAGACACTCCTTGCAAAAGCAGTTGCTGGTGAAGCAGATGTCCCATTTTTCTCCATTTCAGGATCAGACTTCGTTGAAATGTTCGTTGGTGTAGGTGCCTCAAGGGTGAGAGACCTCTTCAGGCAAGCAAAGGAAAAATCCCCTTGCATCGTCTTTATCGATGAAATAGATGCAGTGGGGAGAGCCAGAGGCAAGAATGTTGGCTTCTCTTCCAATGATGAAAGGGAGAACACTCTAAACCAACTTCTTACCGAAATGGATGGATTCGGATCTAACTCTGGGGTTATTATTTTAGCAGCAACCAACAGGGCAGACATCTTAGATAAGGCCCTTATGAGGGCAGGTAGATTTGACAGACAAATCCATGTTGACCTCCCTGAACTCAAAGAGCGTCTCGACATTTTCAAAGTGCACCTGCGCAACCTCAAATTGGTAGAGGGCTTTGATGTTGATTTTCTTGCAAAGCAGACACCTGGTTTTTCAGGGGCAGACATTGCCAATGTTTGCAACGAAGCAGCCTTAATTGCTGCAAGAAACAACAAATCTGCAATTGAGAAGCAAGATTTCCTCGATGCCATTGACAGGATTGTTGGCGGACTTGAGAGAAAGAGCAAAATCATCTCCCCACAGGAGAAAAAAACAATTGCCTACCATGAGGCAGGACATGCGACTGTCAGTTGGATGCTACCAAATGCTAATCCTTTACTTAAAGTAACCATAATTCCACGAGGAAGGGCACTTGGTGCTGCCTGGTATCTTCCAGAAGAGAGGCAGATCACCACTACAGAACAAATGATGGATGAGATGGCATCTACCCTCGGAGGTAGAGCTGCCGAAGAGATAATAAATGGTAAAATCTCGACTGGGGCCCTTAATGATCTTGAGAAAGTTACCAAACAGGCCTATGCAATGGTTTCGTATTTCGGTATGAGTGAGAAGATAGGAAATCTCTCTTTTTACGACTCATCCGATAGCGCAGGATACAACTTCAACAAACCATACAGTGAAAAAACTGCTGAGCTGATTGATAAAGAGGCTAAGGATATTATTGAAAAATCCCATAAGACAGCACTTAGCATATTAAACAATAATATAGAGGGATTTACAAAACTTGCAGAACTACTTCTTGAAAAAGAGGTGATTTTCAGTGAAGACTTAGAGAAGATTTTCGGTGCAAGGGTAAAACCTCAAATAGAAGCGACAGCATGAAGAACATGATAATAAGGACGATAAGCGGAATCATCTTCATAGTCATTATGTTGAGTGGTTTACTTATTGATCCTCTATTATTCTGTATTATTTTTTCATTTATCTTATGTGTGATGATGTATGAGTACCTTAACATCACTATTAACCATAGACACAAAACTGCCTCGATTATCTCCATGATAACTGCATTGTCCCTATTTATTGGAACTTTCCTTATCCGAGGCAATTATGCCCCACCTTCCATTCTTTTTTTCATGCTTCCCCTATTTTGCTCCATTTTTATAATTTTACTTTACGATAAAGACAAGGAGAGTTACAAAATATATCCATATCTCTTGAGCGGCATACTCTATATTGCTATTCCATTATCCTCACTCAATTTTTTAGTTTTCGATACATATAGCAATTTTAGTGGGATGATACTCCTCTCCCTTTTCATCATAATGTGGGCCTCTGATGTAGGTGCTTACATTTTTGGAATATCATTTGGGCAAAAAAATGGACACAAGCTTTTTCCCTCTATATCCCCTAAAAAATCGTGGGAAGGGTATATTGGAAGTGTGTTTACCTCTATTGCAGCCGCAGTACTACTCTCATACTTCAAAGTCATACCATTCAATTTGATACATTCAATAATAATAGCACTTATAATAAACATATTCGGGACACTTGGAGATTTAGTAGAATCTCAATTAAAACGCAATTTTGGAGTTAAAGATTCGGGGAAAATTATGCCTGGGCATGGTGGACTTCTCGACAGATTTGACGGTGTGATTATCTCCTTCCCCATTGCGGTATGTTACATTATGTTGTTTAATTTAATTTAAAACTTAAAGACCATGAAAATTCATAAAGAGGGATTCTTTTCAATTGCACTTGTTCTCGTCTTAGCACTTGTGATTTCTGTAATATCTTTATACCTCTCCCATGGTGCTGCATACGCATGGATTATTTCTGCAATAGTATTTTCATTTGCCATTTTTGTCGTAAGTTTTTTCAGATCTCCAAAGAGGATACCAAATGGAGATAGTCAACTTATTTCCGCCCCAGCCGATGGTACAATAATAATAATAAAAGAGGTAGAAGAGGGGGAATATTTAAAGAAAAGGGTTATACAGGTGTCGGTCTTCATGTCGTTCTTTAATGTCCATGTAAATTGGTACCCTATGAGTGGAGTTATCAGTTATTACAAATATCACCCAGGAGACTACCTCGCAGCATGGCACCCAAAATCATCTGAGAAGAACGAACGCTCAACAATAGTTATAAAAAACGAAAATGGAGAGGAGATATTATTTAGACAGATTGCAGGTCTGTTTGCAAGGAGAGTAGTTTCTTATTCTGAATATGACAAAGAGGTGAAAGCAGGCGATGAAGCTGGGTTTATCAAGTTTGGCTCACGCGCAGATATATTTCTACCTCTTGGCTCTGAATTATTGGTTAAAAAAGGTGATAATGTGAAGGGGGCAGAGACTATAATTGCCAAATTATCAAAATAATATATACAATGAAACATTTTATAGAACAAAACAACGAAAGATTATTAAAAGAACTTTTTGACCTCTTGAGGATTCCATCTGTGAGTTCATCGTCATCACACAAAGAGGATATGAGTCGTTGCGCTGATAAACTCGTAGAATTGCTTTTAGCAGCTGGAGCCGATAAGGCATCAGTACACCAAACCATTGGACACCCTGTAGTATATGGAGAAAAGATAATTGACAAAACAAAGCCGACGGTATTAGTTTATGGTCACTACGATGTACAGCCTGAAGACCCCATTGAACTATGGAGGTCCAACCCTTACGAACCTGAAATTAGAGATGGGGCAATATATGCAAGGGGAGCAAATGATGACAAAGGTCAGTTGTTTATGCATATCAAAGCATTCGAATATTTAGTTAAAAACAATCTTCAACGACACAATATAAAATTTATATTAGAGGGAGAGGAAGAGATTGGCTCTCCGAGTCTTGTCAAGTGGGCAAAAGAGCATAAAGAACTCCTTGCTTGCGATATTATGCTTGTTTCAGATACCACTATGATTGGAGAGAAAACCCCATCTATCAACTGTGGTATGAGGGGACTTGCATATGTCGAAGTAGAAGTTACGGGGCCAAATAAAGATCTCCACTCAGGCCACTATGGTGGTGCTGTTGCCAATCCAATAAACACCCTTTGCACCATGATTGACAGCCTTATTGATGACCATGGGCACATTACAGTAAAAGGCTTTTACGACGACGTCGTTGAACTTAGTAAAGAAGACAGGGCCATGCTTGGCAGAGCTCCATTTGATATTGAAGAATACAAAAAGTTCCTCGATATTGACGAAGTTGTCGGAGAAGAGGGATACACCACACAAGAGAGGACTGGGATTCGTCCATGCTTAGATGTAAATGGCATTTGGGGAGGATTCACTGGAGATGGAGCCAAAACGGTGCTACCATCAGTGGCTCACGCCAAAATATCAATGAGACTTGTCCCAAATCAATCATTTGATAAGATTACAGAACTTTTTACAAAACACTTTCTGTCTATTGCTCCAAAAGGGGTAAAGGTAAAAGTGACACCTCACCATGGAGGAAACGGCTTTTTGATTCCAATTTCATCTCCAGCCTACAAGGCTGCTGCAAAGGCTATAAAAGAGGTATATGGGATTGAACCTGTACCAAGTAGAGGGGGTGGATCTATTCCAATCCTTGCCGACCTTCAACGCGTGTTAAATGCAGATCCTCTTTTGATGGGATTTGGGCTCGAAAGAGACACCATTCACTCTCCAAACGAAAGTTACTTACTCTCTCAACTATATAAAGGGATGGAATCTATTGCATTATTTTATAAATATTTCTAATGAAATACGACCAATTATACAGCGAGATTAAGAAAAAAAATACTTGTCTATGTGTGGGATTAGATACCAATCTGGATCTAATCCCTACACATATTAAATCTCTACAACACCCAATATTTCAATTTAACAAACAGATAGTTGACTCTACTGCCCCTTATTGTGTTGCATATAAGTTAAACACCGCTTTCTATGAGGCAGAAGGGGTAGAAGGGTGGCTTCAGATGAAAATGAGTGTTGATTATATTCGGACCAATTATCCTAATGTTTTTATAATAGCTGATGCCAAAAGGGGAGACATAGGGAACACAGCTGCTCGATATGCCAAAGCTTTTTTCGAAGAGATGGACTTCGATGCCATTACCTTAGCACCCTACATGGGAAAAGACTCGGTTGATCCATTTCTCAAATATAAAAATAAATGGGTCATTATTTTAGCTCTGACCTCAAATAGCTCGGCAGATCAATTTGAAACACTTAAATTGGAAGATGGGACTACACTTTATGAAAATGTCATGACAGAAATGATGGATCTTTGTAGTGAATCACAAGAAAAAGTAATGTTTGTAGTTGGGGCCACAAGAGCCGAAAAATTAGCTGATATCAGAAAAATATGCCCTAACCATTTTTTACTCGTTCCTGGAATTGGTTCTCAAGGTGGGTCTTTGGAAGAGGTTACTAAATATGGTTTGAATAAACACTGTGGATTGCTTATCAACGCCTCTCGTTCAATTATCTATGCCTCCAAAGGGGAAGATTTTGCAGTGATGGCAGCAGAGGAGGCAAAAAAATTGGGATCACTATTTTAGTGTCCCAACTAATGATTCTACTTTTGATTCTGCATATTTGAGATCTATCGTCAATCTCTTCTTATCAGAGCCGGGTGTATCGTACATCAGATCGAGCATTATAGCCTCACAAATGGATCGCAGTCCCCTTGCCCCAAGTTTATATTTAAGGGCGATATCTACGATAAAATCGAGGACCTCATCCTTAATAATCAACTTAACTCCATCCATCTTGAACATATGCACATATTGCTTAATAAGGGCATTTTTAGGCTCGGTCAAAATGCGATGTAATGCAACTCTATCAAGTGGCCTTAGAAATGTTACCACTGGGAGTCTCCCTATTATTTCAGGGATAAGGCCATATGAACGCAAATCTTGAGGGGCGATATATTGAATAAGATCGTCAGAATTAATTTTTGTTGATTGTTCTCCTGCTGAATAGCCAATCACTTGTTTGTGAATTCTTTGTGCAATAGTTCTCTCTATTCCTTCAAATGCACCACCACATATAAATAGTATATTTTTGGTATCTACCGCTATCATTTTTTGATCGGGGTGTTTCCTCCCCCCTTGAGGTGGTACATTTACAATGCTCCCCTCAAGCAATTTGAGCATAGCCTGTTGCACACCCTCACCTGAGACATCTCTTGTAATTGAGGGGTTGTCGCTTTTTCTCGCTATTTTATCTATCTCATCAATGAAAACTATCCCCCTTTGTGCCCTTTCTACGTCGTAAT
Organism: uncultured Muribaculaceae bacterium; assembly: GCA_964607675.1. GTDB lineage: Bacteria > Bacteroidota > Bacteroidia > Bacteroidales > UBA932 > CAZSLC01. The sequence goes on from CAZSLC010000023.1 coordinate 24,805, forward strand.
CTGCTGATTGAAGAAGTCTGGTTAATATTGATTCTACATCTTCCCCTACATACCCTGCCTCTGTCAGCACCGTTGCATCTACTATTGTAAATGGGACATTCAGCATTTTCGCTATAGTCTTGGCAAGGAGGGTTTTACCTGTACCAGTGGCCCCAACTAAAAGGATATTTGACTTCTCAAGATCTAAATCATCATTAGAGGTACTATCATTTATCCTTTTATAGTGGTTGTAAACTGCCACTGAAAGGTACTTCTTTGCATCATCCTGTCCTATCACATATTGATCTAAAAAATGTGTTATCTCCTTTGGGGTAAGGAGGAGTTCCTCTTTTTTAACTGGTCCTTTTGATTTTTTACTGTGTTTCACACTATCTCCAAAGAAATCTTCGATATAACTTGACACATTCATTGCACAATCAAGACAGATAGAGGCAGAACCTCCATCTATTAGAACATCAACTTCACTTGCATCTCTCCCACAAAAGGAGCATTTATTTTTTTTCTTGTCCATTCTTTTTTGAAGATTTTGAATGTATTATATCAATTATTCCGTAGTCAAGAGCCTCCTGTGCTGTCATCCAATAGTCTCTGTCTGAGTCAGCAGATATCTTATCTATAGGTTGTCCAGTGTGTTCGGAGAGAATATCGTACAACTCAGCCTTTAACTTAACAATCTGGGCAGCTGCTATCTCTATGTCTGATGCTTGACCACCTGCAGATCCCATCGGTTGGTGTATCAACACCCTTGAATGTGGCAGTGCAGCTCTATTCCCCTTCTCCCCAGCAGCGAGTAGAAAGGAGGCCATTGATGCTGCCATTCCAACACATACGGTATGAATCGGAGAGGTAATTAGGTTCATAGTATCATAGATACCAAGTCCAGAATATACACATCCACCAGGGGAGTTGATATATAGTTTTATCTCAGATTCATGATCATTAGAGTCCAAAAAGAGCAACTGAGCCTGAATTATATTGGCAACATCACTATCAATTGGAACACCTAAAAAAATAATTCTATCCATCATAAGTCTTGAGAACACATCCATTGAGGCGATATTTAACTGCCTCTCTTCTATTATGGTGGGGTTGATATAACTGGAAACAACCTTTGAGTATTTGTCTAATGTCGTTCCACTTAATCCAAGATGTCCTTTTGCGTATTTTTGAAAATCAGTTGCCATATAACAATCGTTATTACTCATTCATCTTACGTAGTTTGTCAGAGGCTACCTTTTTTTCTTCAATGGTTACCACTGTACGAACATAATTGATGACTAAATCTTGTTCCACCTTTTCATATATACGTCTCCCCTCTTTTTCATTTTGAAGGATGGTCTCTGCATATTTATTGAGATGCTCAGCAGGTACATTGTTCATACCATACATTGCAAATTGGTAAGATGCAAATTTGACTGCTTGCTCAGTAAGTGCCTCTTTAGTAACTTCAAGTTTTTGCTCTTTCATGATATGCTGGGCAATCGTTTGCCAACGGAAATCTTTCAAGAAGAGGGGAAAATCTTTCTCTATCTCTTCCATTGTAAATTTACCTTCATTGGCAGCAAACAACCATCTTTTGAAGAAATCTTCTGGCAATTTGATGTCTGCTTTGTTGATTAAATACTCACGGGTATCAAGCATAAAACGATAATCAACCTCTTGCTCTTGCTCTTGTTCCATCATCTCTTTTAGTTTTGCATCGAACTCTTCCTCTGTCTTCACAACTCCCTCTCCGAACATTTGGTTATATAATTCTTCACCTAATACGGCATCAACATAATTCTTAATCTCCTTGATGATAAGTGTCCACATCGGTTCGATATTAGCCATCTCCTCTTTCTTCATCTTCAACATGGCCGCCCTGTCAGTTTCATTAGGGAATACCTCAACGATATTGAGTTCTATTTCATCTCCAACTTTCTTCCCTAAAAATAGTGATTTATGATCTGGATTCGCAAGGCTTTTGAGTGCCACATAGGCATTCTCAACTCTCTTTTCTCCTTGGATAAAGTCTGCCACAACGAAATCTTCCTCCTTTACCTCATCACAATTTTCAAGTTTAGCAAATCTCTGAAGAACATTGGCTCTGTAATCTGCTTTTGCTTTTGCTGATGTAGTGACTTTATAGCGGGTGATAACATCTTCATTGTTAAGGGTAAAGTCCACCTTAGGGGCTAAAGCTATATCAAATTTAAATTCAAAATTGTCTCCGTTTTCCCAATCATTTTTGGTCTCTTTCTCCTCAACAGGAAGAGGTTCGCCTATAATTGAGAGTTTGTTGTCTTCTATGTATTTGTTAAGTGTTTCAGAGATTAATTCGTTGATAGAGTCGATAAGAGCATTTTGTCCATGCATCTTTTCAATTAGACCCATCGGGGCTGTCCCTTTTCTAAAACCTTTAATATCAGCTTCTCTACGAAATTTATTTAAAGCTTTTTTCTTTTTTTCAGCGTAATCTTCTTTACAAAAATCCATAGCGACTTGAACCATCAAGCCGTCATTTTTGAGTTCTTTAATATTCATATCTATAATTTAAATAATTTATTCGAAAATGGGGTTGCAAAAATAATCATTTTCTGTCATTTAACAAAGATTATACCAATACTACTTTTTATACCAATACTACTTTCACATCTAATAAGTTTTTTTGTAATTTTGCCCCAAATAAACATTGATACATTATGAGAAAGAAAATTGTAGCAGGAAACTGGAAAATGAACACCTTAGTAAGCGAAGGAAAAGAACTCGTTGAAGGTATTATTAAGTTATTACCATCAGTACCATCTGATGTACAATTGATAGTGGCTCCACCTTTCACCCACCTTTGCTCTGTAGGAAAGATACTTGGCAACTCATCTATTGCCTTATCAGCACAAAATTGCGCAGATAAAGAGAAAGGGGCATACACTGGAGAGATATCTGCACCAATGCTCAAATCAATTCACTGCACCTATGTCATCCTCGGCCACTCAGAGAGAAGGGAATATTATGGTGAAACCTCACCCAAATTGGTAGAGAAAGTTTCACTTGCACTGGCCAATGGCCTCTCCCCTATCTTTTGCGTCGGTGAAAAACTGGAAGAGAGAGAATCTGGGAAACATTTCGAAGTAGTTAAGTCTCAAATAGAAGAGGTTCTCTTCACCCTCACTCCTGAACAAATGTCGAAGGTGGTGGTTGCATATGAGCCTGTATGGGCAATTGGAACAGGCAAAACTGCAACGGCAGAGCAAGCTCAAGAGATCCATGCATTCATCCGCAAAACCATTGCATCCCAATTTGGCTCCATCGCAGAAGAAATTTCAATCTTATACGGAGGCAGTTGCAAACCATCCAATGCCAAGGAGTTATTCAGCCAAAAAGATATCGACGGCGGTCTCATTGGAGGGGCAGCACTAAAGGCAGGAGATTTCATCGGAATTGCCCAAAGTTTCTAAATGTAATTTCTGAATATGGAATATATTGAAGTGGCAATTGAAATAGCACCTTTCAGCGAAGATGCCTCGGAGATAATAATCGCCGAGATTGACCAACTTGGATTTGAAAGCTATCTGACGGAATCACCTTTTTTAAAATGCTACATTCCGAGGGATAGCTTTTCAGAACCAAATTTGAAAACAATTTTGAGTGAATTCATCAATTCAGATTTCTCCTGCAAATATACTCTCGACCTCATTCCCGAGAAAAATTGGAACGCAGTATGGGAATCAGATTTCGAACCTGTGGTGATTGACAACAGATGTACGGTCAAAGCAACGTTCCATAAAGGGCTACCAAAGACAAAATATACCATCACAATAGATCCTAAAATGGCCTTCGGTACAGGGCATCATCAAACTACCACACTGATGATAGATGCACTTCTGCACATGGAAGGGAGAGGTGTTGATAGGAAAATCAAAGGGATGCAGGTACTCGACATGGGGTGTGGAACAGGTGTTTTAGCCATACTTGCCGCAAAGATGGGGGCATTATCCCCTGTTCACGCCATTGACATCGACCATATTGCTGTCCAATCTGCTATAGAAAACACAAAGCGCAACAGAGTTAGTGATAAAGTAAAAGCTCTGTGTGGCGATGCATCACTCATCCAATCCAATAAATATGACCTCATCCTCGCCAATATCAACAGAAATATACTTCTCGAAGATATGTCAACCTACACCATGGGGCTCAAAGAGAGGGGCATCTTATTAATCAGTGGATTTTACGAACAAGATTTTGCAATGCTTCAGGCAGAAGGGAACCGAAACGGGCTTCAATTGTTCACTCAGAACATAAAAGAAAAATGGGGAATGCTTGGATTCGTCAAAAAAAACAGAAGCTAACTATAACAAAAAAACAGAAGTTAACTATTGCAAATTAAAAAAAAGTAACTACTTTTGCAGTCCCTAACGAGAAAGTTCATTGCGGGCGTGTTGAAATTGGTAGACAATCCAGACTTAGGATCTGGTGCCGTGAGGCGTGGGGGTTCGAGTCCCTTCGCCCGCACAGATGGGACCCTTCTTTTGAAAG
>CAZSLC010000024.1:0-27500 GCA_964607675.1 uncultured Muribaculaceae bacterium
AGCCTTTTGTGATTTATAGTATTTATACGCACTTCGTGCTAGGCTGCACGCCTACTGGGCTTTCGTATGCTACGCACACACGCCCTCTCGGCGGTCACGCTGAGGCGTGACTTTCAGATTCTGAAAGCCTTTTGTGATATGCAATATGCAAATGACCATTTTTCGGAAAAGTTGATTACCCACTTTAGAGAGAAAAAGCATCATATCTCTTGACATGAAACTGAGGAACGGTTGATTTTTCGCTACCGGCAAACAATAGTATTAGCATGATATACTTTAATGAACAAATTTTTGATCTAAATCTTTTGTAATATTTATGCGTTTTGCGGATAGAAACTATCCCAATTTAATGTGTCTGTTGTGTTATCAATAGGTAGTTTAGAATATAACCAATTACCTCCTTCTTGAATAATAATGCCACCAAATAGCTTAATTTTTTCTGTCGTATATTCATTGATATATTTAAGTAACGCATTATGCTTTTCAGGAGCTGTAATATCACTCTCTTTAGATTTAGTATCAAAAAGATAGATATGACCATTTTTCATGCGAATTACAAAGTCCACATAAAAGAGTGATTTATCATTTCCGTCACCATAAGGTATTGCGTAATGTTGCTTTCCATTATCTCCATTTTTATACCACCAATCAATCCATTGAGTATTCTCTTCCAAGAATTTTACAAATTCTCTTTCAGGGGCAGATGCAGTGTTAAGTTGAACAAAAGGAGTTAAAGCATGATTCTCAGTTTCTTTGATTGTGTTAGTTTCGCTATCATATACTCTCTCTTCAGGGACTTCCCATTCATATCGTTTAAGCTCTCTCAGCACCTTGAGCCTCTTTTTCTTGCTTTCTCTTATCCGAGCATATTTTTCAAGGGCGATATCAAGTAATCTATCAAATTTTGGCTTATTTTCATGATACAGTACAATCTTCTTTGCATCCATATCAAATATGCCAAAGAAATCGGAAAGCAATTCCAAAAGAAAAAATGCAATTTTATCTGTTCTTCCTTTACTCTCAAATTGTCCTCCCTTGCCACTGATGTATGCCATAAACACACGGTCTATTTCAGATTCCTTACGAGCATATTCCACATGATCTACCTCAATAGTTTGTACTTCGTTCTGGAAATGAACATCCTTTGGTATTTCTACATTTACAGTCTTTACATCCAAGCGAATTAAGTCTTTTACCCGTTGTCTATTTGTATTGATTTGTTCATCATCACTTTTGGGGAGTTCAAAATAATCTTCCTTTTCGTCTACTAATGCAGCAAGCTCTTCTAGCGAGAATAACAATTGTACATGCTCCAATCTCCATAAGTTCTCTGCTACTTCATAAAGTACATTTCGGAAATCAGGGCCCAAATAATTACGCTCTGCATTAGGGCGTTCTGAATAATATGCCGGCAATGAGACATTTTCAATATCATCGCGTCTATATGCCACTATTGTATTCTTATGAATATAATCTGAATCAGCTGTTACAATCTGAATCTTATCTTTTGCAATATCTGTGTACACATATCCGATATTAAGCAATTCTTTAGGATAATGCTTCTGCTCAGGCATTCTTAGAATACGGCCAACCGTTTGAATTGTGAATTGTTCGCTTTGTAATTTTCTAAAAATAAGTAGTACAGCAGCACGAGGACAATCCCAACCTAATGCTATTGCTTCTTTGAATAACAGCACTTGTGCAAGGTTATTGGGCTTTTCAAGATTTTCAAGGTTACTTTTCTCGTTTGCAAGCCACACTGCCAGCAATCCATTCTCTTCTGTTATGTCACATATTGCACTCAAATAAGTCTTAACCTGTTCAGCCACAGCAGTGTCTTCGGCAGTCATAGTTTCCTTCGCATCATTAGGAAGCTGAATAAGCAGCAATGGGTTTATATTGATGCCAAGTTCTTTGTAGGCTTCGGCTATTTGATTGCGTTTTGCCAATGCTGTTTTTATCAAGTGTTCATTTAGCACAAGGTCATCTCTAAAATCTAAATCTATTTCAGGATTTAGCACTACCTCTTTTTTTATCATTTCGGCAGCAATAACATCTTGACGATACACTTTTACTATTTCATCAGGATGCACAGTCTTTGGGGTAGCCGAAATACGGATTTCAACATTCGGATTTATTTGGTCAAGTACTGCTGATGATTTGTCGGCAGTTTTTGACCAGAACATGTGCTCTTCATCAATAATAGCCACTATTGGAAGATTCAGTTCCTCTTGCGTGCGACGAGTAATTTCATATAACGATGCCGAGCTTTCGCTCTCACGCACCATTACGTTATTCTCTTTGTTCACACTTTCCCAATTTACAAAAAGAATTTCTCCGGCTCTTATACCTTCGCTCTGTTCTAATTCATCAAACATTACAGGAGTAAATTTTCTTGTCTCGCCAAATGCTGCTTTCAGACTTTGATAACTCTGCAAATGGAGCTTACGAGGTGCAAACCATATAAATGCAACTTCTTGGTAACGGCTATCGCCTCTATTGTTCAATTCATCTATAATATTGGCTAAAGTTTGACAAGCCATTACAGTTTTTCCTGCCCCCGTTGGAGCTTCAAAAACTACCTTATGTCGCTTCCCTCCAAGATTTAATAATCTTATTGTCTTATCGGTTAAGTCGTTTATTGCATTCTGCTGATATAGTATATTTTTCATCTTCTCTCATTTTGAACTGTCGCAAAAAATGCAATAGTTGGATTGAATTGCAGTTCTACGTATTCTTTCATTGCTCACCTTCTTCTTCTGTTATATTTCGATTAATCTCTGCTATTGTTCTGTCAACTACCTCTTCTAATTGATATGATGCTACCCCAATAGGGCGATTAATTCCTCTGAATGACCATTCAACTGTTGTTTTGTCATGAGATTTGCATACCAATAGACCTATGGAAGGATTATCGTCGTCCTGTTTCAGTAATTCGTCAGCTGCTGAGACATAAAAATTGAGTTTGCCTACAAACTCTGGAATAAAGTCCACTACTTTTAGTTCAATGACAATATAACATTTCAGTTTAGTGTGGTAAAATACCAAATCGGGGAAATAGACCTTTCCGTTTGGCATCTGTAATTCCATTTGCCGTCCTATAAAAGCAAATCCTTTACCAAGTTCCAACAGAAAACGAGTTATGTTCCCCACAAGTGCATCTTCAAAATCTCGTTCATTATAACCTTGTCTCATTGCCAAAAAATTGAAATTATATGGGTCTTTCAAAATTTCTTGAGCTAATACACCTCGAGGTAATTTAGTTTGAGTGGTGAAATTGGTTAATGCTTTGCCTTGCTTATTAAACAAGTCTTCTTTTATGTTGCTTTCCAAAAGAGCTCGGCTCCAGTTTCTTTCTATTGTCTTGCGAATATAGAAAATAGCCTCTTTCAAGTACTTGCATTTTGAAAATATATTGATATGATGAGACCAAGGAACGAGGGCAAATATTTCTGGCATTTCCAAATCGTCAACAGACTGTTGATGATTTGGAAATAGAGTATCGCTGTATAATTCGTCAACAGCTTGTTGACGAATTATAACTGCTTCATAATAGAAATGATACCATCGCTTCATATATTTCAGATTGGTTACTGAGAATCCAGTTTCCCGAGGAAAGATATTTCTCAAATCAAGACTTAGCTGACAAAATAATCCATCTCCCCATTTTGCCTCAGCTTTCAGAATGTTAATGTCTCGCCCTAGGCTCCAATAAAATTTCAACATCTCAGTATTGACTGTTACTGCTGCCTTTGTTTGTGAAGAACGGTAACGTTTTTTTAAATCTTTCAACCAATTGACATATAAGTTGTCTGCTATCATATTATCCCTTTTAACTATGATTGGTTCGTTATTCTTAGATGTCATTGCTCACCTCCTTCTTCAATAAAATTCAGTTCACCATTGTTTGCTATTTCCTCTTTCTGATAGAGTACATCATCCTTAGGATTTACCATTGCATCACGCTTGCGAGGTAGTACACGGCGATAACTGTTGTAAATAGCGTGTGGTAATGCACAAAGTTCTACTTTATCGCTCACTTCTTCAAATGCTCCTTCCCAAGGGTCTTCACTTTGCGAAAATACATATATTTTTATTTTGTTTTCATTGTCTATATCATAAATGGCATTGGCTAATTCTTCTATTGATGCTTCATTGTAGATAATAAGCATTTTCTTTTCTCCATTGTCGAAATAGCGGAATATATTTTTGTGTGTTTTCAATTCACCAAGCATTGCCTGCTCTGTGTATAAGTCTTCTTTAATACATAGCATATCGGTAGCAAGAGTTACTAATTTACGCATATTCTGCACAGAGCGACTACGACTAACAAAGTCAGTACGATAATAACGAAGATTGTTATTTTTTAAGCCGACTACTTCTTCTCCTTTTGGAGTGGTATAGCCGTTGATAACTCGTTTATTGCGTTCGTATGTTACATTCTCACAAATATTGTTTTCATTGTTGGTAATGAGAATACATTGACGAGTGCCACCATCGTATGCATTTAACTGCATTGTAGCGTGGAGTGTTGTGCCTGAACCTGCAAAAAAGTCGAGGATAGTAGCATTTTTAAAATTCAATCTATCAATGAGATAAACAATCAATTCATATGGTTTGGAATAGCTAAACAACTTAGATAGTCCTATTGATTCTAAAAACTTGGAAGCTTGAGTTGATGAATAATTATCGATAATACCTATAGGTCTTTGAGTTCTATTAATTAGTTCCCCATTATTATCGCAATTCATATATTGTTTTGTATAAACAGTCCATATGCCTTTCATTTGCTTTATAACAACAAAACCATTCTTAATTCCCCACTCAAATTTTTGTTTAGACCATCTCCAACATGCTTTTTTTCCATTGTTGTTGTCAGCTGGATAAACTTCTGTTCCATCTGGAACTTCTATTGGATAATCTAAAGATGTTGAATACTGAATAGAGCCCATTCCTAATTTTTGTAAATAGTATTGCCCTCTTTCTTTTACGTGTTCATCATGTTCTTTGTAGCGCTCTTCATTTGTAATTTCAACACCTTTAATTTCAATTTTGGATACATTTTTAGAATAGCACAATATATGTTCATGCTTGATTCTAAATAATTTACTATCAGAACTCCCACCACCTTCTTTGTTGCTCCAAATCAAGTCTACAAGAAAATTTTGTTCTCCAAATATCTCATTACAAAGCATCCTTAACTGAGTAATCTCAATATCACTAATAGATATATAGATAATGCCATTTTCAGCTAATAAACCTTTTGCTATCTTCAAACGCCTACTCATAAATGACAACCACTTAGAATGGCGATAGCTGTCTTCTTTATCTACAAAGCTATCATTATAGATAAAATCATTATTTCCAGTATTATAAGGTGGATCAATATAAATAACATCAATTTTTCCAGCGTGGGTATAGGCAAGAGTTGATAGAGCTTCAAGATTATCGCGCTTTGTAGGGTACTTCTGTAAGAATAGGGAGTTCATCACGAAGTCGCTCTTCTATGGCTTCTGGCTTATCTTCCCACACCAGTCCATAAGTTTTATTTTCACGAAGAAGTCCTAATAAGGCACTACGTTCGCTATCAGTGAGCCCTTCTAATTCAGTTATGCGTTTTATTAAACTTACCCTATCTTCAATTTTCATATTTTGGCATTATTCATTACGTTCTTCGTCACTTTGAACAATATTACTTATTGTTATCTCCTCAGTTTTGATAAATCTAACGCTTCGATATTTACAATCTGCTACTTCACAATGCTCACAATGAAGCATTTTGCAGGGGTCGGAATGGATGGAGACTTGCACTCTATCCGAAAATTCACTATTTAAAGTAGCTTTTAGAGTGTCGCACGAATCGTGACTTTCAATAATATTATAATACCAAGGGAGGGTGAGGTCACAATCAATAAAAAGATAACTTCCATACTTGATGATCTTGGTGTTATGAATATCTATCCAGTCTGCTCTACGATGCTTGTTTATGCTCTCTGCGACCATAGATAATGCCTGATTATCTGATTTATCTAAGAGATTGGCTATCGTTTTTCTTAATATAGAAAATCCTGTAAATATTATTATAGAACCGAAGATCAAAGCCAAAGCACTATCTATCCACAATATATCAGTGTAATAGAGGATCATAAGCCCTACGACAAGTCCAATAGTAGAATAGGTGTCTGATTGTAAATGTTTCCCTCCAGCAATTAGGGCCATTGAACTATATTTTCTGCCGATTCGTACACTATACCAGCCCATAATAAAGTTAATGATACCAGCAATAGCTACAACTATAATACCTGTATCCAGACTACCTATTTGTGTTGGATTAAATATACGTTTAATACCTTCAAAAATAATCATTATCCCCGCTAAAGATATTAATACCCCCTCTATTGAGGCTGAGATCAATTCCATTTTGCCGTGCCCGAAGGGATGCTCTTTATCTTTAGGTTTTAATGCCCACCGCAAACTGAAAAGACTGATTAATCCTGCAACTACATTGACAATGCTTTCCATAGCATCTGTAAGAATTCCAACAGAATTTGTGACCCAATAGGCAATAAATTTTCCACATAGTAATAAGAAAGAGATAGTAACAATCCATCTCTGAACCTTTTGTTTCAGAATATCTTCATCCATGCTTTACTGTTTTTTAACTACACACCTAAGATAGGTCTTTATTACTCTTGATCTCCCCTCCTCCAAATAAACAATCAACTTTTATTATTAGATGTTGCTTTTCCCCACTATAGGGCTTGACATATCTATTGTCAATAAAACCGCCGAAGATTGCACTTTTTCTAATCTCTATAGACCAATCATCAGGAACTAAAATGGTTACACCACCGAACAATATTTTGATGTTCAAGCATGGGATATTTGTAGGATCCAATGAAGTATAGCGAAGATCTATAACTGCTCCACCAAAAGTTGATGACACTGATCCCCCCTTGAGTATTGGCTCGGAGAAAACAATTTTACTACCGCTAAATGTGCAGTCGCAATGGATATAACCTCTCTCGTATGATGAATTACCACTATTATCATTGGTGTTAGTACTATCATAGTTTGAATTAGTTTTTTGATTTTTATTGTTGTGATTCCTCGAAGTAAATATTACTATCAGACCCACAACGATGAGCAATATTGGCCAAAAATTATTTGTGAATTTAGCACTAATTGTGAGAAGTCCTGGTATCAGGTGCGAAAGCTTTGGTATTATAAAGAAGGAGCCTATTACTATTAGAATTATACCAGGTGTTTTATTGCCACTAGAGAGGGAGAAGATACCAATAATGATTAGTAGCATTTGCCATGATATTAAGATGTTTTTTATTTCCCAAGGGATAATTTGCATATTGTATAGGGCAAAAACACACCCGATGACAATGAGTATTGCCCCAACTAAGATAGAATTGTTTTTGTTTCTTCTCTTATTTTGCTCATTTTCCGAATAATTGATCATAATCGTAATATTAATAAGTTTATTGACTTCATTCTGCAGTATCTTGAACTAATCTTTAAAAAATAATTTGTATTCAGACTCAAAATTTGGGGTGAATATTTGTTTACCTAAGCTATCCATTATTTCCTCTTTCCTCCAAAATCGGCCACCATCCAATTCGGAGCTGGGGACAATATCACCATCATAAATTGTCTTATATACATGAATCAATTCTTTTTCTCTGGTCGATTCAAAAACATACCTTTTTATGAAAATAGGGGAGAAGCCCTTTAAGCCAAGTTCTTCCATAGTTTCGCGTTGTAAGGCAGCCTCAATTTTCTCTCCAAATGCAACATGACCTCCGACTGAAGTGTCCCATTTCCCAGGCTGAATGTCTTTCCATAGAGGCCTCTTCTGAAGGAAAAGATCCCCCTTACTATTAAAAACATGCAGGTGTACTACAGGGTGTAATAGATTTTTTCCATTGTGACATTCCCATCTTGCAGCTCTCCCAATGGTAATTCCCCTTTCGTTTACAATGGGAAAAATCTCATTGGCATTCTCTTTAGCCTCCCTATCTGCCGCCTTGGGGCTATCCACTTCGAAGTGGGAAATTTCCTTGACGGCATCTACCTCGGTGTCAATTGTTGCCAATTTTGGGGCAACATGCTTAGTCTCTTCAATCTTGGGTGGAAGATAACTTTCATCATTTGTGAAGGAAACAGAAACAATCCTAACCTTGCGTACCACCCCAGAATGGGCAATTTCAACTCTCTCTCCGATGCTGTGCCCTAAAATTGCCACAGCAAGTGGGGAAAAATAGGAGATGAATCCCTTCGAAACATCTGCTTCATCTGCACCAGAAATTTTCACAACTTGTTTTGCTCCAGTCTCCTCCATCAGTAGAGTGACGAAGGTCCCAATCCCCACCCTTCCTTTGGGCAGCTTCTCTGTCTCAATAACGACGGCACTGCGAATCCTTTCTTCAAGAAGTTCTAGTTTGGCATTAATGAAATTGCGTGTCACTCGCACATCTGTTTCATTGCCAGAAATATTCTCTTTAGCAGAAAGGAGCTCAGATTTTTCCTTCAGTAGATTATCCATCCCCACAGTGGTCACATAATTAGTCATGCCATCTGGCAAAAATGCCCTCGGAGGAACCATGGGAATCTCTTCCTGATCGCCATCTTTAACAAATCCTCTACTCATATGTAATTATTTTTAGACTGAGTGCTATCAAATTGGTGATTAAAATAATACTCAAATATGGTGGTTTTTAAACTACATTCAAAATTTTTAAAAATAATTTTGGCATAAATGTTGTCCTCGTTATCACCATTCAGATCATATGTATCATGCGCTTTGTATCATTTGCATTTTTTATCCTTATTGCTACGGTGATTTATGCTCAAGAGGGTAGTGATACGTCAAAGATTAACCCTTCAAATGAGAAGTTATTAATGATTCTAAACAGTCTCGTGGAGTACAAACCAGAAATGAATCTCGAACTTCCCACATACAAAATAAATTTTAAATATAACATTCGTCCTTTAATGAGAAAACAAGAAGATATAATCACTGATATCTACTCATCATTGAAGAAAAATCTTGAATATAAGACTCTTGAAGAGCAGTTTTATGATAATATTATGAATAATGATAATCCGATAATTAAAATATTAGGCACTACTGCTATTTTTGTGTTGGGTAGTGGAAGTAGCAATTTATTTTTAAGATGTGAACAACCATACACTCAGCTACTTGGTGGTAAATTCCCTGGATTATTTAATGTGATAGATCTTGGACCAAATCCAACATTTGACTATGTGATTTTTAATTCCCCTTCATTTGATTCGAGAGTATATAAAGATGAGAACCCTATTCCAAAGCCATTCGATCCAGAAGAGTACAAAAAACAGTATTATAACAAAAAAAGTAAGCAACAACCATTTGAAAATTAGATTGTTGCATAAAATGATATAGCATTTTATTGTTTATATATTGCAAAATAACGTTACCAAAAATGGGACGCTAAAATCTAACATACATCCATGGAATATAGATACAATCAAATATTTTTTCTCTACAGATTGAGATATTATTGGGAATGTAGAGTCAAAGGTGGTGGCACCTCCCATACTAATGGCCGCCAAAGGACCAAATTTCTTAGAGACGATTGGTATGAATAGCATTGCCAGAATCTCCCGTAGGACATTTGCAATCAATGCAATCGTACCAAGTTCGGCCCCTCTCATCTCAGATATAAAAATGCTTGACAATGAGTAGTACGCAAACCCTGATCCAACAGCAAAATAGTCACTAAGTAAGTAGTGATTGCAGATTATCCATGCAATTAATGCCCCTGCCAGTGTTCCCACTGCTGTCATGATTGGGAGGAGGGCAAATCTCCAATTGAGCCCTTTGAGTTGCTTAACGAGGTTGGTATCGGCTCCAAGTCCGAGTCCAACGCAAAACATTAATAGAAATAATACATATTTTGTGATAGGATAGGTCTGAAAATCGATATTTAATAATTCGAAATATCCAAATAAGCATCCTATCGCAAAGAACGAAACAATAATAATACTCCCTTTCATTTTTCAGCTTTGTTTTCGTTTTTAGAAGTAATCAATTTCCATAAAATCCATGAAAAGAAAATACTTCCGATAAGGCCTAATACTGTGATAATAAGTGCCGTTATCCCAAGTGTCCCAAGACTTGATACAAGTTCTTTATTTGAACCTACTTCAATACCAAGAAAAAATAGCAATGCCCATATAATCATTATGATAATCTTTGGGAGGTATTTATTGTTTTTTTTGCTTAACAGAAGTCGCCCAATGATAATACCGCTTACCAATACCGAAAAAATAATAACAATATCCATTATTTTTTTATTTTCTTAGCAAGTAATTCTAATAAAAGAACAATAAATATCCCAATTGCCATAAATGTGATGGCAATCAATATATTTTCTTGAGGTATTGCGGGACGTGAGATAGAGTCTTCTATGACTGTCTGCCATGGCCACACCTTAAGTAAGGATCCAATCATAATTCCAGCCAAAAGGCATATAGTTGAATTGTAATATTTATTAAGAAGCCATGATAAAAAGTGAGAAAAGGATATAATTCCGATAGCTGCTCCTAAAATAAAAACAATGATATATTTCAACTTGAACTCAGTAATTGCTTCGAGCATAAAGTGATATTTACCAAGAAGAAGAAGGATAAAACTTCCAGAAATGCCAGGAAGAATCATGGCGCAAATGGCAATTGCTCCACATAAAAAAATGAACCAGAGGTTTGTTGGGGTCTCAGTAGGAGATAAAAGACAAATAACAGCTCCGATGGCAATACCAACAATAAGGGAGATGATATATGAAAAGGACCATTTTTTAATCTCAATCAATATATAAACTGCTGAAGAAATGATAAGACCAAAGAAAAATGACCATAGTGGAATCGGATGATGTACCATCAGATATGTCATCAACTTAGCCAATGACAAAAAACTAATACATATTCCAATGATAACACTAAAGAGAAAATTGCCATTAATTTTTTTCCAAAACTGACCTAATTTACCTGATAATAAAAGTTTTAATGCAGAGAGATCAACTGATTTTATGGATGAGATTAGTTCTGAATAAATACCTGTTAAAAAAGCGATTGTCCCCCCTGACACTCCAGGGATTACGTCAGCTGCACCCATACCCATTCCCTTGAGTACAACCATTAAATAGCGGGAAATATTACTCATATTAATTAATATTGTTAAGATGTTGTATTACATTGTCATAGAAAGACTTATAATCGATGTTTTTTGAGTTATTGAAAAATAAGTCATACTCTTTTTCTTTATTTTTATCGAATCCTATTTTTAATTTGGCATTTGATTTACGAAGAAAATATTTGCAAGGGAAAGAAGATGCGTTACCTTCAAGTGAAAAATCAATATAGATATCGTGTTTGGTATCATTCACCTTTTTTAAAATTTCTTGATTCGGTAGTAAGTACCAATTCATCTCTTCTCTGAAAATCGGAATAATATGTGGATTAGAAATGTAAGAAGATAGGCTATTGCTCTCTTCTTTAGTGTCTATTGCAATCCCTGTATAATTAATGTTATTGGATTGAAAAAATGAAACGAATTTCCCAATTATTGGTTTAATGTCTTGAGTGTTAATGTCAAATGAGAATAAAACCTCCTTTGCTTTAGGAATATGAACATACCCTTTTTCCCTATTATTAATTAATTTATTAAGTATCCTTTTTTGTATAATATGGGCTAAGATTCTCTTCATATTATCAATTATTTTTCATTTATTTTTCCAAAGGTAGTAAAAAAGTTACTTTTGCAATTAAATTATACTTATTTATGAATCTTACATCAATCGGAATATTTGGGAGACGAAACAGTGGAAAGTCTTCAATAGTAAATTTTATTTTGGGACAAAATTATTCAATTGTATCAGATTTTCCAGGTACTACAACTGATCCAATTAAAAAAAGGATTGAAATATTTGGGATAGGTCCCTGCCAATTGATAGATACTGCTGGGATTGATGATGATGGACTCTTAGGAAAAATGAGAGTTGAGAAGAGCAAAGAGATGTTTGCTCAAGTAGATATTGCAATCCTTGTTTTTACTGGTAATTATTTTGATAAATTAGAAATAGATACTTTAAAGTATTTTAAGAAGAGAGGAACTCCACTTTTATTGCTCCACAACCAATCGGACATAGTGCCAATGGACTCACAATTAGGTGTTGAATTGACTCAAAAATATGGAGTGGATGTGTTGGAGTTCTCTTGTTGCTATTTAGACGAGGGTAGGGGTAAAAGTGCATTAGACTCTCTCTTGTCACTCCTTGTCAAACTTTCTTCTTCAGTTAAAAAGGATAAACCAATATTTGAAGGGGTTATTGAATATAATAGTCTTCCTTTTAAAAATGTGGTTTTAGTATGCCCCATTGACAATGAGGCACCAACAGGGAGATTGATTTTACCTCAAGTGATGGCGATAAGAGACTTACTTGACCGTTCGGCAGTAGCTACTGTTTTGCTTCCAGAGACTCTCTCATCTTACTTAAATACGAATCCATCCCCTGATCTGGTAGTCACAGATAGTCAGGTTTTTAAAAAAGTATCAGAGATAGTCCCAAAAGATATTTTATTGACAAGTTTTAGCATGCTCTTAGCTCGTAGCAAGGGGTGTTTTGAAGAATATATCAACGGAACGAGGTGTATTGACCAATTAAAAGATGGGGACAGAATACTCATCCTTGAATCATGCACACATCATGCTTCGTGCGAAGATATAGGGAGAGTTAAGTTGCCATCGCTATTTAAAAAATATACCTCAAAGGGATTAGAATTTGATATTGTTGCAGGGTTGGATAAAATTGTAAACCCTATCACTGATTATGCTCTTGTTGCTCAATGTGGGGGATGTATGATTACTGGTAATCAAATATATCAACGTCTCCTTCCAGCACTAGAAAATAATATTCCAGTAACGAATTATGGTATGGCGATTGCATTTATGACTGGTATCTTCGAAAGAGCAATCAAACCTCTGATGAAATGACAGATAAAATAGATAGAAACTTTCTCATTTCTTGGCTAAATGAAAAGGACCCAATAAAGATTCACTCTTTGTTTGAGTTAGCATATCGTACTAAAGTGGAAAATATTGGAGAAAAGGTCTTTTTAAGGGGATTAATAGAGATATCTAATATATGTCGCAAGAATTGTCTGTATTGTGGGATTCGTTCTGACAATCATCATACTACACGATATGAGATTTCTAAATCTGAAGTATTAGATGCCGCACAATTTGCAATTGATGCAAGATATGGCTCTTTGGTAATTCAAGGAGGTGAACGAGGTGACAAAGCCTTTGTAAACAAAATCACAGATATTGTATCTTCTATCAAATCTCTTTCAAAAGATTTTCCACTTGGTATCACCCTCTCCTTGGGTGAACAGCCGTATGAAATTTATAAAGAGTGGTTTGATGCTGGTGCTCATAGATATCTTCTTAGAATAGAGAGTTCTAATAGAGAATTATTTAATAAGATTCACCCCAATGATTCGTTACACTCTTTTGAAACCAGACTTGATTCTTTAACGAATTTAAAAAAGATTGGTTATCAAGTTGGTTCTGGTGTTATGATAGCTTTACCATTCCAAACGCCCCAAATTCTCGCTGATGATTTGCTTTTTTTTAAAGAATTTGATATTGACATGTGTGGTATGGGGCCCTATTTAGAGCACGATGAGACCCCTCTATATAAGTACAAAGATATTTTATTGCCACAAAGTGAACGATTGATACTTTCGTTGAAAATGATTGCCCTCTTAAGGTTGCTTATGCCTGATATTAATATAGCAGCTACTACTGCCCTGCAAGTGATTGATAATCAAGGGAGAGAAAAGGCTATTTTAGCAGGGGCAAATATCATTATGCCAAATATGACTATTACTCAGGTTCGCGATTCTTATCAAATATATAATAATAAGCCAGGGATCAATGATGATGCAGCCATTTCAAAATCGCTATTAGAATCTAATCTCAATAAATTAAAAATCCCCATTGGATGGGACCAATGGGGAGATTCTATTCACTTTAAAAATAAGTGATATTTAGAGTTTTATATACACTTTTTGAACAAGATATTTATTTCCAGTTTTAAATCTAATTTCTATATAATTTTCATCCACATCATAACATGCGTAATCGTCATATTTTATATATAATAGATTGCCTTCGTATGTTGAGTTGAGCTTGGTAGCACAATTGGATCTTAACATTGGCTTTTGATGGGTAGAAATAATTTTCTCTTTTAACTTTAATGTAGCTGTGATGACACCTTTTTGAGGTTGATTGTATTCGAGTGTAATGTAATCATATAGTTTTCTATATTGATTGCTCATGCTCATTAATTTTTCTTGTCTTGGATCTGATGTGTCAAATTCTTTGGCAAAGGAACTAATTTCACTTAGTGCTTTATCAATGTCTTCAATTGAATTAAAATTGTTTTCATTTATTGACATTGTCTCAAGTTTTTCATCAAGTTTTTTCTCATGAAGCTGATATTCCATTACTAATTCTTTTAGTTGGAAATCGCTGAATGGATATTTCACAGCGTAAAATATTTCTATTTTATTACTCTTTTTATATGCCCTTTTTTCCCAATAGAAATCTTCTACTTTGGACATTGATATCTCATTCATGAAGGGAAGTTTTGCACTTTTGGAGTTGATATTTGTCTTTAATTGTTGTTGATAATTATTTTTACCATTGACATCTATGTCAACCCTATTCAGATTGGTCTCTGAAATCACCCTTGACGCAACGCTTTCAGCAATTTGTTGTTTGATAGATGTGAGCAATGCAGCTTTGGCATCTTCAAGTGTTGCGGCAGTAGTTGTTACGATAAGGTACTCTTTCTCCATAGAGTTAATCCATTTAGGAGCTCTCTTTGAACTTCTATCCATAACTTTGTAATCAGCAGCATTTAGTGAAAATACTAATGATAAAGATATTAGTGCTAAAAGTATATTTTTCATACTAACGATTATTTATGATTATCGAAGCCCTTTCCTCTTTGGGTTGGGTGTAATAGTAATTGTTTATGATCGTAGGTGAGAGTTTAACCTCTTTTTTCTTTTCATAAGGAATTTGAGCAATTAAATCACTCGCTTTTTGATAAAGTTCAGAACATGCAGAGGGTATCGAGAGAGCTTCTATCATAGCAGAGGAGAAGTCCTTTCTATTTATATGTCCTTGTATTCTACTCAAAATATTTGCAGCTTCTCCATTGAAATATGCGATTATTTTATCTTTACCAACGACTATCATTGTTTTCAATTTGGAATGACGTGATGTGACATTTCTTACTGCAGATATATATGCCTGTGCATCGTTCCTTCCAATCCCTTTTACTTCAAATGAACTTTGAGATAATATCGTACCTGTGTATAGGTCTGCAAGGAATAATGATATTTCTAATTGTGCAACATATTTAGGGGGGGCTGTGGGGGTGACACTTTTTTCCACTAAAGCTACTTTAGGAATAACTATAAATCTACTATCAGTAGCAGAGAGTCCATTGAGGGTAATAGCTTGCAATATGTTGTTTGTCAATATTGTAGCAGCATTTGAGTTATCTATTCCAATTGGTTCACATACCCCTACGGCAATAAGTTCAGATCCGCTGAGTGTGTCTTTTTTCTCTTGTGAGTAGAGTAATGGTATAGATAAAAATGCAATTATGATTATAAAAATTTTTTTCATATTAATAAGGTTTTCAAGAATTATTTATCCCCAAGGATTAACCATGCTTCTCCAAGCCCTTTTTCATATATCTTTGAAGGGATGTTAAATGGCTCTGAACTTAAGAATTTTGATAATGAGGTGACAAAGCTCCTTGTGTCAGCAGCTCTCTCTTTTCCAAAAACTGTTCTAAATAGGGGAGTACGGACCTGTTCGTATTTAAGAAGGTATTCTCCTCCAATGGTTCTTGAAAATCTATGTTTAACACAATTTTCATCCATCCAAAAATCTATGATATCAAGTAGTTGTGCAGTTTCACCCATATAACTAAATTCTGATTCAAAATTGACAGGGGATACATCGAACATTTTCAATGAGATAGTTACCTCTCTTCCATTTTCAAACATATCATTAAAATGATTTTGTAAAGCAGCATTAAATGAATCCATATAGTTGAGAACAGCCTCTTCTAACAAGAGTCCAGCAGTGGCAACGGTTGATGGTTTACCATCTCCTGATGCAGCTGTGATGACTTTGTTGGTATATGCATCGAGTCCCCTGAGGTTGAAAGTTATGTATTTGCTTGGGCCTCTCTTATTGATTGTAAAGTCAATATCCATGATGATATCTGCCTTTGCAACCCTTTTGAGCTGATCAATAGGGGATTCAATTATTGAACTTCCTGATGAGCTTGCTAATAGTGACATTTCTGTTGATTCCATCTCAAGGCTCTTTAGAGTTTGTTCCATGTCTTTTAGTGGAAATCCTCTCTGTGCCATTATATTGGACAATTCTGATATGACAAGTCTCAAATCTTCATTAAGTGAAACTGCTTTTTTGTAGTCAGAGATAGTCTGAGTGGCATTACTTTCATCTTTGAAAGTGGTGATATAATTGTTGCGATTGCAGTAGGCATCGCTTGGCACAACCATAATAATTGGTTTTTTTGCCTGACTAAATGAGACGATAGAGAGCAGTAGAGCAAATGCGAGTATTAAAATTCTTTTCATAATATGTTTATTAGAATCCATAATTTAAAGGTTTAACAACTCCCTCTCTTTCAAGATCACCTCTGAGGTTATCGTATAAAACTTGAACTGTAAGTCCAACTTTATATCCCCCTTTTATTTTTAATCTGTCTTGACCAGAAGGATATCCATCATTGGTGATGTTTACATAATTTAGGTATTTTCCTCCAGGAGTGAAAAATTCATCAAAAAAGTCTTGGTTTTTCTCTTCATCTTCACTTGTGCATAAAGCAGGTGTTCCACTTATTGTCCCAGAAGCAGGTAGTCCCCTGAAAATACACATTTCAACAGCAGCTTTTTTTGCTAATGCAATGGCTTTTTCAACTTTCTTTTCTGTTGCAAATATTTTGAATACTTTAGTACCATCACTTCCGACTCCAAGCATTACAATTTCGTAGTTCCTTGAAGATTTGTAGGTGTATTTTTGTGATTTGCGATTCTGCCCATCAATAACATTTGATGAAAACATGAATATTAACGCAATAATTAGAAGATTTACTGGTTTTAAGAAATAACTCATAGTCGTTAATTTATAATTATTCACACAAATATATAAAAAAAGGTGAAACAATTCCCTGTTTCACCTTTTTTTATAGCGTTAATATTTATGAATGTCTAATTGCTGATTGAGCTGCTGCCAATCTTGCGATAGGAACTCTATATGGTGAGCATGATACATAATTCATGTTGGCAAGATGACAGAAATCTACTGATTCTGGATCTCCTCCGTGCTCTCCACAAATACCTATTTTAAGTTTAGGATTCACAGATCTACCACCATTGACACCAATTTCTATCAATTTCCCAACTGATGATTGATCAAGGGTTTGGAATGGATCGAAGTCAATGATTTTGTTGTCAAGATAGTCACCCATAAATGAACCTACATCATCTCTTGAGAATCCATATGTCATTTGAGTTAAGTCATTTGTTCCGAATGAGAAGAACTGAGCTGTTTGTGCCATTTCATTTGCAAGTAGGGCTGCACGTGGGATCTCAATCATTGTCCCAAACAAATAGTTAATTTTTACTTTAAATTGATCTTCTATTTGTTTGTGTATTTTGTTGCATATCCCTTTTTGGAAGTCAAGTTCCCTTACGGAGATTGTAACGGGGATCATAATTTCAGGATGTGGATCAAATCCCTCTTGGATTAATTCGGCAGTTGCTGTAAATATGGCCCTGAATTGCATTTCACTTATTTCAGGATAAGAAATACCGAGGCGAACTCCTCTGTGTCCCATCATAGGGTTGACTTCGTGCAGAGCTTCACCACGTTTGCGAATAGCGTCAATGGTGATATCTAACTCTTTTGCAAGCTCCGATTGTTTTTCCAATGTTTGTGGTACAAATTCATGAAGAGGTGGGTCAAGGAGCCTAAATGTAACAGGCTTTCCATTCATCACTTTCATGGTTCCTTTTGTAGCCTTGACAATGAATGGTTCAAGTTCGTTTAGTGCTGAAATTCTTTCATCCTTTTCTTTTGCCAATATCATTTTACGAAGTTTGGATAGGGGTGCTTCAGAATTTAATCCATAGAACATATGTTCTATTCTGAAAAGTCCGATTCCTTCTGCCCCTAAATTGAGTGCGTTTTGAGCATCCTCAGGGGTGTCTGCATTGGTCCTTACTCCAAGTTTGCGGTATTTATCTACTATAGCCATATAGTCTTGAAAGCGTGGATTTTCAGAGGCGTCAGCTGTTGAAATAGGTTGTGCATAGACAAGCCCTTTGCTGCCATTTAGTGAGAAAATATCTCCCTCTTCGTAGGTGTTACCATTTATTTCAATTTGTTTAACCATGATGCTTACAGGACTTTTGCCATTAAGCATAGATTTTTTCTCTGTCGTTTTGAAAATTATGGAGTCACATCCTACTATGCAACATTTTCCCCAACCACGTGCAACAAGGGCTGCATGAGAGGTCATCCCCCCTCTGGCTGTAAGTAACCCATCGGCAGCACGCATCCCCTCTACATCTTCAGGATTGGTTTCTTCTCTAATTAAAATGACTTTTTCACCGCTTGCTGCTTGTTCAACAGCACCTTCAGCTGTGAAAACTATTTTTCCTACTGCTCCACCAGGGCCTGCAGGAAGTCCCTTTGCTACTACTGTTGCCTTTTTTTCAGCTTTGGGGTCTAATATTGGATGCAACAACTCATCAAGTTGATGAGGGGCAACTCTCATTACAGCAGTTTTTTCATCAATGAGCCCTTCTTTTAACATATCCATTGCCATATTGAGCGAAGCTATTCCTGATCTTTTTCCTACACGACATTGAAGCATCCATAGGTTACCATCTTGAATGGTAAACTCAATGTCTTGCATATCGTGGAAGTGATGCTCAAGTTTGTTTTGGATATCATCTAACTCCTTATATACTTTAGGCATTACTTTTTCAAGGGAGTCAAGATTTTTATTGTGGTCATTTCTTGTGGCATCATTGAGTGGATTCGGAGTACGAATGCCCGCTACAACATCTTCACCTTGGGCATTGATCAACCACTCTCCGTAGAATTTATTCTCCCCAGTTGCAGGATCACGAGAGAAAGCAACACCTGTTGCAGAGTTTTCTCCCATATTTCCAAATACCATCGCTTGTACATTTACGGCAGTGCCCCAGTGATCAGGAATACCCTCTATGCGACGATATGAAATTGCTCTTTTGCCATTCCATGATTTGAATACAGCACTGATCCCACCCCACAATTGTTCTTGAGCTGAATCTGGAAATTCAGATCCAAGTACCTCCTTGATGGTTTTTTTGAATATATTGCAAAGAGATATTAAATCTTCTTCTGTCAAATCGGTATCGTTTTTATAACCTTTTTCCTTTTTAAGGTTATTCATTATTTTATCAAGTTTTACTCTGATCCCTTCACCGTCTTTAGGTTCTATCCCTTCAGATTTTTCCATAACCACATCGGAGTACATCATAATAAGTCTGCGATATGCATCATAAACAAATCTTGGATTTTTGGTTTTGGCTATCATTCCTGGTATTGTGTCGGAACATAGGCCTATGTTGAGAACTGTCTCCATCATGCCAGGCATGGAAGATCTTGCGCCAGAACGGCAAGAGACAAGTAGTGGATTATTTTTGTCACCAAAATTCATACCCATCGAACGTTCGATATGAGATAGTGCTTTATTAACATCGCATTTTAGTTCTTCTGGATAGTTGCAATTTAGATCATAAAATTCTGTGCAACATTCTGTTGTAATGGTAAATCCAGCAGGTACAGGGATTCCCATTGTGCACATTTCTGCTAGGTTCGCACCTTTGCCACCTAATAAGTTTTTCATACTTCCATTTCCTTCGGCTTCCTTACCACCGAAGAAATAGACTCTTTTCTTTTCTGACATATTTCCGCTATAGTTTAATTAATTTCTTAAAGGGCGCAAAAATAGTAAAAATTTCTCTTTTACAAAAGTTTACCTGCCAGCTCTGACAATTCGCTCCTCTCTCCCTTAACTAAATTGACATGTTCAAATATGCGCTCACCATAAAATTTTTCCCCAAGGTGAGATAATCCATTTGAGTTCATGTCAAGGTAGGGTTGATCTATTTGGTAAATGTCACCTGTAAAAACTATTTTTGTGTTTTCCCCTGCTCTTGTTATAATTGTTTTTATTTCGTGAGGGGTCAGGTTCTGAGACTCATCAACGATAAAAAACACATTTGAAAGGCTTCTACCTCTAATATAGGCAAGAGGATTGATTAAAAGTTGCTCTCTTCGGAGCATGTCTTCAATTTTAATTACTTCTTTACTGCTTGTTTTAAAGTTTTGTTTAATTACGTTTAGATTGTCAAATAATGGAAGCATGTAGGGAGACAATTTATCAGAAACAGATCCAGGAAGGAAGCCCATTTCTTGGTATTGGAGGGGAATAACAGGCCTTGATAATAGTATTTGATCATATTGATCAGCTTGAGCAAGGGCTCCTGCAAGGGCGATTAAGGTCTTTCCTGTCCCCGCAGTACCAGTTAATGATATGAGTTTTATTTTTGGATTTAGCACGGCGTCCATTGCAAATATTTGCTCGTGGTTTCTGGGGGTGATCCCATATGCACTTTGAGATTGGACTTTGACAATGGCCCGTTGTTGATCATCGTATCTGCCTAAAATATACTCTTCCTCCCCAATGGATGTATCACCTTTATTTATCTTATATAGCTGATTTGGTAGTGGAGTTTTTCTTATTCCAAAATCTTTTAGAGTGATGCCATTGGGGGAATTTTCAATTTTATCCCTTCTTTGTTGTGAGATTTTTCTGATATATGTAATCTCTCTTTTTGTTTGCTCAATTTTTTCCTCTCCAATTTTATCTGTTAGATAATCTTGAGCCATCACCCCTATAGCCTTGCTTTTGAGCCTTAAATTAATGTCTTTTGAAACTAATATTACTTTTTTGGTTGGGTTTTGTTCTTTTAACCAATATGTAGTGGCAATAATTCTATGATCAGGTATATCATCGAAAAGAGAAAGTTTAATAACATCAGGATACGTATGGCCCACTATCAATCTAAGTATGCCTTTGTTTTTGCCAATGACAAATCCATTTTCTGTAGTGGAGTTACCAATCAATCTATCGAGATCCCTTAAAAACTCTCTTGCGTTGTAATTGAGGGAACTGTTTCCTTTCTTGAATTTGTCAAGCTCCTCTATAACTGTGATGGGAATATAAATGTCATTTTCTTGAAAATTGAATATTGCATTGTGATCGTGCAATATGACATTTGTATCAAGGACGAAGATTTTGGGATTATTTTTAATTGGCATTACTTCGCCAATTTTCATCTTATTGATGTGTTTTATTTTTTTTCTAACCATATTCTTCCATTGTTAAATAGATCTTCCCATGGGGTGAGGAGATCTTCCCATTTGTTGTTCGGGTAATATGCCCAGCAGTGAGGTTGAATTGATCTTTCAGGGTGAGGCATCATGGCTAAGTGCCTTCCATCTTTTGAACAGATAGCAGCTATCCCTTCAGGTGAACCATTGGGATTTGCTGGATAAGAGTTGTAATTGTATCTCACCGCAACATTGTATTGTGAAATTGGCTTTGGAAATTCAAATTTTCCCTCTCCGTGGGCTACCCAAACACCCAATTTGGAACCTTGTAGTGTTGATAATAGGATAGAGGGTGAATTTTCAATAGTTACACCTATAAACCCTGATTCGTATTTATGTGAATCGTTGTGTCTCATTTTGGGAGAATCAGATGGATTGGATGGGGTGAGAAGTCCTAGTTCTGTCATCAATTGGCAACCATTGCAAACACCTAAGCTAAGGGTGTCCTCGCGTGAATAAAATGTATCTAATGCCTCTTTTGCTTTTTCATTGTATAGAAATGCCCCTGCCCAGCCCTTTGCTGATCCTAATGTGTCGGCATTGGAGAACCCTCCGACAAACACTACCATTCTAACATCTTCAAGTGTTTCTCTACCAGATATTAAATCTGTCATATGGACATCCTTAACCTTGAAACCAGCCATATATAGTGCCCAAGCCATCTCTCTATCCCCATTGGAGCCTTTTTCCCTTATTATGGCTGCTGTAATGGTTCTTTTCCCGTCAAATGATGATTTGTTATTGTAAAATTTAGGGAAAGAGAATACAAGTGGTTGATTTTTATAATTATTATATCTTTCAGATGCTAATTTTTCTCCCACCTGAAGGGTATCAAATTTGTATGAAGTGCTGTACCAAATATCTCTTAAATGATCAATATTAAGTGAGAGATCTTTATTGTTGTTTAATTTGATATTTAATTGTCTCTCTTTTGTAACACTTCCCAAGATGTAGGTATTGATTTTTTTATTTAGCTGTTCAACGATGTTATTGGCATCTCTATTGTCAATTTGTATAACAATACCAGGGGCTTCTGAAAATAGAATGTCAGATTTAAATTGGGAAAGATCTATATCCATTCCAGATGTTTGGTTGGGGAAACACATTTCAAGAAGGGTAGTGATTAACCCCCCTGCGGAGATGTCATGTCCTGCTAAAATAGTGCGTGGAGAAGAAAATATAGTGTTTTGAACCGATTCAAAGCATAATTTAAAATAGCTGGGATCTTCGATATCGGGTGATACAGATCCTATTTTATTTATGGTTTGGGCAAATGCTGAGCCGCCAAGAGGATAATCTCTATTATTGATAAAAGGGATATATACGATTACTGATTCTTTATCTGGGTCTATACATGGGTGTATGGTAGCATTGATATTGCTTGATTGGGCAACAGTAGAAATGATCAATGTCCCTGGTGAAAGGACTTTTTCACCATTAGGGTATTTCTGTGTCATTGACATGGAGTCTTTCCCAGTTGGAATATTGATTCCGAGTGATATTGCAAAATCGCTTGCCCCTTTTACAGCTTGATATAATCTTGCATTTTCACCAGGGTTTTTGCATGGCCACATCCAATTAGCACTCAAAGAGACCCCTGAGAGCCCACCTTTAATAGGAGTCCAAATCAAATTTGTAAGTGCCTCTGAAATTGACATTCTTGAACCAGCGGCAGGATCAATTAATCCGCACAATGGTGCATGGCCAATACTTGTGGCTATGCCTTTGTCATCATCGTATCCAATAGCTGTGATTCCTAAATTGTTTAATGGAAGTTGTATTTCACCACATGTCTGCTGACACGCAATCAGTCCAGTGACTGAACGGTCAACCTTATTTGTTAACCAATCTTTGCAAGCTACAGATTCTATTTGCAAAACATTTTCAATGTGTTTTTCAATTGCCTTGCTGCTCAATTGTCCAATCTCTGTAGAAATGGGAGAAAACCCACCTTTTCCATCATAACCACCTGTTGGAGAATTGTCTTCCATAATGGTCCTTGGTGTTGAACCGAACATGTCTGACAATTTCATATCTATAGGTGTCTCTCCTGTTTTATTGTTACGTAGGGTGAAATTGCCTTCACCTGTGGCCTCTCCAACTATATAGAAAGGGGCCCTTTCTCTTTCCGCAATTTTTCTAAGTTCCTCTGTATCTGATTTTCTCATTATTAGGCCCATCCTCTCTTGACTTTCATTTCCAATTATTTCTTTGGCAGAAAGGGTTTTGTCTCCAATCGGAAGTTGATCTATGTCGATATTTCCACCACACTCTTCTACAAGTTCAGAAAGGCAGTTAAGATGTCCACCAGCACCATGGTCATGAACCGATATGATGGGGTTATGATCTTTTTCTGCTAAGGCCCTTATAGCGTTGTAGGCCCGTTTTTGCATTTCTGGATTGGAACGCTGTATCGCATTTAATTCTATGGCATTGGCATATTCTCCTGTGGCTACTGAAGAGACTGCACCTCCCCCCATTCCAATTCGGTAGTTGTCACCTCCAAGAAGTACTATTTTGTCACCCGCTTTCGGGCTCTCCTTTAAAGCATCTTTTGATTTTGCATAACCAACCCCCCCTGCAAGCATAATCACTTTGTCGTAGCCATATTTTCTCTCAACATCGTTGTCCTTTTCAGAATATTCCATTGTTTGAAGTGATCCGCAGATAACTGGCTGCCCAAATTTGTTGCCGAAGTCAGATGCTCCATTTGAAGCTTTGATCAATATTTCTTGTGGTGTTTGGTAGAGCCATTGTCTCGCTGGAGTGTTTTCCCATTCCCTCCCAAATCGAGGATATGATGTCATATATACGGCGGTGCCTGCAATTGGAAATGAGCCTTTCCCTCCAGCAATCCTATCCCTTATTTCACCACCACTGCCTGTTGCTGCCCCATTGAAGGGTTCAACGGTGGTTGGAAAATTGTGAGTTTCAGCCTTGAGTGAAATGACCGTTTTTTCCTCTTTCAATTTGAAATAATCGGGTTTTGTGAAGGTAGAAGGGTGAAATAGTTTCACCTTTGGCCCTTCGATGAAGGCGCAGTTGTCTTTATATGCGGATACAATCATTCCAGGATTGAGCTTTGAGGTTTTTTTGATCATAGAGAAGAGGGAAGATTCCATCTCTTTTGAATCTATGATAAATGTCCCATTAAAAATTTTATGGCGGCAGTGCTCTGAATTGACTTGAGAAAAACCAAACACCTCACTATCAGTCAGGGGACGATTAAGAGAATTGCTCAATTGCTTTAAATAATCTATTTCATCTTTTGATAGTGCTAATCCTTCTTTTTCGTTATAAGCGTCAAAATCTTCTATATAAATGATAGCCTCTGGCTGATTGTCAACCTTAAAGAGGTTTTGATTAAGTTCATGATATATGCGTTGGAGCATTTTATCATGAGGGATCTCTTTCTCTTCTCGACCTTTAGATTCAATTGGGAAATACTCTTCTATCCTCTCTATCCCTTCAATATTCATACTTTGGGTTATCTCTACTGCTGATGTGCTCCATGGAGTGATCATCTCTTTTCTTGGTCCCACAAATGTGCCTTTAATGAACTCTTTGTCGAGAAGTTGAGCATTTGAAAATAACCAAGTAAGCATCTCAACTGATGAAGAAGAGAGCTGTAATGTGCTTTCTACGGCCAATATGACCCCACTGTTAGATTGAAAAAAATGAACCATAAATTACGATGTAATATCTTGATAAAAATTATTGTGTAAAAGTACTCTATTTTTTTGTATAAAGCTTTTGAAAATCTCAATTTTGCAAACAAAATTTTAACATATGGATAGTGTAGATCTCAATTATCAAAATAAGATAGATCAGTTGTACAAACAATCACCCTCATTCCAAGTGGTAGGGGGGAAAGCATATCATCCTGGACTCGATGTGATGCACTCTTTAGATCACTTTCTTTCAAATCCGCATAAATCATACAAGACGATTCACGTTACTGGTACAAATGGAAAAGGGTCGGTGTCAAGTTTTCTTGCCTCAGTGCTTGCTGAAAACGGATACTCAGTGGGACTTTACACATCGCCCCACTTGGCAGACTTTAGGGAGAGGGCAAAAATTATAAAAAAAGTTGATAATAAGATCTTTTGCGAATATGTGACAAAAGATTTTGTTGTGTCATTTTTAGATAAAATAGCTTTATTTATAGAGCAGAATAATCCATCTTTTTTTGAAATAACTACTGCGCTTGCTTTTGATTTCTTTGCATATTCTAAAATTGACATAGCCATAATAGAAGTAGGTCTTGGAGGGAGACTTGATTCTACAAACATCATAACTCCCATATTAAGTGTAATTACTTCTATTGGACTTGATCACATGGAGATTCTGGGAGACACATTGGATAAAATCGCATATGAAAAGGGGGGGATTATTAAAGAGTCTATCCCAGTTGTTGTTGGAAAAATAGATGATTCTCCCCTAAAAGTATTGAAGGCTATTGCAGAGAATTTAAATGCACCACTTTCAACCTTTGATGAGAGTGTGATTTATAATTTTCCAATTAAATCGATGGATTTATGTGGGGATTATCAAGTGCTAAATCTCTCTACCACTTTAACAGCTATAAATATATTATCAAAAATAGGCTATAATCTTGAGCCTATAACAAATGTTTTGGCAATATGTAATGCAGCAAAGAATACCCTTTTTAGAGGGAGATGGGATAAAGTACATGTCTCACCAACAATCTATTGCGACATAGCCCACAATGTACATGGACTAACACCTGTTATGGAACAATTATCAAATGAATTTTCTACTGGGATGTATGGAAGGCTCGTAATGATAATAGGAATGGCCTCTGACAAGGTTAATGATCAGATTAAGGATTTATTACCCCAAAATGCTGAATATTATTTCACTAATGCCCAAGGTGAAAGGGCGATGCCTTCAGATCAATTGGCTGAACGTTTTTCTGGATTAGGTGATAAAAGATACATTACATCTTCTGTGGAGGAGGCTTTGAAATCATATATGAGTGTTAGCAGACCAAATGACTTGGTATATGTAGGTGGAAGTAGTTATGTTGTAGCAGAGGTGCTTACATATTTTGAATAAGGATTATTAGGAAACTTCGAAGGGTTGGCACGGTTGATAAATGAAGACTATCCTACTTATTTAGGCAAAACATTGGAACTTTATTTTAAGCAGATATTGAGTGGGCATGTTTGGATATTGCGGATATGTAAGATTGACCTTTATTGAGTAACCAGAAAATGAATGACTACTTAAAAGAGCTGGCAGAGCTTGCAGGAATTGATGAGCCAGTGCGAAAAACCGATTACAAAGCGATGAAACCCTACATTGACATTACCGACACTGTAAAAGCTACCGCTATGGATAAATTTAATAAGTTGTAATTAGTGCAGTTTGGCGAAGCAAAAAGTCGTATTTAGTGCAGTTTACACAAATAAAATACTAATGACGTTGCAAAAGTTGTCAAAAAAAGACTACCTTATACTTATTTATAATTTTCGAACTGGCAAGTATTAAGCCACCAACAACGCAACCAAAACCGCAGGAATCACCGTGTCAATTACCCGTTTCTGAGGTTGCAGATATGTGGATATGAGCACAACACGAAGCTTTGCGCGGACATCCTCATCGTGTAATAAGTCAAACAGCTCGGCATCTATTTTTGCACCTCTAAAATTATTGCGCATTGTTCCGAGCGAATATGGATTGCTTTTCTTTAACTCTTGTATCCGTTCTTCACCGCCCTCGAATGTCACAAGTGCCCAAAACGGCTCCGAGTGCAGATGAAAGAATGGTGTTCCAATCACAGGCTTGAATACAACCGAACGCCCCACATATCTATCCCAGTTGTGTTTGAATTGCTGTTCAAGCCGTTCCGACAATTCAA
>CAZSLC010000025.1:0-26587 GCA_964607675.1 uncultured Muribaculaceae bacterium
GCTTTGTATTATACCCAAAAAGGATTAGATAAAGGTATTGATATTGACTATTTAGAGAGTCAGGTTGAAGGTTATCATATCTTGTCGAAGATATATCAAAAAAAGGGAATGTATAAGAATGCCTTTTTTTCTTTGAACAACTATAAGATGTTGTCTGATAGAATAATCAATGCAGACAAACTCAATGATATTATTCAGATTGAAAAAAAATATGAGTACGAAAAGAGAAAATTGGAATTTGATAATGCATTGATGAAGCAGAGTCTTAAAATATCATCTTTAAAGGGTCTTATCCTTACCATAATTTCAATAACACTTTTAGTTTTAGTTGTCTCATTAGTCATTTATCAAAAAATGAAGAGAAAACAACTCCTTCTATCTGAAGATGTCGAGAAGAAGAGTACCCAGATAACACAAGGGATAAATAAGATCGCTTCCACTTCTATTCAGTTGATGCACAATGCCCAAATTGAGGATAAAACTTTGAAGATTTTGGATGATATGGCTAATTCAAAAGATAGTTCTGTATATCAGTCAGTCAATAAGTTAAAGGATTTTTATAAATATAAACAGGGGAAAGAGTCATGGAAAGAGTTTGAGACAGTGTTTTCAAGTGCTTACAGTGATTTTTACGGAGCTTTAAATAAAAATTTTCCTCTCCTTACACCGAACGAGAGGAAAATCTGTATTTTTTTGAAATTGAATATGACTAATAAGGATATTTCAAGAATTACCCTTCAATCTGAAGATGCTATTAGGAAGGCAAGGGTCCGTATGCGTAAGAAAATGGGATTGGAACGAGAAATAAACTTAAATACCTATATCCAAAATATTCAATAGGAGTAAGCTACTTTTTGTAAGTTTTAATCTCTATTATGTTGTCACCTAAAAGGAAAGTGGCATTCTTGCCATCGTTGGACAATATCTTTATAGATAGAGTTTCAACACTTTCAAACCCTTCAATGAAAAGACTTATCTTATCACCGTTGACCTTGTAGCTGTCACCGATGATAGGTAGATACCCAGAATAATCAAATGATCCATCACTGCCAAATGTTAACTCATGACCGTAGTCTTCATAAACTGGAGAAGTGAGGTCGATCCATTCGCCGACGCTAGGAACCATTGCTGATGTGGCAACCCATGTTCCGTAGAGGGCAGCAGAGCCTCCACCACCATTATTTTTTGTGCATGAAGTAAGTGAAAGAGCAAGTGTCAAAAAGAGAATTGCTGTTGCGAAATAAAGTGTTTTTTTCATTTGTTGAATAATTAAATAAAATCTTCTGCAAAGATACTCAATTATTGTCTTTTTAGTTAGAACAATTGGTGGACAATCCTTGGACAAAAGGTGGACAATGCTTAACCCAAATCAATTTATTTTCATCGTACCCCCTCTCTCTTATGCGTTTGATGAGAAACTCATGATCTGACTCGGCAAGTACGGGGGTGCGGCTGAGGATCCAGAGGTATTTGTCAGTTTTGCTCCCAATAAGTGCAAATCTATAATCTTCTGCAAGCTCCATCACATAGTAGTCTCCCCAGAAATTAAGAAAAAATGCAACTTCGAGTTTTGATGGTTCATTGGGATTGGGAATCCTCGCTTTCCCCTCTGCCTCTTTGTATTTTCCATCTAAACCACCTTTATATCCTGAATTGATCACTTTAATCATGCCATTATTCATGAGCGAGTAATTGGCAGTCACTCCATCCATGTCTCTTTCAAATCTGTGGTCATACCTGGCTATTTCGTACCAAGTGCCAAGATACTTGTTGAGATCAAGGTTTTGCACGACACTGTTGTCGATTCTCTTTTTGTCTGAGTTACCAGCCATGCACGAATTAGCACAGATGGCAAATGTTAGGACACAAATTAAAATAAGCTTTGTCCGTTTCATAATAATTCGATTTAGTTATTGTTGTCATGGTAAAGTATTTTGTTACAACTGTGTTAGTCATTGTCACAAGGATATATTTATCATGGGACTACATGGATACCAATGGACTGTAATGGACTGTAATGGACTTAATTGTAATCTGTTAATGGAATTTTAAAATGTATATTTGTAAACAAACTAACCTAAATTGTCGTGGCGAAGATAACGAAAAATTCTTATGAGTTGAAGTTGCTTCTTTCGGAAATAGAAAGTAAGTATTCGAGGAAAATGATCGCACCATCTGATTTTGAGTTTTTGATGTATGAAATATCAATGAAAGTGGGTGCAATCATTAGTTGTTCGACACTTAAAAGACTATGGGGCTATATTGAGGCAAAAACAGCACCGAGAGTCTATACATTAGATACCTTATCTGCTTTAATAGGATATAAAAATTGGTTCGATTTTGTATCAAAGAATCAAAAGCAGATTGATAATGCTGTTGAAATTGTGGTGAAAAATGCGGTTGAAAAGGATCCCAATCTCAATGTAGATGATAAAATATTGCTTAGATGGGATGAGGGTAAATCTTGTGTTTTGAAGTATGTAGGGAGCAATGAGTTTGCAATAGATATAGACACATTATATAATTTTACAAAAGAGTCAATTCCAGAGCTGAAAATACACATTACTAATCATAGGGGCTTAAACCTTGAGATGAAGGGACTTATCTCATTAAATACCATAATAGAAATATTAGAAAGGATATAAATTTCTAATATATTAGTATATTTGTCATTATAATTTATTTAATGATGAAGAAAATTTTATTTATCATTCTCATCACGTCTCTTTTTGTGTTGGGATGTTCGAAAAGCACAAGTCCTGATGTTAATCAGCTTTATGGTACCTGGATAGTTGATGTTAGAGATGGTAAGGATATGCCTACCAATGACTTCTTTGTGATGGAGTTTAGAAGCGATTCTTATCAGTATTACGGAGAAATGAGAGATTCAAAGTGGAATTTCTATACAACAACGAAGTATCGTTTAGATGGAGATGTTATATTCCTGGAGAGGGAAAATGTCAAGCTTAGACTTAAAATTATTTACCTCGACAACGAGGAAATTGTTTTCGAATCAGTAGAATATTCTGAAGATGGTGTCCCTCAAGATGACTATAGCAGGTATTTAGGTTATAAGGTAGATGTTAATTATAAGAGCTCTATCTTAGGTATGTGGGAGGGAGGATGCGTTAATCCTGCTGGCAATTATACTCTCCAAAGGTGGAAATATAACGAGGATGGCACTTATAGTTACTTTTCAAAAAATAACGCAGGAGAGTGGGTTGAAAAAACTGACAATGAGGGTAAATATTATTTGTATGGAGATCTTCTGGTGACTACTTGGGTCAATGATGATCTATCAGGTATAATAGGCCCCATGTGTGAGATATGGGAGTGCGATATCGAAAATGGTAAAATGGAGTGGTCTGCATATCGCCAAAATAGAGGAATGGTTGAGTTTGAGATGAACAAAAAGTAATCAATATACCTTCTCAAAAATCTCTCTGATTATTTTTTCTTCCCTTATCATGCCACGGAGTTCTTCCAATCTTTGATGGTTGGGGGATTCTGCAAATCTAATCTTTAGATAACCTCCGTCTCCATATTTCTCCCTTAGATGGGACATTGTCCTTTGGAAATATTCCTCTTTGGAGAGTCCTGGGTGGTGCTCTTTTCCATATTGGATGGTTCTCAAAATAATTGTGTGTGGCTCGATGAATCTGTCTGCCTCGGCGACAATTTGTCCATAAATCCCCCTTGGCTCCGATTTATTCGATGCCCTGTGATCTTCCACAGCCTCTTTCATGGTTGAAATTTCCCCTTCGGTGAACCATCTTTTTAGTTGCAGATCTTCGCTTAGGATGCGCCCAGAGGATATATGGTGATTGTCTCTCCCCTCGCAGATGCCAATGTCGTGGTATGCGGCAATGGTGTAAACCATATCAATATCAACGGAGTGCCCACTTTTATTGAGTCCTTCTGCTATTTGAAGGCTTTGTCTGATTACTGTCTCAATGTGATCAAGGCGGTGAGCAGCATCGTAACCCTCATATTTGGGGAGAATCTTAGTTTGGATGTAGTGGAGGGGATAGACGGTGCAGAGATAATTGTCAATTTCTTCGGGTTTTGGAAGGTACTCTCCAAAATGGAGGAGATACATTGGAAGCGATTCCCCCTCAGGCAAATAGGGAGGCTGAATATATTTTTTGTCAATGATAGAGGCCCCATTCCTTGTGTAGAAGTTGAGTCTTCTACTACTAATCTCATTCTCTGGAAGTTCTACCTCGAATACAATTGATGGATTAGCATTTTTGATAAGTTGAAGTATGTGGGTGCCCCTCCCTTGGTTGCGTAGTTCTGGGCTGATTGCAAGGTGCTCAAAGTAGGCAAAATGGTTGAAGTCCCAATAGCTGATGAAGCCTCTCATTTCTCCATCTTGGTATATTATGCAAGGGTGAAAAATGGAGTGCTCCATTTCGGCAATTGTTCTAATTCTCTTATCTGCACGCCTCTCTGATGATGGAAATGAATCATTTAGGAGCCTGAATGCAAACTGCCACTCAAGGTGTGATGTGATTGGTTTTAACTCTAAAGTCATTTTTGTATTATAATAGATATTCCTTAACAAATATAATACAATAATGAAGAGTGTCTATTTATTAATTTTATCTTTGTAGAGATATTCTAGGGAAAAAGATGAATAAATCTCAAGAATTTAAGAAAATGTATAATAAATACTTCAATAGAGTATTTATATATGTTGCATCTTTCTCTCATGATAAAGAGGTGGCCAAAAATATTGTTCAGGATACATTTTTGAAGGTATGGATCAATTTTGATAAAATAGACTTAGATAGAGAAATACTTCCCTATGTGCTTCGTATTGCAAAGAATGAGACTCTTAATCATATTAGGCATGAAGCTGTAAATACTAGGTATAATAATTATATAAATAGTAAAAACGCTTTATTTCCGCATTTGTTCTTGGATAACAGTAATTTGGACAGAGTCATGGGCAACGAACTTGAACAGATTATCTATGACTCTATTGAAGATATGAAACCAATTATAAGGGATACATTTCTTTTGAGCAGACATGATTGTTTGACAAATCAGGAAATTGCCGATAAATTGGGAATATCAATAAAAACAGTAGAATATAGGATAATGATAGCATTAAGAATTTTGCAAGATGCCTTAAATGACTATTTGTAATTTAGGGTATTTTGTAATGAAAGTGTATATATTTTGAGATGAAAAAGACATTATTAATCAAATATATTAGCAAAGAGACAACCACCCAAGAGAATCTTGTTGTGGAGAAGTGGCTTAGTGAATCTGAGATAAATTTTAAATATTTTGGGAAATTAAGGGATACTGTTATTGCCACTGACATGTCGCTGCTCTCGACAGATGACAGATTTGTGTCAAATGGGGAAAAAGATGAGATTTTAGGTAGAATCTTGAATGATGATGCAACTACTGCAAAGAGAAACACTTATTTCTCTTCCAATGGCCATTTCAAAGCGGTGCGTGCCTTTTTGCTGGTTGCTGCTATTGTTTGTTTGATATTTTCGATACTCTTCAATCTATACCAACATAAGATAATAAAGACCAACTATCCTGATACATATACGGCCAAATACAATAATGAACGAGTCTATAAATCTTTTTATACTGTGAATGGTGTAAAAGGTAAAATTACACTTCCAGATGGTTCTGTCGTGTGGATGAACTCTGCATCTTCTATCTCTTTTCCATACATTTTTTCAGACACTCTTAGGGAGGTGAATTTCCAAGGTGAAGGTTATTTTGATATTCAAACCAATCCTGACAGACCAATGATTGTTACTACAGAGAAGGGTATGAGAATTAAAGTGATGGGGACTACTTTTCACGTGAGTTCTTACACTGATGACGATAAAGAGGAGATTACCCTTTTCTCTGGCAAGGTCAATCTTTCCAATAAAAGTAGTAAAATAGAACAGATGGAATTGAAACCATACCAAACAGTTCAGCTCTCTTATGGGAAAAAACTTATAAATGTAACTCAAACTACAGAGGTTGATACTATAAAGAAGGTGTCGTGGAAAGATGGTGATCTGATTTATGATCAAACCCCTATGAAAGATGTAATTAAGTCGTTAGAGAGGTGGCATGGTGTCGAAATTAAGGTGCTTGATAATGATGTTTACAATTATTATTTCACGGCCAATTTCCATTCAGAGTCTATAATTCAGATATTGGAATTATTGGAATTTACTTCTCCTATCAAATATGAAATTGAGGATAAAATTATTTATCTTTCAAAAAGAAATTAATTTATCAGTATTTTAGGGTGAATCTTTCGTAGAGTGTGTATATATTAGTAAACCTAATAATGCACATATTTATGAAAAAATTATTCACATTATTTTTATTATTGTTACCTCTGATAGCGTCTGCACAAAACTTAACTTTAAATGTTAGTGAAACTCCTTTAAAAGATGTCCTATCTGATATAACAGCTCAAACAGGTTACAAGTTTGTATATACTTCTGCTCTTAGCGAAATAGAGCGACCTGTTAGCATTAAATGCACAAACATGCCTTTAAAGCAAGTGCTTGAAAAAATCTTAAAGGGTAAGGCTGTTTTTAAAATTGAGGGAAAAACCATTGCACTCACCCCTTTAGAGCTTGCCCCTAAACAGCCTATTACTACCGATAAAGGGACACTAAAAGGGAAAGTAAAAGACGATGTGGGGTATATGTCGGGGGTCTCAGTGGTTGTTAAGAATGAGAATATCTACTCAATTACTGATGAAAAAGGAAATTTTACCCTCGAGAATGTCCCATATGGAGCAGAGTTGGAGTTTTCTTTCTTAGGATATGAAAACTCTGTATTAAAATATAATGGTCAGAAAAATGTTGAGATGGTAATGAAATCTCAATCATTGGAACTGGATGAGACGATAGTGGTCGCCTATGGTACTGCAAAAAAATCGACATTTACTGGTTCAACCTCTACCATTAAATCAGATAAACTAACAAAAATATCTGGAACATCAGTTGCAGAGGCCTTACAGGGAGTGAGTGCTGGAGTAAATGTCGTTAACGAAGATGGTGTCCCAGGAGGAAATACTAATATTACCATCAGGGGTATTGGATCTATCACAGGATCTACCGCTCCTTTGATTGTGGTGGATGGAATGCCCTTTGCGGGGAATTTATCTTCAATTCCTTCCTCTGATATTGACAATATGACTATTTTGAAGGATGCTGCCGCCGCATCTCTTTATGGATCGAGAGCCGCCAATGGAGTGGTGATGATTACTACGAAGAAAGGAAATTCTGAAAAACCAATTGTCAATTTCAAAATGTCATGGGGTACTTCTGATATGGCTGTTCCTACACCAACAAAAGCCAACCCCTATCAACAGATAGAAAATACTTGGGAAGGAATTTATAACGATCAATTTTATGTATATGGTAAATCTGATGCGGAAGCTCGTAAATATGCTTCTGGGCACGTGATGGCTAAAATCCTAAAGAAAACCAAAAACTCCAAAGGAGAGAGCATCTATGTAAGCCCATTTGCAAATATGCCTGATGACAAATATGTGCTGGAGAATGGTAAAGCCAATCCTGCTTTGCAAATGATTTGGAATAAAGAGGATTGGGATTGGGCATCTTCTGTGTTTAATTATAGATTGAGACAAGAATATAGTATTGATGTAAGTGGTATGTCGAGCAGTGGTAAGACAAACTACTTTTTTTCTGCCTCATATCTTGATGACAATGGATTCTCAATCAGATCTTATTTTAAAAGATATAGTTTCAGGGCCAATGTCTCTTCTAAAATAACTAATTGGTTGGAGCTTGGCGCCAATGTCTCCTATAGTAACGGTAAGCAAAATGCATCGGGATTTGTAAGGGCATTGGATTTTGCAACTACTATGGCCTCCCCGTGGTTGAGAAACAAAGACAATACAGATTGGGAATATTCTGAGAAGACAGGGGTGAGAATGTTTTGTTATGGTTCATATGCAAACAACTTTGTGGGGTGGCTTCCCAACGAAGATGTTGGTGACTATTGGTTTGGTAACCCCAATGACTATAACTTTAACAACTACATGAATGATTTGATATCTTCAAGATTCTTTGTAAACATCAACCTACCTTTCGATATTAAATTCAGATCGAACATAAGTATTGATAACAATCATTACAATAGATATTGGTATGAGTCAGCTATTCATGGTGCTGACCAATTGCAACCATATGGTGTGACTGTGAAAACTGCTGGGGGACGTACATATAGATGGTACAACAGGACAAACCCAATTACATTTAACAATTTGCTTTCATGGGATACTATGATTGGAGACCACTCCATAAATGCAATGATAGGTCAAGAATTATACACTTTGGATCTCAATATCAATCAATCATCAGGTGCTGGAATAATGCAACCAGGCCAATATGAACTCTCATCTACAACAAGGCAGTGGAGGGTTGATTCGAGCAGAGACAAATATGGACTTTTGAGTTTCTTTGGTAAAATAGATTATGGATTCCGTAATAAATATTTCATTTCAGGTAGTTACAGGGTGGATGGCTCTTCAAAATTTCACCCAGACAATAGATGGGGCAACTTCTTCTCTGTAGGTGCATCTTGGAGAATATCCAATGAAAAATTCATGAAAAATGCAGAATGGATAAACAGTTTGTTGTTAAGAGGTAGCTATGGTACATCTGGCAATGATGGTAACAACTATTATGCATATCAAGGAACATACACTGAAGATAATTTTTTGAATTATCCAGGACTTAAACCTTCAACACTTGCAACACCTAATTTAAGGTGGGAAAAGAATGTTCAGTTTAATGTTGCTCTTGATTTTTCCCTATTAGATAACAGATTGAATGGTACATTTGAATATTATCAACGTAGGTCTAACGATTTGCTTTACTACAAGGAGCTTCCTCCATCATCACAAGTGGGAAACGCCGAAGGGATCAATTCCAATTTAGGTGATATTATGAACTCTGGTTTTGAATTTACAATTGGCGCAAAACTTATTCAAAAGAAGAATTTCACATGGACTGTGGATGCAAATTGGTCCTCATTGAAAAATGTGATAGTTAATCTTCCGAGCGGTGCTTATACATATAAAATCATCACAGCTACTTATAAAATGGAAGAAGGAAAATCAAGGTACGAATTTTATCTCCCTCGAAATGCTGGGGTCAATCCTGATAATGGTAATATGCAATATTGGATAACAGATGATAATGGAAATAAAGTTAAAACGGAAAATTATACCAATGTTAAATCTTCAGATTATGAATTTTGCGGCTCAGCGTTGCCGAAAGGCTTTGGTTCTATATCAAGCGCATTTAACTTTTATGGGATAGATTTATCTTTCATGATTTATTATTCTTATGGTGGTAAATTGTATGACCAATTAACTCGTGAGAGAACTACCCTTCGGGGAGGCGTTGGTAATACTCAGGATTTGATCCAGGATAGGTGGCAAAAACCAGGCGACAATGCTACATATCCAAGATGGTCAAACGATAATTATGGCGCAACCAATAAGAATTCAGACTTTTACTTGTTTGATAACTCTTACGCGAGATTGAGGAACGTTACATTGGGTTATACATTACCCAAATCGATCGTAAGCTACATAGGAGCAAGCAATATAAGGTTTTACATCAATGGAGATAATCTATTGACTTTTGGTAGTGCAGTTAAAAGACATGTTGATCCTGAGACAGGTGTGGCAGGTAATAACTATGAGGGCAATGGACAAACCGAAAGTGGACGTCCAAGTTCAAGAAGGGTATATATGGGTGGAATACAAATAACTTTTTAATTTTGACAACAATGAAAAAGATTTATAAAATATTTTTCATAACTACAATTATATGTGCAGTGTCTCTATTTACAGGTAGTTGTGAAAGAATGCTCACTACGAGCTCTTCTGTTGATATTAGTGATGCAAATGTTTTGCCTAATGCGGCAAACTTGGAGATGGTTTTAATTTCCACATATAACAACCTTTTATTAAATAATAGTGGTCAGGGAAGAGATTATGCTGGTATTACTGGATTACAGTTCTATGTTGATTTAGGAGGGGCTGATATTTTATGCCATACTCAATTTGGTGGAACTCAATTTAGAACCTATCAGTATGATAATAATAAAACAGAATACACAGGGGCTGCTTTATATATTTGGCAAGAAATG
This sequence comes from uncultured Muribaculaceae bacterium, assembly GCA_964607675.1. Classification (GTDB taxonomy): domain Bacteria; phylum Bacteroidota; class Bacteroidia; order Bacteroidales; family UBA932; genus CAZSLC01. The sequence goes on from CAZSLC010000025.1 coordinate 10,174, forward strand.
TATAAAAACATTAATCAAACAAATATAATTATAGATAATATTGATGAATCAGCGGGACCTGAAAAACAAAAACTCTCAGTAAAAGGACAAGCGCTTGCAATCAGAGCTTTGTCGTATTTCCATTTAATACAAAACTATCAACAAACATATATTATAGCTAAGAATAAACCTGGCGTTTTGTTAAGATTGTCTCAAGATGACCCTATTGATTTACCAAGGGCAAGTGTAGAGGACATTTATCAGCAAATCGTAAAAGATTTATTAGAAGCAAAAACCTTATTAACAGATTTTCAAAGGCCTGAGCCGTGGATGATTGATGAATATGTTGCTTCTGGAATATTAGCCAGAGTCTATCTCGTTATGAACGAATGGGATAAGGCTTATAAAGAGGCTGAATTTGTTTATGAAAAATACAATACATTGATGACAAAAGAGCAATGGCAAAGTGGTTTCGATATGGTAATAACGGATAGAATACAAGAGGTGGCTTGGGCAGTAGGATTGACAGACGAGGATAATGTAGGCGATTTCTCACAATACAATTTCTGGTACAATTTTGATGCATCTTATGGAGAGGGGTATAATGATGGTCCCATCTATTGCGTATTAAATTTCTTTGCTGATGGAAAATATGAAAAATTGTTTGAAAAAGGTGAAGACAGATACATGTTTTGGAAGCGTACTAACAACTCAAATAAAGAGTGGAGTTCCAAATGGGCTTACAATAAATACAAACACTATGGAGCAGATGGTGGAGCAGTGGGTGGAAGGACAAGACCTGAAATACCTCTTATGAGAGGTTCTGAGATGTTATTAATCATGGCTGAGGCGGCTGCACAATCTGCAACTTATGGCCCTGCAAAGAGTGTTGAGCTATTGAATAGACTTCAACTTGCAAGAAATGTAGTCAATATAACTACTACAACTAATAAGTCGGATTTATTAGAGGCGATATATGTTGAAAGAAGAAAAGAGTTATTATGTGAAGGGGTTACAGGACATTATGATTTGCTTAGGCTTCAGAAACCACTAGTAAGATATTGTGAGACAGATACATATATTGAAGGGCATTATACATGGGGTTGTATCTTTCTCGATGGATATAGTCCGTCTGATGCAAAACCTATGGGAACCATTCCTTCAAATGATTATAGGTTTATATGCCAAATCCCTGAGTATGAATTTGCAAACAATGCGGCACTTACTGAAGCTGATCAAAATCCATTTAGTGGTCAATAATATAATAATAAGTTAGAAATAATAACGGGTGCGCAAAATAGCGCACCCGTCGTTATGTAGGATTGTTTAGATTTATTTAGTAATCAGTGATTTAACTGCTGCTTCTATTTGTTTGTCTTGACCAGAAAGGACCTCTTTTAGTTTATTATAAACGAGTATGTCTGGATCGAGTTGTTTGTTCTCAAGGTAATTGCCACTCATGTCTCTACATCCAACTTGAGGTATTCCAAATACAATGCTTCTGTCTATTTGGGTTTCCCACCATACAGCTGTCATGGTTCCTGGTACTGGGGCTCCAACAAGTTTCCCTATTCCCAATGTCTTATATACCCATGGTGTGCCATGAGCGTTGCTGTAGTTGTTTTCGCAGGTGAGCATACATGATGGTTTGAGCCATTTATTAAATGGGTCGCTTCCAATATATTGTCCGCGAGGGGCAAATTGTTCGTACTCTTTTCCTGATAGAAGGGTGACAATGTCGTCGTGGAGCCATCCTCCGCCATTGTTACGAGTGTCAACTACTAAGGCATCTTTTTCCCTATTGCGTCCAAGTACCTCTTTATATAGCTTTCTGAAACTTTCGCTATCCATAGATTGGATGTGAACATATCCTATTTTACCATCTGAGAGTCTCTCTACCATCTCTCTATTTCTTTCTACCCAGCGTTCATATAGTAGATTTTTTTCTTCTCCTGTTGAGATAGCTTTTACTTTTACATCATATTCTTTGCCAGATGGGTCTGTGACTGAAAGTATTACGTTTTTACCGATTTTACCCTCTAAAAGTGGGAAGTAATCTTTTCCAGCCAATATCTTTTCACCATCAATGGCGGTGATGATGTCACCCTCTTTTACTTCGTTTTTATTAAGGGTGAGTGGACCTCTTTTTATGATTTCTTTGATTTTTAGACCATCACCAGTGTATGTGTCATCGTAGAAGAGTCCGAGTGTAGCTGTCTTGAGTGATGCTCCTGAAGTTCTATACCTTGCCCCTGTATGTGAGCCATTGAGCTCTCCAAGCATCTCTCCAAGCATCTCTGAAAAATCATAGTTGTTGGAGATGTGGGGTAAAAATTTTGCATATATGTTTTTGTACCCTTCCCAATCAATGCCATGGATAGCTGGGTCGTAGAACTTATCTTTAACTTGTTGCCATGCGTGTTCAAACATGTATTCTCTCTCGGCGTAGGGTTTATAGTCGAATACGAGTTCAAATGTTATAGGGGTGGTTTTGCCAGATTCGATATTTATTTTCTTCATAGAGGAGCTCATGAGATAGATATTCTCCCCTTTTTCGTCGAGTTTGAGTGAACCATATCCTACATCCTTAATGAGGATTTTAGTCTCATCTTTCATTAGATCGTGTACCCATAGATCCATACTCCCTTCGAAACGAGCCATATAATATAGTTTGTCTCCTTTTTTGCTGAGCACTGCGTCACCTAAGAATGATGAGTTGACTGTAAGTCTTGCTACTCTGTATTCAGCGTTTTCAAGATCAAATACAAGTGGTTTTATCTCCTCTTTTGCTTTACTCTCTCCATCTTTTTTATCTTTCTTGTTTTTCTTGACTTTTGACTCTGCCTCTTTTTCAGCTTTTTCTTTCTCCTCTTTCTTCACCTTCTCTGCCTCTTCGAAGAGGGATAGTTCCTCTTTATTCATTTTGAATTTTTCGTAAGCTCCCAGGTCGAAGAACATAATATAAATGTCGCTCTGAACCCCCCAGCTGCCATGGCTTCTGTAGCCTGCTCTATCACTCTCCCAGATAATGGCTTTTCCATCGAGAACCCATTTTGCCATAACATCATTGTAGCCACTAAGGGTGAGATTGTGCATTTCTCCGTTGCCAGAGGCATTGATTAAAGCCACATCTTTGTTGTTCCATCCTCCGTTGAAAATGGAGTTTGATAGTATCCATTTGCTATCTGGGCTCCATTGGTACCACTGATCTCCATCAGAGTAAGAATATTCATATTTTCCATCCATCACTGTTCGTACAGCCTTGGTTGCAAGATTCATCGCCTTTATTGTAGTCCTGTTTTCCAAGAATGCAATCTCTTTGCCATCTGGGCTGTAAGTGGCTTGGAATGAGGCAACATTGGAGTTGGTGATTCTCTCCTCTTTGAGCTCGGTAGAGTAGGGAAATAATTTCTCTTCTTTGTTGACAATGGAGGTTTGATATACCTGCCAGAGGCCATCTCTCTCACTTGAATAGAGAATACTGCGTCCATCTGGTGAGAAGTCTATATCTCTCTCTTGTTCAGCAGTATTGGTGATTTGTTTGGTGGTAGCATATTCTTCAGATGTGACATAGACATCCCCATGGTAGATAAATGCTACCTGTTTGCCATCCTTGCTCACTGCCATATCCGTGGCACCACTGGTGGCAGTTTTTCTCACGAGGTCTTTGTCTATTTTGTCGGTAATAATGCTGATTTCCACCTTTTTAGCATCTTTTTCATCCTTCATGGTGTATATCTCTCCGTCGTAGCTGAAACAGAGTGTGCCGTTATCTGCAATGGAAAGAAATCTCACAGGGTTGGTGGTGAAATTGCTAATTTGCTTGTTGGCTGTGGAGCCTAAATTGGATTTGTGCACATTGAAACTGCCACTCTCCTCACTTAGATAGTAGAAATCTTCTCCGTTGGGGGCAAATACTGGATTTCTGTCCTCCCCATTGAAGTTGGTGAGTTTTGTGGCATTGGTATCTGCTACAGAAAGGCTCCAAATATCCCTTGTGATAGATGAAGTGTGATGTTTTCTCCAAGGGTCTTCATACCCTTTTTTATCATTGTATATGAGCAATTTACCATTTTTTGAAAATGAAATGTTCTCCAGTGGCATTGAGGAGAACATAGTTGGCCTCCCTCCATCAATTGAGACACAGTAAACTTGGGAAAAAGCAGAGGGGAACTGGATGCTCTCTGCAGATGGAAGTATATCTGCTGAAAATAGAATGCTCTGTGCATCTTTAAAGACAATGGGAGTCTCTCCCCCTGAGTGGGTTGTAAGCCTCTTTGGAACACCTCCCTCTCTATTTACAATGTAGATGTCCTTGCTTCCCATCCTATCAGATGTGAATGCAATAAGTTTGCTGTCTGGGCTCCAAATGGGCTCTCCGTCATAAGCAGGATTGGTGGTGATTTGTAGGGCTTTCCCTCCGTTGATACCAACCACATAGATATCTCCTTTATAGCCAAATGCTATTGAGCTTCCATCTGGAGAAATAGATGGATAGCGTAGCCACAATGGTGATGATTCTTTTGGTTGTGCATAAGATAGTATGCTTACCAAAAGAGATAGTGAAAGTAAAAATAGTCTCATTCGTATATAAATATTTAATAAGTGTTATTTCAATTACCTCGTAAAGTTATAACATGTAATTTTTATTACAATATATTTTTCAAATATTTAAAGTATTAACTAAATACTATGTTTTTTATAAATATTTAAGTATTTTTGTCGAAAATTATAATAAATTGAAATCTTAAATATAAAAATATGAATCAAAAGAAACTTTTATTAGGTGACGAGGCTATTGCTATGGGGGCAGTGAATAGCGGCATTTCAGGAGTTTATGCCTATCCTGGTACACCTTCGACAGAAATTACTGAGTATATTCAGTCTCTTCCTTTGGCTGTAGAAAGGGGACTCCACTCAAAGTGGTGTACCAATGAAAAAACCGCAATGGAGGCAGCTCTTGGGGTATCATTTGTTGGGAAAAGGGCCCTTGTATGTATGAAACATGTTGGGCTCAATGTGGCCTCAGATGCTTTTATCAATGGAGCTATGGCTGGTGCCAATGGTGGTTTAGTGGTGGTTTCTGCTGATGACCCTTCGATGCACTCGTCTCAAAATGAACAGGATTCAAGATTCTATGCAAAATTTGCATTTGTCCCCCTTATGGAGCCATCTAATCAGCAAGAGGCGTACGATATGGTAAGATATGCTTTTGATTTGTCTGAGGCTCACAATGTCCCTGTGTTGATGAGGGTTACTACCAGAATGGCCCACTCAAGGGGAGTTGTAGAGGTTGAATCGGAGGCAAAGCCTATTGGGGAGATTGCTTATCCTAAAAATCCTGCATCTTGGATTTTACTCCCTGCCAATTCGAGAAAAAGGTATCCTCTCCTTCTTGAAGAGTATGCTAAATTGGAGGAAGTAGCTAAGAGTTCTAAGTTCAATAAATATATTGATGGATCTGACAAGAAAATGGGGGTAATTGCTTGTGGTATAGCATACAATTACCTTATGGAAAATAAAGATTCATCTTTTAATCACCCAATTTTAAAAATTTCACAGTATCCTGTTCCTAAAGATCTTATAAATAGAATGGCTGCTGAATGCGAATCTATCTTGGTGATGGAGGAGGGACAGCCTTTGGTTGAGGAGCAAATAAAAGGGATTCTTCCTACTCAATGCAAAATACTTGGGAGACTCTCAGGACAACTTCCCAGAACAGGTGAATTGACTCCAGATTCTGTGCGTATCTCTTTGGGACTTAAACCGTATGAAAGTTATGCTCCGAGTGAGAATGTAGTCCCCAGACCCCCAGCATTGTGCCAGGGGTGCGGACACAGAGATATGTATTCTGCACTTAACGAAGCTCTTGCTGAATACCCTAATCATAAAGTATTCAGTGATATAGGATGTTATACATTAGGTGCACTTCCCCCTTTCAGAGCAATTAACTCTTGTATAGACATGGGAGCTTCTATTACCATGGCAAAAGGTGCTGCTGATGGAGGACAGTTCCCAGCGGTGGCAGTAATAGGTGATTCTACATTTACCCATTCGGGTATTACTGGTCTTCTTGATGCAGCTAATGCCAATGCCAATATGGTGGTAGTGATTTCAGACAACCTGACAACGGGTATGACAGGTGGACAAGACTCTGCAGGTACCAATAAACTTGAAAATATTTGTAAAGCGGTGGGTGTTGAGGAGTCTCATATCAGAGTAGTAGTGCCACTTCCTAAAAATATGGAAGAGATTAAAAAAATTATTAAAGAAGAGCTTGAGTATAAGGGGCTTTCAGTTATTATCCCTCGTAGAGAGTGTATTCAGACATTTAGAAGACATTCTAAAGAAAAAAAGGCTCAAAACAATTAATTTAAAATTCTTTATTAACTGAAAATTTTTTAAAAATGAAAAAAGATATAATATTGGCAGGGGTTGGTGGACAAGGAATTTTATCCATAGCAACTGTAATAGGGGAAGCAGCCCTTAAAGAGGGACTATATATCAAACAGGCAGAGGTGCATGGAATGAGTCAGAGGGGTGGGGATGTGCAGTCTAATCTTAGGATATCTTCGGATGTAATAGCCTCTGACCTTATTGGAAAAGGGTGTGCCGACTTAGTTATCTCGCTGGAGCCTATGGAGGCTCTTCGTTACCTTCCATACCTCTCGAAGAATGGTTGGATTGTGACAAACACTGTCCCTTTTAAAAATATCCCTAATTATCCAGAAGATGAGAAGATCATCGGTGAGCTCAAGTCTATGAAGAATGTAATTATGGTAGATGTAGATAAGTTGGCAGCTGAAGCTGGCAATGCCCGTGGTGCTAACATCGTCCTCCTCGGTGCTTGCAGCCATCTTCTTGGGATAGAACCTGCAAAATTTGAAGAGGGAATCAAAAGAATCTTCGGTAGGAAAGGTGAAGATATAGTGAATATGAATATTGCAGCCTTTAGAGCGGGGCAAAAGGCTGCAAATCAATAGGATTGCTTTTTATAGGCTCTCTCCGAAATCTTTTTTAAATTTTTCCATTAGTTTATGAGGCCAATCACTTGTCGGTTCGAGAGTTCCCATGAAAAATCTTAGCACTGGTGGTTCGAATGTGAAGCGAAGTCCCCCGATCAACCCTCTGTTTTCATAGAGCCATTCTAATCTGTCAAGTGCGTAAATGGTCTGAGAGAGGGTAAATACCCTTCTTGGAAATGCAAGACGAAGTAGTTCGACATCTGCCATTATTTCTACTCCGTTTTCATCTCTTGTACTTGAGATGGTCCCCCTTTCCATCCCTCTGACACCAGAAATTAAATACAATGCCGCTGCTAATGCACCTGCTGGATATTCATTCTGAGGGATGTGAGAACAGAATTGCATGGCATCCACGTGTGCTCCTAACACCCCTGGAGGGGTGACCATAGGTATTCCCTTTTTTGTCCCCTCTTCGACAAAATATTTGATGAAGGTGGGGCTCTGAGAAATCATTGTTTCGTCCAATGTCTCATACATTCCCACTGCCATTGCCTCAATTTCCCTAACAGAGATCCCTCCGTAGGTCAAAAAGCCTTCGAATAGTGGGATGAGGGACTCCATCTTTTTGTATAATTTTTCTTGATTGGTACAGATGCCTCCTCCCCTTGAAGAGGTGAGTTTTCTTGCAGAGAAATAGACAAGGTCTGCTAACCCTGTCACCATTTTAATGATCTCTCCCATTGAATTTTCCCTCCATTCAGCCTCTCTTTGCTTAATTAGGAATGCATTTTCCCCCAGGAGACTGGCGTCGAGTACTATCATAATGCCATATTGATCTGCTACTTTCCTCACATCCATTAGGTTTCTAATTGAGAAGGGTTGCCCCCCGATGAGGTTGGTGGAGGCTTCCATACGGATAAATGGTATTTTTTCTATCCCGTTTGTTTCGATGCACTTGATGAGTTTTTCGATGTCGATATTCCCTTTGAAAGGGAGATCTGATTGGAGTTCAAGGGCTTCATCGTGGAGCAGCTCGGCTATTGTCCCCCCTGCCTCGGTGATGTGTGCGAGGGCTGTGGTGAAATGGTAGTTCATGGGTACTATGTCTCCTTTTCTGATAAATGTTTTTGAAATTATATTTTCTGCGGCCCTCCCTTGGTGGACTGGAAGTAGGTATCTTTTACCAAGTACCTCTTCTACTGCTTTTTGCAATTTGTCGAATGACTGAGAGCCTGCGTATGCGTCATCGGCGTTCATCATGGCTGATAGTTGATTGTCACTCATGGCATTGGTGCCGCTGTCTGTGAGCATGTCGAGAAAGACATCCCTTGTGCTTAGTTTAAATGTGTTGAAACCTGCCTCTTTGATTGCAGCTATTCTTCTCTCTATTGGAACTAAATTGAGTTTTTGAATAATTCTTACTTTGTGCATTTCCATTGGGATGTTTCCAGCTCTAAAAAATTGTACTTTTTCCATTTTTATGATTGTTAGATTGTGAATTTTATAAAAAAAGGCCGATCAAAAATGACCGGCCTTGCTATGATTATATGTAAACAAATAAGATATCTACTCCGGTTGTATATAACAGAAGTAATAATAATATCTATTTGAAAGTTGTTGTCTCATGTAGTAGTGTCTTTTATATCCCCCATGATTTGGGATTGTATTCCGATTTTAGTTTTGTCAATTCGCTTTCGCTGAGGTTTAAATTGGTGAAGAATTGGATACCAGTCCTTTTTTCAATTTCTGCTACTGTGAAGGTATCTGATGTTTCAGGGTATTCGTGGGTGTAGCCTTTGTTCTCAAACCAAAATCCGATGGCACTATATTTATTGCCAGATATGGTGTATTTTAATAATACTTTAAAATATGCTTTTGGCTTTGCAGTGAAAAAATTGCCAGATTTATCCTTAATTGGGTCAATATCAGGTGAGCCTGTGGTGGTAAGAACTGGTCCTGTGACCACATAGAGGGTGTCGCATAGGTAGGATGAATCCCTCTCTTTCCTCTCTAATTTTTCCCAAATACCGCTATTTAAATCGTTTGATTGAGCTGTCATGTTGGAGTAGTAGAAGGTTTGAGCATTGGCGTTATATGTACAAGTCCTTGATCCTGAAGATACTTGGTGACCTCTGTCATAGCCCGAAAGTCCTGTCATTGTATAAAAACTAAATTCAAGGTTGGGCTGACTTTCAATTGGTATTTTTGGGTCGTAGCCCCAAGCATCTGTCCTTTTGGTAGAACCGAGAAATGAATCATTTAGTGGGAATGCTACCCATAGGGCTATTTTGTTTTTTTTATCATACTGAATTGAGTAGTTTCTAACATTTTTCCCTAAAATATCTGTGCGATGAGTTACAAATAGTAGGTCTCCTGCGTTGTATGTTGTGGGTAGTTCTCTCCATTGAGGTACGGCAATGGGGAGAGAGGGATCGGGTTGGTCTTCATTGAATAATTGTTTCAGTGAAAGGGTTATTGTCTCATTACTTTTTTTAAAAAAGACCTTAATTGATGCCTCTTTTGCTTTTCTTGTAGTGTTAACTTCATATGAAAGGACAATGTTGGGATTGCTCCCTACACCCTCTGTTGGGCTGATTTGGCACCATGAATCAACTCCTTCCGCATAATCTACCTCTATCGCCCAAGTCTCTTGACTTTCTATTGTTAGAAACTGTCCTGTGTGACTGTATGGCACTTGAGCCAAAGCTAAAGATGCTTTATTTGCTACAGTTACCTTTTGTTGACAGGAAAACAATGCTGTTAATAATATTATTGGGAGGACGAGTATTTTAAATTGTGTATGCATATCTGTCATATTATCTCATGCAAAGATTGTAAAAAATGATTTAAAAAACTAAATATCGAATGTTATTTTAAAAATGCAAAATATACAGCGGAGATTAGAAGGATAAAAGAGACTATGTGATTCCATTGGAAACTTTCCCCTTTAAAAAGTAGTGTGCTGAAAATGACGAAGATAGTGAGTGTGATTACTTCTTGAATGATTTTAAGCTGGAGAAGGGTAAATGGTCCTCCATTCCCAGTGAATCCTATTCTGTTGGCAGGCACTTGCAGTGAGTACTCTGCCAAGGCAATGCCCCATGAAAAAAGGATGATTCCGATTAGAGGCCAGTTGGAGGATATTTTCATCTCTTGGAGTTTTAGGTGGCCATACCATGCGAATGTCATGAAAATATTGGAGCCTATAAGGAGAAGAATCGTATATAATGCTTTCATTTTTTAAAATTTGTGCAAAAGTAACATTTTGAATGATTATACCAATTTTTCTATGATGGCCAATTTAACCATAGCTGCTGTGTTTTTAACCCCCAATTTTAGCAGTAGGTTTTTACGATATGAATTTATGGTCTCTACACCGAGAAACAATTTTGATGCTATCTCTTTGTTTGTATATCCCTCAACGACTAATCTGAGAAGTTCTTGCTCTCTGGGTGTCAAAAAGAAATTTTCCTTTGAAATGGGGCTCTTTTCTTTGATCTCGTCGCAGAAGCAGGTGCTTCCGCCATATACAGCACGGATAGCATCGGTGATCTCTTCTGGCATTGCATTTTTAAGGAGGTACCCACTTGCACCATTGGCCATCATCTGTTGCATATAATAAAATTCTTTGAATCCTGTGAGGGCGATGATGCGGATGAATGGAAATTGGGTGTGGAGTTCTTTGCAGAGATCTATCCCATTTTTGTCAGGGAGGTTTATATCGAGTAGTAAAATGTTAGGTGATGATTTTCCTACATTTTTGATACACTCTTCTGCCGTTAGGGCTGTGCCTACTACCTGCATATCTTCTGTCTCATTTATTAAGGAGACAATGCCGTCAACTACAATTGGATGGTCTTCAGTTATAAATATATTTATCATGGTTGTATAGCAGTTTTAAGGTCTATCGTTATCTCTGTCCCCATTCCCTTTTTTGAAAATATATCGAGAGTGGCATGCATTATTGATGAGCGGTTTCTAATGTTGTTTAAACCATTGCCCGATACTTTTGAAAAATCAAATCCTTTCCCGTTGTCTTGTACTATTAGCGAAATGCGCTCTCTTTCAGTTATTAGTTGAACATTGATTTGAGTCGCCTCTGAGTGCTTTAAGGCATTGTTTATCAATTCGCATGCTATCCTATATATATTTATCTCAATGGTGGAGTCATATCTCTGGTCTTCTCCATAAAAATGGAGATCAATGATAGGGGCCACTTTGCAATATTCACTCAATGTTGCTCGTAACCCGAAACGACCGAGCATTTCAGGCATGAGATTGGAGGATATACGCCTCATTTCAGTGATTGCGTTGTCTATTAGCAACAACACATTGTTTGGCAAGTTTAATTGGGAAAGTTTTATTTTTGCTATAGTAAGTAATCCACCTAATCCATCATGGAGTTCGCGAGATATTCTGGAGCGTTCTTTGTTCTCTCCATTTAGCAGCCATTCTGCAGCTAATAGTTGCTTCTGAGTCTCGAAAGAACGTATTTTTTCATCGGCACGAAGTCGTTTTTGTCTCTGATAACTATTGAATAGTATAAGTGCAATAACCAGTAATATAACTGCTGCAATGAGGACGACTGTTATTGTCCAGAGTAGCTGTTTCTCGTGCGAGAGTGTGTTTATGGCATTCTCTTTCTTTTGTGTCTCATACTGTATTTCCATCTCTGCCAGAGCATGACTTACCTCCTCGTCGGACTGATGTGTCATCAGTTCATATACCTTGTGAAATGATTTCTCAGCATTTATTTTATCGTTTAGTTGAATGTATGATTCGAGCATAGTGGAATGCATCCCTATAAGTTGTTCCAAGTCTGTGGAGTCGGTCAAGGATACGCTCTCTTTAGCATTTTTGAGAGCTTGTTGATAATCTCCGTTGCGATAGTAGAGGTAGGCTATATTGCACAATGATGCCGATATAAGGTTCGGCATATCTATCTTGCGTGCTTTGTTCAACGCTTCGATGGCGTATTTCATTGCGAGGCTGTTGTCCTTTAGATGTACTTGGCAAGCTCCGCTCAAAGAGGTGAGGGCTAATACTTCATTGTACTCGTCGGCTGCTTCTCTACATAAGGAGACTGCTTTTTCAGCCCAATAATAGGCCTTTTCAGGCATTGAAGTGGCGAAATAGATATTTGAGAGGTTCTGGGCTATCTGCCCCTGAATGGGAATGTCTTCGGCTTCTATTGCCAATTGCTGTGCAGCAAGTAGATATTTTTCTGCTTGTGGATAGTTGTGTCTGTTGTAGTAAAGTGTCCCGATGTTGGCTTGTATGGTATATACTTTGTCCATTCTCCCCAATGCTTCATAGATAGGCATTGCCTTATTGTAGTGTTCAATGGCCATGTCATACCTGTTTTGAACATTGTATGTATTTCCCAATGCACTATAGACGCCAGCAACAAGGGAGCTTTCAGAGCTCTTTTTTGCTATTTTAAGTGCATTGATGAGTATAATCTCGGCAGAGTCAAGTCTGTTGTCCATATAATAGGCTACACCGAGGTTACGGGTGAGGGTGGCCTCCATTACCAAGTTGTCTTTAAGGTGAGCAAGCTTGATCCCCTCACGGGCAAATGAGCATGATTTGGTGAAATCAATACTCAAATACTCCCAACTCAGATCGTCGAGTATTTTTAGTTTTTCATCTGAGGTGATGGATTTTTGTTGTAAGCGAAGTTGTAATGAGTCCAGACTGCTTTGCTGTGCATCACTTTGATGCATTGAAGTGATTAACAGTAGTATAATGGATGCTATTCGAATTATACAATTCATAATCTTTAGTTTTTCTTCTACAAAGGTAATTTCTTTTATTATTAATAGAAACCCCTTTTTGGGGGTAGTCTTGTATTGTGAGAGAAACGATATTTGTTATAAATAAAAATAATGCCGTATGAAAAAGTTATTGATTTTTTGCTTATTACTTTGTGTGGGAATCTCAAGTGCTTATGCCCAAAGTTTATTAGAAAACTTGGGTAAGAAAATTGTTAATCGTACTAAGGAGCAGGTTGAGGAGAGAGTTGAAAAAAAAGTGGAAGAGGGGGTTGAAAAGGCGTTGGATAAAGCTGAAAAGGAGTTGACAGAGAAGCCGCAGAAAACATCTCAACAGAATCAGCCTCAGCAACCACAACAGGCTCAACAGTCACAGCAGCTACAACAGTCTCAGCAGCAGGTGGCTCAATCTCAGATGCAGTCTCAGCAAGAAAAAATCTCATTGCAATCTTATTCTAAATATGACTTTGTCCCTGGAGACAAAGTGCTACTGTTTGAAGATTTTTCTCAAGATGCAGTTGGAGATTTCCCTGCCTTGTGGACCACCAATGGAAGTGGGGAGGTGAAAACCTTGAATATTGCTAATGGCAATTGGTTGCATCTTACTACATTTGATGCGCAGTACCAGTTGATGAAGGATTTGGAGCTACCTGACAATTTTATCTTCGAATTTGATGTGATCCTTCCCCCAACGGATCAGAATCCCCCAGCGATTTGGGTTGATTTTTTCAAGGCAGAGAGTGTGGATTTAGGCTATTTGGAAACTAACCCTTTGCCCTATGGCTATGGCCTTTATATTGAGGCGAGTGAGAATATCCCATGGGTTGCCAAATCATTTGTTAATGACAATTGGGTTGAAGGGGAATCTGCTGTCTCTCCACTATCTGTCAATGAGATAGAACATGTAATTGTGTGGGTTCAAAAGAGACGAATGAGGGTATATCACGGCGGAAAAAAGATCCTTGATTTGCCGACATTAATTTCTCCAGGGTTGAAACCCAATAGGCTTACATTTGATATTTCTGGGTGTAACAACTCTAATCCGTATATTAGTAATATTCGTATTACAACTGCTGCACCAGATACCCGTAGTAAGCTATTAGAGGAGGGTAAATTGGTGAGTTATGGGATTTATTTTGAAGTTAATTCAAGCAACGTGAAACCTGAATCCTTCGGAGCTTTGAACGATATTGCAAAGGTAATCAAGGAGGCAGATATAAAGGTGCATATTGTTGGGCATACAGATGATGTGGGTAATGATGCAAATAATATGGAGCTTTCTAAGCGCAGAGCTATTTCTGTAAGGGAGGAATTAGTAAAAATGGGAGTGTCAGCCAATATGTTGACCACTGATGGAGCAGGAGAAACAACGCCCATTGCTCCAAATGATACTCCCTCAAATAGGGCCCTAAATCGTAGAGTAGAATTTATAAAACAATAATTATAGTAGACTATGAAAAAATATTTTTTAATTAGAAATGTAGTATGCATAATAAGCGTTGGATTCTTGTCAGCAAGTCCTTTGCTTGGGCAGTCTTTTTTTAAAAAACTCAAAAATAAAATATCGGCTGCCACGGAGTCTGTAGTCAACGAGGCTATCCCTGAGAATATTAAGGAAAAAGAGATATTACCCGCAAAAGGAAATAGTCCTTCAGAACTTTTCGCACAGCTTCCTAATATATTGAGTGAGGGGATTCTTCTCGATCCACTTGAAGAAAAAGAGAGAAACAATTACAAAGATAAGCTATCTTCAATTGAAATGAGGATGTGGGAGCTTTCTGATATTTCTTCCGAGGGTTATGATGAAATGGAGGAGGATATGGAGAAAAAGGCTCATGAGTTAGAGAAAAAGGCAACAGCAATGATTGGACTCACTGAGGCGGAGATGAAAGAGTTGGAAGATCCTAATACCTCGGAAGAACGGATCAAAGAGTTGGAGAATAAGATAGTTTTTAGGACAACTGGGATGACAAGTGAGCAGGTCAATAAAATGGAAAATATGAGTGAGAAGGAGATGCAGGCATACGCAATGCAAAATGTTGACAAGAGTAAATTGAATAAAACGATTGATAAAGCTAAAGAGATCTCACAAGATGAATTTGTTAAGGACAATCAAGGGTTGGGAGCACTTTCAAATAAATTTTTAAGTGAGTTTAAGTTAATAGATTCTACTTTTAAGGCTAATCTCAATAGCTCTTTTGCAAAATCTAAAAATTACACCAAGGAACTTGAGATAGGATATAAAACTTTGTATCTTACCTCCTCTTCTTCTGAACGAGACATCCTTACAGATAAACTCAATATCATCAACGAAAAGGGACGTAAAGAGACCATCTATTTGTGGCGCAACGCTTATGCACAAGCTGTGAAAAGTTTAAATCAATTGAGTAATGATATGATTTTAGGCTTAAATAACAAAAAAGGTCTGAATGATCGTGTTATTATGGATAATAGCCTTGAATGCCTCAGACAAGCTATTGCTTATTGCCGTGAAGCGATCTATTTTGATGGATTTAGGGATGTTAAGGTTGCTCAAGAAAGGGTCATTCAATCTAATATAAGTAATTTATTTAGTGATGAATGTTCTCTCTTTTTCACAACTTCCAGTGGGATCTCTTCTGCCGCTGGGAGTGGAGAGACGTGCGGTTCGTTCATTGAAAGTTATTTTGTGGTCACAGTGGAGAGGGATACTATAATTGATTATCATGTCTCCCACAAAGGTAAACTATCCAAGTCTTATAGTTCTCCTTATCAGGCCCTTAAAACTATTCCTGAGCCAGATAATAGTAAATATGATATCGCCTCTTCCAAATCAAAATATGAATCGGTAGGTGGAAAGCGTTATGTTATTAAAAAAGATGAAAATTTTATTTTAAATGACGGTAGTGTCTATAGGTATCCCTTTGCAATATATTCCTGCAATGATTATTTGTATTGGCTAATATTTAGAAATGGCAGTATTATAGAGTGCAGTTATAGATTGTAACAATGAGATATTTGGTCACATTTATTTTGTCATTATTTTTTACTACTTATCTGAGTGGGTTATATTCCCAAGAGATAACAGCACAGCGAGTCCTTGACTATAGAGATGATCTTTGTAGTCAAGGGTTCGACTTTATAATGAAAAATAATGATGTTGATGTTGCAACTGCACTTGCTGTGGTTATGCCTGAGCTTATCAGATATGACTGCCTTAAGGACCAACTTGAGACGATGGCTCTTAAGATGCTTTATATGCAATATGGTAAAAACTATGCTAATTTTTCCATAGGGAGGTTTCAAATGAAGCCATCTTTTGCTGAAGGTCTTGAATATTTATTGCTTAAAAGTGGTACAAGGAAATTTATGTCGATTGTTGCTGATACCTCAAATAGTGAATATGCTCGGAAAAAACGTGTGGAAAGATTGTCCTCTATTAATTTTCAGATGCAATATTTGGCCCTTTTCATGACTGTAGTGGAGTGTGGTTTCCCAGAAGTGGAACAAATGTCAGAGTGGGACAGAGTTAGATTCTATGCTACGGCATATAATTATGGATTTAATATGGATGCTGAGCAAATTATTGCACGCCAAAAAAAGAGGGAATACCATACTGCACTTTTCCGTACGCACAAAACAAAAACACAAAATTACTCAGAGGTCTCTTTGAAGTGCTATTTATACCTTGTTAAATGAGATGATTATTGAATTTTA
>CAZSLC010000026.1:0-21736 GCA_964607675.1 uncultured Muribaculaceae bacterium
TAACTTTTTGTTTTTTAACTTTACCTCGTTATCTCTCTCATTATGTCAATGAACTGCCGTTTTTTCCAAACGGGCTGCAAAGGTAACCACTTTTTATTAAACTCCAAATTTATTTCAATTATTTTTAATAATTTTTAGCATTAACATATATAAAATTGCAATATCTTCTATTGTCCCTATATTCTATTACCCCCAAATATTTATTTTTTACTACTTTTGCAAATACTAATTTTAGAAAACTTTAACTTAGATAGACAATGAGTGATGAAAAAAAGGCAACAAAAGGGTTGCCAGAAAATGCATACAGAGAATTAAAGCCTGGTGAGGAATACAAACCTCTAATGTCCCCAGATAAAAATTACAAGGAGGTAACTCCGTGGTCTGTCACAATAGGATTGCTAATGACGATCCTTTTTTCTGCCGCAGCCGCATTTCTTGGGTTGAAAGTGGGGCAGGTCTTCGAAGCAGCCATACCTATTGCCATTATTGCGGTGGGGCTTTCAAGCACTCTGAAAAGAAAAAATGCCCTTGGGGAGAATGTAATCATCCAATCTATCGGAGCTTGTTCGGGAGTAATCGTGGCAGGTGCTATTTTCACCCTCCCAGCTCTCTATATATTACAGGACAAATATCCTGAACTAACGGTCAATTTTGGAAAGATATTTTTCAGCTCACTTCTTGGTGGAATTTTAGGTATTCTATTTCTAATTCCTTTTAGAAAATATTTTGTAAAAGATATGCACGGGAAATATCCTTTCCCTGAAGCTACTGCAACGACTCAGGTGCTTGTTAGTGGAGAGTCTGGCGGTAAAGGGGCCAAACTTCTTTTAGTGAGTGGTCTTATTGGTGGTGCTTATGATTTTATCGTATCTACTTTTGGTTGGTGGGCAGAGGTATTCAGCACCAGGATACTCCCTTTGGGAGAGGCTTTGGCGGATAAAGCAAAGTTGATGGTGAAGTTAAATGTCAATGCTGCTGTCCTTGGTTTAGGCTATATCATAGGATTCAAATACTCATTTATTATTTGCTGTGGCTCTTTCTTAGTATGGTTTGTAATTATCCCATTGATGAATATCATCTGGGGTGGTAGTGTCATTGATTTGATGGGGAGTGGTATCACTGCCACTATCGGAGAGATGACCCCTGAACAGATTTTCACCACTTATGCAAGACATATCGGTATTGGTGGGATTGCCACTGCTGGGGTAATAGGAATCATCAAATCTGCAGGTATTATCAAATCGGCATTTGGTCTTGCAGTCTCCGAACTTGGCTCCAAAAAGGGTAAGACTAAGAGTGTTGAGATCCGCACCCAACGCGACCTTTCAATGAAAATCATCGCTATCGGGGTGTTGGTGACCCTCGCACTTATTTTTGTATTCTTCTACTTCGGGCTCCTCGACAACCTCACCCATGCTATCATTGCCCTTTTGGTTGTGGCTGTTATAGCCTTTCTATTTACCACAGTGGCTGCAAACGCTATTGCTATCGTAGGGACTAACCCTGTAAGTGGCATGACATTGATGACCCTCATTCTCGCATCACTTATAATGGTGGCTGCTGGGCTCAAAGGGACTGCAGGTATGGCGGCCGCTTTAGTAATAGGAGGGGTTGTATGCACCGCACTCTCAATGGCAGGTGGATTTATCACCGACTTGAAAATAGGATATTGGTTGGGTACTACCCCTAAGAAGCAGGAAGGGTGGAAAATGCTTGGTACATTGGTTGCCGCAGCCACTGTCGGAGGGGTGATGATGGTACTCAATAAAACATACGGGTTTACTGGAGAAGGGGCTCTTGTGGCCCCACAGGCAAATGCCATGGCTGCTGTCATTGAACCACTGATGTCTGGAGGTGGTGCACCTTGGCTTTTATACGGTATCGGAGCTGCAATTGCCATCATTTTAACTCTGTTTAAAGTGCCAGCACTTGCTTTTGCCCTCGGTATGTTTATCCCTATCGAACTAAATCTCCCCCTTATGGTGGGTGGTGCAGTTGCATGGTTCGTAAGCACAAGAAGCAAAGATGAGGCCCTGAACAATGCTCGCAAAGAGCGTGGTACACTACTTGCATCAGGATTCATAGCAGGAGGTGCCCTTATGGGTGTTGTCTCTGCCTTTATTAAGTTCGTGGGGGTAGATCTTCACAATGGCGTTTGGCAGAAGACAGATGCTGCAGGCTACATAGCAATAGTGCTATATATCTGCCTTATCGGTTATCTTATATGGGACTGCCTCAGAGCTAAAAAAGAAGAAATATAGTTTTAAAAGTGTTATTATGGAAAAAATAGTTGATAGATTTTTACGATATGTAGCTGTCGATACTTCGTCTAATCCAGAGTCACCCAGTCAGCCAAGTACAAATAAGCAGTTTGTACTCCTCGAAATGCTTGTTAAGGAGTTGAAGGAGATGGGTATTGAGGATGCCTCTTTGGATAAAGACGGCTATGTGATGGCGACGATTCCTGCCAATTGCGACAATTCGGCTATAGGGCCAATCGGGTTTATTGCCCATGTGGACACCTCACCTGATGCATCGGGGGCAA
Source organism: uncultured Muribaculaceae bacterium (assembly GCA_964607675.1). Classification (GTDB taxonomy): domain Bacteria; phylum Bacteroidota; class Bacteroidia; order Bacteroidales; family UBA932; genus CAZSLC01. The sequence goes on from CAZSLC010000026.1 coordinate 2,546, forward strand.
ATGTCAAACCAAATATCATCGAAAACTACGACGGGAAAGATATCTGCCTCAACGAGGAGAAGGGGATCTACACCAGATTGGCCGATTTCCCTGAGTTGTCAAAATATGTGGGAGAGACCATCATCACCACGGACGGAACCACCCTGCTTGGGGCAGATGACAAGGCTGGCGTTGCCGAAATAATGTATGCTGCAGAGTATTTGATGGAGCACCCCGATTTCAAGCACGGCGAGATAAAGATAGGTTTCACCCCCGATGAAGAGATAGGCCGAGGGGTGGATCATTTTGATGTTGAGAGATTTGGCGCAAAATATGCTTACACCATGGATGGAGGGGAAATAGGAGAGTTGGAGTACGAGAACTTCAATGCTGCCTCTGCCAAACTTCATATCCAAGGGAGAAATGTCCATCCTGGCTACGCCAAAGGCAAGATGCTAAATGCAATCATCATTGGTGCCGAATTTAACGACTTACTCCCAATTGAACAGCGTCCTGAGTTCACTACAGACTATGAAGGATTTTTCCACATCATCTCTTTCAGAGGGAGCGTAGAGGAGGCTGAAATTCAATATATAATCCGTGACCACGACATGAAGCAATTTGAAAAGAAGAAGAACTTTATTTCAGAATGTGCCTGTTTCATCAATAAAAAATATGGCATTGGGACTGCATCTCTTGAGATTAAAGATCAATATTTCAATATGAAAAAAGAGGTAGAACCACACTATCATATCATAGAAACTGCCATTCAAGCCATGAAAGATGCAGATGTTGAACCTAAAGTGAAGCCTATCAGAGGAGGCACAGACGGAGCGAGACTCTCCTACATGGGTCTCCCCTGCCCTAATATTTTCGCTGGTGGTCACAATTTCCATGGTAAACATGAGTTTTTGCCTGTCAGAAGCATGGAAAAGGCCTCTGAAGTTATTTTAAACATTATTCAGATAATATAATGGAAGAAACCCCTATTCTTAATCAACATAATAAGGAAGAGCATCGCCCTTCGCACACTGCGGAACATATTTTGAATCAAACTATGGTCAGGCTCTTCGGATGCCCTCGATCTATGAATGCTCACGTGGAAAAAAAGAAATCCAAGTGTGACTATTTATTGGTGGAAGAGCCAACTGCCCAACAGATAGCAGATATAGTGAATACAGTAAACGAAGTAATTGGTAACCATCTCACCGTTACAACTGAGTATATGAGTAAAGATGAGGCTGCCAACATAGTAGATCTTCGCAAATTGCCTCAGGAGGCTTCTGACACTTTAAGAATAGTCAAGATTGGAGATTATGACACTTGTGCCTGCATAGGAGATCATGTAGAAAATACATCTGAGATTGGCACATTCGAGATAATCAGCAGCGATTTCACCAAAGAAGAGGGCTCAGAAGTCGGGAGATGGAGAGTAAGGTGGAGGATAAAATAGAATCTACCGAATAATGAGAGAGTTTAGAAAAATAGTAAGTGTCTTAGGGTTGATAGTAGTTATTATCTATCAGCTCTCTACTATTTATTATTCTCACTTTCACGTAGTAAATGGGACGATAATCGTACACTTTCACTCTCTCGAAGGCTCTGAAAGAAATTCACATACACACACACCTGAGGAGATAGCTAAAATCAATCTTCTCTTCCACTATGTCAATACCACACTCATTGAAAAAATAGCTATTGTTGCATTCTTTGCCCTCACACAAATAATCATTAGCAAGAGTGTAACATCACAATCTTTTATCATATTCATCAAGACCTCATTAAGGGGTCCTCCTTCTTCTTGTTATAGCATCTCTACAATCTAAACACTCGATGAAAAACTATTGTATAACAAGAACAATAGATTAATTTAATGAATAAAATATACTTTTTCGCCGCAATTGTGGCGACAATTCTCCTATGGAGCCAATCTTCCTATGCACAATCTTCAAACAACACAGACAGTCACATCACTGGGCACGTGATCAACAAAAAAACTGGGGAACATCTCCCCTTCATAGATATAGTGCTCGAAGGGAGCACTATTGGTACCACTACAGATGCAACTGGTCATTTCTTTTTAAAGAATCTCCCAATTGGCGAGTTCACCCTCACCGCAACTGCCTTGGGGTACATACCGAAATCTATCAAAGTCAAGATAATCAAAAAAAACACTATTGAAATTAAATTTGAAATAGAAGAAGATGCCGTACTCCTCGAAGGGACTGTAATATCTGCCAATTTGAGTGCGACTAACCGAAAGGAGACCCCCAATATCGTCAATGTCATCACCCCTAAGCTCTTTGCCAAGACTAATGCGGTAGCCCTCTCGGAGGGGCTCTGCTTTCAGCCAGGGTTAAGGGTTGAGAATGACTGCCAAAATTGTGGTTTCCAACAAGTTAGAATTAATGGAATGGAGGGCCACTACTCCCAAATATTAATTGATAACAGAGCTATTACAAGTGCACTTTCTGCAGTTTATGGTTTGGAACAGATACCTGTTAACATGATAGATCGGGTAGAAGTAGTAAAAGGTGGAGGTTCAGCTATTTTCGGTGCAAATGCAGTAGCTGGCACTATAAATATCATTACCAAAGAGGCCTATGCCAATGCTTTTCAAATCTCAAATACCACTACTCTAATAGGTATGCACTCTGTCGACAACTCCACCAATATCAATGGGACTATAGTCTCTGATAACAATAAAATAGGGGTAGCAATCTTCGGTGCTGCCAGATACAGAGAGGGTTATGACCACAATAAAGATGGTTTTACAGAGATACCAACAATCAACTCCAAAAATATTGGAGCAAGGGGATATTTTCGAACATCAAACAAAACAAAGCTGACAGCCGAGTACCACACAATATATGAATACCGCAGAGGGGGTGACAGCCTCAACAGGCCTCCTCACGAGGCTATGATAGCAGAAGAGGTAAAGCACAATATCAACACTGGTAGCCTTAAATACGATATTTATTTAGATGAGGGTAAACACTGGCTTCAATTGTACTCCTCACTTCAACACGTAAATAGAGATAGTTATTATGGGACCAATCATCAACTTGATGCATATGGTAAGACAACCGATTTAACAAATGTCAATGGTGCTCAATATGTATGGCGAATCAAAAAATGTTGGTTTATGCCCTCTAATTTCACTGCTGGGCTTGAATATAGTTATTCAAAGCTGCTTGATGTCACACCAAGCATAAACAGAAAAGTGGAGCAAGCGGTCAATCAATACAGCGCATTTGTTCAAAATGAATGGAAAAATCGAGATTTAACTCTATTGGCAGGGGTAAGAATTGACTACCACTCACTACTTAACAAACCAGTAATAAGTCCACGTGTCAATATTAGATATACTCCATCTCCTTATGTTGCCCTCAGGATAGGATACGCTGGAGGATTCAGAGCTCCTCAAGTGTTTGATGAAGACCTCCACATATTGGCAGCAGGTGGAGAGTTGACATACATAGTCAACGATCCCAATCTCAAAGAGGAGAGATCAAATAGTTTTAACCTCTCTGCCGATTTTAATAAAAGATGGGACAATGGAGCATTTACATTTCTCCTTGATGGGTTCTACACCGATCTGAACAATGTCTTTTATTTAGAGGATCAGGAGGTAGAAGGGGGACTTCTCAAAAGGATAAGGAAAAATGGGTCAGGTGCCTATGTAGCAGGAGCCACTGCAGAATGCAAAATAATACCATTAAAAGATTTTGATATTCAATTGGGATTTACCTACCAACAAAGTAGATACAAAGAGCCTTACCAATGGACAAAGAACATTCCTGCTCAAAAGAAGATGTTTCGCTCTCCAGATACATACGGATTTATCACTGTCAACTACTCCCCTTTTAAAAGATTTGAAATAGGGATTTCTGGTATTTATACAGGAGAAATGTTAATTCAGCACTACGGTGCAGGGGTGAATGGTGAGAATATAGAGGTGACTACTCCCGATTTTTTTGACATGGGTATAAAAGTGGCCTACGACATAAGGATTGGGGAAAATTCTCTCCTCAAACTCGATCTCGGAATGAAAAATATATTTGATAGTTATCAGAAAGATTTTGACAAAGGAAGCCAACGAGATTCGGGATATATATATGGTCCTATGCTCCCTCGCTCAATTTATGTTGCAGCAAAGTATAGATTTTAATTACCGTTTTTACTCTTCCATTTTTTGGAAGTAACGCAAGGTGTGCAGGGGCAATAGATCTGGATGGAATATTTTAACAAGGTCCTCAAGGATGTAATCAGGGTGGAGGGTGATATCGTCGTAATAGCTATTACCAATAGTGTTACACATATAGATATTTCCCTCCTTAAATGGTCTAAAATTGGAATATGGAGCAAATTCATTTTTCAAATCAGAGTATTTCATTGGGGTATCTGAGGAGTATTTCAGAAGCCATATATCAGCATCTATGCCCCTTTCGAGCACACTTTCAAATTGAAGGGCAAAGCTTCCACACTCTCTCCTCTCCTTGAAAATATAGTCCGCTCCAGCATCACTGTACATCGCAGCCATATAGCTTTTGCCACCTGGAAGAAACCAAGATCCACCATATTTTCTCTCTGTTAGAAGGGAAGGACGATTGGTTGAATGAGAAGCGATCTCTTTCAAGGTATTATAGCGGTGCTCTGTCGCCGTAAAAATGGAATCCGCTACTTCCCCTTTTTCAAAAAAGAGGGAATAGAACTTTACCCATTCGCACCTTCCGAGGGGGGTATTCTCCATATAATCGGCCCCTTCAATGATGGGAATGCCCAATTTCTCTGCTGCGCCGTATCCACTATTTTCAAAGGGGGTAACGACGAGAGCCTCAGCCTTAAGATCAATTATTTTTTCAATATTGGGTGCAGTCGAGGATCCTATATTTGCAATTTTACCATAGGAAAACGCTTCCAATATTTTTTTAGATGTTAGATACTCAGGTTCACAAATGCCGATAATGGCACCTAAGGCTCCAAGTTGCTCGATGATTGTAGCTTGTACAGAGGTATAAACCACCACATTGTCGATGGGAGTTCTAATAATTGTCTCTTTTTCAAGCCCATCGGGAATAGGTAAATTTTTATTTACAAGAAAATATTTATTGAGTAGTTTGGAGGTATCCCATGGGCTGATTATCGAAAGTTCTGTATAATCTCCAAATTGAGTTATTTTAAACCCTTTAGCATATTTCAAAGGGATTGTTATGCCGTTTTCCTTTAAGGAAGCATCTCTTCCACAGCCCCCTATAAAAAGGAAGCTGAGGAGAGATGCCGACACACATATATATAAAAATGCTTTTTTCAATGTTATTGTTCAGTTACAAAAATTGCCTTTAAGGGGTTAAGTCCTTGAGTGTCAAATTTATTTATTAAATTACCAGTTGCGCTAAATACATACATATCACCATTGGAAATATAATCTGAAGTACCAATATAAATGTCTCCAGAAATGGGATCAACCGAGATAGAGAGTGCATTTTCAACTTTCGTCCCATCTTTTACAAATTTACCCATTGTCCTATGTGCATAGGTATTGTAAATGATATAATCACAAGTAGCATTCCATTTCTCATCATATTTTTTCTCCACCACATATAGTAAATCGTCACTTCCCATGGCCATAAAAGTGGCTGTCACATCTGTTATGTCATCAACTTTATTAGTAATGTGACTGAATCTTTGAAATGTAGCTGGATGGGCAGGGGTATAGTCACCATTGGTCACTATAAAGAGTTCATCATATTGGCTCTTTGCCAGATGTACAGGATTGTAATTAACTTCAATATCTCTTGATACCACCATTTTAGCAGGATCGACTACAGAGATAGTATGGCCAAACCCTTTAGGGCTCATCCCTCCTGAATTTGCAACATATATCGAATCTTTCATAGCAACTATCCCTTCTGGATTGTCACCCACTTTTACAACTTTTGTATTGTAGTTTAAGGTATCTATTTCTCCAACATACCCCTCATAATAAGATACAAACACTCTCCCTTTGTATGTTGTGAACATTCTTGGAGAAAGATTGGTCGTTCCATCTATTGAGTAGGTGTGTTCTTTAATTATCTTGCCGCTTTTATCTGTGACAAAAATCATTTTAGAATTATAAACTGCAATATACATTTTGCCACCATATATAATGATATCTTGTGCAGTGTCACCTAGCTTTTTACCGTTTAATTTTTCAAATACGTTTTGTGTATAAGTCAATGTCTTGGGATCATACAATCCCATGGAAGCATCGTTTGAACCGAAATTGCCATTATTTAAAATCCACGCTCCCACTGTTTTAGGTTCTGGATCTGGTGGTGTTGGGGTTGGTTTCTTCTCACAACTTGTTGTGAATAAGGCTCCTATAAGGAGTAGTGCGATTAGTGTGATTTTTGTTTTCATTTTGTTTTATTTAACATTATTAATAAATAAATTTTAGCGTCAGTTTATAAGAGCGTCCAGGCATAGGGTAATATTTTATCACCTCATAGTTAACATTGCCTATATTTTGAATATCTCCTACAAGTCGTAATTTACATTTTCCTATATCAAATGTATGGTTGATCGAGATGGAGTGATCAATATACCCCTCTATAAGATTGTTGGTGACATTCTGTGGAAGGGCGTACCTCTTTCCTACCCCCGTCATCATATAACTCACATTTAGCCATCTGTTTACCCAAGATAGGATCATATTGCCTGAATGCTGTGGCGTATATGGTATTTGATTTCTGTAATTTTTTGACTCTGGGTTTGTTACATCTATTGCATATTGGAATGTATAATTTGCATTGAACTTAATCGACATCGCAGCAGGGAGGGCAAATGTGAGTGATGTGTTGATATCAACTCCAGTGATATTAACCTCGCCCATGTTGAGCATCTTCCAAATAAACATAGTCGGTATAGCAACTATCTTGTCTTTCACTTTATTAAAATAGCCATCGATGGTAAATGAACCATAACTTATCAGCTCTGATAGCTCCCCACTCCAGGTAAGACCCACATTATATTGACGTGCTTTTTCAGATTTGAGGTTGGTATTTCCTAAGTGTGCATAGTAAAGATCATTGAAAGTAGGTACCCTGAAAATATCTTTAAATGAAGCTCTTACCCTAAAATTATAATCTTCTAATACCTTAAAGGAGGCTCCTATTGATGGGGAGAGACGCCATCTCTCTGGTGCTGCATTCCCCACTTTAACCACCTCGTTGAGATATGTTCCCAACAGTGAGGCTGTCACACTCCACCTATCGTTTATAAACTGACCTGCTACTGATGTCAGAGTTGTATATCTTGTTGGGTAGGGACAATCGGGGATGGTTGCATCAAGGGTGTTCACGAAGAAATCTTCTGCAAGGGAGAAATGGAGGTGCTCCGTAGGGGAGTATTTTGCCACCGCAGAGATATAATATTCATTTTGTGTATAGAAATTCTCATCCTTTCCTGAAGGATATCTTTTATCAATATTTAAATATCTGTTCCAAGAATAGTTATAAACCCCTTTTGTTGATATTTTCCATTTTTCTCCAAGTGGCACTTCATAATTGAGACTCAAGAAGGCTATCTCATCCCAAAGACGCTCTGTAGATTCTGAATTATAGAGTACAACCGAACCTGGAAGCCCCCTTTCTGAATTGAGGTAGTTACCTTTTATGATAAGTTGCCCCCTTTTGCCAAAATCTCCATATAGATTGAGCTCTCCTCTCCAGATATTGACATCGCTGTTGAGCCTCTTCTCTTGTGTTACTAAAGTACCGTTTTTAAGGGTGAAAGGGTAATTACCCTTGGATGTCAACCAATCTCCAGAGGCAGTGAGTGACCAATTTTTACCTAATTTCTGTTCATATAACAAATATGGATTATAAGTCCCGAATGAACCCACTTTCATCTGTAGTGTGATATGTGAAGGAGCCGTAGAAAAATTGGGTTTTGAACTCTTTATATTTAAGATACCAGCTGATGCATAAGCTCTTGCACTCTGGAAAATATCATCTGACTGACCTATAGTGATTGAGACCTCATCCACATTGTCCATAGTAAAACGACTTATATCTATTTGTCCATTTTGGGCATTGGAGATAGAAATACCATCGTAGCATACAGCGGTATGTTGAGACCCCATACTTCTTATTGAGACAGTTTTCAATCCTCCAACTCCACCGTAATCTTTTATATTTACCCCCGAAAACGTACGTACTGCCTCATAGAGCTCTTGAATTCCGAGCCTTTCAATATTGCTCTTATCCATTATCTGAATAGGAGCACTCTGACGTGTTTGGACAATCTTAGATTTTGCAGATATTACCGCCTTGTTGATTTTTTCGTGTTTAACAGTATCCTGGGGATATGACGCACCAAAGAGCTCTCCTACCAAAAAGGGAGACAATAAAAACATAATTCCAATAATACGAATAATTTGCGTCATCTATATCTCTGTTTTAACCTTTACCCGAGGCTATGAGTTAGTGAATTGTGGCAGGTTTTCTGACTTATTCCCCCTTAAGCGCCTTCCCGTCAGTAGAGACAGTGGCAAAGAGTGCTTAGGAAATTACGGAATTTACAGCTACGGGTACAGTTCCAGATTCTCACTGGATTCCCTATTATTGATACCAACAACATAAAGGTATCACACCACAATTCAGCGCAAAGATATATTAAGTTTTTGTATTTGCAAGAGTGTATCTTAAAACAGACCGTACAACACTGCGTCTATCTTGTCTATGATTGAATTAAGATCTGCTGGATTGGTTTCAAAACGAAGCTCATCGACATTGATAATAATCTTTTTTCCATCCTTGTACCCCTCTATCCAGTTTTCATATCTGTCATTGAGACCTTTAAGGTAGTCAATCCTAATACTGCTTTCAAATTCACGTCCCCTTTTTTGGATCTGCGCCACGAGATTAGGAATAGAGGAACGAAGGTAAATTATCAGGTCTGGTGGTTTAACAAGGGAGAGCATCAAGTTAAATAATGCAGTGTAGTTGTCGAAATCTCTGGAATCCATAAGCCCCATGGTGTGAAGATTGGGGGCAAAGATTCTCGCATCTTCATAGATTGTCCTATCTTGAATGATATTTCTTGGATTCTTGTGAATATCAACAATATCTTCAAATCTTTTATTTAAAAAATATACTTGAAGGTTGAACGACCATCGTTGCATATCGTTATAGAAATCAGATAGATACGGATTATCATCTACTGGTTCATATTTGGCTTCCCACCCATAATGATTTGACAATAGACCTGTAAGAGTGGTTTTACCACTTCCAATATTTCCTGCAATAGCGATGTGCATAGCTTAATTATTTATCGTATCAGATGGCAAATTTACAAACACTTTTCCTATTTCTTGAATATATTTCTTATTGTTCTTACCAATGTCAGTGCGGAAATGCAATGCAGTTAGTTGCTATCCAGTATATTAAATAGTAATATATTTTAATCAATCTCTAATGGGTATAAATTTGTAGCTCAAAAATTTGATGCAGGAATAAAAATTCTCTAATTTTACACATAAATACTTGTTGTTGTGATGTCGTAACTTATCACTGACGATAATTGGATTGACGTGGGATTAAATATCTCGACGGTATGTTTTTAACGAAATTATACAGCAATAATCTAACATCACCGAAATGAAGCATAATTGCGAAGAGTATATCAAGCGACATATAGCATTTACAAATGTTGTATATGCAAATTTGCCTGTCGGCATTTCTATTTACGACAACACAGGAGATTTGGTCTATGTGAATGATAAAACAATTGAATTATTTGGCATTCTTGATGAATCATATCTTGACGATTTCAACATTTTTAATGATTCTAAAACTCCATCCTGGGTTATCGAGAAGATTAAGAATGGGGAAAATGTCGAGTATGAATTGGAATATGACTTTGATGAGATTGCAAAAGATTACTCTACATCATTAAGTGGAGTAAGGATGATGTTAATCAAGGCAATCATCATACGTAATGTAGAAGGGGAAAATGAAGGCTATCTGCATATTTGTGAAGATATCACTTATAAAAAGAGAAGTGAAGAGCTGATTGCCCTTACAAACCACAGATTTGTTCGTTTTATCAATTTTATGATAAGCGGAGTTGAGATCTATGACCGCGATGGATTATTGATAGACTGCAATGAATATGAGCTTAAGATATTCGGATTTGAGCACAAAGAAGATTTGCTGAACCAACATCTTAAACTCTTTAACAATCCCAATCTTCCAACCGAATTTACCCAAGGGCTTATAAATGGCGAGGACGTCAGATTCGAATTTTGGTATGATTTTGATTTAGTAAAAAATGAAAATTACTATAAAACCGACCGTACTGGTAAAATATACGTCGAAGCAAAAGGTACTCTCATACTCTCTGATTCAAAAGAATTGTTGGGATATATCGTTGAAACTAATGATATTACTAACAAAAAAACACAAGAGTTGCAATTAAAAGAGTTGCATCAAAATCTCGAACTAAGCCTTAGAGCTGGACGTGTTTCGGCGTGGAAATATAACATCCAAACGCGTCATTTTTCATCGGTACTTGGCAATGCTGTTGCTGGCGACAGTCTTTCTTATCAACAAAGCGAGGAGATGATGCATCCAGATGACCGCAAGATTATGCGTGAAGCTTTTGATGATATTGTTTCAGGGAGAAAGCAACGCTACTCTCTCGTAGTTCGTTTCTACGATAAGGAGTATGGGGATTATAAGTATTATGAGAGTGAGATGGATGGTCGTAAAAATCTCGAAGGGGAAATAACAGATATCGTCGGTACTCAGCGTGATATTACGGAGAAGTGTTTGAAAAAGATAGAACTGGATAATGCACGTAAGAGCTTGGATATGGTTATGGAGTCCTCAAATGTGTTTGCCTGGGACTATGATATCATAGCTCAAAAATATCGTGTTTTATATGGCAACAGCTTAATGGATAAACATGACGGAATTGCCAATTATAAAACAAGCACACACCCCGATGATTTGATTAAATACGATCTTGTCACATCTCAATTGATGAACAACGAAATAGATCAATGTAAATTTGATATCAGGATTAAAGACTCTAACTCAAACACTTACTGTTCTTTTGAACACACTATTTCGAGCGTCAAAAATACGGACGGCAAGGTTGTCGGGTTCATCGGTTCATTGTATGATATGACTGAACGCAACAAGCAAATGGCATTGTTGGAGGAGCAAAACAAAAAAACAGAGTTAATCAACGAAGTGTGTAAGATTTATGCATGGGACTATAGTCCTTATACTCACAAATTGGTTTCACAAGCACCAAACACATTATTTCTCGATAAAGAGATCAATCTTAAAGATGACTTAGATGTTTTTTCTGCTCGGATACATCCTCAGGACAAAGATAAGACTATAGGTTTTTTTAAGACTTTAGACCAGAAGGTATTGGATACTTCCCGTTTTGAAACGCGTATCTTATTTCACAATGAACAAAAGTACACTAATATAGTAGTTAATGGAGTAGCAATAAGAGACAAAAAAGGCAAGCTATTAAAATATACTGGTATAAATCAAAATGTTGACGATTGGATTAAACTCAATGAGATATTAAAAGAGCAAAATATCACACACAATATCGTACTTAACAATGTCAATTCATTGTTGTTTTATTCGGATGATGTGGGAACAATAAAATGGGACAATACAGCCTCATACCACGACTTGCTGACAAAGATGAATATGCAGGAACTGGTTAAAAATGGTAAATGTCAATTCCGAAAAGATGATATTTGTCAAAGATTTGGGACAGTATGCTTAGTCTCGGAGGCCGTCAAAACAAAACAGCTCCAGTCTAAAGAGGTCTCTATCGGAGAGTTGTCTGTCAGGATATCTGCAATTCCAGTTTTAGATAATAACAATGACCTTTTAGGCACACTACATAAGATAGATGATATCACAGAATCTCAGTCCATTAAAAGTGAATTGATTGGGACCAAAAACAAATTGGTGGAAGCAAATAAACTTCTCAATGAAATAGTTGACAAAGTGCCATGTGCTTTATATATAAAAGATTTTAATACTAATTTGAAGTTTGTCCGTGCCAATAAAATTTTCTGCGATTATGTTGGTATGAGTGCAGATCAGGTAGTAGGAAAAACTGATTATGAGATATTCAAGGAGACAAATGCTGATTTACATACAAAAATGGACAGGTATGTGGTTAGAAGTGGTAAAATGTCAATATATGATGAGGAGATAGACACATTGGCAGGCAAACGCTTTTGGCGAGTCATCAAATCTTCAATACTTTCCGCTGACAATCACCTCTACGTAATAGGCATAGGTATGGATATTACTGCTTTAAAAGAGGCCAACGACAAACTTAAAACCACAAAAGAGAAAGCTATTCAGGCCAATTTACTGCTTAATGAGATTTTTAGCAGGATTCCAGTGCCGATGTTTGTTATGGATGTAAACAACAATTTCCGTTACACTAAAGTAAACACTCTCTTTGCCAAAATAGTCAATAAACGAGTAGATGAACTCATTGGCAAGAACGATTATGAACTTTTCACCAAAGAAATAGCCGATATGCACAGAGCTCATGATCAAAGGCTTATTAATGGTGAAAATATAATTACCTACGATAGGAAAATGGAGAGTACTGGGGAGCAGATATACTTGAGTGTTGCTCGATCGATGATAAAAACAAAAGAGGGGAATGCTCTGATAGTGGGTATATTATCTGATATTACAAAACTTCGTAAAATCAATTTGGAATTGGAACATGCCAAAGCAAAAGCTGATGAATCCAATCAACTTAAATCTGCATTTTTGGCCAATATGAGTCACGAGATACGAACTCCGCTCAATGCCATCGTGGGTTTCTCCGAATTGATGCACACGAGTGAGGATCAAGAAGATAAAAATGAGTATATGAAAATCATCAATACCAATAGCGAATTGTTATTGCGCCTGATTGGCGACATACTTGATTTATCAAAGATCGAATCGGGTGCTGTTGATTTAAGACTGGAAACATTTGATATGAGTGCCCTCTTTGAAGAGACGTTTACTACTCTGAAACCTCGATGCGAAAAGTCCGAGGTAGAAGTGTTGTCACACAATCCATTTAAAAAATGTGTTGTAACATTGGATAAGAACAGAACTCTGCAAATAGCAACCAACTATATCAATAACTCCGTAAAATATACTCAATCTGGCTATATCAAGATAGGATATGATTATAAAAATGGTGGAATACTGATATTTGTTGAAGACACGGGTATCGGCATAGCTCAAGAGAAAAAATCTAAACTTTTTCACCGTTTTGAAAAGTTGGATGACTTCGCTCAAGGGACAGGACTTGGACTCTCTATTTGCAAAGCTATTGCTGAGAAGATGGGGGGAAAAGTGGGAGCAGAGAGCGAAGAGGGCAAAGGTTCTACTTTTTGGGCATGGCTCCCATGTGAGGCCGAGATTGAATATCCAGATCATACTATTGAGGAGGTTGATGAGTCCATTAAAACGGCAACCTCTGTCTCTAAATGTGATATCCAAAAGGTGCTTGTGAAGAACATTTTAGTTGCAGAAGACAACGACAGTAATTATATGCTCGTAAAGGCTATACTCAAATACAACAATCTTACACGAGCCAAAAACGGAGAAGAGGCTGTGGCGTTTGCCAAGCAATACAAATATGACGCTATTTTAATGGATATGAAAATGCCTATCATGGGAGGATTGGAGGCAACGCGAAGAATAAGGGAATTTGATAAAGAGACAATCATTGTTGCTTTGACTGCCAATGCCTTTGATTCAGACAAGGAGGAGGCATTAAAGGCTGGCTGCGATGCTTTTGTGGCCAAACCATTGAAGCGTGCTGAACTTGAGTCATCAATTTGTATCAGTAAAAAATAATGGTATCTCTATCCATGGTACATAGAGCATTCATTTTTCTCTACTAATTCGGTTATTATTGAGATTTTCAATATTTTTGCCATTATGATTAAGACTTTTTATTTTAATGAACTACGCACCGCTTGTTATCTCCTATGGGACAATACAAAAGAGTGTGCAATTGTCGATCCTGGATGTGCTACCACAGGGGAGCAGCTTCGTCTTGTGAAATTTATAGAAGAGAATACTCTTCAACCCAAGATGTTGATTAATACACACGGGCACTTTGACCATGTAATGGGTAATGCTTTTGTTTCTAAAAAATGGAATTTACAAACACACCTCTCAAAAAAGGATATTTCTGAACTCGAAAAGGCATGTTCTTACGGTAGTTATTTTGGGTACGAATTCGAACAACCACCTCTCAATATTATAGATATTAACGATGGAGATGTACTTCAATTTGGAAACACCACTTTAGAGTGCAGACTTTCTCCAGGTCACACACAGGGGGGAACGATACTTTACAACAAGGCTGAGAATTATCTTATCACGGGGGACTCGCTTTTTAAAGGGAGTATTGGGAGAACAGATCTTCCAGGTGGCGATTACGATATGCTTGCTAAAAGTCTTAAAGAGGTTATTCTTAAATTCCCATCTGAAACTGTAGTCTATCCAGGACATGGACCTGAAACAACGATAGCGGAAGAAATTATTGAGAATCCTTTTTTACAATTTTAGATGAAATATATTGAGATATCCAAGGCTAATGTCCACAATCTAAAAGGAGTTTCACTTAAGATTCCCCATGATCGGTTGGTTGTAATTACTGGTCTCAGCGGAAGTGGAAAGTCATCTCTTGCGTTCGACACTATTTTTGCCGAAGCGCAACGAAGATATATGGATACTCTATCAGTGTATGCAAAACAATATATAGGGATGCTTGAGAGGCCCGATGTGGAGAGTATTGATGGCCTATGCCCTACTATATCTATTGAGCAGAAGAGTACAAATAGAAATCCCCGTTCTACAGTGGGGACCATTACAGAGATTTCCGATTTTTTAAGACTTCTCTATGCTCGTGCATCTGTAGCCTATTCTCCAAAGACAGGGAAGAGAATGGTCAAATACAATGACAATCAGATTGTTGAATTGATCATCAATAACTACAAAAACAAAAAATGTATAGTTATGTCTCCTTTGGTCAGAGGGAGAAAGGGCAATTATAAAGAGTTATTTGCTCAAATGATGAAGAGGGGTTATTCTCAGGTGATGATTGATGGAGAACTCTCCTATATTGCAGATCTTCTTCAAGGGATAGACAGATACAAATCTCACTTCATTGACCTGGTAGTTGACAAAATTGTGCCACAGCAGGGGGATCAAAAGAGGATTGCCGACTCTGTCCGCACCGCCCTCAACTATGGAAAGGGCTCATTATCCATTATGGAAATGGAGAGCAATGCCATAAACTATTTCAGCAAGCATTTCATCTGCCCTGAAACGGGTATTTCCCTCCCTGAACCTGCTCCACACACATTTTCCTTCAACTCCCCACAGGGAGCATGCCCACATTGTAAAGGGCTTGGCAAGATAGTTCAAGCCGATATTGCTAAGGTTATTACAGATGACTCTCTCTCTATTGCTGAGGGGGGTATCGCCTCAATCGGAGAGAGGAGGGAGAATACTACATTTGCTATCCTTGATGCCATTGCAAGAAAGTATGATTTTCACATTTCTACCCCTATAAGAGATATCCCTGAAGAGGCTCTCAACTTGATTCTTTACGGCTCCGATGAATTGATAAGGGTGAATACTGCTGGTGGTCTCTCACAGATGGTCACCTTCGACGGAGTACTATCCAAAATAGCAGGGAAGGATGATGATAGCACCGAACTATCTGAAAAGAAAGAGCGTTTCACAACCGAGGTAGAGTGTCCCGTATGCCACGGTGGTAGACTTAGAGAGGAGTCTCTCTACTTCAAAATTGATGATAAAGACATTGTGGAGGTTGGAAATATGGATATATCTGACCTTTACCAATGGATAGATGAACTACCTAATAGGCTCGACAACAAACAGGGCGTCATCGCTGCAGATATCATTAAGGAATTGAGAGACCGAGTGGGCTTCCTACTGGATGTTGGCCTCTCCTACCTCTCATTGAATCGTGCGACCAAAAGCCTCAGCGGTGGTGAGAGTCAGAGAATAAGGCTTGCTACACAGATTGGATCTAAGTTGGTAAATGTCCTTTATATACTCGATGAACCGAGCATAGGACTCCACCAATCCGACAATATAAAATTGATCAATTCCTTAAAACATCTCAGAGATGAGGGCAATTCGGTGATTGTGGTGGAGCATGACGAGGAGATGATGCGCAGTGCCGATTGGCTGATTGACATAGGGCCAGGTGCAGGAGATAAGGGGGGGGAGGTGCTATTTTGCGATGAGCCATCTAAAATAGACAAAGCAACAGGATATACAGCTGACTACCTTCTTGGGAGGAGGAAAATAGAGGTACCCCTTCAAAGAAGAGTTGGGAACGGCAAATATTTGAAACTGGTGGGGGCTACTGGCAACAATCTCAAAGATGTGGATATTTCAATCCCACTTGGTATGTTAGTGGGAATCAGTGGTGTAAGTGGTAGTGGCAAATCCTCTCTGATCAACGACACCCTTATGCCTATTTTAAGCAATCATTTTTACAACTCATTATATACCCCACTTCCATATAAAAAGATAGTTGGAGTAGAAAATATTGACAAAATAATAGAGGTGGACCAATCTCCCATCGGACGCTCACCACGGAGCAACCCAGCAACCTACACAGGGGTATTTACCGAGATAAGGAAGCTATTTGCAGAGACGAAAGATGCCAAAATAAGAGGTTTTAAATCAGGACTTTTCTCTTTCAACACTAAAGGGGGAAGGTGTGAGACCTGCCGAGGGGTGGGCATGGAATTGATTGAGATGAATTTTCTCCCTTCGGTGCAAGTAACCTGCAAGGAGTGCCATGGAAGGAGATACAAATCAGATGTTTTGGCGGTAAAATATAAGGGTAAAAACATCAATGATGTCCTCGAAATGACCATTGCTCAGGCAAGTGAATTCTTCTCCTCTATCCCCTCAATTGCCCAGAGACTATCCACTCTAAACGAGGTGGGACTCGGATATGTCAGGCTTGGACAATCCTCTATTACCCTCTCTGGTGGAGAGAACCAAAGGGTGAAACTCTCTTCCGAGCTATCACGTAGAAGCACAGGCAATTCCCTATTTCTCCTTGATGAACCCACTACGGGACTTCACTCTGAGGATATCAAGGTGCTCCTTTCTCTCCTTTCTAAATTGGTGGAACAAGGCAATACTGTGGTGATAATAGAGCACAACCTTGATGTTCTCAAGAGTGTGGATTACCTCTTCGATATGGGACCCGAAGGGGGGAAGAACGGTGGGAAAATTGTGGCTCAGGGAACACCAGAGGAGATTGCCAATGATCCACATTCAATCACTGGTAAATACCTAAAACAAGTTTTAAAATAAAAAGATATATTATTAATATGGAAAATAGTATTAGAGTATTCATTGAGAACACATCGCAATATGTTGAATGCGAAAAAGGGACAACATTACATCAACTACTAACAATACATCAACCATTTAAGAGTACCAATCCAAAATACAGTTCATCCGTTCTTGCAGCTTTTGTTGATAACCAATTGAAAGAATTGGGATTTGAAATTGACATGCCGCATAAAATAAGATTTATAGATTATTCTAATATCGATGGCAAGCGTACTTATCTCCGATCGCTGTGTTTTGTTCTGCAAAAAGCTGTATCAGAGGTATTCCCTCAATATTCTTTAATCCTTGACTATTCCCTTCCTAATGGGTTATACGCAGCTTTACACACAAAAAAAGTGAAGGAAGACAACTCCCCTATCGTAGCAAAAATCTCTGTTGACGATATTGTGAAGATCAAGAGAAGGATGGACAAAATAGTGTGCGATGATATCCCTATTAAAAAAGTAAAGATGGAGAGCAAAGAGGCTGCAAAACTCTTTAGGGCAAATGGAAGGGAAGAAAAAGCTGCGCTTCTCGAAAGTCTTGGGAGATTCTATGTAAGTGTATATTTTTTAAATGGATATGCCGATACTTTTTATGGTCCCCAACTCTACTCTACTGGTGGTATCACTCTATTCAACCTCATCCCATACGGAGGGGGATTTTGCCTCCAAATACCATCTCCAAGTAGTGCCAATGTAATTACTGACTATAAGTACCAAGACAAACTCAATGCTGTATTTAAAGAGAATTCCAATTGGTGTTCTATTTTAGGGATCAATAGCATAGCGACCATCAATCAAGCCATCACTCATGGCATGACCAAACAGATGATTCAAATATCAGAAGCTCTTCACGAAAGGAAATACGCCGATATAGCAGATGATATATACAAGAGGAGAAAACATGTCAAGATGGTTCTTATCTCAGGGCCATCAAGCAGTGGCAAAACCACTACCTCAAAAAGAATTGCTCTACAATGCAAAGTACTTGGTCTCAATCCTGTTGTAATAGCTATGGACAATTATTTTCTTGATAGAGAACATACTCCAAAAGATAAAAACGGTGAATACAACTTTGAATCCATCAATGCACTCGATCTACCATTCCTCAACAAACAGATTAACGATATTTTTGATAAAAAAGATGTCGAGATCCCTAAGTTCGATTTTGTGAAAGGTCAAAGATATTTTGATGGTGAGACAATCAAATTTAAAGATAAGGATATCTTGATAATGGAGGGGATCCACGCACTCAACCCACAACTTACCGCAGAGATAGATCAAAGTAAAATTTACAAAGTATATGCTTCAGCCCTAACATCACTCTCTATCGATGAAAATAATTACATCTCAACATCAGACAGCAGATTGATAAGAAGAATGGTAAGGGACTACAACTCAAGAGGCATTACACCAGAGGATACAATTCTGCGATGGAATAGCGTTAGAACTGGTGAAGAACTTAATATTTTCCCATATCAGGAAAATGCGGACATTATGTTCAACTCAACACTGATATACGAACTTTCACTTTTAAAATATTATGCAGAACCTCTGCTATGCAGGATCATGCCCAACTCACCTGCCTACCCAGAATCATTCCGTCTAAGGAAATTTTTATCATACGTCATAGCACTCAACCCATCAGAAATCACCTCCATACCACCCACATCGGTAATGAGAGAATTTATAGGGGGAAGCTCGTTCGACTACTAACAAACTCCACCTCAGACACGATAGTGATGAATTTAAGAACAGATATC
>CAZSLC010000026.1:21836-25172 GCA_964607675.1 uncultured Muribaculaceae bacterium
GCAGAGGGGCTGAATCCGTTACGAACCATTGCATTTCCTACCCAGAATGAGGTGAGAAAATCTCCGTCTATCCCGATTGGAGCCAATTTGTTCTGTGTTTCCAATTTCCCAGTAGATGGGTTAAAGCTGATATCTTTTTTGTCAAAGTACTCTCCAAATTTGCCATCAAGTATAAGATCTTCTGGTGCACCACAAGTAATCGGTTTCTCTCCTGATTGCAGCCATAGGCAATCTCCCATTTGTATTGCAGAATCCATGTCGTGAGTAGAGAGAAGTATCGATTTCTCTTGTTCTCTTGACAATTTGCGAAGTAGCACCATAGTCTCTATTCTGCTAGTGACGTCGAGAAACGCAGTCGGCTCATCTAAGATAATAATATCGCACTGCTGAGCCAACACTTTGGCAATCATCACTTTTTGTCTTTCTCCATCGGAAAGCTCAGAAACATAATTCTTCGATTTATGGGCAATACCGACAGCCTCCAATGCAGACATTATTATTTTGTGATCATTGGCCTTGAGCTGTCCAAAAAACCCCGTATAGGGATGTCTTCCAAGCGAAACAAGCTCATAGACTGTAATCCCTCCAGCATTTGTTTTCTCTGTGAGAACCACCCCTATTATTTTAGATAAATCACTTTGAGAATAGGATTCAAGCCCTATGCCCCGCAACAACACTCCTCCATTCAATGGGGGTTGAAATCCGCATAAAGTTCTCAATAAAGTTGATTTTCCAGCACCGTTCAACCCAAGAAGGCAGGTCAGTTCTCCACTTCTAAGGGAGACATTGATATTTGGATGTACCACCTTATTTCTCCTTTTCACCTTATATCCAATAGAAAGGGCATCTGTCTGAATAGTAATATTATGTTTTTTTCTCTCCATAATCAGTTGAAATATTGAATATTCTTTCTATTTACAATTACATAAATGATAACTGGTGCACCTATTATTGGAGTTATGGCATTCAAAGGAAGGACACTGTCAACCCACGGAAGGGAGGTCATCATATTGCAAAGCAGGGCAACCGAGGCACCTGAGAAAATGGTAATCGGAACAAGCTGCTTATGATTGGAGGTGCCGAGGATCAAGCGAGCAACATGCGGTACGGCAAGTCCAATAAATGAGATGGGACCGCAAAATGCCGTCACCACTGCTGTCAAAAGTCCTGTACATAAGAGAATTGCCACACGTACATTCTTCACCTTTACCCCAAGATTGGCAGCATAACTCTCCCCAAGCAGTAGCGCATTGAGAGGCTTTATCAAAAGGAGGGAGAAAATAAGTCCTCCTATAGAGAATAGAACAAATATTGGAAGTTTCTGCAAAGAGATACTTGAGAAATCTCCCATCCCCCACATCACATATTGATGCACCTTATCTGCAGAGGCATGAAAATTAAGAATAGATATAAGAGAAGAGGCGAGGTATCCAATCATTATACCGATAATAAGGAGCATCACATTGCTGCTCACCTTGCGGGAGAAATATATAATCAAAATGAGAATTGAGAGAGAGCCAGCCAAGGCTGCCAAAATAGTAGCTACATATCCACCTACACCACTCAATATACCAACTCCACCACCAAAATACAACATAATCAGTGCAACACCAAGATTAGCCCCATCACTAATACCAAGGATTGAAGGGCCGGCCAGTGGATTTCTAAATAGGGTCTGCAAAAGGAGTCCGCACACTGCAAGAGAGGCACCTGCAAGGAGGGCAGTAACAGCCTGAGGAAGTCGTGATTCAAATAAAATTATATTCCAAGAAAGATTAGTAGAATCTCCTAAAAACAAAATGTTAAAAATATCTTTTATGGGGATATGGACAGTACCATAAAACATATTGCCTACAAATAGCAATAGAGTTAAGAGGAGCAAAAAAATATATCTATTGATTACATTCGTCTTTACCATATTCAAAAGTAATACTTTTATTTAATCTAATTATTAACCATTTTAATAAATTCATTACATTTGCTTAATATTAAAAAAAAATAAATGAACCCATTTTATGCTTTTTTCGATCGTTCCTATGGATATGCACGGTCAATAATTACACTTATAGTTGGTTTATTACTTGTGATATGGCCAGATGTTGCAGTTGTAACAATGATATATGTTATTGGTGCTTTAATTCTTGCAGCTGGAATTGTCTCCCTATTTCTATCATATTTTGGTAAATGGAAAGAGGACAAGCCATCTCTACTTACAATGAATGCAATAGTGGATATCTCTTTCGGAATTGTACTCATCATATTTCCGAAGTTTTTTGCAAGTATCATAATGTTCCTTTTCGGAATCATTCTTCTTTTATTTGGTGTCAGTGGTGTTGTAGGACTATTCCAATCCAATAAAATAATAAAAATCTCATGGACGCTTTTTGTAATTCCAGTACTTACCACCCTCGCTGGGATAACAATTTTCTTTAACCCATTTTCTTCAGCGCAATATCTTACAATCTTTTTTGGCGCATTTTTATTACTTTACTCCATTGGAGAGTTCATCTCAACATTTAAAGTACGCCACGACTTGAAAGATACAAACGTGGAATCAAGATCTCACGAAAAAGAAAACTCTCCACTGATTGAAGACACCCCTTTTGAAGAGGTTAAAAATGAGCCAAAAGAGTAGCAAGCAGTTATCTATTCTTCAGTGAAGAATTATAGATATAGTTTAATTCACTTCACTTGCTCTCGTAGTTCAATGGATAGAATATAGGATTCCGGTTCCTAAGGTGGGGGTTCGATTCCCCCCGAGAGCACTTTTATAGTGTTTATTTTAATTTTATTTAACCTTTAAAAATGTAATGTATTGATATTAAGTGATTAAGTATTTTTGTTAGTTTTGGTAAGTTAAAACAGATTAAAGAAAATAGGCACAATTTAGGCACAAGTTAAAATTGTTTATTATCTTTGCTTAAACTTTAAAGATCAAATCATTGTGGCAACTACATTTTTTATTCGTACTACTCAAAAGAGTGGAAAAACTAAACTTTTTGCACGATTACAGCTAAAGCAGCTAAATTTAGACTTAAGAGCCTCCACACAAATAGAAGTGGATATAAAGAGGTGGCAAGTAATCAATCGTAGTAAAGTAGCTCAGAATAACTTTTACAGAGATTTTCCAAATGTAAAAGCAGATACCGACAAAATAATTAAAGAAATTGATGCACTTACTAATAGTGGCACAAAAGCAATTAATTCAAGTGAATTTCGTACAGCAATAAATGATGCTCTTACAAGAGAGATAAAAGCAAAACAGGAGGAAGAGCAGAAAAAAGAGGCTGAAAAGATGGCAGCAAAAGCAAAAGCAGATGCAGAGGCTAAAAGAAT
>CAZSLC010000027.1:0-24738 GCA_964607675.1 uncultured Muribaculaceae bacterium
TGTAATGGTAGCACTACAGATTTTGGTTCTGTCTGTCGAGGTTCGAATCCTCGTAGGTCAACAAACTTACTTCTGGTTGATTTCTTGTATCGCTTCCGATACATTTATAGCAAAGTCTCCCACCCTTTCGCATTCAGAAATGAGATCGATGAAATAAACTCCCGTCACATAAGCATCAGTATCACTCTCTCTGAAACTGTGTATATGCTCCTCTTTTATGTTGTTCCTATATTCATTGATGTCAACCTCTGCATCTTGCGCATTTGAAATACCAACAATTTTTGTATATCCTTTGTCAAGATTTTCAATCATTGCATCTAAGGCATTGTCAACTAAATCTATCATATGATTTAACTTTTTGATAGAAGATTCGTCAAATTTTTTGTTGTTTAGGTTTTTACGTTGAAGAATTCTGGCAATGTTATAACCAGAGTCTCCAATACTTTCAAGTTCTCCTATAATTGTGTACATCGCTTGAATACGTGATTTACTCAAATCGCTTAGCTGTCCTTCGTTGATATTGTTCAGGTATTTCGCTATCTCAAACTCAATCCTATCCGTTATTTGTTCATATTTTTCAAGCTTCTTATATAGTTCGTCAAATTTGTTTGAATCACTTTCATTGATAGCCTCCTTGGCATATTTAAATTGGTTCTTCGTTATTTTTGCGAAATGAACTATTTCTTGCTTAGCTTGTGCTAGTGATAATTCAGAAGTGCTCATCAAACCACTTTGAATGAATTGTAATCTAAAAACTTCTTCTTCTTTATTGTTCTTAATGATGGTACAAACTAATTTTACTATCTGTGGAGTAAACCAGACTAAAACAGTTGTATTAACGACATTAAACAGAGTATGCACCATAGCTACGGCATACAAAACAGACTCTGTCGAGGTAAATGGATCAGCCCCCCCAATTGCAATTACTATTTTGGAGACTACCCATAAAAATGGATGAAATAGAATAAGTACCCATGTCACCCCAAAAACGTTGAAGACAGAGTGCGCTAATGCTGCTCTTCTTGCTGACACATTTGCTACAGATGCGGCAATATTTGCTGTTATTGTCGTTCCGATGTTTTCACCAAGTACCATTGCTGCTGCCATTTCAAAGGGGATCCAACCAAAGTTGCACATAACCAATGTGAGTGCCATTGTTGCACTTGAAGATTGAAGCACTATGGTAAGAATTGTACCTATTCCAACAAATATCAATACAGACCAAAATCCCCACTCTGTCCATCTCTTTAGGAATTCTAACATTTCTGGGTTTTGACCTATATCTGGAACAGAATTTTTCAAAAAACCTAAACCCAAGAAAAGTAATGCAAAACCTATCAATAACTCTCCCACATTTTTCTTTTTGGCAGATTTGAACATCATAAAAACAAATCCAAACCCGATTAAAGGGATAGCTAAGGTGCCAATATCTGCCTTGAATCCTAACAAAGCAATGATCCATGCGGTCACAGTCGTACCTATGTTAGCCCCCATAATTACCCCTACAGACTGAGTAAGTGTCAACAATCCTGCATTAACAAAACTAACTATCATCACTGTAGTGGCACTTGAGGATTGGATAACCGCTGTAATAAATAGTCCAGTCAGAATTCTTTTGAAAGAGTTGGAGGTCATTGCAGCAAGAATGGAACGTAATTTTTCGCCAGCTACTTTTTGAAGGGCCTCGCTCATTAATGTCATTCCATATAAGAAGAGCCCTAATGATCCTAAAAGAGTTAGGATCTGAATAACAACATTCATTATCAAATATATTTGTGGCAAAGATATAGCAAAGAAAGAAAGTGTCAAATTTTACTTTATAAATTATTATATTTGCCGTCTAATCTGACTTTTATTATGATTAAATCATTCATTTTTTCAACTCTATTTTTTCTGTTTTTTTCACAATTTTGTGTTGCACAATTTTTCTCAAACGGAAATGATCCAATAAAAAAATGGAAATCTATTAAAAGTGAACATTTTACAATAATATATCCCGAAGAGACTGATTCGATTGCAAGGAGATATATATCTCTATTTGAACACAATAGACCAGCGGTGCTTGAGGGTCTCTCTATTGATACTAAACCTATTCCTATTGTGCTTCATCCTTATAATACAATAAGCAACGGGATGGTTATGTGGGCACCTAAGAGGGTTGATCTATTTACATCGCCCCCCCCTTATGAAGGCCCATATTCCCCATGGGATAGCCATTTATCGATTCACGAGTCAAGGCACATAGGTCAATTGACCTATTTTACAAGAGGATTTTGGAATGTATTGTATTATTTCCTCGGTGAAGCATCCACAGGAATTGGAGTTGGGTTACTCCCCACAATGATG
Organism: uncultured Muribaculaceae bacterium; assembly: GCA_964607675.1. Classification (GTDB taxonomy): domain Bacteria; phylum Bacteroidota; class Bacteroidia; order Bacteroidales; family UBA932; genus CAZSLC01. The sequence continues at coordinate 2,347 of CAZSLC010000027.1, forward strand.
TTTATCGAGGGAGATGCCGTGGTAACAGAAACCGAATTGACACCTGCTGGGAGAGGTAGAGAGGCAGACTTTATGAAATATTACCGAACAGCATACATTAACAAAGATTTCAGAAATTGGAATAGATATTATCTTGGTTCATATAAATACTATACCCCTGATAAATACGCACTGGGGTACTTAACCTGCAGCACAATACGTTATTTGAATGATGATTACAAATGGAGTGGCAAATACTTAAACACCGTATTATCAAAATGGTTCAGCATACGATCACTTACAAATAAGAGTGATAGTGCCCATAAACATAAGTTTTCAAAAGTATTTGATAGCTACAAAGTTGTAGCTAACATTTGGGAGGATGACTATAAGAGCAGGGGCATTTATTCATCTCCTGATTCTTTGCATATTCCGCAATCCAAACTTTATTGTGATTATCGCAATATAATACCTATCAAAAATGAGAACAATAAGATTATTAAGTATATAGGGTTAAAAAGTGGAATGGAATATTCAAAATCATTAATTTCAATTGATACCTTAGGAAAGGAACATATTATCTCCCCATTCAACTCCTCTTCTTCTACCTTGAAAATAGGGAACAATGGCCTAATATATTGGACTGAAACAATTTATTCAAACCACAATGCTCTCGAAAATTTCTCTGTACTCAGATCTTATGATCCACTTACAGGAAAAAAGAAAAAATATAAAGCTCGCACTAAATATTTCAATCCCACTCCGTCAACTACTTGCGACACTATAGCTGTTGTTGAATATCCACCAAGAGGTTCCTCTTTTCTAGTTTTCTTAGAGCCTAAAAAGGGAAAAGAATTCTACAAAATTGAGGCACCAAACGGAGGATCTATCAAAGAATCTACATTTATTGGCAACACTTTATATTGCACAATTATCCTCGACAAAGGGATGGGCATTTATAGCCTTAAAGATGGCGTGTGGAAAGAAGTAGTACCTCAACAAAATCAATCTATCACTTCTATCAAAAGTATCGATAGGCTCCTATATTTCAGCAGCGATTTAGACGGAGTTATTAATATATACACTTATAACCCTGATGATCATTTATTACACAGAATTGTTAATTCAAAATTTGGTGCTACAGATCCACTCTATGATAAAGATTCTAAGAAATTATATTACTCTAATTTCACCCATACTGGATACAGATTTGTTGAGATAGGTAGCGAGTCATTTTCATGGAAAATTGCAGATTTCACTTCCCCATATAAGAGTCCTTTGATGGAAAATATTGTAACCCAATCAAAATCATATACTTCCCACTATTATACTGATTCTCTTAAAATATTAGACGAAACAAAATATCCATCAAAAAATTATAATAAATTGACACATCTTTTTAGATTTCACTCCTGGGCTCCTTTTTATTATAATGTTGATAAAATCAAATCGATGAGTTTTGAAAGTTTCTATGAAGTAGCTTCTTTAGGTGCTACGGTTTATTCACAAAATTCACTTGGGACAGCTGTGACAATGTTCGGATATTCTTACCATGATTCATTCCACTCTGGCCATTTTAAATTTAATTATAGCGAATTTGGCAATGCGCAAGTGAGTGTTGACATCAACGACAGAAAGAACTATGTCTATAAAAATAATGAAATGACAATTGGAGATAATGCCCTTCTTAAAACATCAGTATTGTATTATTTTCCTATTAATTTATATTCAGGAGGTTGGCAAAGAGGATTAATCCCACAGATCAAATGGACATATACCAATGATAAATTTTTTTCGGAAGAAAAATCTAGTTTTATATACAAAAACCAGTTGGATTATGGTTTAAGGTATTACCAAATGTTACCAATCCCCAAATCTGCACTTTTCCCCAGATGGGGATTCAGCATCACAGCTATGGGAAGTAATGCCATTGGAACAGGTGAAAATTTTGGAACACTGGGTTATCTAAATGGCTATTTTTATTTACCGGGTGTAACAAGAGTGCAAGGTTTAAGGCTTTCTGCTTCATATCAATATCAGTTTTCTAAAGGTAAAAGATACTATCTATCCTCTTATTCTATGCTTCCTAGAGGATACTCTTCTTTAATGTTTACAACAAAATCATATTTGATGGGGAGCATTGATTATGCAATCCCGATTTACTTAGGGGATAAATCTCTTTCTTGGTTCTTGTACTTTAAAAGATTACAGTTAATACCTTTTTTTGACATAGCTCAAGATGTTGACTCCAAAAATAATAAAAACCTTTATTATTCATATGGGACAGATTTGTTGATTGACTTTAATATCCTTCGATTTGGTTTTCCTTTATCAGCGGGTGTTAGATATGCTAGAACAGCAGATAATCAGATTGGTAATAGGAATTATTTTAAATTTCTTTTTAAAATTGCTTTATTTTAATGGCTACATTAAACAAAACACTTGGTCTTTTTGATTATCTTCTAATTATTGGAGTTGCAACCACTTCGATTTTATATTCATTAGTAAGTGGGGATTTTGACATATTAGGCATCATCGCCGCCGTTTCAGGGCTGCTGTGCGTAGTGCTTGTCGCTAAAGCAAGTATTTATAATTATATTTTTGGGGTTATCAATGTCTCTTTATATGCCTATATTTCATACAAATCATCTATTTACGGAGATGCTGCACTAAATGCATTATATTATTTTCCTATGCAATTTGTCGGATGGTTTAGTTGGAAAAAAAACAGCCAAGAATCTGATAAAAGCATTGTCGCTGGGAAATTAATGACCAATAAAGAGCGATTGTTTTGGAGTATTGTGTCTGTTGTGTCTGTAATTATTGGTGGAATTATTTTAAAATATTTATCTGACCCACAACCTTATAAAGATTCTGCAACCACCCTTTTATCTATAATTGCAACATACTTAATGGTAAAAGCTTACGCCGAACAATGGGTATTGTGGATTATTATCAATATAATAAGCATAATAATGTGGACCATACTTGCAATTGATGGGGATGAGCACTCAGGATTAATGGTCATTATGTGGATCTTTTATCTTGCTAACTCTATTAATGGCCTAAGAGTCTGGATGAAAATATCTAAATAGTGAATCTGCTGGTTTTTTCCCTATTAATTCAACTATTTCCTTATATGACCCACTCTTTATCCTTGATATTGTCTTAAATTTCGCAATCAATTTTTCTTTGCTTTTTGTTCCAACTCCTGGGATTTCATCTAAAACAGAGACTATTTGCGAGGTGCTGCGCTTATTTCTATGATGGGCTATTCCAAATCTATGTGCCTCATCTCTCAGCGACATTATAACTCTCAACGAAGTGGAGTTTTTATCCAAAAAAATAGGCAATGCCTCTCCTGGTATGATGAGTTCTTCTAACCTCTTAGCTATTCCTACAACTTTTATTTTCCCTATTAACCCTAATTCCTTCATGGCTTCGTATGCAAATGAGACTTGTCCCTTTCCTCCATCTACAATTACCAATTGAGGCAGTTCTTCACCCTCCTTCAACATTCTGGAATATCTTCTGTTCACAACCTCCTTCATTGAGGCAAAATCATTGGCTCCCACCACTGTTTTAATATTGAAATGACGGTAATCTTTTTTCGAAGGGGTGCCATTTTTAAAAACTACACAAGAGGCTACAGGGTTAGTCCCTTGAAGATTTGAATTGTCAAAGCATTCTATATGCCGTGGCAGTTCATTCATCTCCAAATCTCTCATGAGATTTTCCATTATTCGCTCAGTATGCTCTTTAGGATTAACAAATGATTCTCTTTTCAGTTTCTCATATTTCATTGCTGAAGCATTTTTCCTACTTAACTCCAATAACGAGAGCTTGTCCCCCTTGATTGGTATGTGGAAATTTCTCTCCACGAATTTTTGATCAGGGTAAAAAGGGACAATTATCTCTTTTGGGGAGTATATGTTTGGTGTAATTTCATTTAATCTGGAATAAATTGAAGCTATGAATAACGACAACGCTGCCTCCTTTGGCTCCTCTATCCTCATTTTGATTTCAAGATTTATAGATTGAATTAAACTACCGTTCCTTACTCTCATGAAATTTCCGAATCCTTCACTTCCTTCAAAGATTATAGAAAAAACATCAAAATCTGGGTTACTTGCGCTGATAATAAGTGATTTACTATAGTGTCGCTCCAGCAGCTCCTTTCTTTCTTTATAGATCTGTGCTGCTTCGTATCTTAACTCCATTGAAGCTTCATTCATTTTACTTGTGTATTCCTTGATTAAGCATGAAGTATTCCCTTTTAAAATTTCCACAATTGATTTAAACTGATCTTGATAATATTGTTGACTTATATTACCAATACACGGGGCTTCACATTTTTTAAGGTGATAATTGAGGCAAACTTTATATTTATTTAAATTAATAGATGAAGTAGTTAATGATAACTTACACGTCCTTATTTTATAAATAGAATTAATTAAAAGTAATAAATTATGTGCATGAAGGGATGAACTATATGGACCAAAATAGTGCGATTTATCATTTTTAAGTGTTCTTGTAATAAATAATCTTGGAAAAGGCTCATTTGTCACACATATCCATGGATAAGTTTTACTATCTTTTAAAAGGATATTGTATTTAGGTTGAAGTTCTTTGATAAGGTTATTTTCGAGTAAGAAAGCATCAGATTCTGAATTAACAACTGTATGTTCAATAGCAACAATTTTGCTAACCATCACTTCTGTTTTATGAGTATGTGATGTATTTTTTCTGAAATATTGGGATACTCTTTTTTTTAAGTTTTTAGCTTTTCCAACATAAATAACTTTCCCATTTGAATCCTTAAACTGATAGACACCTGGCTCATTGGGCAACAATTTTATCTTATCCGAAAGATTCATAAATTATTCATATATTTGTGCAACAATAGCAACTATGAAAAAGAAACCAACTGCAAAAGTAATTAATATTCCAGATATTAAAAGTGCTATTAATATGAATGGCTTTCTGGGAACTGTTATTGCTTCATCGGCGATGAGAGTGCTAGGACTATGCAAAATCAATTCACTTTATTCCGAATTTGCTCAATATGAAGGGGAAGAATTTACTCAAGCTCTCCTTAAGACTTTCAATATTAAATATGACATCATAGATTCTCAACTTAATTACATTCCTCAAGATGGACCATTTATAATAGTCTCTAATCACCCATTCGGTGGTGCAGATGGAGTTGTACTATTCAATGTTATTGCCTCACTAAGACCCGACTTTAAAATATTGACAAATTTCATTTTATCTCATATTCCTAATTTAAAAAATAATTTTCTCCCTGTAAATCCATTTTCTGACGAGGGGGGGGGAAAGAGCAGTATTTCAGGCCTTAAAGCAGCATTACTACATGTTAAAAATGGAGGTTGCCTTGGGATTTTTCCAGCAGGAGAAGTCTCAACATACTATAATGGTAAAAAATATTCACAAGATAAAGAGTGGGGTGGTTCAATTATCAAATTATTATCTTCCGTAAATGTTCCTATCGTACCCATTTATTTCGATGGTGAAAATTCAAAAATATTTCATTTTTTAGGTAGAATTCACCCTATGCTTCGCACAGTCAGACTTATGAGGGAATTACTTAACAAGATTGATACAACTGTCACAATGAGAATAGGTAAGCCTGTTTCTATTAGTGAACTGAATGAGTTCTCAAATTTAAATGAGCTTGCTTCTTATCTCAAAAATAGGTGCTATGCATTGGAAGGAGAGTTGCAGAATATCAACAAATGCAACGATTTATCTCAAAAATATAAAGAGGCAATTGCCCTCCCAAAGAATAAGAAAGGTATTATCAAAGAGATACATAAGCTCGAAAAAGAATCACTTCTTTTTACTGTTTCAAATTATCAATGTTTTTTGGCATCTTACGATGACATACCTGAAATAATGTGGCAACTTGGAAGAAAAAGGGAAGAATCTTTCAGAGCTATAGGAGAGGGAACAAATAATGCTATTGATATTGATGAATTTGATAAATATTATAAACATTTAATCCTTTGGAACACCCATAAAAAAGAGATAGCTGGAGCATATAGGTTGGGTATCGGAGAAGAAATTATGGAGGAAATAGGCGTTTCTGGATTTTATTCTCGAACACTATTTAAGTATTCTCCTAAATTGAATAATATTTTAGCTGAATCCATCGAATTGGGGAGATCTTTCGTCTCTGTCGAATATCAAAAAGAAGCCCTCCCTCTTATGCTTCTCATCAAAGGGTTGTTATATACCGTAATGAAGTATCCCAATTGTAAATACCTTTTTGGGCCTGTTAGCATAAGTTCATGGTACCCCAATTTTTATAGAAGCCTCATAATTTACTATTTGAAACAAAAACATTCCAACAATCAAATTGGACAGTTTATTAAACCAATTGCACCTTTTACCCCTAACTTTTTAAGAGTAAATCCGAAAGATCTTCTCAACAATAAAACAGATTCTATTGAGAAATTTGACAGATATCTAATGAAAATCAGCGATAACCAATATAGGCTGCCAACTTTAATAAAGAAATACCTTAAACTGCACTCTTCAATCATTGATTTCAATGTTGATAAAGATTTTAATTATTGCGTAGATGGTTTAGTGTTTTTAAATATTTATGATATTCCAAAAGAAGAATTGGTTTCTTTATCTAAAGGATGTGATGATATAAATAGCATTCTTGATAGATTCGGCTATGGGACAGGATCATAGCCACTCCCTCCCCAAGGATGGCACCTCAAGATTCGCCTTATTGACAAATAAAAACCTTTAATCACACCATGCTTTTTAAACGCCTCTAATGCGTATGCTGAACAAGTAGGTGTAAATCTACAAGAGGGCATTTTATATGGAGATATGCAATACTGATAAAATTTAATTAGAATGATAAATGGAAAACTAATTACTTTTTTCAATATGTCCATTAATTTTTTGTAATGTTTCTCTGAGAGCATTATCTATTGTTCTATAATCGAGTATATCATGTGATCTATAAATAATCAAAATATCATATTTACAAACAGAATTATCATTAATTATATGGTGTCGATATGCCTCTTTAATTCTTCTTCTTATTAAATTTCTATTCACCGCCTTTTTAAAAAGTTTTTTTGGCACAGAAATTATTACAACATTTTTACAAGAGTCGTTTTTAATATAAAACAATCTGAAAGGATAAGAGAAAAATGAATTACCCGATAAATATATCTTGTCTGAACTAATCATCCTTCAGATGTAACAAGTTTAAAGTGAAGCTCAACGTTTTGATCATTAATTAAGATGAGCTGCTCATTTGTATGTGAAAGTATTTTCAATGTTGCCACCCTCCATTTATCAGTAACTCCAAATACGGGATTATTAAACAAAGTTAATGCAATGAATTTGTAGTAAAGATTATAATAGTCATCCTTAGAAACCAACTCCCAAGAGAGGGTGTCATCAGATTTGATATAAAACTTTAATGAATTTGAGCTCCTCAACTCTATTCTAAAAGGGTTGTATGCAGAGCCATCGTATTCCCATAGTCCAAACAATGATTCTGCCTTTGAATAAGTAGATGGAAGTTTGGTCAGAGTTGACTCTGTAAACGATGGATCAACATCATTGTCATCAATCTTATAGGATATAACTTTTATCGTCAAGGAAGAATCTTTTTGACGTACAATTTCAAAATTTTGGGATACTTTATAAGAAGTTGAAATATCAAAAAAACCCTCTAAGGAGCCATTAATTTCAAGATTGCAGCAATGAACTTTATAATTTAAAAGAGCACTTTTCCCCCATTTATAATTATCTTCTCCAGAGTTTTTTATCCCATTGATAATAAGTCCTCCATCTTTATCAAATGTGTATGTAGTCCTTTTACTCAATGCGATCTCTTCACCATCATATTTTTCAACTATCCATGTAGCTTTTATATTCTCGCGGTTATATGCAGGGTTTTGTCGAGTGCACGAGGGAAGAATAATGATCTGTAAAATCAATATAAAAAAAGAAAAATATTTCAATTTTAAACTCATTTATTAATCTCCAAATAATTCTCTAACGCTTTTGCTATAGATGGGGATTCTGGCGTCGGTGCCAATATTTCTACTTTTAATCCTGCCCCTTCCATTGATTTTGCGGTAGATGACCCAAATGTAGCAAATTTAAGGTTGCCCTGTTTAAAGTCAGGATAATTATCTAACAACGATTTAACATCTGATGGGGTATAAAAAACGATTATTTGGTAATTCGACAATTTCACCTCTTTCATATTACAAAACGAGGTTTGACTAAAGATTGCCGTTGAATTTTTTAATTTAGCTTTAGAAAACAACTTAATCACATCTTGCTTTGGAGTATCTGTTGTAGCTATTAAGAAAGATTCCCCCTTGTGCTTAACACCAATACTTTCTATGACTGATTCCATTGATCCAGATCCGAAAAAGACTTTTCTCTTTCTATATACAATATGTTTCTGAAGATATAATGCTATTGACTCTGTAGTACAAAAATACTTCATCGTTTCTGGGATAACCACTCTCATTTCAGCACATATAGAAAAAAAAGCGTCAATAGTAGATTTAGCGGTAAAAACTATTGCAGTATAATCTAACACATTGATTCTCTGTGTTCTAAAGTCCTTAATAGATATTGGCTCAATTTTGAAAAAAGGTATAAATTCAATATTGACACCATATTTTGAAATAATTTCGGCATACTGAGATGAACTCGTTGTCGATGGTTGTGAGATAAGTATATTTTTAATTTTCATATTACTGGAACGAAATTAAAAAGTGAATAGTCACTATCAAAGGTAAGATTTCGAGGGTGCAAAGATACAAAAAAGAGAAAAAAATAGGAAATTTAGACAAAATAAATGTTCTAATTATCAGTATATAGTAAGGAACCAAAACGACACTAGAGAGAATAATAAGCGAATACCTTATTGCAAGTAAGTTTGTTATATGAAATATGTTTATTAATAGCATCAGCAAAAGCCATAGAGCAAAAATTGACACAAGTGAAATGTATATTAATGTAATAAATTTATCTGCGAACAATTCGTCACCAACCACCCATCTTATTAAACAAATAACGATAATTTTAAATATTATAAATGAATACAAAATGACAAAACTCTTAAGCACTACAAAAAAGAAAGATGGAGAATTGATTGACAAATCAGGGAAAATGCCAAATTGAATCAATATATAAGGGAGAAGGGGACAAACAAAAAGGGAAAATAATGAAACAATGCCAATAGGTATATTCTTTTTCTGAAAGCGAGATTTATAGACAATAAACAAAGAAACAATTAAAACAATGATAGAGAGAAGAAATAGTAATTTGTATAGTGGAGTATCTATCTGTGTAACACTAACAGATAATGATTCATTATCAATATGATTTGGGATATGAATAATGGATCCAACCCACCCACTATCAACAGGGGCAATAGTATCAATTACCTCTTTTTGCAACATAGCCATTGTTTAACAAAATAGATAAAACTTTATCTCTTTGATCTCCTTGGATAATAATAACACCATCTTTTGCACTGCCACCAACTCCACATTTTGCTTTTAACATCTTAGAAAGGTCTTCTAAATCATCATCTGTCCCAACAAAACCCTTAACCAATGTAACTTGTTTTCCACCCCTATTACGTCTATCAATAGCAACAACAAGTTTTTGCGAAGCAGGTTTTATCGTTTCGACTTCTTTTTTCTCTGAAATATCATAAGAGAAATCATGATTAGTTGAATAGACAACTCCAAGGCGCTCCTTCCAATCAGTATTTGACATTTATCCTAATTTTTTCGCAAAATTAAGTATAAAATAATCAAATTCGTATATTTGTCCTTTATAATCGTTAATTATCAACTCATCTGAGAATATTATGGAGCAAAAGCAGTTTAAACTTATTAATAATATCATTGCATTTATCGTACTCATTGTAGCATCTATAACATATATTTCTACAATTGAGCCAACTGCAAGTTTTTGGGATTGTGGAGAGTTCATCGCCTCTTCTTATAAGTTAGAAGTTGGACATGCACCAGGCAATCCAGTGTTTCAATTGATTGCAAGATTCTTTACAATCTTTACCTCTGCTGAAAATGCTGCTGTTGCCATTAATATAATGAGTGCACTTTGTTCTGCATTTACAATTTTCTTTTTGTACCTCACTATAGTTCACCTTGGAAGAAGACTTCTAGAAAATAATAATAAGTCATATTTAGATTGTTCTAACTCAATTATCATTTTTGGTTCAGCTATTTTAGGTTCTTTAGCATATTGTTGGTCTGACACATTTTGGTTCTCAGCAGTAGAGGGAGAAGTATATGCTATGTCATCACTCTTCACAGCCGTGGTATTTTGGGCTATGTTAAGGTGGGAAGAAGAGGCTGACGAGCCATATGCTAACAGATGGATAATACTTATTGCTTTTCTAATGGGACTCTCAATAGGCGTTCATTTATTAAATTTATTGGTAATCCCCCCCCTAGCCTTCATCTATTACTATAAAAAATCTTCTGATTTCAGTTTTAAAAAAGGGCTTTCTGTATTCATTATTTCTTGTATTGTTCTTGGTTTTATTCTTTGGGGCATAATCCCAATACTTCCGAAAATCGCCGCATATTTCGACCTTCTATTTGTAAATATTTTTAAGTTACCTTTTAACTCAGGAGTCGTATTCTTCATGCTTCTACTACTTATATCGTGTTTTGCTGCCTTATATATTTTATACAAAAAGAAGAAAGCTTTTCTATTTACAGCAATATTGTCATTCACTATGATTGTTATTGGCTACTCTTCTTTTGCTGTTATTATAATTCGTTCATCCGCAAACACCCCAACTAATGAGTACCAACCAGACAATCCATTCACTTTAGTTAGATATCTAAATAGGGAACAATATGGGAGCCGACCTCTCATTTATGGTGAATCATATGCCTCAATTCCAAAAGAATATGTTTATCCCAATTACTACACACCTTTAGATGGACAATATTTTAAGACCCCTTCTCAGGTTGACATTAAATTCCCTTCCGAAGGAAAAATGTTTTTTCCAAGAATGTGGAGTAGATACCCCGACCATATTGATTTCTATCAATTATATACACAAGAGCGAGGGAAAACTATTTCAAATGGCAGATACAAGATGCCTCTGTTCAAAGACAACTTGGCATTTTTCTTTGATTATCAGCTTAATTGGATGTATTTTAGGTATTTTATGTGGAATTTTGCTGGAAGACAAAATGACATTCATGCAACTTCGGCAGATCCTACTAAAGGAAACTGGGAATCTGGAATAGGCTTTATTGATAGGGCAAGACTTGGTGATCAAAGTGAAGGTCCTGACTATATTGTAAACAATAAGGCAAAGAATCACTACTACATGCTCCCACTGCTCCTCGGTCTAATTGGATTATTCTATCAATTGCAAAAAGATAAGCGCAACTGGTGGATAACTATGCTCCTATTTTTCTTAACAGGAATAGCTATTGTCCTTTATCTAAATCAAACACCAAATCAAGTTAGAGAGAGAGACTATGCCTATGCTGGCTCTTTCTATGTTTTTTCAATTTGGATTGGCCTAGCAGCCATTGCTATTCAACAATACATAAGTAAATATATACCTAAGAAAGAATCAATACAATCCATATCAGCTGCTACAATTTCGATATTATTATTATCAGTTCCTGTTTTGATGGCTTGTGAAAACTGGGATGACCACGACAGAAGTGGAAGATATACTTCAAGAGATTTGGCATACAATTATCTCAGTACACTTGATGAAAATGCTATACTTGTAACACATGGAGATAATGACACCTTCCCAATATGGTATATTCAAGAGGTGGAAGGGGTTAGGTTAGATACTAGAATTGTTAATACATCTTTGCTTGCAATGGATTGGTACATAGATCAAATCCAGTGCCAACAATATGACGCAGCTCCGATTGAGGTCACCATACCAAGAAAGGATTATTTATTCGGGACAAATGACTTTACCTATGTAATAAATCGTTTTGACAGTCCTATTCTACTCAAAGATGCTATTTCCTTCTTCAAATCTTCTGATCCAAGGGCAAAAATAGAGGGTCACAGATATTTACCATCAAACAAATTAGCTATCCCAGTAAACAAGGAAAACGTCATAAAATATGGAATTGTTGCACAAAAAGATTATGATAAAATCGTTGACACTGTAATCTTAGAAATACCTGAAAAGACTGAAGATATCAATAAAACTGAATTAATTCTTTTAGATATACTCTCTACATATAATTGGGATAGGCCTATTTATTTTGTTTCTCAGGGCGGTGACCTAAATATTGGGCTAAAAAGTTACTTACAATTTGAAGGGTTATCTTATAAATTTGTACCTATAAAAAGTACTACAAAAATAGGAGAAATAGGCCAAATTGATGAAGATTCAATGTATGAAAAAATAATGAATACTTTTAAATGGGATAGTTTTTATGATACTACAATTCACATAGATTATCAAAACCTTTTAACGCTCAATGGCACTATGAACCTAAGGAGTATCTTTGTTGAAACAGCTCTTAAATTATCAAATAGTGGCAAGAAAGAGAAAGCCGTAGAGATACTCGATAAGATGCAAGAGGTCGTTCCCGATAAGAATTTCCCACTTAATTCATCAATACTATACTCTTTAAATGAATACATGGTAATCCAAGCTGTTGAATTATATCTTAGGTCTGGAGCTAAAGAAAAAGGAATTGACCTCGCAAATAGATTTGCTAAGGAAACAATCGAATCTATTAAATATTTCATCCAACCATACAGAGGTGGCTTTTTATCAAAAAAGGATTTTGAGAACAATTACGCTTTATACGATTACGTTGTTGATATATTAAATAATGGCGGAGCAAACGAGGCAGCTAATGAAATTAAGGACAAAATGAGTGAATTAATATCTTCACTACAATGAAGAATCTTTTAACATTAGCTATATTTTTATTATTCAATTTAGTTGAATGCTACGCTTTCCCCATAAAAATAAAGAGTAGTGCTAGTAGTTTTTCCCTCATGGAGGCAAAACAAGAAGCAATGATCAACTCAAGAAAAGCCATGATTAGAGAGAATGAGAAGATATTTTTAGCTTGGACTGATGCATATTTTCCAAATTCAAATTTCAATTTTAATAAGATTGCTCATAAAATTTCTCTAAAATCAAACACAGTACGAACCAAGGAAAAAATATCAAAATCAAAGAAAAATGGGTATACAGTAACATATATCATCGAATATAGTGTTAGATCAGAAGAAATAGCCAATCAAATTATTGAAATATTCGAAATAGTTACGCCCAAAAATGAATTTAAAAAATTGGGGATTAATAAAGTAGATGCGATAAAATCTTTGACAAAGATTATTGATAATTGGTAATTTTTACTCTAATAGCATATTACAACCTCTTCTGTCAGCATCATAGATCCTTCCATCCACAGAAAACAAACCATCATTGAAGTTCCTACCTACGTCTTCTGTCTCAATAAATGAGCATGAATAAAGATTTGCTAAATCTATTATTGAGAGAATCCCTTTCTTATCATTTATTTCTAAAGAGAATGGATCCCTAAGTTGCCTAATTAGAATTTTCATCCAAGGAGGAGTGGTAAAAAGACCTCTGGATGTGGAATATGCTTGAGATAAAAGTTCACACATTCCATACTCTGAATGTATTTTATTTGTTCCCAGTCTATTTGACAATATTTCATGTAATTTATCCCTCTCAATTTCTTCTCCTTTTCCCTTCATTCCTCCAGTTTCGATAACTGTAAAATCCCAATCATTATTATTTGGTATTGAATATGATCTAATAAAATCAAGTAAAGCAAAGGTCACCCCAAACAATATCGTTTTTTCTTTTTTTTGTTGTAACGAGATAATGAGATCATACAACTCTTGATGATTATATAAATAGAATCCGCTCTCCTGCTTTTCTGTGGCGTTTATCAAAGAATTCATCATGTAAACAAGTGATGAGTCCTCTCTTTCAAGATAGGATGGCAAAAGGGCTAAAATAACGCTTTCCGAAGGTTTCCCATATATTCTCTCAAAACCATTGGTGAAACTTCTTTCGTAAATAGAAATATCTTTAATTATATGCCTTGATCTCACCATGCCAGTAGTTGCACTACTTTCAAATAAAACTCTTTTTAAATCCTTCGAGTTGTCAAAAGAGACAACATCAAAATCTCTAAATGCCCTTATTGGTAAAAATGGTATCCTTTCTAATGAATTTACTTGAGTAGGCGACACATTAAGAGCATCTACATATTTTCTGTATGGTATGCAATTGTTATATTGAAAAAGAAAAACCTCCAAGCAACAATCTAAGAATTCTCTATGATTGTTAATCTTGAAGATTTTTTCTATCAGTTTATTGTTTTCCAACAAAAAATTATGCCTTATCGAGTTCTACAGTAAAGTGACGCATAATAGGGAGTTCTTTAGCAATTTTATACCCAGAAGTAATACTATCCCTCCTATCATATACATTTTTCAGAGCGGCCGCTATATAGTCCATGTGATTATTAGTATATACTCTTCTAGGAATTGCAAGACGTAATAGCTCTAATTTAGGATATCTATTTTCACGGGTATCTGGGTCCCTATCTGCTAATAAGGCACCTATTTCAACACCTCTGATACCTGCCTCTATGTATAGTTCAATACCTAATGTTTGTGCTATAAATTCTTCTTTAGGCACTTTAGTCAAAACTTTTTTTGCATCAATAAAAATAGCATGTCCACCTGAGGGCCTTTGATATGGGATTCCATATTCATCAAGTTTTTTACCTAAATAAGCAACTTGATTAATACGTGTCTCAAGATATTCGAATTCTGTTCCTTCGTATAGACCTTGGGCAAGCGCATTCATATCCCTACCAGACATTCCTCCATAGGTAATAAAACCTTCATACATGATGTTAAACATCTGCGCAGCATGCCAATCTTTTTCGTTTCTAAATCCAACAAAACCACCCATGTTCACAATAGCATCTTTTTTCGATGACATAGTCATAAAATCGCCATATGAAAACATCTCTTTAGCAATTTCTCTTATCGATTTATTACTATAGCCTTTCTCTCTCGTCTTAATAAAATATGCGTTTTCTGCAAATCTAGCGGAATCGAACATTACTTTTACGCCGTACTTCTTCGCTAAGGCAGCTACACCCTTTACATTTTCCATTGATACTGGCTGACCACCAGCAGTATTATTAGTAACTGTAACGACAATGCAAGGTATTTTTTCTGCAGGATATTTTTTAAGGACATCTTCTAATTTTCCTAAATCCATATTGCCTTTAAAAGGTATCTCTAGTTCTGTGTCCTTTGCATCTTCAATGGTGCAATCTATAGCATGGGCTTTTCTAAATTCTATATGGCCCTTAGTGGTGTCAAAATGAGAATTTCCTGGAACTATATCTCCCTGCTTTATTATAGAAGAAAACAATACATTTTCAGCAGCTCTTCCTTGGTGAGTAGGGAGGAAATATTTGAATCCAGTTATATCTTCAATAGCATTTTTTAATGAATAGTAAGATCTCGCTCCCGCATAACTCTCGTCACCTTCCATGATAGCTGCCCACTGTTTATCACTCATCGCTCCCGTACCAGAGTCTGTAAGTAAATCTATGAAAACATAATCACTTTTAAGGCTAAAGAGATTGTAATGTGCTTCCTTAATCCATCTTTCTCGTTCTTCTCTAGTGCTTTTCTTTATTGTCTCTACGACTTTTATTTTAAAGGATTCAGCAAAAGGTAGTTCCATATTATTATTTGTTTAGTGATTTTTTATTTTTTCTAAGATTTAAATCATACATAAGTGGTGTACCAATAAACACTGATGAATATGAACCAAAGATAACTCCAACAACAAGAGCAACAGATAGCCCTCTAACAACTTCACCTCCGAAGATAGCGATTGCAAGCATAACAACCAAAGTGGTACCTGAAGTATTAACAGTTCTTGATAAAGTACTATTAAGCGCTTCGTTGATGTTTATCCCCAATTCACGTTTAGGATATAGAACTTTATTCTCTCTAATACGGTCAAATATTACAACGTTGTCATTTATAGAATAACCAATAATTGTTAAAATAGCAGCTATAAATGTTTGGTCGATATCCAAACTGAATGGTAACACACCAGTAAATATTGAGAAGAATCCGATGGTAATTAAGGCGTCGTGCATCAATGCAACTACACCGCCAAATCCCCAGGTCCAACTTCTGAATCTCAAAGCTATATACAAGAAGATTGCAAACAATGAAATGATAACTGCAATAACAGCATCTCTCTTAATGTCATTCGCAATAGTAGCACCCACTTTGTCAGAACTGATGATACCATTAGGATTATCAATTGTTGATGTAAATTCATCAAAACTCATTTCCTTATTATAGAACCCTTTCAAAGCATTATACAATTTACCATCAACAATAACATCAGTTTCAGTTGATTGATCTTCAATCATATATTTGGTAGTAATTTTCATTTGACTTCCACCACCAAATTGCTTAACCTCAACTGTCTCATTGAATTCATTCATTGTGGCCTCTCTCACTTGCTCAGCAGTAACATTGGTGTCAAATCTTACGACATATGTTCTACCACCTGTAAAATCAACACCATAAGTAAATCCTTTTGTAAATATAAATACTAAACAAATTGCACATAATGCTCCAGAAATGATATAAGACCATTTACGCATCGAAAGAAAATCAATTTTTGTATCTTGTAGGAAATGTCTTGTTAATTTAGTATCAAATGATATTTTTCTGTTTCCACTTAATCTTGCTTCAAAAATCAAACGAGTAATAAAAATTGAAGTAAGCATTGAAGTGATTATACCAACAACAAGAGTAGTTGCAAAACCTTGTACAGGACCAGAACCGAAGATAAATAGAACAACACCTGTAATGATTGTTGTCAAGTTACCATCAATGATGGCAGAATAAGCATTTTTATAACCATCTGAGATAGCAAGGCGTAGTGCTTTACCTGCCCTTAGCTCCTCTTTAATTCTTTCATAAATAATAACGTTTGCGTCCACAGCCATTCCCAATGTCAATACAAGACCAGCAATACCAGGTAGGGTAAGAACTGCACCAAAGGAAACAAGCGCACCGAACAAAAATACAACGTTGCACAAGAGGGCAGCGTTAGCAGCAACACCAGCTCCACGATAGAACACTAACATATATAAAAGAACAAGAACAAAAGCTATGATAAATGAAATCATACCTGAACGGATAGACTCGCTACCGAGAGAAGGACCCACCACTTGTTCTTGAACTATTTTTGCAGGAGCAGGAAGTTTACCAGATTTAAGGACATTTGCAAGGTCTTCTGCCTCTTCAATAGTAAAATTACCAGAGATTGCAGATCTTCCACCTGTGATTTCTTGATTTACCCTCGGATAAGAATAAACCATCCCATCCAACACAATTGCTATACTCTTTCCAATATTGTCAGCAGTCATTCTCGCCCAAACTCTCGCACCCTCTGCATTCATTGTCATTCCAACCTCTGGTGCTGCACCATTAGCACCACCATATTCCATACGAGCATCTGTCACAGCACCTCCATCAAGAGGAGCCTTACCATCCTGTGTATTAGTTTTAATTGCAATTAATTCAAAATATGAATCACTCTTAAGTTCTTGTGAGGGTTTCACACTCCACATTGGGGTGAGGTCTGCAGGGAACAGTGCCCTTACTTGAGGGATTCTCAAATATGAATTAACCTTTGCCGTATCTTTATAGTGGGCAATCCCAATAATAGGACCAGGTGCAACTTGGCCTTGATATGTATGTGGATTTAAGATGTAAAATAAAGGATTATTTTTTGAGAAATTAATTTCATCAGTACTTAGACTATCGTTTTTAGAAACTTGTGATAATAGATCCTCTGCTCCATCTTTTTTATTCTCGTTATTTACAGAAAGAGTATCAGATATCACACTTTCATTATCAGACTCTGACGATGCTAAATACTCTTTTACTATGTTGTTTGCCTCTTGTAAATAACCAAAGATCTCTGTATTCTCATAAGTAGGCCAAAACTCCAACGATGCTGTCCCTTGTAGAAGTTTCCTAACACGCTCAGGCTCTTTTACACCTGGAAGTTCAACAAGGATACGGCCACTATTGCCTATTTTTTGAATATTTGGAGATGTTACTCCAAAACGGTCAATACGATTTCTTAACACATTAAATGAGTTTGAAATAGCACTTTCTGCTTCAGCGCGGATAACTTTAATAACCTCTTCATTTGTACTTTCAGGTTTGATCTTCTCACGCATTTCATACGTTCCAAATATTTGTGATAATCTCTGGCCTGGAGCAACTTCATTCCATGCAGCTTCAAAAAGAGTAATAAAATCTTGACGAGAATCTACTTCATTTTTCTTCGCCAATTCCAATGCTTCTGCAAATAGAGGAGATGAATTGTTATCTGATAATGCTTTAATCAAATCACCCAACTCAACTTGAAGCATAACGTTCATCCCACCTTTAAGGTCAAGACCAAGATTAAGCTCTTTTTCTTTCACTTCTTTTGCAGTAAAGCCTAAATAGACTTTTTCTGAAGAGATGGAATCGGTATAATACCTTGTTTTTTCTTTTCTAATAGAATCAAGATAAAAAGCTTGATTCATTTCTGAAATTTGTGAAAATGATGGCAATTGTTGCTCAAGGAGTACTGCTTTTTCAGCATACTTTTCAGCATTTTTCTCCTGAATCATTGTTACTGCTGTAAATGATAATTGATACAGACAAGCTAACGCTAACAGAATTGCCACAAATCGAATGGCTCCTTTACTTTGCATATTTGTTATTTTAAAATTGTATAAGTCAGTGAAAAATAAGGGTACAAAAGTACTATTTTTTTCTAATATATAAAGTATTTAGTATTTTTGTTAACATTTTTTATTTCGTTATGGTCCTTTTTAAGAAATTACTATTATCGTCTATACTTTTTTTAGTATATACATTATCTTTTCCCCAAGATAAAGATGCTTTTTTTCATGCAGATGAATTACATAAAAATTACCAATTTAGAAAAGCAATAGAGGTGTATAAAAGCATTCTATCTTCTTCAACTGATTCAATTTCAATCATAACTGCAAGAGAAAAAATACTTCAGTGTGAAAATGGAATCAATCTTTTACAATATTCATCAACCCCTGAAATAATAACTGACAGTACATTTTCTGTAAAAGATTTTTACACATATATACCATACATCAAAAATTCATGGCTAAAATCCCCATCACCATTTACAAATGGCAAAGACCATCCTTTTTATAGTGCAGTTTTGCTTCCTGACAACTCTACAAAAATTATATATTCCGCTCCCGATGAAAAAGGATCTTGGAACCTATATCAATCATTTTTAATTAACAACCAAATTTGGTCAGTTCCAACTCTTTTGAATGATTTAATTACCTCAACAGGTGATGAAATCTTCCCAATGATTAGTTCAAATGGTAAAGAATTGTTTTTTGCTTCGAACGGACACTACGGTATGGGTGGGTATGATTTATATGTATCTCGCTGGGATGATGAGAAAAATGATTGGGGAACACCTGAAAATCTGGGCTTTCCATATTCTTCTACAGAAGACGATATCTTCTACATGAATACACCAGATGGTTTTTACTCAATAATAGGGACAAACAGGGAGTGCAATAAAGACTCTATAAGATTAGTCGTAACGAAATATGCCCCCACAACAATTAAAAAGTCCTTAAAAGATTTATCCATCATAAAAAATATTTCTTCCTTTAAAATTATTGATAGTTTCACGAAACAAAAGGAATTAGGGCTGAATGAAATAATCCATGATGATAAGAACGGTAATAGTAATTACTCTATCCTTGTCACAGAAATGAAAAAACAGCAAAAAGAACTAGATATTCTCTTCAACAAACAGAAAGAAAATAGAGAATTATATAATTCAACTGAGAATGAAGAAGATAGGGCATTTTTAGTTGGGATTATAACAGATCTTGAAAAACAATCATCAGATTTAAAGATTCAACTCAATAATACTAAGAAAAGGGTTCAAGAGGCAGAATTGACTTTTTTAAAACAGGGTATTATACCTGTTTACGAGGAACCTGAAAAAAATGCCATAAAAAATGATCAAAACAAAGTATCTTTTAAATTTGAAAAAACGGAATACTCACTAAATAGTAATATTACAATTGAGGAACCAAAACCAGTAATAGACTACTCATTTCAAATTCTTGAAAGGGCAAAAATAATGGACAACGATACACTTTCAAAAGGTTTAATATATCAGATTCAACTTTTTGTAGTGGCAAATAAAGCACATATAAGATATTTAAAAGGATTGAGCCCTGTTTTTGAGAAAAAGCAACCATCGGGAAAGTATTTATACAATGTTGGATTATTTAAGAAACATTCTGAAGCCCTATCAAATCTTAAAAAAGTTAAATCTATGGGATTTCCAAATTCTTATATTGTCGCATACAACAATGGCAAATCCATATCTATTAAAACGGCTAAATCACTGGAAACAAGCACTGTATCGACCCAGCAAGTAATAATAGGAGGCTACCAAGACGGATTGCCAGAATCTATAATAACCGCAATTAGGGGTGCCTCTGATAAAGATATCGCCAGATCCGTAGTCAATAATAAAGTAATATATATCATTGGTCCATTTACAGAAAAGAGTGAATCTGAATATTTAAAAAAGATATTATCAGATCTTGGAGTAAAAGATATTACAATAGAACAAATTGTTAAATAAAATATTATGGCACTAATAATAACATTAATCATCGTTGGATTACTGCTAATCATCGCTGAGCTAGTTCTAATACCAGGAATCTTCATAACAGGTCTTTTAGGTCTTTGTTCCCTGACCGCCTCTTGTTACATTGCATTCACACAGTATGGACAAACAGCAGGGATAATAACAATAGCGATAAACATAATATTAATTGTTCTTTTCACAATCTTTGCTTTACGCTCAAAAACATGGAAAAAAATAAGTCTAAGCACAAATATTGATAGTAAGATAGATACAAATCCATTAGAAAAGGGATTGACAGTTGGAATGAAAGGTACCACCATTACAAGATTAAATCCTATGGGAAAAGCAAAAATCTGTGATCTGATATTAGAGGTAACAACCTTAGAAGGCCTTATTGCCCCTAATAACATGATAGAAATCGTCAGAATTGACGACAATAAAATTTATGTCAAATCAATTAATTAGAAAATATGAACGAAATTACAATTCTTTTTATCTGGATAGCTGTATCAATAGTTGGCTTAGTTATCCTTTTATGGTTCTTCCCAGTGACATTATGGTTCCAAGCACTCATATCTGGAGTAAGAATCTCTCTTATTCAACTCGTCCTTATGCGCTGGAGGAAAGTACCGCCAAGCACCATCGTAATGGCCATGGTTACAGGGACCAAAGCAGGTCTTAAATTGGATGCAAATGCCCTTGAAGCACACTACCTTGCCAAAGGAAATGTCCCAAATGTGGTTAATGCACTCATCTCAGCAGATAAAGCAAACATCAACCTCGATTTTAAAATGGCAGCCGCCATCGACCTAGCTGGTAGGGATGTCTTCGAAGCGGTCCAAATGTCCGTCAACCCTAAAGTAATTAATACCCCACCAGTAACAGCTGTTGCAAAAGATGGGATACAGTTAATTGCCAAAGCAAGGGTAACCGTTCGCGCAAACATCAAACAGTTGGTAGGTGGAGCAGGAGAAGAAACGGTTTTAGCACGTGTTGGTGAAGGAATTGTATCAAGTATAGGTTCTGCAGAATCACACAAACAGGTTCTTGAAAATCCTGATTCAATATCAAAGGTAGTACTTGGAAAAGGTCTTGATGCAGGGACCGCATTTGAAATACTCTCCATCGATATTGCAGACATAGATATAGGGAAAAATATTGGAGCAGTACTTCAAATTGATCAAGCCAATGCCGACAAAAACATAGCGCAAGCAAGAGCAGAAGAGAAAAGAGCAATGGCAGTAGCACTTGAACAAGAGATGAAAGCAAAGGCACAAGAGGCCCGTGCCAAAGTAATTGAGGCTGAAAAAGAGATTCCACTTGCAATGGCAGATGCCTTCCGTTCTGGCAATCTCGGCATTATGGATTACTACAAAATTAAAAACATACAAGCAGACACAGATATGAGGGAGAACATAGCTAAATAATTGTTGTAACTATCAATTTTATTTGGCTAATTCCCATTTGTGTTTTACATTTGCAGTCCATTTAAGGTGAGGTGGGTGAGTGGCTTAAACCAGCAGTTTGCTAAACTGCCGAGCTGGTAACGGCTCCGGGGGTTCGAATCCCCCCCTCACCGC
>CAZSLC010000028.1:0-22730 GCA_964607675.1 uncultured Muribaculaceae bacterium
ATATCAAAGAGATAAAAAGAAAGTTTTAGATTTTAATGATATTGATTTAGAATTTTATAATGATTTTAGTGCTTATTTGAGGCAGCAGGACTATTCTGTAAATACAATCGGCAAAGTATTTAAAGATATTAAAACTATAATGCAAGCAGCATTATCGGAGGAATTACACACTAACTTTAAATTTCAAGATAAAACTTTTAAAGCCTCTAAGGTTGAGGTGGATAGTATCTATTTAACCAAAAAAGATTTAGATGCTATAATGGCAGCAGATCTATCTAAATTAGATAAATGCTATGCAGTGGCAAGGGATATATTTCTAATTGGGGTATATACAGCGCAAAGGGTATCAGATTACAACCACATCAATAAAGATAGTATAAAAACCTCAACGATAAAGGTAATAGTAGATGATAAAATAGTAGAAAAAACTATCTACACAATCCGTATTATCCAACAAAAAACTAAAAAAGAAGTAATAATCCCAGTTAAATCAGAGTTATTAGAAATTCTCAGAAAGTATGATTTTAAGGTGCCCCATATGCAGGATCAAAAAATAAACGAATATATAAAAAAGGTAGGGGAGGTAGCAGGACTAACAGAACAAGTAGAAATAATCACAACCAAAGGAGGTAGACCTAATAAAGAATCACTCCCAAAATATAGCCTAATTCACACCCATACGGCACGCAGGACAGGCGCAACTCTAATGTATTTGGATGGTATGGAGATATACGATATAATGCAAATAACAGGGCACAGCAGCCCTAAAACGTTAGAAAAATACATAAAAGCAAACGCTCTACAAGTCGCAGAAAAAATAGCCTCTAAATACGATTATTTTAATTAATTTTTTAAAAAATTAGTAGAGGTTGTGAGGTTGTGGGTTGTTATTAGTCTAAATAGTTAATAATCTGATAGATACAGCCAAAAAAGGTGAAAAATTCCACAACCTCAGAGGTAGGGGTACCCCCCCCCTTAACAGGGTACAATTAAATTTTTAATACTTTATCCTCAAATTTATTTTTAATTTTTTAAGCACTTTTTAGGGTGCTTTTTTCGTGTTTACATTATAATATATAATGTAAATTAAAAACCCCTCCACAGATACATAGAAGCGAGATTAACTGATTTCTATTTAATATAATTATATAAAGTGATACATTAAATGTTTGTTTAATTGAACTAATAATCAAATAGTTAGATTAATTTTTTATTTGGTATTTAATTTTATTTTATTTTACTTTGTAGTGGAAATAATTCCAAAAGTTTATTGAAATAATGGAGGAAAAGAGTATGCAATTTAATCTTTCAAACGCAATGGATGTCCTTATCGAGAAGGTTTCTGACGAAATCAGCGAAAAAATAATAGCTAAAATAGCTGAAATAAAGCCAGTTAGCGAGGAAAAGAAACGAACTAAACTCACGAGGCGAGAAGTGGCCGATATGCTACACATTAGCCTACCAACGCTACATTCGTACATCAATAAGGGATTACTAACCCCGTACCACATAGGGCGGCGAGTCTTATTCGACCCGACTGAAGTAGAAAATTCGATAATAGCGAGAAAAAAATACATATAATTTAACCGAAAAAAAACTCAAAATGGTATTAAATAATACTTTATTTTCTGATGAATTGAGGAGATTAATTAGCTCTTATTCTAAGACTTACGCTTGCCCCGAGGAATTCATTGTAGCAGGGATATATCAGAGTGTAGCATTTGCTCTTGGTAAGAAAATAAAACTCGACGATGGTAAATACACCAATTACCCTATGCTATGGATGGGGATTGTAGCCCCGTCGGGGACTAATAAGTCTGAACCCATAAATCGGCTACTTGCGCCCCTCAGAGGGATAGATTCGTACAATTATCAACTATACAAGGACGAGATGAAATCGTGGCGCAATGGCGGCCAAGAAGGCCAAAAACCCATATGTAATCAGATACTTGCGGCAGACACAACGCCCGAAGCTCGCAACCAGTTACTCGCTACTAATAGTAATGGGATAGGTATCTACCGAGATGAACTGGCAGGAATGATCCAAGACTTTGGACGTTACAATAAAAGCGGAGAGATGGCACAGATGTTATCCATATTCGACTCAAACGACATAATAATCAGCAGGAAAAACGATGATCCGCTACTAATTACACGCCCCTACATGGGCATATTAGGTACTATCCAACCCGAGATACTTGCCAAAGTATTCTCGAACAGCTCTTTCACTGATAGTGGGTTCATTCAGAGGTGGTTATGGATTTGGAACGATGAATACGAAATTGCAGATTATATAAATAGTACGATCCCAACCCATATCACGACACAATGGGAAAACTATATCAACCAACTGATGCGAATCGATAGTAAGACGATCCGATTGGATGATGAGGCCCACACAGCATATGAAACGTATTATAATTTGTGTCAAGCAGATAAGCGTAATGCCTCTGCTTATGAGGCCACTATACTCTCCAAGCTGCAGATCCACGTGCTGCGGTGGGCTATCATAAGTGAGCTGCTCATGCACTTTCCCCGAGTTGAAATCAAGGAGATATCCATGAAAGCGATGACCATAGCAGATATGGCAATGGGTTACTTTCGCCACACCGCAGAAAAAGTAAACGATATAATTCACTCACACGTGACTAATGGCATGAGGATAGGACGACAGGAACTTATATATTTAGTTTACAAAGAATTCTCTGGAATGGCTCCCGTTAGCCAAAGTGTACTTTCAGACGCACTTAATATCACCCCGCAGGCGGTCCATAACGCTATTAAAAAATATGAAAAAAAATTTGAAATTTAAAAACAAAACAAAATGGTAAATTTAGATGATTATGATTTTTCTACACTATTAAGTAGTGCAGAAGTGGCACCCCTCATTGTGAGGAGGACAAAAGAACA
The DNA here is from genome assembly GCA_964607675.1 of uncultured Muribaculaceae bacterium. Lineage (GTDB taxonomy): Bacteria > Bacteroidota > Bacteroidia > Bacteroidales > UBA932 > CAZSLC01. The sequence goes on from CAZSLC010000028.1 coordinate 2,911, forward strand.
TTACTTGAATTTTAAAGGGATGGATGTCAGCATCACGCCCGAAGACAGGGTATTTATAATGAGAAGCAGGGGGGCAAATATTAAATACCAAGAAGTCCCTATTGCCGACTGGAGGGAATTCGAACTCACGTCTTATATGCGAGACGGGAGAGCGGAGTTTATCAATAGTGATTATGCATTTTTAAGGGCAAAAACGGGTGAATATAAGCGATGTCACTTACCATCACAGACTTTTGAAACAATAACAGCACAGGAATATGCAGCAGAAAAAGGACTTTCTAACGAGATTTGCAAGACAACTACCCGATCCATTCTAACCGACGAAGAGGTTGAAAAACTTGAAAAAAATAATTAATATGGCAAGAAAAAAAATATTTTTACAGGAGAAAAAAAACGACGCACAAAGTGAGCTCACCTTCCTCATAGAGAGGATTAACACCGAGCTGTTGCCCTTTTTGACGCACGAGGGTATCCCTCATGACTTGACAACTATTAACACGCTAATTAGCTCACCGATAGGTTACCTCGAGGTTATGGACAAATTGAAGACAAAGAAAAACGTCTTTATGCCTCGAGAATTAGTAGAAGCGGAAAATGCAGTGTTTTTGCGACTATCCACTAAATTAGGGGCGAATACGGCTAAAATAACAACCGAAATCAAAAATATTAAAAGCAAAGGTATTCAGATACCGCAACTCCTTATGCAGGGTGACCGCTGTTTTTTCAACGCCGATGAACTCGAGAAAATAACAACCGAATATGGAGAGGTATACCTAACGGCCGAACAGGAGGATTATTATTATTTGTTAGCAGATCTGAGGGACCACTACATTAGATTTAGAAAAGCAGAGAACAGATTAGGGTTTGAATGCTTTAACCTCCATAATTTTGTTTACGCCGATAACCAACCAACAAGGGAGGAGTTATTTTACCCCCGAAATTGGATCGGGGGCTCCTCCCCGACAATGAAAAGAAAGGAAGTATGTTCGGAAGATTAATTTTTAAACCCTTTGTAAAAATGCATAGGGTTTTTTTTTTTTAATCAGAGGTTTACAACGTAAACACCCAAAAACCCCCACAGAGGGCTATTAAAGCCAGAAAATAGCCTCTTAAACCTTAAACCTTTAAACCTCCACCATGTTTTTAAAATAAACTCTTAAATTATTACAAATTACTGACGATTACAGCTACTTTTTTTGTAAAAATGATAGATAATACTAATAGGGGTTAATTTATTGATTATAGGGCATTTAAATAGGTTTTAGGAGTATTTGAGGAGGTTTTAGGAATGGATTATCATGGAGAGGGACAATATACAAAGAAAAGTTTCAGATTTTTAGGCAGTTATGGTATTTATACAAATTATTTATTATCTTTGCATAGAGTTTTTTTCCGTCCTATCACCTTTATTTAGGGGTAGGACTTTTTTTTATGCATATTCTAAAAATAGGCACAATTTAGGCACAATTCTTAACCCTAAAAAAGCAAAACCCCAATAGAAGTGTATCTAAAGGGGTTCGTTGTGCTCCCCCCGAGAGTACTTTACTCAACCACTAAGAAGATTTAAACTTCTAAAAATGCATCTGCATTTCTAATTTGCATAGCTGTCCTATTCAAAAGTGATCTGCACTCTTCAGTATTCATTTTTACCCTTAACATCGTTTGTGAGGCCTCATTCAATTTCTTTTCATCACGAAGATACCTCAAATAGTGCGTTACATCATCTAAATATTTTCTTGCCTTTACTAATGATTCGTTGGCTCTGCTACATGCCATCAAAATTTTCTCGTATCCTACTGCCGCACCTGCAGCATCTTCCAATCTCATTTTAGCTTCATCCATGTAGTTAACAAGTTCGAAGCATCTGTTATACAACTCTATAGCCACTTCATTGAGAAGCACTAAGTCTTTTTTCAGATAGTTATCGCTGATAATTTTTTCTGCTTCAGATATTTTATTTATAGCGATATTTGTGTTTCTAAGAGATTCATCAAGCTCTCTTTTTATCTCATATTCATCAGCAAAAACGCTTACTGATAGAAGCACTGATAATAGTACTAAAGCGATATGTTTCATATAATTCTAATTTTAAAATAAATATTACATTTTATTAATATAAACACAAAAATCATGCAAATACTGCTTAATTTTTAATATAAATAAAAAGATTATATTTGTGAGTTATAACTAAAATATTTCAGCTTATATGAAAGCATACGTATTTCCCGGTCAGGGAGCCCAATTTACAGGGATGGGAAAAGATTTATATGACTCATCTTCAGAGGCAAAAATACTTTTTGAAAGAGCAAACGACATTCTTGGTTTTAAAATTACAGATATTATGTTTGAGGGGGATAGTGACTCTCTTAAACAGACAAAAGTAACACAACCTGCAGTATTTCTCCATTCGGTTATAAGTGCAATTACCCTTGGAGATAGTTTTAAACCCGATATGGTTGCAGGTCACTCACTTGGGGAGTTTTCTGCTCTCGTTGCTGCAAATGCAATGAGTTTTGAAGATGGACTCAAGTTAGTTTCTGCCCGTGCATCAGCAATGCAAAAAGCATGTGAAGCACAACCATCCACAATGGCAGCTATCCTCGGTTTAGATGATTACGTCGTTGAAGAGGTTTGCTCCTCAATTGATGACATTGTTGTACCTGCCAATTATAACAGCCCAGGACAGCTTGTTATTTCTGGATCTGTAGGGGCTGTTGAAAAGGCCTGTGCCATGCTTAAAGAGAAGGGAGCCAAAAGGGCGATAATTCTCCCAGTTGGTGGGGCATTTCACTCTCCACTAATGGAGCCAGCCCGCATTGAGCTTGGCAAAGCAATTGAAACCACAAATATCGCATCCCCTATTTGCCCCATTTACCAAAATATCGATGCTCTTCCCCACACTTCTCCTGAAGAGATTAAAAAGAATCTTCTTATGCAATTGACCTCCCCTGTAAGGTGGACTCAAACTGTATTAAACATGAGTGGGGATGGTGCTACAGAGTATTTTGAGTTAGGTCCAGGGAATGTCCTCCAAGGGTTGATTAAAAAGGCCCTTCCAAATGGATAAGTTGTTTTTTTTATCTACATTTGCAGACTTTATCTTGAAAAAATTTTAATATTTAACTTTAATTAATATAATAATGGCTAAGGAAAAGACATTTATTACTTGCGACGGTAACTATGCCGCTGCGCATGTTGCGTATCTGTTTAGTGAGCACGCCGCAATTTACCCTATTACCCCTTCATCAACTATGGCAGAACTTGTTGATGAGTGGGCTGCTTTTGGAAAAAAGAATCTGTTTGGAGAAACTGTAAAGGTTACTGAGATGCAAAGTGAAGGTGGGGCGGCTGGTGCTGTTCACGGATCACTTCAAGCTGGTACACTTACCACCACATTTACCGCTTCTCAAGGCTTGCTTCTAATGATCCCTAATATGTACAAAATTTCTGGAGAACTTCTTCCAGCTGTATTCCATGTTTCTGCAAGAGCATTGGCTGCTCAGGCTCTATCAATATTTGGAGATCACTCAGACGTAATGGCAGCAAGACAAACAGGTTTTGCTCTTCTTGCCTCTACAAGCGTTCAAGAAGCTATGGATCTCGGCGCAGTGGCTCACCTATCTGCTATCAAATCAAGTGTTCCATTTGTTCACTTCTTCGACGGATTCCGCACCTCACATGAGATACAAAAAATTGAGGTGTTAGATTCTGACGCCATAAAAGGAATGATTAGCGAAAAAGCACTTGCTCGTTTCCGTTCAAGAGCTCTTAATCCCAACAAACCAGTGACCAAAGGGACAGCCCAAAACCCTGACGTCTATTTCCAAGCTCGTGAGGCTTCAAACTCATTCTATGATGCGGTTCCTGATATCGTGGCTCGCTATATGGGTGAAATTGGAGAACTTACAGGTCGCCATTACCTCCCATTCGATTATTATGGAGATCCAAATGCCAAAAATATTATTATTGCAATGGGTTCCGTTTGTGAAACTGTCTCAGAGGTAGTTGACAAATTGAATTCAGAAGGGGAAAAAGTGGGTGTTCTAATCGTCCGTCTATATAGACCTTTCTCTGCTAAATATTTCTTGAGAGTCCTTCCTAAGAGTGTTAAGAGAATTGCCGTTCTTGACCGGACAAAAGAGCCAGGATCAGTTGGAGAACCTCTATATCTTGATATTAAATCTACCCTCGCACAATTAGGAGAAGACTCACCACTTATCGTTGGTGGTCGTTATGGCCTCTCTTCAAAAGACACAAGTCCTGCCCAAATAATGGCCGTATTTGAAAATTTGAAGATGAAACAACCTAAGTCTGATTTCACCATTGGTATCGTTGATGACGTCACATTCAAATCGCTCCCTACTGGGGAAGAGATCTCTCTTGCTAAAAAAGGAACTTACGAATGCAAGTTCTACGGACTTGGTTCAGATGGTACTGTGGGGGCAAATAAAAACACAATTAAAATCATCGGTGACAACACCAATAAATATTGCCAAGGATACTTCGACTACGACTCAAAGAAATCAGGTGGGTACACTTGTTCTCACTTGAGATTCGGAGATCAACCTATCACCTCCCCATACCTCGTTTCTACTCCAGACTTCGTTGCTTGCCACGTCAATTCATACTTAAGCAAATACGATGTATTAAGGGGCATTAAGAAAAATGGTACATTCCTACTTAACAGCTTATGGTCTATTGAAGACACCCTCGAAAGAATCCCTGACCATGTTAAAGAAATAATTGCTAAAAACAACCTCAAGATGTACATCATCAATGCAACAAAGATTGCAGAAGAGATTGGTCTCGGCAACAGAACAAACACCATTCTTCAATCAGCCTTCTTCAAGATTACTAATATTATCCCTTACGAACAAGCAGTGGCATTGATGAAAAAAGCAATCGACAAGAGCTACGGTAAGAAAGGTGAAAATATTATCAAGATGAACTATGCTGCCGTTGATAGAGGTGCTGAATATGTAGCAGTAGAAATCCCCACTTCATGGAACAATGTTCACTCTAAATTCCGTTCTGCTAACTTTGATCGTCTTGCTCCCGAATGGGTTCGCAATGTTGCAGATGTAGTAAATGCCCAAATGGGTAATGATATCCCTGTCAGTGCCTTCAAAGATGAGTATGCAGATGGACAGATTCCTTCTGGCACAGCAGCTTTCGAAAAACGTGGCATCGCAGTGAGTGTCCCTGAATGGATTCCTGAAAATTGTATCCAATGTAACCAATGTGCTTTCGTATGTCCTCACGCAGCTATTCGTCCTTTCCTATCAACAGAAGAAGAGTTTAAGAAAGCCCCTGCAGGAGCCAAAAAAACACAAGGGAATGCTGCATTCAAAGAGTATAACTTCACAATGCAAATCTCACCTCTTGATTGTACAGGGTGTGGCAACTGTGCAGATGTTTGTCCTGCTAAGAACAAAGCTCTTGTAATGAAACACCTTGAATCTCAAGTGGGTCAACAACCTGTATTTGATTATATGCATAACTCTGTAGGATATAAAGACACCGTTGCACCAAAAAATCAAAATCTCAAGAACTCCCAATTTGCTCAACCACTATTTGAATTCTCAGGTGCTTGTGCAGGATGCGGTGAGACACCATATATTAAAGCCATTTCTCAACTATTTGGAGACAGAATGATGGTAGCTAACGCCACTGGTTGTTCGTCAATATATAGTGGTTCATTCCCTGCATCTCCTTATACATCAGACAAAAATGGTCGTGGTCCAGCTTGGGCAAACTCATTGTTCGAAGATAACGCCGAATTTGGACTTGGAATGAAAGTGGGTACTGAAAGACTCCGCGACACCATCGGCAGACTCATGAAAGAAGGACTAGAATGTACAAAATGCTCTTCAGAAATGAAGGCTCTATTTACTCAATGGCTTGAAAATAGAAACGATTCTACTATTACCCGTGAAGTAGCAGACAAGCTTGTTCCCCTTATGGAAGAATGCGGCTGTGATATTTGTAAACAAATATTAGAATACAAAGACTTCATCAACGCTCGCAGTCAATGGATTATCGGTGGTGATGGTTGGTCATACGATATTGGATATGGTGGACTTGATCACGTACTTGCTTCAGGTGAAAATGTAAATGTATTGGTTCTTGATACTGAAGTATATTCAAATACAGGTGGTCAATCGTCAAAATCAACCCCTGCTGGAGCCGTTGCTAAATTTGCAACTTCAGGAAAGAGAGTTCGCAAGAAAGACCTCGGAATGATGGCTATGAGTTATGGGTATGTATATGTTGCACAAGTGGCTATGGGTGCAAGCCCTGCTCAATATCTAAATGTCATCAAAGAAGCTGAAGCATATAACGGCCCATCTCTTATCATTGCATACGCTCCTTGTATCAACCATGGTTTGAAAAATGGCATGGGCAAGAGCCAAATGGAAGAGAAATTGGCAGTTGAATGTGGATATTGGCATCTATACAGATTTAACCCAGTCCTTGCTGAAGAGGGCAAAAATCCATTTACTCTCGATAGCAAAGAACCTGCATGGGACAAATTCCAAGATTTCATCAAGGGTGAAGTTAGATATAGCTCTTTGATTAAAACATTCCCTAACGAAGCAAATGAATTATTTGCAAAGACTCAGGAGTTTGCCAAATTGCGCTACGAATCGTACAAACGCCTAGCACAATAACACTTATTTTATTTTCAAAAAAGCCAGATTCTATAATGAATTTGGCTTTTTTTTCTTAACTTTGAAGAGTTATGGAGAAATAAAACTATCCTAATTAAAACTATTATTTAACTACCAATTTATCAATCTATGAAGAAAACTATTCTTTTTGCGTTGGCTGCTATCATATCATTTGCAGCTATTGCGCAAAACACGGTAACCGTGTACGGGAAGATTACTTCTTCCGAAGATGGTACGGTTATCCCATTTGCTAATGTATTCGTAAAAGGGACTACAACCGGAGCATCTACTGATGATTCAGGACACTATCAACTGGCAAATGTGCCTAAAGATGGAGTCCTTATTTTTTCATTTATAGGCTTCAACACTGTCGAGGTGCCTGTTAATGGAAGAGTCTCTATTGATGTTGTACTACAACCAGATGCTGTAGCACTCGATGAAGTGATTATGGTCGCATACGGTACAGCCAAAAAAGGGACATTCACTGGAGCTGCTTCTGTTGTAAAAAATCAAGCCATCCAAGATGCACCAAATGTATCATTTGAACAAGCACTACAAGGCAAGGTAGCAGGTATGCAAATCACGACCACTTCAGGACAAGCTGGATCTACATCTTCTATTCGTATCCGTGGGATTGGCTCAATGAATGCATCAAATGAGCCTCTATATGTCATTGATGGTGTTCCTGCTATTTCAGGAAGTACAGGTCAAATGGGTGATTATTTGTACACATCAAACAATGTGATGAGCACCCTTAATCCATCCGACATCGAATCTATCACAGTGTTGAAAGATGCCGCTGCCTCTTCACTATATGGATCAAGAGCAGCAAACGGTGTAATTATGATTACCACAAAAAGAGGTAAAAACGGAAAGCCTCAAATCTCATTTAAGGCTTCTGTTGGGATGACTCCATCCTTTGCCACAACCAACTTCGATGCAGCATCTACAGAACAACAAGTTGAACTTTACTACGAAAACTTCTGGAATGCTGGTAAACTTGACGGCGACACAGATGCAGATGCAAGCAGCACAGCCCTAAAGCAATTGAACAAAAGATTCAACAAACATGGTTATAGTTTCACTGCTGACGACAACACCGTCAAATCCCTTAAGATTCATGGTATGACCGATGGAAAAGAGAACCGTGAAGGCAAATATTTCGATTGGGAAAAGGCACTACTTAGAACTGCTGTATATCAAACTTATGACATTTCTGTAAGTGGAGCCAATGACATGACCAACTACTATACTTCTCTATCATATACAAAAGAGGACGGACGCAGTATCAGTAACGATTTTGGTCGTATTGCTGGTAGAGTGTATGTATCACAAAAAGTTGGGAAACTCATTGAGTTTTCAACAAATGTTAATATAGCAAGGACAACCAAAAAAGGATTTAACGATACAAGAAGCCTTGGAGACAACTACTTCCTTCAAACTCGTAACCTTCTTTGGGGGCTTTATTGGCCAACTGACTACAAGACAGGTGAAGACTATACCAAACGCTACGGAAGTTATGCATACAACCCGTTGTATTACAACAACGAGTGGGAGAACTCCTCAAAGACACTCAAACTTACCGCAAATGAAACTTTAACCATAAATATTCTTCCAGTCTTAAATGTTAAGTCTATTTTCTCATACGACAATACACAAGTACTTGATTATTTATATTTTAGTGCAAAACACTACAATGCCGAAGAGGATGAAAATGGTAATGCAGTAGCAAGTGTTCACAATATTGCTACCAACTACAACAAACTTGTTTCTTCAACAACTATCAACTATAATCAAACATATGCACAAAAGCATACCCTTGGTATTTTAGTAGGTTTTGAAGCAGAGAAAAATCATAGCGAATTTCAACGTTCCTCAGGTTCAAATATGCCATCTTCTTCATTAAAAGTAGTATCTACTGCAGGTAAGACAGATGCTGCTGGTTACTACTGGGGCAACTCTATGCTATCTATCCTATCACGTGCTGAATACAATTATGATAATAAGTATTATCTATCAGCCTCTTTCCGTCGTGATGGTTCTTCAAAACTTGGAATCAACACTCGATGGGGCAATTTCTGGTCAGTGGCTGGATCTTGGAGAATTTCGCAAGAGAGGTGGATGGAAAATGCAAAAGCCATCAGTAACTTGCGTTTAAGAGCATCTTTTGGTGTCAATGGAACACTTCCTCCAAGTAACTATGGATGGCGTTCACTTGCATCATATGGTTCTAAATATATGGAAATGCCAGGTGGTGGAATAGGAACTATTGCTGATGCCAATCTTTCTTGGGAAACCAACTACACTACCAACGTCGCTCTTGAATTCGGGTTCTTCGACCAAAGATTATATGGTACAGTTGAGTTTTTCAACAGAGACTCTAAAAATTTGCTTCAAAGCGTTCCTATCTCAGAAATAACAGGTTTCAGCTCTACCCTTAAAAATGTGGGAGAAATGAACAATAAAGGTATTGAAGTTGAACTCGGCGGAGAAATTATCAGAACTAAAGATGTAAAATGGAATTTAGGCATCACCGCTTCTTGGGTTGAATCGAAGATTACAAAACTCTATGGTCAACACGATATTATATGGTATGATCCTACAGGAGGTGACGCAAGGGCAAAATACATCTACAGAGAAGGTGAAAACACCCTTTCTTTCTATGGAAGAGAGTGGGCTGGCACCGAAGATGCAACTGGTAAAAATGTGTGGTTTGTAAATGACGAAAAAGATCCTTCAAAAGGAGATTTCGTATATGAAGGGAGAGGTGCAACCTACGATTACACGAAGAGTAATGAGATTATTTTAGGTAATGCCCAACCCAAATTATTTGGTGGTATCAATACCGATGTAACTTGGAAAGGGATCACATTGGGCTTGAATTTCATTTACAAAATTGGCGGATACACTTATAACGCTGTTGGTAGAGATGTCAATGATGATGGTTATTATTGGGAAAGGATCATGTCACAATATTGTTATGACAATCGTTGGACACCAGAGAACACCTCTGCATACTACCCTCAACGTATAGCTATTGACATGGAAGATGTTAACCAAAAGAGTAGTCGTCACATGAACAATGCCTCATTCTTAAGACTAAAGAATGTTTCACTTTCATATTCATTCCCCAAAGCTATGTTAAGCAAAATTAAAGTTGCTAATCTTAGAGTATATTTCAGCGGAACCAATCTTCTTACATTTGCCGCTCATAAAGAGTACGACCCTGAAGTTAACGAATACGGTACAAGAGGATGGGAACTTCCTCTCGGTAAGACATACACATTCGGTTTAGAATTTACATTTTAACTATTAATTGCGAATAATATGAAAAAGATTAATATTATACTCTATATTTTTTGCGCAGTAGCAATTATTACTTCCTGCAAAGGATTTCTCGATATTCCTCCGAGCAATCAAGGTGACGCCTCTACTGCCATCCAAGACGAAAATGATGCTCAAGTATTCATGAATGGTATTATGAGAAGAATGTCTTCAGGTGCTTACTATGGAAGGAATTTTATTCTCTATGCTGATGCAAAAGGGGGAGATTTAGGCATTACATCTCAAGGAAGGGGTTACGATTCGTTCTACACATTCAACCACTCCGCCACCTCAAATAGCTATTCAGGCTTCTGGTCACAGATGTATGACGTTATACTACAAATAAATACATTGATCAAATCGGTTGAAGGGATGGAGGATGCAAGTAGTACTATGCTTGCATATTTGGCACAAGCCAAAACATTAAGGGCAATCGTCTATTTCGACCTTGTAAGATTATATGGCAAGCCATACAATATGGACAAATCATCTTATGGCGTTCCTTTGGCTCTTGAACCTCTTGATGCATCCGACCAGCTCACAAGGGCATCTGTTGAAGAGGTCTATAACCAAATCATCAAAGACCTTAAAGAATCTGAAGATCAACTATCTACATCAAGACAAAATGGATATGTCAATAAATATGTCAACAAGACTATGCAAGCAAGGGTATATCTATATATGGATAATCATGCATCCGCACTTGCAGCTGCAGAAGATGTTATCAACTCAGGGGTTTACTCTCTATACAAACCTGAAGAGTGGGTTGAGTCTTGGGAAAGCCAATTTGGGAATGAATCAATTTTTGAAATTGCAATGTATCCTAATGAAGGTGACCTTGGTACATCTTCTCTTGGGTTTATGTTAAGACGCTACGCACACGGATCAACTAAAGCCATGGGATGGTTTATGGCAAGTGATTATTTCCTTGCAAGATTGGGAGAGAGCACCTCTGATGTTCGCTGGGGTGTCATGTCATACGATGAAATCTCTGATACAAGATTTGGAGCCTGCTATAAATATTGCGGAAGCACAGAACTCACTGGAGATGGCAAATCTGCTGCTACATCGGTAAACATCAAAGTTATACGCCTTTCTGAAGTATATCTAATAGCTGCAGAAGCAGCTCTTGCAACAGATAAAGCTAAAGCTGCTAACTATCTTAATGCTATTCGTAAAAGATCTGGGTTAGCAGATGCTACCGATGCAAATATCAATATTAAAATGATTCTTGACGAAAGAAGCAAAGAGCTATTTGCTGAAGGTCATAGATTCTTTGATATGATGCGTCTTAATCAAACTATCGAATTGAATGACGAGATGATTCAACCTGCAGTTGCTATCACACATAGGGATAAAACCGTTACACGTGATTTCTACAAAACAATACTCCCTATTGCAAAATCAGAATTGGATGCTAACCCACCTATCGCAGCTCAACAGAATCCAGGATACTAAAACTTATCTGACTATATATTATTTAAACAGGGTGATTACACAAGTAACCACCCTGTTTTCATTTATAATGTTAACAAATATAATTATCCAATCATACCTCCATCACACACAATCACTTGACCTGTGACATAACTTGATAAATCAGATGAGAGAAATAAAGCAATATTAGCAATATCTTCAGGAGTACCACCCCTCCTGAGAGGAATTTTTTTCATCCACTCATCACGTACCTCTTGAGGCAAAGCTTGAGTCATTTTTGTCTCTATAAATCCTGGAGCTATGGCATTGGCTCTTATTCCTCTTGCCCCCATCTCTTTTGCAATAGATTTTGCAAGACCTATCATCCCCGCTTTTGAAGCAGAATAGTTGCATTGTCCTGCATTTCCAGTTACTCCCACAATCGAGGAGATATTTATAATAGAACCAACCCTTTGTTTACTCATTATAGAAAGAACTGCTTGAGAAAAATTAAATGCCGATTTGAGATTGACAGTTAAAACTGCATCCCACTGCGCTTCACTCATCCTCATCAACAAACCATCTTTTGTGATACCAGCGTTGTTGACCAATATGTCAATCCTTCCGAAATCTTTTACTATTTGTTCTACCACTTGCTTCGTCTCTTCGTGGTTGGCAGCATTTGAGGTGTAACCGATACATCTTACCCCCATTGCTTTTATCTGTTCAACTGTTTCGTTGAATAAATCATCTTGATTTAGATCTGTGAATGCAATATCTGCCCCTTGTGATGCGAGTTTTACAGATATCGCCTTACCAATTCCTCTCGCTGCACCTGTAATAAGTGCTACTTTCCCTTTTAACATATTATTATAGTTTAGTATTATCAATTAATGCAAATGAAAGGAGAGACTCTACGCATAATTTACCATTTACTGATGCCGTGGCATTAATAAAATACAACATCCCTCTGTTGTTTGTGATTTTTGCCTCCACCTCTACTACATCTCCTGGATATACCGAGTTTTTAAATCTTGTCTTATCTATGCCTGTAAAAAAAGGGGTGCGTCCTTGGGACAATTCATCTTTTACCAACATTGAGGAGCATTGTCCCATTATTTCACATAAAATAACCCCTGGCACAACAGGATGTCCTGGAAAATGACCTTGGAGAAAAAACTCATCACCTTTTACATTATATTTTCCATGTACTATTTTATCACCATCCATATACATTTCTTCGACTAATAACATCGGCTCACGATGGGGTAAAAATTGCTTAATTTCTTCTTTGTTCATAATTATATTTTTCTAAGTGCAACACAAGCATTATGTCCGCCAAAGCCTAGTGATGACGACAATGCCATTGTTAAATTTAATTTTCGTGCTTTTAGTGGAGTATAATCCAAATCACACTCTGGATCAGATTCCTTAAGACCTATTGTTGGAGGAACAATACCCTCTTCAAGTGCCAATGCAGCTGCTATAATCTCTACTCCACCTGCTGCTCCAAGCATATGCCCAGTCATAGATTTTGTAGAACAGATTGCCACTTTACGTGCTTGCTCTTCACCCATAGCCAATTTAATGGCAGCAGTCTCTGATTTATCATTTAGAGGCGTCCCTGTCCCATGAGCATTGATATGAAGTATATCTTTTGAGGTATATCCTCCTTCGTCAAGAGCTTGTTTAAATGCCCTTGCGGCGCAAGATCCATCAGGTCTGGGTGCTGTATAGTGATAAGCATCACATGTATTTCCATAGCCACACACCTCGGCAAATATTCTCGCCCCCCTCATTTTAGCTTGTTCATACTCCTCAAGAACAATAACGCCTGCACCCTCTGCTATCACAAATCCTTGCCTTCTAATGTCAAACGGTAAAGAGGCATTTAATGGATCCTCAGATCTTGAAAGTGCCTTGCTATTTGCAAAACCACTTATAGCCAAAGGGTTAACAGTGGCTTCAGCTCCTCCAGCAATGATAGCATCTGCATATCCATGCTTGATAGCACGATAAGCCTCTCCAATAGAGTGTGTGCCAGTAGCACAAGCGGTCACAACAGGGAGACAGACTCCAGTAGCATTGTGAGCTATAGCAACATTTCCAGAGGCAATATTAGAAATCATCATGGGGATGAAAAGTGGAGAAATCCACTGATGTCCCTCCTTCACTAATTTAGTTGTCTCATTAACAAATGTATGCATCCCACCTATACCTGATCCGATATATACCCCTAATCTTTCTGATGGAATAATCAGCTCTCCATTTCTTTCTAATCCACTCATTGTCATGGCCTCGTTTGCTGCAGCCATTGCAAAAAGGGCATATCTGTCATTTTTTTTGGCAGCATTGGAGGGCATCCCATGTTCCGAAGGATTAAACTCCTTCACCTCACCAGCAATTTTAACATATAGCTCATCAGCATTAAAATTCTTGATTCTATCTATCCCACAAACTCCATTTATTATATTATTCCAAAATGTATCAATATTATTTCCAACAGGGGTGATTGCCCCCATTCCAGTAATAACTACTCTTCTATCCATATTTGATTCTTTCTTATTATTTCTGTTGCCTGTAACATCATTTCTTCAATTATCTCTGCAGCATTTTGCTCCTTATTGACCATACCGACACTCTGCCCAGCCATGAAGCTACCCATCTTCTCATCCCCCTCTTTTACCGCCTTTCTCAAAGAGCCTGTTCCATATTCCATAATTGATTCAGGGGTCTGATTGGGATCTTTCTCCATTTCTGCAAATTTTCTTGAAAATGGTGATTTGAGCGATCTCACAGGATGCCCCAAAGATTTCCCTGTAACTATTGTATCTGAGTCTCTGGCTGACAATATTTTCTTTTTATAGTTCTCATGGATGATACACTCTTTTGCAGAGAGAAATCTTGTTCCACATTGTACTCCACAAGCACCTAACATAATGGCCGCTGCCATCCCCCTGCCATCTGCTATCCCTCCAGCAGCAATAACTGGAATACTCACTGCATCACATACTTGCGGCACAAGTGCCATTGTATTTAACTCCCCAATATGACCACCTGACTCTCCCCCCTCTGCAATCACAGCTGATGCCCCGATTCTCTCTACCCTTTGGGCAATTGCCGATGCTGCTACGACGGGGATAACTTTAATACCTGCATTCAACCATGCATCCATATATTTTGATGGCATTCCAGCTCCAGTGGTGACAATAGGTACTTTTTCATCAATTACCATTTGTGCAATTTCATCTGCAAGGGGGCTCATCAACATTATATTAACACCAAAGGGGTTGTTTGTTAGAGATTTACATTTTCTAATTTCTTCTCTTACTACATCTGCACCAGCATTAATACATGAGATGATACCAAGGCCTCCTCCATTTGAAACAGCAGATGCCAGACTTGATTCAGATACCCATGCCATTCCACCTTGGAATATTGGATATTTAATATTTAGTAATTTGCAAATTTTATTATTCATTTTCTTAGTTTTTAATATTTGTCCAACTTAGTAAACATGCTCCTGTGGTGAAACCTGCACCAAATGCACTGAATACTAAATTATCTCCCTCTTTAAGAATATTAGCTTTGTTTAATTCATCAAGCAAGATGGGAATGCTTGCCGATGATGTATTTCCATATTTTTCAATGTTATGATGAAATCTCTCTTTATCGAGTTTCAACCCACTCCTGATGGTGTCAATAATTCTTATATTGGCTTGATGCAACAAATAGTGTTGAACATCTTCAGTTGAAAGATTACTCTCCTTAACTACTTTTAGAATATCTTTCAAGGATGCAGAGACAGCCATTTTAAAAACATCTTGACCATTCATTACTAAAGGGCCACTGGGTTCATGCTTATCTGTAAATGGTGTATATTCAAGTTTCCTTTGCTGAAAAAGGGATTCTGGCTTACTTGTGGTAGTTAGTCTGATTGCTTTCAGATTGTCACCTTTTGTGATCACCACTGCTCCAGCACCATCCCCAAATAGGACACTTGCATCACGCTTTGTCCAATCAACCATTCTCGTTGGCTCTTCGGCACATAGAATCAATATTTTATTGATATTCTTCCTCATAAGGTACCCCTCGGCAATATCGAGTGCATATATAAACCCTGCACAAGCTCCATTAAGATCTATACATGGACACGTTGCCCCTATTCTTCCTTGAACGATGCAACTTAATGCAGGAGTAATGTACTCATTGACCACGTTTGAGCAAATGATGAAGTCAAGGTCTTCTGCCCTCACAGAAGCATCTTTGAGTGCATTCTCTGCCGCATTGGCCGCAAGATCCTCCAATTTCTCTGATGAGATAATTTGACGCTGCTTTATCCCAGTCCTACTCTCAATCCACTCATTATTAGTATCTAAGAATGTTTCGAGCATTTCATTAGTAACTGTGAGTGCCGGATGGGCACTGCCTGTTCCTATTATTTTCATAATTTATATTGTAATAAATACTTTTTTGATGTGTGCAAATCTCGCACCTTCAAAAGAGGAGATAAAATTTTAGTGGCGACAGGTGGGTAAATGTGGCGAATTTGATTACTTTTGTGGTGAAAAAAGAAAATAAGTGGCTAATGAAACATATCCCTTCATATTTAGTTGAGAAGAATCAGTTAATGGGGACTATTGTATTCACTGTTCTATTCTCTATAGTATATCTCAACATCTACAGTCCAATATCTACGACTACGTGGTTTGAACTAAGCAGATCGCTCGTTTTCTTCTTGACACTTGGCTTTATCACACTTGCAACTGTCATACTTATTTTAAGTAGAATTATTATGTACCAATCGAGGTTGACAATGCCACTTACATGGGGCGGTTATGTACTATGGTCACTCGCCGAGGTCTTTGTGATCACTCTTCTCTACACATATGTCACTTGTTATGTAATCGAAGGGACAAATTACTCTGTATCTGAGATTTTTCCTAAGGCTTTAATTGTAGTTTCGATAGTACTTTTGATTCCATACACTATCGCAGCAATATATGGTTCTGTCAATTATGCAAATAAGACATTGCGTTTACTCAATTACAAAGATGCCGTTTCGGATAGTGAAGAGACAGTAAAAAATGGAGAACTCATCAATCTTACCGACAATAACGGCAATGTCAAATTATCAATAAAACTTGATAATCTCTACTATATCGAATCCCAAGATAACTATATTCAGGTGTTTTACCTCAGCCAAGGAGATGTGAAGAGTTATATGCTTAGATGCAAATTGAAAACTATTGAAGAGACCTTTGCCGACAGTCCTTTAATACGTTGCCACCGCTCTTATATCATCAATTCTCAAAAAATCAGGGTAATAAAAAAAGAGAAGGATGGTATTTTTATCGATATGGATCACGATTCGATTAAATCCATCCCTGTCTCAAAGGGTTATGCTGAACAAGTTAAGAGTATATTGAATTCTTAACCTATTTTTTCATTTACTATTTTAATTATTTCAGCCTCCTTTTCATCTGCTTTTGCCGCAATCTGCGCTGCTTGTGCAACCAATTTTTCCGCTGTCTCTCTATCCTTCAATGATGCTGCATTTATTTTAACGTTGAGGAATGCCCCTTGAACTGCTGCTCTCGCTGATAAAGCACCAACGCCTGCATCTGTTACTGAATTGGGATTGCCTTCCAATGTCATAGCCTCAACTATTTCAAATACCTTAAAAGCTACTTTCATAGTACGAAGAGGCACATTGATTGCATAAAGGGTAGCATCTTGAATTGCTGTCACTCTTGCTGCTTTCTCTTGATCACTTCCTTTTGGCAATGAAAAAGCATCCATGATCTTATTGAAAGAGTTTGTATCTTCATCAACCAAGAAAAGGAGCTCTTTTATAAGTTCCTGACCTTTTTCAGCCCAGTCGGAAAAGAATCCGCATCTCGAGTCCCATCCTTTTTTGTGAGATGAAAGGTTTGCAACCATTGTCCCTAAAGAGGCTCCAAGTGCTCCCATATATGCTGAAATAGATCCACCCCCTGGAGCTGGTGACTCAGATGCAGTCTCGTCTGCAAATCCTTTACAAGTCAAATCAATAAGTTTATTGGCATTTTTGTCTTCAAGTAGATATTCGATCACCTTTTCTTTAGGATTAAATGGCGCAAGATCATCGAGCCCCATAGATTTAATTGCTATTTTGATGATCTCTTCATCTGAAATACCACAAGAGCGTTGTTGTAGTTTAAGGTAGTGTTTACCTGCATCTATAAGTACTTTTTTGGGTATAAGTCCAACAATCTCAGATCCAGTAACTCTTAATCCGCGTTTATGTGCTTTATCCACCACCTCATCAAATGCAACATGCACAGGGGTGATAGAGATGTTTGTCACATTCATCGATATTTGTGCAATACCATACTCCTTTATAAACCATCCTATTGCCTTACATCCTTTTAATGTACCTGGTACCCAAACATCTTTCCCATTTTCATCTTTTACAACTTTTCCAGTGATTGGGTCACCCTCTCTCTTCTTACGACCTTTCTCCCTCACATCATACGCTACAGAGGTGGCACGACGAGTAGAGGTGGTATTTAGATTGAAATTAATTGCAACTAAGAAATCTCTCGCCCCAATAGCTGTAGCTCCAGATCCTGCAACGAAGTCATTGAAACATGCTGGACCAAAATCTGGTTTCCAATTTGGATCTGCCAATTTTTTAGAAAGTCCTTCATACTCACCAGCACGACAGGTAGCAAGGTTCTTCCTCTCGGGAGAGAGAGCTGCACTTTCATAACAATAAACAGGTACACCTATTTCCTCTCCTACTCTCTTTCCAAGTATGTGAGCATACTCCGCACACTCTTCCATAGTTACACCTGATATAGGGATAAGTGGGCACACATCAGTAGCACCAAATCGAGGGTGCTCTCCATGGTGATGTCGCATATCAATCACTTCTGTGGCTTTTTTAATCGCCCTAAAAGCAGCCTCAAGGACATTTTGAGGTTCTCCGACAAATGTAACAACTGTTCTATTGGTCGCAGCACCAGGATCAACGTCAAGAAGCTTCACCCCTTCTACCTCCTCAATAACATTAGTAATTTGCTTTATTACTTCAGGATTACGTCCCTCACTAAAGTTTGGAACACATTCAATAAGTTTTTGTATCATAATAATTGTTTTATTTGTTACTTAAAATAATTCTATCCACAAATGGAGTTGAAAACGCATAAGGGATAAATTGATATGAGGGAATCTTCTTAGTAATTATAAGATTTGCCCTCTTACCAATAGTAATTGATCCCAACTCCTCACCAAACCCCATTGCAAAAGCCCCATTAAGGGTGGCAGCATTGAGTACCTCCTCTGGTAAGAGTTTCATTTTCAAATAGGCAAGAGCCATCATAAACTTCATATCACCGCAAGGACAAGAACCGGGGTTATAATTGGAAGCAATTGCAATTGGAAGATCATATTCCACCATCTTCCGCGCTGGCGCAAACTCCATTTCAAGGAAAAATGTCGCCCCTGGAAGGAGTGTTGCAATTGTGTTGCCCTCTTTGAGTGCCTTAAATTCGGCCTCTCCAGTAAACTCAAGGTGATCTACCGAAATAGCATTATATCTTACCCCTACTTGTACCCCTCCAGAAAAGCTCATTTGGTTGGCATGCACCTTGGGACGCAATGAATATTTGGCTCCCTGTTCAAAAATACGTACGGCGTCTTCAACAGTGAAGAAACCCTCTTCCACAAATATGTCAACATATTCGGCAAGTCCCTCTTTTGCTATTGCAGGGATCATTTCTTTTACTATCTCATCCACATATCCATCTTTATTGCCTTTGTACCTCGCTGGTACCGCATGAGCCCCAAGAAATGTCTTCTTAACTGCCAATGGTGTGGACTCCTCAATCTCCTTTGCAACCCTCAACATTTTCATCTCATCCTCAAGGGTGAGTCCGTAACCGCTTTTTATCTCAACAGCCCCTGTTCCAAATTGGATAATCTCTTCAGCCCTCTCTTTTGCCTGTTCAAATAGTTGACATTGAGTGGTATTATGAAGAAGTTCTACCGAATTGAGAATTCCTCCTCCCCTCTTTGCTATCTCTTGATAAGATAATCCTCTGATCTTATCCATAAACTCTATCTCTCTACTACCAGCATAAACCAAGTGGGTATGTGAATCACAAAACGCAGGAAGGACCATTTTACCAGAACAATCAACCACTTCATCTGCACTCTCTTCAATAGCTTTTAACTGGGCAGAATCTCCATCAATGACGAGCTCTGACATCTCTCCAAAATCAATAATGGTACCCTTATCTGCAATAAGATATGCTTCCTTTATGGTCTCAAGTTTAGATAACTCCTCTCCACACAAAGGCTTAAGTCTCTTTTCTCTTACACCTACAAGCTCCTTTATGTTTTTTAAAAAAAATCTCATTTTTA
>CAZSLC010000029.1:0-3766 GCA_964607675.1 uncultured Muribaculaceae bacterium
TGAATCAATAGTACTTGAGTAGTGACCATACTTTGACTTGAATGATACTTGGAGTGTTCGTATGCTAACTAATCTTTTAGTTGCAATGGATGTTCTATGTTCTTTTTCTTTTTTAAACTGTTCAGGAGCTGCGATGCTACGATAGATTAAAAAGGCCAATCCAACGATAATTACGGGGAAGACGAAAAAAGTCAATACCTTAGTTATTATTTTCATATTTTTAAATTTATTGATATTTCTATTAACAATTAGTTCCACAAAAGTAAAAATAATAATTAGGACTTGCAATATATTTTTAAATTTGCAGGAATAAAAGAATCATTTTTGGATGAAATTGTTAATTGATAAATTTGAAAAATTACTTAATGAGAGCTCTAATGTTGCAATTGTTGGTCATCATAACCCTGATGGAGACTCCGTTGGGAGTGTTACCGCACTCTCGCACTTTTTGACACAGTTAGGGGTAAATTCTACTATATTCTTACCAGATAAATATCCATTCTATTTAGATTTTCTTAATGAGGATAATATTGTAAATATTTATTCAAAAGACGACCTATCGTCCTTTGATACAATAGTTTGCATAGACTTAAATTCGTTGTCACGAACTGACACTATGGCAGATTCTCTTTATGCAAGTAGCGCGAAGAAAATACTAATTGATCACCATTTGTGTCCTAAAAGCGAAGAATTTGATTTGACAATCTCTTTTGCAAATTATTCATCGGCTTGTGAAATTTTATTTTGGATAATAATGGGACATAGCACGGTTGGCGGGAACCCTTTCAAAATACCAAAACAGGTACTGATTTCATTGGCAACGGGATTGATTACAGATACTAACAATTTTTCCAATTCATTATTCCCTTCGACCTTTAAGATGGCATCAGTTTTAGTGGAACGAGGTGTCGATTTGCAACAATTAAATCGGAATGTCTTTAGTTGCTATACAGTTGATAGAATGAGACTTATGGGCGAGTTGCTATCTGAAGCTCTTTTTGTTGACGAGGATTCGAATGCCGCCTATATACTCTTGTCGTTGGATTTGCAGGAGAAATTTAATTTCCGCCCTGGTGACTCAGAGGGATTTGTGAACCTTCCTTTGCAGATAAAAGGGATAGAGGTTTCTGCACTCTTTACTGAAAGGAGTGATATGGTAAGGGTCTCTCTTAGGTCAGTGGGAGATTTCTCTGTTAATGAACTCTCTAGAGAATTCTTCAACGGTGGCGGACATAAAAACGCATCAGGTGGAAAACTGTTTATCCCATTTTGTGAAGTGTCTGAATATTTTGAGAAAAGTATTAGAAATTATATTAATAGGCATAAGATTTGCAAAAATGTTTAAATATGAAAAAAATTACACTATTTTTGGCGTTTGTAGTTCTTTTATCAAGCTGTTCCAAATCTGACCAAGAGGCTACGATTGTGAGTCAGGAGGCAAATATAGATTCGTATATAGCTTCAAAATTCTCTGATAAAGAGGTGGTTAGAAATAATGGAGTCGTTAGGGTGATTGTGGAACAGACTGAAGTTACAGATGTTATTGTAGAAGAGGGAGATTCAGTGTATTTTTATTATGCAGGGTATGTGTTTACAAACCAACCCTCCTCTCTGTTTGATACGAATGTAAAGCTTATAGCAGAGTCTTCTTCGTTTGTCCTTACAAACCAAGATTACACTGCAAGAAGGATAAAACTTGATAAAAAAAGAGTTATTGATGGACTTTATAATGGATTTTTAGGCATGAAAGAGGGAGAACATGCTATTATTTTGTTCTCAGCTAAGCATGGGTATAATAATTCTAAATTGTATAATATACCTAAGCTGTCGGCCCTTGCTTACGAAGTATGGATAGAAAAAATAGTTAAATAGATTGAACGTGTAATAATATGATGATTAATTTTTTAAATAAGATATTTGCCCTTTTGATAGGCTTCTCGTTTTTGATTAGTTGCGCTGTGGATAAAACGGAGTCAGACAAGTCTGTTCAAGATAGAATCTTGCAGGCGTATCTTGATCTCAATTATCCAGGGGTGACTCCAACTGAACCTGGTTTTTATATAATAGATCGCGAGGAGGGGAGTGGAGCTAAATATGTTGATACTTCTTTTTTCTTTATAAGGTATTCTACAAAATCACTTTCAGGTACATATATTAATACCACTTATGAAGATATATCTAAGATGTTAGGTACCTACTCAAACAGTAACTACTATGGAGAGCATATATGGGTTATTGGTGAGAAGCGATTTAATCCTGCTTTAGAGGAGATGATAAAAATGACGAGAGTAGGGGGAAGGACTACTGCTATTATCCCACCCATGTCATACGATAGTAAGACTGGTTTACCAGTAGCTGCCACTGGTGAAGAGGTGAAAATCTACGATATTGCTGTAAAAGACATTGTAGATGATATTGAAGAGTATCAAATTGATAAACTCGAAAATTACTCAAATCAGTATTATGGAGGAATGGATTCAGTTAAGTATGGCCTCTATTTTAAGAAAATAGAAGCGCATGAAGAGGATGATGACACAATAGCAGCTAATGCAGTTGTCAATGTAAGGTATATAGGAAGGTTTTTAGATGGTAAGGTTTTTGATACAAACATTGCAGATACAGCGAAGAAATATAGAATTTTCAAATCTTCATCTACTTATAAAGCTATGGATTATACATATTATGAAGATCCGAGTGAGGCGGCTGAACAAAATTCTACTGTTAAGGGGTTCTCTAACATGATAAGTAGAATGAATTATGGGGAAAAGGCGATAGGTTTCTTTTGGTATGACTTGGGCTATGGGACATCTGGAAACATGACTGGTAATTCGGGTATACCTGCCTATCATTCCCTATTTTTCGAAATTTGGATCGATGAGGAATAAAATAATATCTTAATAAGTTGTTGATGTTAATTATTTTATATTAATTTGCAACTGGTTGAGATAGAATGATAAATAAATAAATTAAGGAGAATGTTATGAAACAGTTTGTGATGATATTGGGTTTTGTTCTTACATTATCTTGTGTGAGGATACCTGTTGAACCAGTCTCTCCCGTAGATCCTGGTACTACAGAGAGATTGACTACGCATGTCGCTTATGATGTCCCTACTAAAGCGGGATATACAACTTATGTTACGTATGGAGCTGACACACTTTGTGTAGCTGCTGAGCCTACTTCTATTTGGATTCCAAAGAATCTTAATCCTGTAGTGAAATCTGATGGGGGGCTTACTGTTAGTTATATCGAAGGTACAGATCCTAAAGCTGGTTCAGCTCAGATGTGGCAAACAATTGCTTTTGAAGATAGTGAGGTTGGTGATTATGACTACAATGACCTTGTAATCCATTGTAAATATCAGGTAAGTTCTAAAGATAAGAAGTTCGGGATAGGTGTTCATCCTATAGCTCTCGGGAGTTCTATTAATATTACTTTAGGATGTAAAGTGTTTGTAAATGGCGTTTTATTGACTGAACACATTTTTACAGATGATTGTAGAGATGATTTATTTGATGACCAAGAAGGATTTATCAATACTGGTTATAAAGCTGATTTCCATACTAATTATTTTCAAGAAAACTTAGTCATAGAAGATATTCAAACGACTACTTTGTCGAAGTATAGTGTAGTGTGGTTTATTGAGGTGGCTGGTAAGAGATTTTATGCTGTAAATAACGTGTATGGTTACCTTGATGAGGGTAAACGTCCTTATGGTTTGTTGTTTACAAATACAGGAAGAGAGTATTATTTTGATGGCAAAACT
>CAZSLC010000029.1:3866-22419 GCA_964607675.1 uncultured Muribaculaceae bacterium
TGCTATTTGCCTAATGCTGTAGCTACATCGACTGCTACTGCTACGGTTGCCCCTACCATTGGGTTGTTGCCAATACCGAGGAAACCCATCATCTCTACGTGTGCAGGGACTGATGAAGAACCAGCAAATTGGGCATCAGAGTGCATCCTTCCCATTGTATCTGTCATACCGTATGATGCAGGACCTGCTGCCATATTGTCTGGGTGAAGTGTACGACCTGTTCCCCCACCTGAAGCAACTGAAAAATATTTCTTTCCTTGCTCTATGCACTCTTTTTTGTATGTGCCAGCAACTGGGTGTTGGAAGCGTGTAGGATTGGTGGAGTTGCCTGTGATTGATACGTCAACTCCTTCAAGGTGCATTATGGCTACACCTTCTCTTACATCATCTGCTCCGTAGCAATTGACCTTAGCCCTTGGTCCATCTGAATATGGGGTTCTTTTTACTACGCTGATCTCACCTGTGTTGTAGTCAAACTGGGTTTGTACGTAGGTGAAACCATTGATCCTTGATATGATCATTGCTGCATCTTTGCCTAAACCGTTGAGGATGCAACGAAGTGGCTCTTTTCTTACTTTATCTGCTTTTGCAGCAATTTTGATAGCCCCTTCTGCTGCAGCAAATGATTCGTGTCCTGCAAGGAATGCGAAACATTTGGTCTCTTCCCTTAGAAGACGTGCTGCTAAGTTGCCGTGTCCGAGTCCAACTTTTCTGTCATCTGCTACCGATCCTGGGATGCAGAATGATTGTAAGCCTATTCCTATTGCTTCTGCTGCGTCAGCTGCATTTTTGCAACCTTTTTTAATAGCAATGGCTGCCCCTACTACGTATGCCCATTTAGCGTTTTCGAAGCAGATTGGTTGTGTCTCTTCGCATGTTTTGTATGGATCTAATCCTTTTTCTTCGCAGATGCGGTTTGCCTCTTCTATGCTTGAAATGCCGTTTGCTTTGAGAGCAGTTTCTATCTGCTTCATTCGACGGTCTTGACTTTCGAATTTTACTTCTCTTATTGCCATGTTGTTATTCTCCTTATTCTTTACGTGGATCAATATATTTTACAGCACCTTGCTCTGAGGTGAAACGTCCGTATGTGCCAGTAGCATTTTTGAGAGCTTCATTGGCATCTGTCCCTTTCTTTACTGCGTCCATGAATTTGCCGAGATGGATAAATTCATATCCGATTACTTCGTTGTTTTTGTCAAGTGCCATTCTGTTGCAGTAGCCTTCTGCCATTTCAAGGTAGCGTGGTCCTTTATGTAGGGTGCCGAACATTGTACCTACTTGGCTGCGAAGACCTTTTCCCAGATCTTCAAGGCTCGCCCCAACAAGAAGACCCCCTTCTGAAAAGGCAGATTGTGTCCTACCATATACGATTTGAAGGAAGAGTTCCCTCATTGCTGTATTGATTGCATCGCATACTAAGTCTGTATTGAGGGCTTCAAGTATTGTTTTACCAATGAGAATTTCAGAAGCCATGGCGGCAGAGTGGGTCATACCTGAGCATCCTATTGTTTCTATAAGTGCCTCTTGGATGATCCCTTTTTTAACGTTGAGGGTTAGCTTGCATGCCCCTTGTTGAGGTGCGCACCTTCCAACTCCGTGTGTTAGCCCAGAAATGTCTGAAACATCTTTGCATTTAACCCATTTTCCTTCTTCTGGAATTGGGGAAGAACCGTGGTCGGCTCCTTTTTTTACACAGCACATTTGCTGTACTTCGTGTGAATAAATCATAAATATTTTATGTTATTATGTTAATAATAATTTTATAAAACTGATAGCTACAAAGGTAAAAATATTATTACAATTCTACTACAATTTGAGTGCCGTTGGTGTAGTGTGGGTTGACATAGATGATGCCCCCCATTTTAGAGACGATGATTTTGGCAAAATAGAGGCCCAATCCTGCCCCGTCTGTAAATTTGTCAACTTTATAAAATTTGTCGAATATTTTTTCACTATCTCCCTCATGGATACCTATTCCTGTATCAGAGACCTTGACGATTAATTTGTTATTTTTTCCATCTCTTGATAGTGAGATTGTAATACTTCCTACGTCGGTGAATTTCAGCGCATTGTCAAGGAGAATGCCGAGTAGAGTGGCGAAGTATTTACGATTGGTAGTGTGGTTTTCATTTGAAATGGTACTATTTAAATCTAAACTGATTTCTTTAGAGTTGCTAAATGAGTAATTGTTTAGTACCTCTTCAGCTATTTTGACAACATTGCATTTTTCTTTGTGGAGTAGATCGGTTGTACTGTCAAGATTGGATATCTCAATTAGATTGTCGATTATCTTGGTGAGTTCTTTGGTCTTTTGTGCAACTACAAGTTTGTATTTGGATTTCTCGTCATTTGTTAAATCAATATCGTCATTGAGAAGAATATCAGAGAAGCCAGATAGAATGTTAAGTGGGGTCCTGATTTCGTGATATACTGATTGGCTTGATTTATCTCATTGATCTCTTTTTTATTTTTATTCCTGTCGTAAATCATTTTGAAATTGAGGGCTTCTCCAGCCTTCTCTTTCTCATTCGATCTCTCTTTGGATATTACCTCTCGTTCGAGATATTTAAGGGCCTTTTTGTCGTTGTTTTTATCTTTGTAATATCTATAATATAGGTGGTTGATCCTTATCATGTGACTGATTGCATCTATCCTTTGAGCCTCTTTTTCTGCTTGTTCGATGTAAGAAAAAGCAGTGTTATACTCTTTCAGATCTATTAGATTGTCAATCAACTCGATCCGAGTATTGAGCCAATGCCATGTGTCAAAATCCTTTAGTATTCTATCAGCAATGGTAAATTCTCCTTTAGCTTTTATGTTGTCGTTTTGCAATTGATATATCTCTCCGAATGCAGTGTGACAAAGGCCAACACCAAGTTGCGATTTGGCTAATTGGTTGTGATGAAGAGACTTTTGGTAAAAATTAAATGCTGAATCATATTGTTTTGTTTTTACATATATGTCACCTAAGTTGGCATAGTAATCGGTGGTGTCAGAGTAGTTTTCAGCGAGTTCTATACCTTTGAAGTGATTCTCAGAGGCGTTTGAATATGCCCCCATTCTTCGGAAACTGGTTCCTATGTTGTTATAGGCTTGTATCATGGCAACGGTATCTTTGATACGTATTGCTTCGTTGAGCCCTATATTTTGCGTTTCGATGGATTTTAAAAACTGGGAGGTGTTACGATATTTACCCTCTAAGAGTTCACAACTGACGATGATCCCTATTGAGTTATTCTCTTTTTTGAATTTGTCGAGGTATAGTAGTAAAGTGTCAATCTCTCTCTTATTCTTTAATAATTTAAACATTTCAGACTTTTTATTGTAGTATTCCTTATCCAAGGAGGGGGCTGTGTCAACAGTGCAGCTTGAAATATATATTATTAATAAAAAAACAAGAGAGAGATTACGCATAATTAAGGGTAATTGATTAGCCTACAAAGTGATAGTGGGGGCCAAATCTTTCAAATGCTGCCTTATCAAGGGATTCTCTGTGATCAGGGTGTGCTATGCTAATTATCAACTTGGCCCTTTCTTGCAGAGATTTGCCATAGAGATCTACTGCTCCATATTCTGTGACAAACCAATGGATGTGGTTACGGGTGGTAACTACTCCTGCTCCTGAATTGAGCACGGGGGCAATCTTGCTTATCCCTTTGTTTGTTGCAGAAGGCATTGCGATAATGGCTTTGCCACCTTTAGAGAGCGATGCTCCATATATAAAGTCAATTTGACCACCAACTCCTGAATAGAATGTAGTGCCGAGTGAGTCTGCACATACTTGGCCAGTGATATCAACTTGGAGAGCTGAGTTTATGGCAGTAACTTTTGGATTTTTAGCAATTATGTAGGGATCATTGGTGTATCCAACATCCATCATTGCTACCATTGGGTTGTCGTCTATGAAGTCGTAGCATGTCTGAGATCCCATTAGGAAGGTAGAGACCATTTTCCCTTTGTCGATGGCTTTGGCTGCACCATTGATCACCCCTGATTCTACCAATGGAAGGACGCCGTCTGCAAACATTTCGGTGTGAATCCCAAGGTTTTTATGATTTGTCAATTGTGCCAATACTGCATTTGGGATAGCCCCAATCCCCATTTGGAGTGTTGCACCATCCTCTATGAGGGCTGCACAGTTTTTACCTATTGCCACCTCAATCGGAGTTGGATCTGAGAAGTGGGCAGGCTCAAGTTCGGAGTCGTGTTGTACAAAGAGGTCTATCATTGAGATTGGAATCATGGCGTCGCCGAAGGAGCGAGGAACGTATTTGTTTACTACTGCTATGACATGTTCTGCACATTCTATGGCTGCGAGTGTTGCGTCAACAGATGTGCCGAGCGATACATAGCCATGTTTGTCAATTGATGAGACTTGAATCATTGCAACGTTGCATGGAAGGACTCCTGAACGATACAATTTTTGTGTCTCGCTTAGGAAGATTGGAATGTAGTCTGCATAACCAGATTGAACGCATTTACGAACATTCCCACCAACGAAAAATGCTTGGTGAAAAAGCTTCCCTTCATATTTGGCATCAGCGTAAGGGGCAGCTCCTTCTGTGTGAAGATGGTGTATTGCAACATCTTTCAACTCTCCTTGGTCTGCTCTGCGACATAGTGCGTCAATTAATACTTTTGGAGCAGATGCAACACTGCTTAAATGGATGTGGTCACCCGATTTGACAACTTTGACTGCTTCATCAGGTGTTACGAATTTAATATTTTTCAACATAGTAATTTTATTAGAAAAAAAACAATCCGCAAAGTTACAAAATATATCATTATATTTGTAATAACTATAAGATGTTATGAATAGAGAAAAGGAACTAAATGCATTTGGGCGTCTTCTTGATATTATGGATCAACTTAGAGAGAAATGCCCTTGGGATAGAGAGCAAACTACTGAATCTCTCCGGCCACTGACGATAGAGGAGTGTTATGAGTTGAGTGACGCAATAATGAACAATGATGAAAAAAATATTTCCAAAGAGCTTGGGGATATTTTGCTGCATATCGTTTTTTATGCAAAAATAGGTGCCGAAAAGGGGACTTTCGACATCGTGGATGTAATAGATCATCTCTGTGAGAAATTAATTTATCGTCATCCTCATGTCTTCGGAGAGAGGGCTGTCTCAGGATCTGCTGAGGTGATACAAAATTGGGAACAATTGAAAACTAAGGAGAAGGATGGCAATAGAAGAATTCTTTCTGGGGTACCAAATACCCTTCCACCACTTATCAAGGCTTACAGGATGCAGGACAAAGCGAGGGCGGTTGGGTTTGATTGGGCAGAGAAGGGGCAAGTGTGGGATAAAGTTTATGAGGAGATAGGAGAGTTCAAGGTTGAACTTGATGCTATGGATCACTCTTCGAAGCAATCGGTGGTGAGGGCAGAGGGAGAATTGGGGGATTTTTTATTTTCAATTGTAAATGCGGCTCGTCTGTACGACCTTAATCCTGATACAGCACTTGAAATGACTTGTGACAAATTTAGAAGGCGTTTTACTTATCTTGAGGAACATACAATAAGACAGGGACGTTCCCTCAAAGATATGACGTTGGAGCAAATGGATGAAATTTGGAATCAAGCTAAAGATGAAGAATCGAGATAATAATTGGTTGGAGAGGAGCCTCCTGCTTGTTGGAGAGGGGGGGCTGAGGCGGTTACAGGGTGCTTCAATAGCTGTGATTGGTCTTGGCGGAGTAGGGGCTTTTGCAGCAGAAATGATAGCAAGGGCAGGGGTGGGGAAAATGGTGATTGTCGATTCGGATGTTGTTGGCATGAGCAATAAGAACAGGCAGCTGCTGGCCCTCGATTCTACGATGGGGATGGAAAAATGCGATGTGATGTGGCAAAGGATCTTAGATATTAATCCAGGGGTAGAGTTGTTGAAAATAAATAAATATTTAACAGAAGAAAATGTGGCAGATCTTTTTTTGCAGATGGGGAGGGTTGATTTTGTGGTGGATGCTATTGATACATTGTCTCCTAAAATATCACTGATCTCTTATTGTGTGGAGAATAAAATCCCACTTGTCAGTTCTATGGGGGCAGGGGCCAAGTTTGATGCAACAAAGGTGAAGATAGCAGACATTTCAAAGTCATTTAATTGCCCTTTGGCTTACATCCTCCGAAAAAAGCTTCGGAAGGTGGGTATATCCAGTGGGTTTAAGGTGGTGTTTTCAGAGGAGCTGCCCCTTAGGGATGCTATTGTAGAGGCGGAGGAGAGAAATAAAAAATCACAAGTGGGGACGATATCTTATTTGCCAGCCGCCTTTGGGATAGTGTGTGCACAAACTGCAATAAATTTTATTTTAAACAAACAATAAAATCATTTTATAATCTTATATTTGCATAGTATGAGGGCTTTAACTATAAAAGAGGTAGTCTCTGATAGTGATTATTTGAAATTTCTAAAATTTCCTTACAGACTTTATAGAGATTGTAAAAACTATGTTCCCAATCTATTTGAGGATGAAAAGAAGTTTTTCAAATCTCCTTGTTTGGACTATTGTTTGATCAAGAGTTGGATAGTGTTGGAAAAGAATAAGGTAGTCGGGAGGATCTCAGCAATAATTAATCCTCGATATAACGATACTTACAATACTAAAAAAGGTAGGTTTTCTTTGCTCGAATTTGAAAAAGATATTAAGATATTGGAATTGTTGATATCTGCTGCAGAAGATTGGCTTGCTAAAATGGGGATGGAGCAGGTGCAGGGACCTTTGGGGTACAATACTTGGTACAAGCAGGGGATGCTTGTGGATGGATTTGACAATATGCCCCCTATTAATTGTATCTACAATTTCCCCTACTATCCTGAAATGCTTGAGCAAATGGGCTATTCGAAGGAGGCCGACTGGGTGCAGTACAAACTTGCTGCAAGTCAAGGGGCTCCAGAGCGTTTGAAGAGACTAAATGATATATTGCTAAAAAGGTATAATTTGAGAATTATGGGGAGAGAAGAGTTTGTTAGAAGGAAGGGGGAATTGGCTGCTAAATTTTTTGAAAATTACAACGATACCTTTAGCACTGTTCACAATTTTGTAGCCCTTACTGATAA
Source organism: uncultured Muribaculaceae bacterium (assembly GCA_964607675.1). Lineage (GTDB taxonomy): Bacteria > Bacteroidota > Bacteroidia > Bacteroidales > UBA932 > CAZSLC01. Next base: position 10,937 of record CAZSLC010000029.1, read on the forward strand.
GGAAAAAAAGGAGTTGGGACTATCGTATCTATCTATGCTTGACCCAGAGCTTTGTTGTTTTGTGATGGATGATACAGATTCTTTGGCTGCCTATGGGATTTGTTTTCCATCGCTTTCAAAGGCTTTTAAAAAAGCAAATGGACACATTTTTCCTTTGGGTTGGTTCCATATTTCACGCGCAATGAAACACTATGATGTTGTCGATTTGATGATGGTGGGGGCAGCTCCTAAGTGGAAAAATAAGGGCATTTCAGCAATTTATCACAACATCCTTGCTAATACTTTTATTGAACACAATCTTAAATATGCCATTACAAACCCACAAATTGAGGATAACACGGCTGTAAAGGTATGGGATGGATATAGAGATTGTGAACCTTTTATGAGAAGAAGGTGCTTTGTTAAAAACATTAAATAATAAATCATATGAAACTTAGAGAAATGCTTTCTCTTATTAATGGAGAGATTCTCACAGGAGAGGATAGGGTAGATGAAGATGTTGAATTTGCCTTTTCATCAGACCTTATGAGTGATGTCCTTACCATTAAGATAGATAATTTTATATTGATTACTGGATTGGCTAATATTCAGTCAATTAGAACGGCGGAGATGTCAGATGTGCAATATATTCTTTTTGTAAGGGGGAAAAAGATTACAGAAGAGATGCTTGAACTTGCAAAAGACAATGATGTAGTTGTGATGAAGACTGATTATTCTTTATTTAAGACCTCTGGTATTTTGTATGGAGCTGGATTAAAACCTGTATATTGATATGATACTTGAGTACAATGTTCTTGCTGGAGATTTTACTCGAGCGGGTTATGCCTCCTCCCAGATTAAAAAGGCACTGAAACAACTTTCTGTCGATTCGTCTGTAATTAAGAGGGTGGTAGTGGCGATATATGAGGCAGAAGTCAATATTGTAGCTCATGCTAACAAAGGGGTGATCACGGCAAATATTGACTCGGATGGAATAAGGATAATTCTTAAAGATGAGGGGCCTGGCATCCCCGATATTGAGCAGGCAATGAAAAAAGGTTTTTCCACAGCCTCTCCGCAAGTGCGAGAAATGGGTTTTGGAGCAGGCATGGGGCTTCCAAACATTAAAGATAATGCTGATGAATTGAAAATAGAGTCAACGGTTGGCGTGGGAACGACTCTAAATATTTATATAAAATTTTAGTAATGAAGCACACGACTATACATCGAGCTCTTGAGATACAAAAGGACATTTGTATTGGGTGTTCTCACTGTATGAAGGTGTGTCCTACTGAAGCACTTAGAGTTATCAATGGGAAGGCTCTGCTTTATGCAGAATGGTGCATTGACTGCGGTGCGTGCTTTAGGGAGTGTCCCACAAGAGCAATTAGAGTTGTCGATGACGACTTTATGGATATTTATAAATATGAATATAGGGTTCTTTTGGTCCCACTGGTTTTCTATGCTCAATTCGAGGGGAGCATACCTGTCAATATCATAAATCAAATATTAGGGGATATTGGTTTTTCTGAGGTGTGTGTGGTGGAACAGAGTGTTGATGGATTGATTCCTGAGGTAAATAGTTATGTGAGTAAGGCTAAAAATAGACCTGTTATTTCCTCTTTTTGCCCAGCTGTCATCCGTTTACTGCAGATTAAATTTCCCTCTTTGCTTGATAAAATAATGCTGCTTATCCCTCCATTGGAGGTGTGTGCGCTGTACTATAAGAAAAAAATGGAAAATGATGAACATGGTGGTCGCTCCCTTGGCATTTTTTACATGACCCCATGTATCGGGAAAATTGCTGCAGTTAAAAATCCAGTAGGGGGCTACACCTCACCTATCAATGGGGTGATAAATATGGATCTGATCTACAATAAAGTATTGTTGGCATATAAAAACAAGAATTTTGGATCATCCAGAGTTAAGATCAATATGGATATCTCCTCATTTGGTGCCGCATGGCCAACTACTGGGGGGGAGGCAGCTGCGGTACAAGGGAGGACCTTGGCTATAGATGGAATGGAGAATGTTATTGATTTTCTTGAGAAATTTGAAAATGGAGAGGTAGGAGAAGGGATAGATTTCTTAGAACTCAGAGGGTGTGATGAGTCTTGTGCTGGTGGTATTTTATTGCAGCACAATAGGTTCTTAATGGCAGATTATATAAGAAGAATTGCAAAAAGTTACCCACCAAATCATCCTCTTATGGGGGATTATCAAAAATATTGTGCGGGATATATCAGTATGGAGCCAATTGCCCCTCGTTCTATGGTAAAATATGATAGCGATATTGAAAAGGCAATTAAAAAGATGGAGAGGGCGAGGGAGATTATGAGGGTGCTTCCTGGTATTGATTGTGGAGCTTGCGGTGCACCGAGTTGCGAGGCACTTGCCGCAGATATTGTGAGGGATGATGCGACGTTGAATAATTGTATTTTTATGCAAGTTCGTTATGAAAAGGATGGATCTCTATCTTTTTCAGATTCTATTTCGGTGATGGAGAAGGTGTGGGGAAAAGACAGATTTATTAATAAAGATAATAGTGATGACAATGAAAGTTAAAGAAATTGTTGAACAATTGGGACTGGTGGTCTTTTCAGGGGAGAAGGGACTTGATAATGAGATTGAAGGTGGGTATGTTTCAGATCTTCTCTCGGATGTAATGGGTTTTGCACAGGAGGGGTGCGTATGGCTTACTCTTCAAACCCATAAGAATATAATGGCTATTGCTACTCTAAAGGAGCTTGCTGCTGTTATTTTGGTAAAAGGGTTGGAACCAGAAGAGGATACTATGGAGGTCTCAAACAATGAAGGGATTCCTATTCTGGGCACTAAGGAGCAGACATTTGAATTAACTGGAAAATTATACAATCTCATTTCAAAATAGAAGAATGACCTCTTTTAAGGCAGATCTACACAATCACACTGTGTTGTCTCCATGTGGCGATATTGAGATGACACCTAATTTTATTATCTCTACTGCTTTAAAAAAGGGATTTGATATAATCGGAATTACAGATCATAACACTACTCTTCAAGGGAGAGAAATCAAAAGAATTGTTGGGAACGCAGAGCCTTTTATATTGTGTGGTGCAGAGATTACCTCTAAAGAGGAGGCTCATTGCCTTGCTTTTGTTGATGGAGATGACAATTTAGACGCTTTGCAGAAATATCTTGATGAACATATTGAAAAAATCCCAAATGATGAAGATGTTTTTGGTTATCAACTTCTTGTTAATGAACAAGAGGAGGTAATTGATCAAATAGATCATCTGTTGATTTCAGCCATTGACCAAAACGTAGAGCAGATATCTGCTTTTATTCACTCATTAGGGGGCATTTTTATCCCTGCTCATATTGATAAAATGCAAAATTCTATCATCTCACAACTTGGGTTTATCCCATTTGATTTGGAGTTCGATGCTCTCGAATTTTCGAAGAGGGCAGATGTGAACAGTTTTCTTATTAAAAATAAATACATTACCCAATTTAATACTTCCTATATACGATCATCTGATGCCCATTATCCTGACGATTTCTGTAATTGTGTCACAATGTTTAATATTCAGACTCGTTCTTTTGAGGAAATAAAAAAAGCGTTGCATGGAGTGGATGGAAGATTTGTTGAAATATTGAGCCTATGAATGATCTTGCTATGCATATTTTAGATATTGTGCAAAATTCAATCAGTGCAGGTGCATCGTTGATTACAATTATTATATCTATTGACACTGATGATGATTTATTGATAATCTCTATTGAGGATAATGGAAAAGGGATGACTCAGGAGCAAGTTGCAAAGTTATCAGATCCATTTTTCACTTCAAGAACTACAAGAAAGGTTGGATTAGGGATTCCATTGTTTAAGCAATCGGCAGAGCAAAGTGGGGGTGAACTGATGATAACATCAAAGGTTGGAGTTGGGACAAAAGTGGAAGCTTCATTTTCCTTTTCAAATATAGATAGACCGCCACTTGGAGATGTGGGAAATGCCTTAATATTGCTTGTCTCATCTAATCCAGAACTCGATTTCCTATTCAAATATTCTTACAATAATAATGAATATCTATTTGATACTATTGAGGTTAAAGAGGCTATAGAGGGGATGCCACTTAACAATCCATCAATTATAAAATATCTTAATGAGATGGTAAAAGAGAATATAATAAATTGTGAGGAATCTTAATGGTTTCTATAATAATTTTTTATACATTTGTAGGATATAAGGTCAAATTGAAAACTAATACTAACTTATAATCATAATTAAAAACCTATGAATAAAATCAAATCTCTCGACGATCTTCGAAAAATGAAGCAAAATCTTTCGAATGAGATGAATATTAGGGAAAAAAGTAATAACCCTGAGAATCTTGTTCAGATAAGGGTGGCTATGGCTACTTGTGGGATTGCTGCTGGAGCTCGTACAGTAATGAATGCCATTATTGAAAAAGTAGAAAAGGACAAATTGCCGATTATTGTAACTCAAGGTGGGTGTATGGGATATTGCTATGCAGAACCTACTATTGAAGTTAAAAAACCTGGTGTAGATCCTGTCGTTTTTGGGCACGTGGATAGTGCTAAAGCAATGGAAATAATTGAAAAGTACGTCCTTCAGGGAGAGCTTCTTGACGATATTATTCCTGTTAATTATCAAACTATCAAAGAGAAAAATTAGTCGATATGTCACAATTCAAAATGAGTTTATTATGCTGCGGAGGTACTGGTTGTAGAGCTTCCGAGAGTGCACAGATTGTTACTAATCTAAAAGAGGAAATTAAAAAAGCGGGGATGGAGAATGATGTGCAAGTAGTTGTCACTGGATGCTTTGGTTTCTGCGAAAAAGGTCCTATTGTTAAAGTTATCCCAGATAATACTTTTTATACAAGTGTTAAGCCAAGTGATGCTGAGGAGATAGTAAAAGAGCATGTTGTTAAGGGGCGTAAAGTAAAGAGACTACTTTATGAAGATCCTAAGACCCAGTCTCATATAAGTGACTCGAAGCATATGGGTTTCTATCAGAAACAATTGCGTATTGCTTTGAGAAATTGCGGTTTTATTAATCCAGAAAACATAGATGAGTATATCGCAAGAGATGGTTATGAGGCACTTGCATTAGTTCTTCAAGGTACTCCAGAAGAGGCAATAGCAGAGGTTAAAAAATCTGGCTTAAGAGGGCGTGGTGGTGCAGGTTTCCCTACTGGACTAAAATGGGAGATCGCTTCGAAAAATAAAGCAGATCAGAAGTATGTGGTATGTAATGCTGACGAGGGTGACCCAGGGGCATTTATGGATAGATCGATTCTTGAAAGTGACCCTCACTCTGTGATAGAGGCTATGATTATATGCGGTTATTGTATCGGTGCTACAAAGGGGCTTATTTACATTCGTGCTGAATATCCTCTTGCTGTTCACCGTCTTACAATAGCTATGAATCAAGCTCGTGAATATGGTTTGCTTGGAGAAGGTATTATGGGAAGAGGACACAGCTTTGATATCGAAATTAGATATGGTGCTGGTGCTTTTGTTTGTGGTGAAGAGACTGCCCTTATTCACTCTATGGAGGGCAAGAGGGGGGAACCTACAGTTAAACCTCCATTCCCTGCACAAAGTGGCTATCTTCAAAAACCTACCAACGTAAATAATGTTGAGACGTTTGCAAATATACCTGTCATTTTCCTTAAGGGAGCCGATTGGTTCTCTTCAATTGGAACTGAAAAATCTAAAGGTACTAAGGTATTTGCCCTTGCTGGTAAAATCAATAACGTAGGGCTTATTGAAGTACCTATGGGAACTACCCTTCGCGAAGTAATTTATGAGATTGGTGGTGGAATCAAAAATGGTAAAGAGTTTAAGGCTGTTCAGACTGGGGGGCCTTCAGGGGGGTGTCTTACCAAGAAACACCTTGATACTCCAATAGACTACGATAGCCTTGTAGCTGCTGGATCAATGATGGGATCTGGTGGGATGATTGTTATGGATGAAGATGACTGTATGGTATCAGTTGCTAAGTTTTATCTTGGTTTTATAGTTGAAGAGTCTTGTGGTAAATGTACTCCTTGCCGTGTGGGCAATAAGAGATTGCTTGAGATTCTCGGTAAGATTACTGATGGTAAAGGGACGATGGAGGATCTCGATTATTTGAAGAATTTATGTCATGTGATTAAAGATACAGCTCTTTGCGGACTTGGTCAAACTTCTCCTAATCCTGTGCTTTCTACACTTGATAACTTTTGGGATGAGTATGTGGCTCACGTAATAGATAAGAAATGTCCTGCTCACAGATGTAAGGCTATGAAGATGTTCTCAATAGATCCTGATAAATGTAAAGGATGTACAGCTTGTGCAAAAGGTTGCCCTGCAAAAGCTATTAAGGGAGAGCTTAAACAACCTCACGTAATAGATCAAGCTAAATGTATCAAGTGTGGTGCTTGTCTTGAGAAATGTAAATTTAATGCAGTAACTGTTCAATAATCAGACTTATGGATAAAATAAAATTAACTATAGATAATAATGTTATTGAGGTTGAAAAAGGTACAACCGTTTTTCAAGCCGCAAAACAGATAGGTATTGATATTCCTGCTTTGTGCTATTTGAAACTCGATGATCTTGGAGTTGAAAATAAACCTGCAGGTTGTAGAATTTGTGTTGTTGAAATAGAGGGTCGTCGCAATCTTGCCCCTTCTTGTTCGACAGATTGTATGCCCGATATGATAGTTCACACTCACACTTTGAGAGTTATCAATGCTCGCAAGACTGTGATGGAGCTTATTCTTTCAGATCACCCTAAGGATTGCCTGATCTGCCAAAAAAATGGAAGATGCGACCTTCAAACATTAGCTGCTCGTCTGGGTATCAGAGAGATACATGGAGTGGAAAATGCTGAAATGTCAACTTACAAAAAAGACTCTTCTCCTTCATTGAAGAGGGATATGGATAAATGCGTTATGTGTCGTCGTTGTGAGACTATATGTAATGATGTTCAGACCGTTGGAGCTTTAAGTGCTGTTAATAGAGGATTTTATGCCGTTGTTGCCCCTGCTTTTGAACAGAGTCTTATTGATTCTAATTGTACTTTCTGCGGGCAGTGCGTTGCAGTGTGCCCTACTGGAGCATTGACAGAAATAGACCACACCCCTAAGATTATTCAAGCCCTTACCGATCCTACCAAAACCGTTGTTGTTCAAACAGCTCCTGCTGTGCGTGCTGCTTTAGGTGAGGAGTTCGGGATGGAGCCTGGCACTTTGGTTACTGGTAAACTTGCTGCAGCACTTCGTCGTCTTGGCTTTGACAAGGTGTTTGATACTGATTTTGCCGCTGACCTTACAATTATGGAGGAGGGTTCAGAACTTCTTGACCGCCTTGGCCGTTTCCTTGGTGGGGATAAGAATGTTAAACTTCCTATTTTGACCTCTTGCTGCCCTGCATGGGTCAATTTCTTTGAACATAACTATCCAGATATGTTGGATGTTCCATCTTCAGCTAAGTCTCCACAACAGATGTTCGGAGCTATTGCGAAGAGTTATTTTGCAGAGAAGATTAAAATTGATAGAAAGAACCTTGTAGTTGTCTCTGTGATGCCTTGTATTGCCAAGAAATATGAGTGCCAAAGGGATGAATTTAAGGTGGATGGCAACCCAGATGTTGACTATTCTATCTCAACACGTGAACTTGCTTCACTTATTAAAGCTGCAAATATCGATTTCGTTTCACTTCCTGACGAAGATTATGATGCTCCTCTTGGTGAATCTACTGGAGCTGCGGTTATTTTCGGTGCTACTGGAGGGGTTATCGAAGCTGCTGTTAGAACTGCATACGAATTGTTCACTGGCAAGAAGCTTGATCGTATAGATTTTAAAGAGTTAAGGGGCTTGGATGGAATCCGCCAAGCATCAATTGACTTCAACGGCACTATGATTAATATTGGTATTGCTCACACCCTTGGCAATGCACGTAAACTTTTAGATGGAATACGAGCTGGAATGTACAATTTCCATGCGATTGAAATCATGGCTTGCCCAGGTGGATGTATTGGCGGAGCTGGTCAACCATTGCACCATGGTGACTCAAAGGTTATAAAAGCTCGTTTTGATGCAATTTATAGAGAAGATTCGGGGAAAGCGATTAGGAAATCACACGAGAATCCTTATATCGTTAAACTTTATGAAGAGTTCCTTGGTCGTCCAATGAGCGATAAAGCTCACCATCTTCTTCATACACATTATTTTGATAAACACGAATAATATAGGCTATTATGGTAAAAATAGAATTACAAAAATGTCATAAAGATAAAATTGCTGAAATCTGTAATGAATTTGGCAACAAACCAGGGGAACTTATCAATGTCCTTCACAAATGTCAAGGTGAGTTTGGATATCTACCTGAAGAGGTTCAAAGAGAAGTCGCTCACAATCTAAATATGCCTGTGTCAAAAGTGTATGGGGTTGTCTCTTTCTACTCTTTTTTCACTATGCAACCAAAAGGAAAATACAGCATTTCTGTTTGTTTAGGAACTGCTTGCTATGTGCGTGGTGCAGAAATTGTCCTTGATGAACTAAAAAAGGAACTTGGTATTGAAGTTGGAGGGGTTACACCTGATGGTAAATTCTCATTGGATTGTCTTCGATGTGTTGGTGCCTGCGGCCTTGCTCCTGTGATGCTGATTGGTGAAAAGGTGTATGGAAGGCTCGAAAGTGGAATGATCAGGTCGATTCTTTCTAACTACGAATAGATTATTATATAAACTTATTATAATGTTTAAGAAGGGGTAACTAACTATTGGTTACCCCTTTTCTCATATTTATAAAGGGGAATATCTTCAAAATATAACATTTAGGCAAAATTTGATGCCGATTCTATCAGTGAACCCAATTTTTATTACATTTGCAGGATAAATAAAAAGTATATGAGCGATAATTCATTGGCAGAAAAACTTATAGGATTAAGAAAAAAGTATGAATCACTCTCGGAGCAGATATCTGATCCAAATGTGATGTCTGATATGAAGAGATATATTCAGTTAAATAAGGAGTATAAAGAGCTTGAGCCAATTGTCACCGTTGGAGATAGATATTGTAAAATGGTGAGTGACCTTGATGGTGCAAAGGAAATTCTTCAAAAGGAGAAGGATGAGGATTTAAGGGAGATGGCTAAGGATGAACTTTCTACCCTTGAGGAGGCTATTCCTGCCATGGAGGAGGAGATTAAAATTCTATTGATCCCTAAGGACCCACAAGATAGCAAGAATGCTATGATTGAGATTAGAGGAGGTGCAGGTGGTGACGAGGCAGCAATTTTTGCTGGAGATCTATTTAGAATGTATGCAAAATTTGCAGAAAGGAAGGGTTGGAAAATGGAGATAAATAGCCAATCGGAGGGTTCTTCAGGTGGCTTTAAAGAGTTGATCTGCAAGGTGACTGGGACGAATGTTTATGGTGTGTTAAAATATGAGAGTGGCGTCCATCGTGTACAGCGAGTGCCACAGACAGAGACTCAGGGGAGGGTGCATACTTCAGCAGCTTCAGTAGTTGTACTACCAGAGGCGGATGAGTTTGATGTTGAGCTAAATATGGGCGATATAAGGAAGGATACATTTTGTTCATCAGGTCCTGGAGGCCAATCTGTAAATACTACTTATTCGGCTATTCGTCTTACTCACATCCCAACTGGTATTGTAGTGCAGTGTCAAGATGAGAAATCTCAACTCAAGAACTATGATAAGGCACTCTCTGAATTGCGTACAAGACTCTACAATATGGAGTATGAGAAATACCTTAATGAGATGTCAACGAAACGCAAAACTATGGTCTCTACTGGTGACCGCTCTGCAAAGATCAGAACTTATAATTACCCTCAGTCGAGAGTGACAGATCATAGAATCAATTATACCATGTATAATTTGCCAGTTTTTATGGATGGTGCTATACAGGAGGTAATTGATCAACTTCAGATAGCTGAAAATGCTGAGAGATTGAAGGCTGAATAATATTCGTTACTCGGAGAGAATTTGAACGCTGAATAATAATAATTTTTCATGGGTAAAAATATCTATAAATCTACACTGATCTTTTTTATTGGTGTGGTTCTATCTAACATTATATGTGGCTGTTTTGAAGACAGAAAAGAGAAAAAGGTTACAGAGGCTCTTAGAGAGTTGGTTGTAGAGGCTGAGATTCCGTTGTTGCAAATAGAATATCATTCTCCACATTGGACCTACTTTGCCCAGATAGAAAAGGATCTTTGTATTACTGGTGCTGAAAATGAGGATGTTGCAGTAGGACTTATAAATAATAAAGGGATTGAGCCTGCATCTGCTGATAAAACAGCTCTATTTCCAGAAGGGGCAGTATTCCAGGCTGCATCGCTAAGTAAGGTGGTGTTTGCCTACATAGTGATGAAGATGTGTGATAAGGGCGAGATTGACCTGAATACCCCTCTTTATAAATATTTTGAGCGGGAGGGAAAATCTGGGATTGATAGATTTGAGAATCAGGAGTATGCGAAAATGATTACGGCCCAAATGGTACTTAGGCATCGGACTGGTCTTCCCAATTGGTCTACTTCTCCTTCTTCGGAGGAGTGGCCTCTCTCTACAATTGTCTTTAAGCATCATCCTGATTCGGCATTTGGCTATTCTGGAGAGGGTTTTGCCTATTTACAACGAGCAGTTGAGTGTATCAAAGGAGATGATATTGAGCATATTGCAATTGAAGAAGTCTTTATTCCTCTTGGAATGGAACATACTTCTTATCAATGGATATCATCATACGATTCTCTAAATGTATGTGGAAATCCATTCCCTAGGGCCAATACTGCTTACACTTTGAGAACAACGGCTCATGATTATTCTAAATTTTTAAGTGCTTTATTGGAGGGGAAGGGATTATCGAAAAAAATGCATGAGATGTTCTTTACTCCAGATGCGACAAATGCTGTCAGGTATTGTGATAATAAAAGAGAATGTGATTCAACAATATTTTGGGGGCTTGGTTTAGGGATAGAGAAAAATCCTAATTTTGGTAATGTCATATGGCATTGGGGGGATAATGGAAAGTACAAAAGTCTCTTTATTTTAATACCATCAACAGGTGAGTCTTTGGTATATTTTGCGAATAATAGTACAGCTCACTCAATAATCGATAAAATAACTCCCTTATTCTTTGAGTCAACAGATCCATTTGCACTCAGCGAGTGGATTAATGAGGAGAGTTAGTGGTAATGTGACACTTATGTAATCGACGGGTGCGCAAAAAGGAGCACCCGTGGCGGGAGTATAGTGCTGATAATCAGATGAGTATTTGGTGGGATTGATAGTAAAAGGTGCGCAAATTTGTGATAAACGATGCGCCAATCTACAACAATCAGTAACAAATCTACAGCAATCGGTGAGCTAATCGTCAATAATCGGCAACAAATCTACGATCAAGTTATTGGTAATGTGATACTTATATAATCGACGGGTGCGCAAAATGGGGCACCCGTGGCGGGGGTAACAATTTGTGAAT
>CAZSLC010000030.1:0-19115 GCA_964607675.1 uncultured Muribaculaceae bacterium
GGTCTGTCACCATCTTCTCTTGGACCGAAGTTTCTTTTAGGCCTATCGTCCTCTCTTCTAGGTCCAAAGTTTCTCTTGGGTCTGTCATCATCGGTTTTTGGACCAAAACTTCTTCTTGGTCTGTCATCGTCTCTTCTTGGGCCGAAATCCCTTTTAGGTCTCTGATTACCAGTTCTTTCCCTTGAAAATTCTTTGCCTCTGTTAGAGGAATCTTTTTTAAAATTCATTATTTTTCCATTAAAATTGGGGGCAAAGGTATATTTTTAAGATAGATTTTCCTACATTTACAAATAAAATTGTTGGTATGGAGCAGAAAAGTTTTTTTAAGGTATCTACTTTATTTATAGAGAATTTAAGGGTTGCAATAAACGCCATTAGTGGCAATAGGTTGAGATCGTTATTGACTATAGCAATAATAGCGATAGGCATTACTTCGTTGGTTGGTATCCTTACTGCAACGGATGCCTTAAAATCATCGGTAGTAGATAGTTTTAGCAAAATGGGAACTAATTCTTTTAAAATATCTTCAGTCTATTCAAATTCAACGAGCTCTGTTAAAAAAAGAGTTAAAAACAATAGAAATATTACTTACGAACAGGCGGAGTACTTTAAGAACAATTACGAGACATCGTCTCTTGTAACTATTTATTGTAATGCAAAAAGTGATCAAATAGTGAAATATGGCTCGAATAAAAGCAATCCAATTGTCTCTGTAATTGCTACAGACGATGCTTATTTGAGTTTCAATGGCTATGAGTTGGATAAAGGGAGAGATATATCTGGCAACGATCTCTCTAATAGCTCGTTTGTAACCTTGATTGGAAATGGGGTTAGAAAGATGCTGTTTAATGATGAGAACCCGATAGGTAAAGAGATAATGGTGTCAGGTGTCTCTTATAATGTGGTCGGAGTGCTGAAAAAACAAGGTAGTAGTTATGATAATAATGTAGAAAATTCAATATTGATACCCATAACTAATGCGAGAAATATATTTATTAATGACAATAATTACTACTCAATAGGGGTATTGCCTTTGCAAGAGGTTGATGTTGCCCTCGCTATTGCAGAAGCTGAAAGGGTCTTTAGATCGGCAAGACGATTGGAGCTGTATGATTTAAATGATTTTCAAATAAGAAAAAGTGATGCAGCAATTACACAAATGAAGAAGACAATGGATGTGGTCACAATAGCTGCTGCATTGATTGGAACAATTACCCTCATTGGTGCCGCTGTTGGGTTGATGAATATCATGTTAGTTGCAGTGAAGGAGAGAACTAGAGAGATCGGTACCAGAAAAGCAATAGGGGCAACATCTAAAAGAATAAAGGAGCAATTTTTATTAGAGTCAATAGTAATAGGGCAATTGGGTGGAATCTTTGGCATTGTCATCGGGGTTATTGTTGGAAACATCACATCTATAGTGATGGAGACGCCATTTATTGTCCCATGGCTGTGGATTTTTGCAGCAGTTGTTTTATGTCTTTTAGTGAGTGTGCTTTCTGGATATCTCCCTGCTAAAAGGGCGGCTTCACTCGATCCGATCGAGGCTCTGAGATATGAATAAATATGTGAATAATATTATTTACTATGAAAACTAATGATATAGATGAGCCGAATAATGAAAAATATTCAGATTATTTAAATATTAAAATTGAGAAGGCAGGCTTCATAAATGAACTTGTCAATCATAAAAAATTCTTTTCACTTCTTGCAGGTATTTTTATTTGTGTTATTGTTATACTATCAGGGATATATTCTGTGGTGATGATTCTTAGAAAAAGTCATCAAATACCAGATATAATTGCTAAATCTTCAGGGGTTGTTATAAATATCGAACCTGATAAAGATGTTGCCTATTTCCTTTTTAACTCCTCTGATTATTGGGCATCAACTGATGTGACAGTAGAGAAGGGTGATGTCTTGTCTATATATGCTTCAGGAACATATACAACTGCTATTCATCATATTGTGAGTAGTGCTGATAAAGATGTAAAACCCCCATTTAAATGGTCTTCCACTAAAGGTTACCCATCAGATCTAAATTCTCCTCGTATTGTTGATAGAATCTCTTTTACTGAGTCAATTATGAATGGAGTAAACAATGGTGCGTTGATTATGAAAGTATCTGACAATAAGTTTCCTAAAAGCGGTGAAGATGAGGATTTATATTATATTGGAGAAAAACAGGAAAATATTGCTGTCAGGACCAGTGGTCGCTTGTTTTTTTCGGTTAATGAAATATATTTAGATCGTAATAAAATTATTAAACTTCAAAAAAAATATTTAGATAATATTAGAATAGTTGGATGTGACTCATATGAAAGCCCTTTTGAAAAAGTGTGGGAATACCCAAATATAGAGGGGAAAAAGAGCCCAAACATAGGGAGTATTCCTGTTTCTGAATGCTCAGATTTTGTCAAAAATAAAGATTTACAATCATTGTGTAATTATATATTAAAACGCAACTTGACTACTAATTCGGCTGTTGATGCTGAAAAAAAAGAAAGAGAGTTGCTCTCAAATAATATAGACTCTTTGGATTCTATCTTCCGAGATTTGAAAAAATATAAAGAAGAATGGAAGCAATCCATTATTAACGAAAGTAGCGAGAAAATTAAAGAAAGTAAAGGATATATTGTAAATTATATAAATTCTTTTGTAAAACACAATTTGGTTATAAATGACCTGGAGGGAGTAAAGAAAGATGACGATTATAAAACTACATATTCAAATAATATTGATTTATTGGGTAGAGTCCTGGAGTTAGAGAGGTATTACCTAATGGATTATAAAACTGCTTGGTTTGATGATAATCTCGGATCATTCTTTATTGTCATAGAAAAGAAAAAAAATAAAAACTAAAGAATACTATTATGGGATTGATTGACTTGGATTTGGATCATTCCAAAAACAAAAATAATATTGTTCGGACAAGTGGTTGGTTTGATCAAGTTTTGAGAGGCAGAAAGAGTATCTTCCACTTTGTTCTATTATTGGGTTTTATGGTATCTGCTATTGTCTGTTTAATATCTGCTTTATTTCTTTTTTTCAAATCAATATCTCCCGATAAACCAACCTATGTAAATGATAAAGGTGCAGTTGTTTTCACTATGAATGAGAAAGAAATTTATCTATGGTTGTTTAACACTTCTGAGATGTTCGCAAATTCTGGTATTCGAGTCAAGAAAGGGGATATAATAAAAATAGCATGCTCAGGAAGGTACAATTCTGCTATTAATCTCCTAGTGGCTGCTGCAAGGGATGACAAGAAGTTGGCTTATGAATGGGCTGGAAGGTATGGAGTGAAAAATAATGATTCCCTCAACCTAACGGTCTCTCCAAAAGATAATTTTGGGGCGGTGCTTGCTTGTATTTTTCCAGAAGGGATCGACCCTCTTACGAAAATGGATGGTGATAAATATTTGTTCCAAGATGCTTCAATGGTGAATACAATAGAGTATTTTTCTAAAAGAAATGGAAAAAAAATTAAATCTGATGGAGTCCTCACTTTTGTAATTAATGATATACCAATCACAGACAATACCAACTTTTGCTCATTGGAAAAGAATAATGATATTTTGGAAGAGGAGGGCTTCCAAAAAGATAATTATGGTGAGATCAAAAATTTGTATCTTCGAGATGGCTATAATAATGCTTTTTTTGACGATAACTTAGGTGAATTTCTAATGGTTATAGAAAAGAGAACAAGTTGGATGCCTTCAACTATTTTTCATTGTAGTTTTTCTTGTATGTTCATTTTTGGATTTCTTCCATGGATTTTAGTTACGTTGCGCAAGAAAGCTAAAATTATATTTAAATTGAAGGAATGCACTAAACTTGGCATTATTCGGAAAGAATCTTAGTGATTTTCCCAATGAGATAATCTTCATTAGAAGAAAACTTACCGTCAGATAAAAAAAGTTGTTTAATTGAGGAGATTGTTGACTCTGTAGTATCTCCATCGGAGATGAGAATTTGTTTAAATTTCTTTATATTTTGTAATACGGCATAATCGTTATCCTCTTTGAACGCATCATAAACCCTTTCAAATGATTCGTAATCATCTACTCTTAATATTTGTTTCAATTCTTTAGAAGAAATATTGCCGTCGAGATTTGCTGCAAATAATAATAGGTATATAAGTATATCTGATCTATCTTCGAATATGGCGATACTATCTTTTTTCATAATTGTTTTTTTTAAAATATTGGCAAATGTAATATTATATTCTTTTTTTTACCTATTTCTCATCAAGTTTTGTTAGCGTTTTGATTCTCTTTATTCCGTAAATCCAGAGGAATGCGTCAAATGTGTAGAATATCAGTGTAAAAATAGTGGAATAAGAATAGGGTATTTCAGGGGTGTTGATCATTAAAATGAAATCATATAAAAAGTGAAGTACAATAGAGTTTGTTAAAGATAGAAGGAGATATTTTTTTCGTTTTGATGGGAAAAATTTTGCCATTGAGAAGAAATATCCCATAGATATGGCAAATAGAAAATGAGCTGGTACTGCTAATAATGCCCTCCCTATTGTGATTGTGTTGCCATAAGTGAGATGGTAACCGATGTTCTCTGCCGCAGCAAATCCGAGTCCTATGAATACCGAATAGATGATTCCATCGTAATACTCATTGAAATTCTTATTTTTCCATATCAAAAGATATAATAATAAAAATTTGGGTACTTCTTCACAAATAGCGGCAGACACACCAGCATCGTACGCTGCCTGTGAAATATAATTAGTAAATGTAATTTCTGGTAGTAGCGCATTGAATATAAGGGCTATAACGACAGAGAAGATACCAGCTATGAATGAGAGTGTTAGTAAAGATATTGGCTCCTTTTCGAAGCGATCTTTTCTATAAGTATATACAAGCAATACTACTACTGGTAGTAATGCCAATGCAATTGTAAAATATAAATACATAATTTATTCTAAGTTAAAAATATATGTTATGCTCCCTTCTTGAACTACTGGAGCAGATGAGCTGATATTGAATTTCGCTTTTAAAGCTGCCTCTTTTGCAGCTCTCCAAAGTGTGGCATCTTGCACTGTGGTCCCCTTGATCCCAGGGATGGCATTGGTCACAGTTCCATATTGATCTACCATTATTTTGACTACTACCTTTCCCCCTTTTTCTACTTTATAATCTGGTTCAGGAAGTGAGCCAACAACATTTCTCCCCTGTAGTTTGGCTGATGGAGTCCCTTCGATGGTGCCAATTGCAGTATTTCCTTCTGCATGTCCTGCTTTTAGTCTGTTGCTGATTGTATTGGCAGTTTGTTGGGAAGTAGTGTCTCCTCTGTTTTTAGCACTGCTAAATAGTGCCCTTTTGTTTATAGGTTTTTCCCTTGGAGGCTCAGGTACAGCGACATCTCCATTGTCTGATATGGTGCTCTCTTCTCCTCTGTTTTCTGAGTGGGATCGTACTGGAGCTTCTGATTTTTGGACAAGGCGTATATCTTTTTCAGGTTCTGCTTTGAGAGCCTGAGGCTGCACCCCTGACTTGACATTGATTGGTTTTTCTTCTTCGATGAAATCAATAACAATTCCTTTCTCCTTTGGGGGAGGGTAGGTGTATTTCAATCCTGCCCCAAACCCAACAAACAAAAGTAGGCAATGTGCAACAATTGTCATTGTGAACCCTATGTGCTTTGCTGCCTTGTCGAAGGGGGAGTCGTATTTGTTATTTTCTCTACTCATCTAATATTTATTCTGGCGAGGTGGCTAATATTACTTTGTATTTATTGCGTTTGGCGATGTTCATAAGATTTACCACTTGCTCAATTGGAACGCTTTTGTCTGCGTATATTGAAAATGTGGGGTCGTCGCTCTCTTGAAGGAGAGATTGGACCTGAGATTCAACTTCAGATAGCGGTATGGGCCTCTCACTGCCATTGATATGATAAGAAAATGTACCTCTATCTGGGTAGTGCTTGATAGATACACTGACTGTGGCTTTCGCCGATACTTGATTGCTGCTTTTGGGAAGCAATAGTTTTAATGCATTGGGATTGACCAATGTAGATGTGACGAGAAAGAATATAAGAAGCAGAAATACTATGTCTGTCATTGACGACATAGAGAAAGAGGGTTCTGCTTTTGTTCTGCGTTTTATTGCCATTGCTGATATATTTAATATTACTTTTGAGCAGGTTCATGGAGAAGGTCCATAAATTCGATGGTATTGCTCTCCATTTTGAATACAAGATCAGATATTTTTGCTGTTAGGTAATTGTATCCGAAATATGCGATGATACCTACAAAAAGACCTGCTACAGTGGTAACCATTGCAGTGTAAATTCCCCCTGAAAGGAGGGTAATATCTATATTGTTGCCTGCCTGTGACATATTGAAAAAGGCTTGTATCATCCCAATTACTGTACCGAGGAAACCAATCATTGGGGCTCCACCAGCTATAGTTGCAAGCATTGGTAGTCCCCTTTCGAGTCTGGCTACTTCGACATTGCCTGTGTTTTCTACGGCAGCTTGGATGTCTGCCAGCGGTCTTCCGATTCTTTCAATACCTTTTTCTATCAATCGTGCAATAGGAGAGTCGTAATTGCTACAAAGGGCAAGTGCCGCTTTTATTTTACCTTCATGAATAAGATCGTGTATATCTTTCATAAAAGTACCTTTAATCTTTGATGATTTTCTGATAGCCCACCACCTTTCTCCAAATATATAAATGGCTATAATTGACAATATTAGGAGAACAATCATCAACCATCCACCTTTGATGGCCATCCCAATTAGGGAGAATTTTAGTTCTTGTGTTGCTGGCTCTTGTGCGAGTATTTCTACATTTGATTGGATTAGTGTAAGTAACATATTTATTGAATTTTATTATTATTTAGCAATGAAATTAATGTGTATGGATATGATATTTTGGTGAGGAAGAGGGCGTGTCCTGGCACTGAGCCTGCGGCTGCATTTCTCTTTTTATTTTCAATTAGTTCCACAATCCACTGTGGCTCTTCTCTTCCCCTTCCTACCTCAATGAGAGACCCGACGATGGCCCTTACCATATTGCGAAGAAACCTATTGGCAGAGATGGTAAATATGAGGTGGTCCGATTTTATGGCAGAATCTATATAGCCAGACGAATAGGTCCAAAATGCACCCTTTACATCGCAAATAGATGTCATATTGTTGGAATGAAGTTTCTCAAAACATGAAAAGTCTTTTTTACCAATAATGTATTTTGCACCGAGATTCATTTTGTCAATGTCCAATTTGTATTTGCAAAAATATGAAAAATTGGAAACGAAGGGATCTTTTGACAGGTGAATGAAATATTTATACTCTCTCTCTATGGCGTCGAAGCGTGCGTGGGATGTGTCACTAACTGAAAAAATGTCAGTAACAACTATTTCAGGGGGGAGAATGGCATTTATTTTGTAAAGGAAGACAACAGGCTCATTGAGGATGAACATATTTCCACTATCGAAATGAGCAATGTAGTTTGTTCCATTGACTTGTGCATCTGTACGCCCTGCCCCGACTATTTTTATCATTTCCTTTAGTTGCACAGATAGGGCTGTCTCAATGGCTCCTTGGATGGTGATGCCATTTTGTTGGATTTGCCATCCGCTATATTTGCTACCATTGTAAGATATGGAGATGAAATACCTCATTTGTCGGAAATAATAATTATTTTTGTTGTTTATTACCCGCAAAAATACAAATAATTTAATATGGATACCGTAAACATTAAAGAATTAAATGACAGAATCCAAAAAGAGAGTGCCTTTGTTGATATACTCTCTATGGAAATGAACAAAGTTATTGTAGGTCAAAAGCACTTAGTAGAGAACTTGTTGATTGGTCTCCTTGCCAATGGGCATATCCTTCTTGAAGGTGTCCCTGGACTTGCAAAAACTTTAGCAATTAATACACTTGCAAATAGTGTGAATGCAAAATTTAACCGTATTCAATTTACACCAGATCTTCTTCCTGCCGATGTGCTGGGTACTTTGATTTACAGCCAAAAGACAGAGCAGTTTCAAATTAAAAAAGGTCCTATTTTTGCAAATTTTATCCTTGCAGATGAGATAAATCGTTCCCCTGCGAAGGTACAATCTGCCCTTTTGGAGGCTATGCAGGAGAGACAGGTGACAATAGGTGATGAAACATTCAAATTGCCTGAGCCTTTCTTGGTTATGGCTACGC
Source organism: uncultured Muribaculaceae bacterium (assembly GCA_964607675.1). Taxonomy (GTDB): domain Bacteria; phylum Bacteroidota; class Bacteroidia; order Bacteroidales; family UBA932; genus CAZSLC01. The sequence goes on from CAZSLC010000030.1 coordinate 8,177, forward strand.
AAAATCCAATTGAGCAGGAGGGAACTTATCCGTTACCAGAGGCACAAGTTGACCGTTTTATGTTGAAGGTGGTGGTTTCATATCCCAAAAAAGAAGAGGAGAAATTAATTATACGAATGAACAATGGTGGGGTATTTCCAAAAGCAAATGCAGTACTTCAACCTGACGATATCATGAGGGCAAGAGAGGTGGTCAAAGATGTATATATGGATGAGAAAATTGAAAAATACATAGTTGATATAGTTTTTGCCACTCGTAATCCTTCAGATTATGATTTGAGTAAACTTAAAGATCTTATCTCTTATGGAGGATCTCCACGTGCCTCAATATCATTGGCAATGGCTTCAAAGGCCTATGCTTTTATCAAAAGGAGAGGATATGTTATCCCTGAGGATGTGAGAGCTGTCTGCTATGAGGTCTTGAGACACCGTATCGGTCTTACATATGAAGCAGAAGCGGAAAATATTACTACCGAAGAGATTGTTTCAGATATATTGAATGCTGTGGAGGTCCCTTAGTCTATGGAAAATGATTTACTAAAAAAAGTTAGAAAAATTGAAATAAAGACTAAATCCCTTTCTCATCAAATTTTTGCTGGAGAGTATCATTCGGCCTTTAAAGGGAAAGGTATGGCCTTCAGTGAAGTAAGAGAGTACCAGTTCGGAGATGATGTGAGGAATATGGATTGGAATGTGACTGCTCGTCTTCGCTCTCCATATATAAAAGTTTTTGAAGAGGAGAGAGAATTAACTGTCGTATTGCTTATAGACGTAAGTAAATCTCGAATTTTTGGTACCTCTTCGAAAATGAAAAAGGATTTGATGGCAGAAGTTGCTGCAGTTCTCTCATTTTCAGCCTCGATTAATAATGATAAAGTTGGAGCACTTTTTTTTAGCTCGAAGGTTGAAAAATTTATTCCCCCTAAAAAGGGAAGGAGCCATTTGTTGAGGATTATACGAGAGTTGATCGAATTTGAGCCAGAGGAAAATGGCACCGATATAGGTGAAGCACTTAGATTCCTTACAAATGCTATAAAGAGAAAGGCTACTGCTTTTATCTTATCAGATTTTATAGATTTTGATGATGAAATAAAGCCAAGATATGAACAATCTCTAAAAATAGCTGTTAATAGGCATGATATCTCTGCCATTAACATCTATGATCAACGTGAAAAAGAGATTCCAAATGTAGGATTGTTGAGGCTAAAGGATGGTGAGAGTGGTAAAATTATGTATGTCGATACCTCTGATAGAATGGTGAGAGAAAATTTTGAAGAATGGAATAGACGTGCAATAGAAGAGACTTTGATCTTATTGAGAAAATACAAGGTAGATTGTGTGAGTATTAAAACAGATCAAGATTATGTGAAAGGACTTGTTACACTTTTTAAAGGTCGTGCCTAATGTCGCTAAAAAAGATTTATGTATTATTTATTTCGTTATTTGCCTCATTTATAATGTATGGGCAAGAGGTGATTGACTCTAAACTATCAAAAGATACTATTTTGATAGGTGATCAAATTGAGTGGTTTTCGAGGATTAAATTACCAAAAGGGGTATCTATAAAGGTTGATTCATTGGCTAATCCTATTGTTGAAGGGGTAGAACTTATCGAACAAGTCAGAATAGATACACTAACTAATAAGAGGAAATTTTCAGATATAGAGATTAAAGCAACCATTACATCATTTGATAGTGGTTCTTATCTTATTCCCCAAAAAACATTTTATTTTTATAAAAATGAATTATTGACAGATAGTGTAGTAATTGGACCATTTCCATTGGAAGTGACTACTATACCTGTTGATACTACCTCTTTTGAACTTAATAATATTAAAGGGCAGTTTACATACCCTGTTTCATTTAAAGAGATATTACCATGGATATTGTTGGTGTTGATTGTTGCAGCAATGGTATATTTGATCTACAAAATCATTAAGAATAGAAGAGAGAACAAAACTATATTTGGAAGGCCAATAATAAAGGATCCACCTCATATAGTAGCTCTTAGAACTCTTGATAAGATTCGTAATGATCAATTGTGGCAAAATAATAAAACGAAGCAATTCTATACCTCTGTAACAGATACTTTAAGGCAATATCTTGAGGGGAGGTTCAATATTTCCGCTATGGAACGGACCTCAAAAGAGATTATTGAAGAGTTGAATGGAATAGAACTTCCAAAAAATGAGTTTGAACAGTTGAAAGAACTTTTCGAATTAGCTGACCTTGTGAAATTTGCTAAATATGCATCATCTGTTGAAGAAAACGAGAAAGCAATTCCTACAGCAGTCAGATTTGTTAATGCAACATTTTTGCAAGAAATAGAGGAGGGAAAAGATGGAAAATAGCATATTTTTTGAATACCCCAATCTCCTTTATTTGGAATTGATTCTGCTCCCATTGATAGCTATATATGTTTATCGTGAACTTCGAGGTAAAGGGCCATCTTTGTTGTTCCCTACCCTGGCCCCTTTTGATAAGAATCAAGGCGTTTTTAAAAGGGTAGCACGTCATCTTCCATTTCTACTAAGGGTGATAGCGATTGCCTCTATCATTATTGCAATTGCGAGACCCCGTACATCCTCAGAGTTTGAGAAAGTAGATACTGAGGGGATTGACATAGTATTGACAATGGATATTTCAACAAGTATGTTGGCAAGGGACTTCTCTCCTGATAGGATAGGGGCTGCAAAAGATATAGCCATTCAATTTATAGCAGAGAGACCTTCAGATAGGATAGGAATTGTGGTATTTGCAGGGGAAAGTTTTACTCAATCGCCACTTACAACAGATAGAGCAACTCTTATAAACCTTATGAAAGAGATTGAGTGTGGACTGATTGAGGATGGTACTGCCATTGGCAATGGTCTCGCCAATGCAGTTGCACGGTTGAAGGATTCGCAGGCAAAGAGCAGAGTGGTGATTTTATTGACAGATGGGGTAAACAATAGAGGTGAGGTGTCTCCTAAAATGGCAATTGAAATTGCAAAAACATATGGGATAAGGGTTTATACTATCGGTGTAGGAGCTATGGGAAAAGCTCCGTATCCAATGATGACCCCTTATGGGGTACAAGTAGTTGATGTAGATGTAGAAATCGACGAAGCTCTCTTGAAGCAAATAGCAGAGGATACAGGAGGCGAATATTTTAGGGCAACAGATAATACAAAGTTGCTTGAGATATATAACGAAATTAATAAAATGGAGAAAATAAAGACTACTATTGATTCATTTCCTATTTATAAAGAGTGCTTTATGAGGTTTGCTCTGATAGCCCTATTTGCATTGGCATTTGAATTAGTTTTAAGACTTTTAGCAACAAGGAGGATTGTATGATACATTTTGCACAAGCACAATACCTTTTTTTGATGATAATAATCCCTTTATTATTTGTCCTTTATGCGATATTTAGAAGGATTAGAAACAAAAAGGTCCAACTCTTTGGAGATAAAGAGTTGATTGATAAACTGACCCCAGATGCTTCTAATAAGAAAGGATGGGTAAAACTCTCCATTTTTTCAATCTCTTTGTTCTTCTTTTTCATCGGACTGGCAAGACCACAAATTGGGGCAACTCTAAAACAACAGGAGGTGAAAGGGGTAGAGATAATGATAGCACTGGATGTTTCAAATTCTATGCTTGCAGAAGATTACTCTCCAAACAGGCTCGAAAGGGCTAAATTGGCAATATCTAAACTTGTAGATAACCTCAGAGAGGATAGAATCGGATTGATAGTTTTTGCAGGAGAACCATTTGTGCAACTTCCAATAACAACAGATTATGTCTCTGCCAAAATTTTCTTAAATTCTATTTCGACAGAGTCAGTTCCAGTGCAAGGGACGGCTATGGGCAATGCCATAAATATGGGTATCAAAAGTTTTAGCTCGGAAAGTGGAAAAAATAGCAGAGCTTTAATTTTAATTACCGATGGGGAGAATCATGAAGATGATCCCATTAGTGCTGCCAAAAATGCTGCTGAAATGGGAATTAGGGTTTTTTGTATTGGGGTAGGTTCACCAGAAGGGAAGCCAATTCCTATGAATGGTTCGTTGTTGAAAGACTCTAAAGGGGAGATTGTGGTTACAAGACTTGATGAATCGACTTTGCAGGATATTGCAAAAAGTGGAGATGGTCTATATGTAAGGGCAGGCAATAACGAGTTTGGTCTCAATCCTATAATAGATGATATTAAAAATATGGATTCACAACACTACAAATCGGTAGTGTTTGAAGATTTTGATGAACAGTATATGTATTTCTTTGCTATAGCACTTTTCTTCTTAATAGTAGAATTTCTAATTAGTGACAACAGAAATAAAAGAAGATTTTTTTCCAATAGAACAACCATGATTGCGTTGTTGCTATTTATCCCAATAGCCTCATTTTCACAAAATGATAGATCTGAGGTTAGGGCAGGTAACAGAGCATTTAAAAAAGATAAATTACAACAATCGGAAATTGAATACAAAAAGGCCCTTATTAAAGACTCAACATCCATTACTGCGAATTATAATTTAGGGAATGCCCTCTATAAAATGGAGAATTATCAAGAGGCAGTGAAATATTATAATTCGGCAAAAGATTCGATAGCTAGTGCCTCAAAAGAGAAAATTTCGCAGCTATTTCACAATATTGGAAATCTTGCGATAAAGGAGAAGAAGTATCAGGAGGCAGTTGATGCATACAAAGAGTCATTAAGAAAGAGTCCTTCAGATATGGAGACAAAGGCCAATTTGGCCTATGCCCAAAAAATGTTGAAGGATCAACAGCAACAGCAGCAAGACCAGAATCAGAACCAAGATCAGAATAAGGATCAGAATAAGGATCAGAACAAAGATCAGAATCAAGACAAGAACAAGGATCAGAATAAAGATCAGAATCAGGATAAAAACAAGGATCAGAACCAAGACCAGAATAAAGATCAAAACCAAAATCAAAATCAGCCTCAATCACAACCCCAAATAACACCTCAAGCAGCTCAGCAGATGATTCAAGCCATCGAGGATAAAGAGAAAGAGACACAAGAAAAGGTTAAAAAAGAGAGGGCTGAAAAGTTAAAATCTAAACAAAAAGAGAAAAATTGGTAAATATGAGACATGTTATAAAATTATTACTAATTGCTTTTTTATCGGTTATATCTCTCAATGCAAATGGACAATATTCATTGGGAGTTGAGGCCCCAAAAGTGGTAGCTATCGACGAGACATTTAGTCTTGTCTATACAGCAACAGGAAAGGTGGAGAATTTTACCCCCCCTTCAATTGACAATTTTTCAGTGTTAGCTGGGCCAAGTACATCGACCATGAATAGCACAACTTATATCAATGGCAAGAGAACTCATACATATCAAATGAGTTATACTTACATTTTACAGTCTAATGGAGTAGAGGGAAAATATACTATCCCATCGGCGAGTGTTAAAATAGATGGTAAAGAGTATGTAAGTAAAAGTGTTGCCATTGAGGTGGTAAAAACGCAAAACACATCTACTTCCAAATCCTCCTCTTCCAGTTCTGGCCAAAATAATCAATCATCCACAATAAGTAATGACGATATACTATTGATACTTTCTTTGAGCAAGAGCAATGTAGTAAAAGGGGAGCCTGTTATAGCAACACTAAAATTATATACCAAAGTTAATATTGCTGGTTTTGAAGATGTTAAATTCCCAGTTTTTGATGGTTTTTGGAGTCAAGAGATGGAGACACCTACAAATCTCTCTATGGAGCGAGAGAATTATAATGGGGAGATATACTCCTCTGCTTTGATAAGGAAGTATATGCTTATACCGCAACAAGTGGGTACACTGAAAATTGATCCAGCAGAACTTGTTTGCCAGGTGCAGGTTCGCTCTCAGGGTTCATCTTCAAGATCTATTTTCGATGATTTTTTTGATAGTGGGTACCAAACAATAAGAAAAAGGATTTTAACATCTGAAAAGAGAGTTAAGGTATCTGCTCTACCAGCTGGGGCACCATCTTCTTTTTTGGGAGGAGTTGGAGATTTTAAGATGGATGTTAGCCTCTCGAAGGAGAATTTGACAGCGCATGAGGCAGCCTCTCTTATTGTAAAAATATCAGGCAATGGCAACTTGAACATGATTGAGGCACCAAGTGTTATTTTTCCCCCTGACTTCGAATTGTACGATGTCAAAAAGAGTGAAAACATCACTTCTGGTTCAGGTGGGACATCTGGGGTAAAAACATTTGAATTTCCATTTATACCAAGAAGTTCAGGAGAGTTTGAGATACCATCATTAGAATTCAGTTATTATGACATCAATAAATCAAAATATTCGACGATAAAGTCACTACCAATAAAAATTGATATCGCAAGGGGGGATGATTCTCATTCCAATGCCGTAGTTAGTACACAAAATAAACAGTCGGTAAAGAGTCTTAATCAAGATATTAGGTTTATTGCCACCTCATCTTCCCTCAGATTGAATTCAAAATTTTTTGTAGCTACTCCTCTGTTCTATATCATAGTGCTTCTAATTTTAATTATTTGTGTTCTATCGTTTATCCTCATTAATAAGTTCCTTAAGAAAAGAGGTGATGTGGCGAGAGTGAAAAATAGAAAAGCACTCAAAGTGGCAAAAATGAGATTGAGAAGTGCCGAAACTTTGTTGAAACAACAATTATACTCTGCCTTCTATGAAGAGGTTCACAAAGCTATTATTGGATATATGGCAGATAAATTCACTTTATCCCTATCAGAGATTAACAGAGATAATATGAAGGAGTCGTTGCTAAATCATAATCATCCAGAAGAGGTTGTAAATAACTTATTTACTCTTCTTGACGCTTGTGAATACGCTCGTTATGCCCCTTCTACAGGTTATACGGCCATGGAGAACGATTACAAGGCGGCCATTAATGTAATATCTCAAATTGAAAGTTAGTTATGAAAAAATATTTGATAATTATTAATTTGATTTTTTTATCGATTACTTCTCTTGCCAATGATAGAGATTCTCTCTGGCTTGATGCAACCAACGCATATACGGGGAGTAATTATGAAACATCACTAAGAAGTTTCAAAGAGCTTGAGAGACTTGGATATGAGTCTCCCGAATTGTTTTACAATATTGGGAATACCTATTATAAATTGGGAAACAATATTGCCTATTCCATCCTATATTATGAACGGGCGTTAAGGCTTAATCCTTCATATGAGGATGCAAGGAACAATCTTGAGTTAGCAAAGGAGATGACACTTGATAGAATAGACGAAGTTCCTGATTTTGTGATGATTACTTGGGTTAACAATTTGAAAAGAGATCTCTCTTCGAATATGTGGGCATATCTCTCAATTGCACTATTTGCAATTCTTGCAGCTCTTTTGTTATTGTTTAGGTATAGCAGGGTGTCGTGGATAAAGAAGATGACATTTGTGTTGGCTTTATTATCTCTATTCTTGGCTATTTTGTTTTATTCATTTTCGATTTCGTTGAAAAATGATGCGCAGAGGGACAATGAGGCCATTATTACCTCCCCTGTCAGTTCTGTACGTAGCTCCCCTAATCAACAAGGGAAATCCCTCCTAATTATCCACGAAGGGACAAAGGTTGAAATAATTGAAGACCTTGGGGAGTGGAGAAGAGTAGAGATATCAGATGGGAGACAAGGATGGATTTTGGGAAAAGAGTTAGAAATTATTTAAACATATATAAAATGACACTTATTAAATCTATTTCAGGTATTAGGGGTACTATTGGAGGTGAAGTGGGAAATGCCCTCACTCCTTTAGATATTGTTAAATTTACTGCTGCTTATGCATATCGTCTAAGGGTGAGAATACCAGGAAAAGAGAGATATAAGGTAGTAGTGGGGAGAGATGCCCGCCTCTCTGGGAAGATGGTGGATTCAGTGGTTTGTGGCACCCTTTCCTCTTGTGGAGTGGATGTTGTAAATGCATCCCTTGCTTCAACTCCAACGGTGGAGATGGCAGTGCTATTTGAAAAAGCAGATGGTGGAATCATTTTGACTGCTTCTCACAACCCCAAACAATGGAATGCCCTCAAACTTCTCAATGAAAGAGGGGAGTTTCTTGATGCAGAAGAGGGTGCACTACTACTTGAAGCAGCTGAAAAGGGTAATTTTAATTTTGTTGATGTTGAAAATTTAGGAAAAATAGAATATAGGGATTTTACACAGGCTCATATTGAAGCAGTGTTGTCTCACCCTTTAGTCGATCTCGATGCTATTTACAGAAGAGGCTTTAAGGTGGTGCTCGATGGAGTTAACTCTGTTGGGGGTGTTATTATGCCTAAACTCTTCGAAGCCCTTGGGGTTGAGTGTGTGTGTATTAATTGTGATCCTACAGGCGATTTTGCCCATAATCCAGAACCTCTTCCAGAACATCTGGTGGAGCTTTCGAAGATGACTGTATCTGAAGGGGCAGATTTGGGAGTTAGTGTCGATCCAGATGTTGACAGACTTGCTTTTATGTGTGAGGATGGTACTCCTTTCGGAGAGGAGTACACATTGGTATCAGTTGCAGACTATATTTTGTCAAATAAAAAGGGGGGAGCTGTCTCTAATTTGTCGTCGTCGAGGGCGTTGAGAGATGTTGCGGAGTCTCATGGTTGTAGGTATTATTCAGCTGCTGTGGGAGAGGTGAATGTGACCACCCAAATGAGAAAAGTGAAAGCAGTTATTGGGGGGGAGGGTAACGGTGGTGTCATTGTACCAGATCTCCACTATGGACGAGATGCACTAATTGGAGTAGCATTGTTCCTCAGCAATCTTGCCCATAAAGATACTACAGTATCTCAACTCAGGGATGGCTATCCACGGTATATTATTTCTAAAAACAGGATAGAACTCTCTGATAAAAATCTTATTGATAGGATTATGGATCAAGTGAAGAGAGAATTCCCATCAGAGAAAATCACCACCATTGATGGGGTTAAAATTGACTTTGAGAGGGAAAGAATGTGGGTTCATCTTAGGAAGTCTAATACAGAGCCTATTATAAGGATATATTCGGAAGCTCCTACCCTTGAACAGGCAAATGAGCTGGCCGAAAGAATTAAGACTATTGCAAACAAAATGATTAAATAATGTTTTCATTTAGAACAACTAAACTGGAAGAACAGCCAGATCTTGTCCTTAGAAGTGGTCGTATAGGGGTATTGTGTAATCATGTGGCTTGGAACCCAGAGAAGGGAGAGTACCTTTTTGAAACATTGTATAAAAAAGGGAATCTGAAAAGGGTATTTACTCCAGAACATGGCCTCTTCGGGGAACATCAAGATCAAGTAAAGGTAGATTCGGCATCTATTTATGAAAGGATGGGTATGAAGGGGTGTGAATTTGTCTCCCTTTATGGTACTAGTGAGGAGTCATTGTATGCTCAAAAAGACAAATTGACAGATATTGATGCTTTGATTATTGAATTGCAAGATGTTGGATCACGGTATTACACTTTCCTTTCTACTGTGAATAATCTTTTTAAAGTTCTACATAAAAACAATATCAATATATCTGTTTATGTCTTAGATAGGGAAAATCCTATTGGTCGTTCAGTCGAAGGTTCGATGTTGAGAGATGAGTATAGCTCTTTTATAGGCATATCTGGATTGCCCAATAGACATGGTCTTACAATAGGGGAGATGGCAAATTCCTTTCATACTGAGATTGGTGCGAAGTTTCCTCTACATATCATTTCATATATCACCCGTTCTGCTACCAAATTTATGATGCCGTGGAGTATTCCCCCATCGCCCAATATTGCAGGGCTATTTACAAGTGGCTTTTATACTGGTCAATGTTTGTGGGAGGGGACAAATGTTAGTGAGGGACGTGGAACTACACGACCTTTTGAACTCTTTGGTGCACCTTACATGAAGGAGTTAGCTGATTATAATATTAAACATAAGTGTTCAAATTGGAATGATCCAAACAACCCCCTTTCAGATCAAGGAGCTTTCATAAGATGGAATATTTTTATTCCTACATTTAGTAAATATTGTGGTGAAAATTGTTTTGGATTTCAATTGTTGCTAAATCCTGGCGTTAATTATCACTCCTATTTACATGCTTTGCGCTCAATTAGATTTGTAAAGGATAATTGCCCCAATGATTTCGAATTTAAGAAAGGAAAATATGAGGCAGGAAATGATAAATCTGCAATTGAATTGCTTGTTGGGGATAAGTTGATACTTGATTATCTATATCAAAACGGACCTGAATGGGACGATGTTAGAGAGCATGTCAAAGTCGAAGAGCAGAAATGGATTAGAAAAGCAAAAAAATATTTATTATATGACGATCCGTTGTGGAGAGTTAAATAATTGTAAAAATATTTGTTAAATACTTATTTATCTTTAAATTTGCAGCCCCAATTAATTAAAAAACAACGAAAATGAAAAAAGGATTACATCCCGAAACCTACCGTCTTGTAGCTTTCAAGGATATGTCAAACGAGCACGTTTTTATTACACGCTCTTGTGTAAATACAAAAGAAACCATTGAGATTGAAGGAGTTGAATATCCTTTAGTTAAAGTCGAAATCTCTAATACATCACACCCCTTCTATACTGGGAAGATCAAATTGGTCGATGTCGCAGGTCGTGTGGACAAATTCTACCAACGTTACAAAAAGAAATAGTATTTATACTATATATAGAGAAATATTAATTAAGAAGTTCTTAATTGGATTAAAGCTCAGTACTGTACTGGGCTTTTCCATTTTTTTCAAAGTAAAGCCTAACAATTAAAACATTTTGACATTAAGGATATAAAATGTTATTTTTGTTTTTAATAAAAAAGAGAGATTATGGAAATGCAGGCTACACGCTATCCTATTGGGATACAGACATTCACAGAGATTAGAAACAAGGGCTATCTTTATATAGATAAGAGTGAATATGTATATAATCTGAGCCACGGGGTTTCTAAATATATCTTTCTGAGTCGTCCACGCAGATT
>CAZSLC010000031.1:0-16852 GCA_964607675.1 uncultured Muribaculaceae bacterium
GCGTACGCCAGCAGATTTACAGTCTGCCCCAGTTGGCCACTTTGGTATCTCCCCAGAACCTTTATTGTTCCAAAATTTAGAGCCGATGGAGGGATTCGAACCCCCGACCAGCTGATTACAAATCAGCTGCTCTGGCCAACTGAGCTACATCGGCATTTTTTAGGACTGCAAATATATGCTTTTTATTATTATCTGCAAAAGTTTTTATAAAAAAGTTTTAAAAAAGTCATCCTAATTATTTATTATCCATAATAGCCCGAATTATATCTTCTGTGTTGAAGCCACAAAAAGAATATAGTTCATTGGGTGTCCCCTGTTCTATAAATTTGTCTGGAATACCCAAACCAATTAATTTACAGTTTATTCCATTATCTGCTATGTATTCGGCTACTGCGCTGTGTAAGCCTCCGATCAGAGATCCGTCCTCAAGGGTGATTATTGTCTTGCCTTTTGATACGGCTTCATGTAGGATCTCTTCATCTATTGGTTTGAGAAATCTAATATCATAGTGTTGTACCTCTACCCCTAATTCGCTACATTTTTTAACAGCTTCTATACCTTTATTACCTATTGCACCGATGCTAATTAGCACGGCATCGTTGCCTTTATGTAGAACTCTCCCTTTCCCAATGGCAATCTTTTCAAATGGTTCTCCTCTCCATTTTACACCAGCTCCGTTTCCTCGAGGATACCTTATAATAGTGGAAGAATATTCAGGTTGAGAGGCAGAAAACATGATGTTGCGGAGCTCTATCTCATTGAGAGGGGCAAAAATAGTTAAATCTGGAATTGGACGGAATGCCGACATGTCGAAACATCCGTGGTGAGTTGCCCCATCTTCCCCGACAATCCCCCCTCTATCGAGACAGAGGATTACCTTTAAGTGCTGAAGGGCAATGTCGTGAATGATGCTGTCGTAGGCCCTTTGGGAGAATGATGAGTAGATGTTGCAGTAGGGTAGTAGTCCTTGGGTCGCTAATCCGGCTGAAAATGTGGCTGCATGTTGTTCGGCAATTCCAACGTCAAACACCCTTTCTGGCATCTCGTGCATCATGATGTTCATGCTGCAGCCGCTTGCCATTGCTGGTGTCACCCCTACAATGGTGGGATTTTCTTTTGCAAGATCAAGAAGTGTCTCTCCAAAGACATCTTGATATTTTGCAACATCTCCTTTTTTAGAAATTTTCTTTCCAGAGGTGATATCGAATTGTCCTGGTGCGTGCCAACCTGGTTCGTCCTTTTCGGCAGGAAGAAATCCTTTTCCTTTTTTTGTCCTCACATGGAGTAACTTGGGGCCTTTTATCAATTTGATACTTGAAAGTGTAGTCACAAGTTGACCAATGTCGTTTCCGTCGATGGCACCAAAATATCTAAAACCAAGAGATTCAAATAGAGAACCGTTTTTTAGAAATGCCATTTTAGTGCTAAATACAGCTTTTTGAATATGTTTACGCAACTTATTGGCTCCCATTGAATCCCATATTTTATTCTTAATATGGTTGTATGTTTGGGATGTAGATAATTTTATTAAATAGTTGTGTAGAGCTCCTGTGTTTGCATCAATGGATATCTGGTTGTCATTTAAAATGACAAGTAAATCGCTTTTGAGAGATCCTCCGTTGTTTAGCCCTTCAAAAGCTAAGCCACCTGTCATCGCCCCATCTCCAATCACAGCTATTACTTTGTTCTCTTTTCCTGCAAGGCTATTTGCAACAGCCATTCCAAGTGCAGCTGAAATGGATGTAGATGAGTGTCCAGTCCCAAACGAGTCATATATGCTTTCGGATATTTTAGGAAAGCCACTAATGCCATTGAGTTTTCTATTGTTTACGAAGGCATCTCTTCTTCCTGTGATTATTTTATGGGCATATGCTTGGTGCCCTACATCCCATACTATTTTGTCTTCAGGTGTGTCAAATACATAGTGAAGAGCTACAGCTATTTCTACGGCTCCGAGACTTGCTCCAATATGACCAGGGTTGTGAGAGCAGCAAGAAATTATGTGTTCTCTAATTTGAGAACATAACTCTTCAAGCTCCTTCAAAGATAGTTTTTTTAAATCTGAAGGAGAATTTATCGTTTCAAGCAATCTCATTACAAAAGGTTACCTCTTATTATAGTTTGATCTCTGTCAGGTCCTAATGAAATTATACCAATAGGAACCCCAACTTCTCTCTCAATAAATTCTATATATTCTTTAAACGCTTTTGGAAGATCAGACTCTTTTCTGACTCCTGTTAAATCTTTATTCCACCCTTTTATATCTTTGTAAACAGGGGTGATCTCGGCGTATGTGTCAAAAGGAATGCTTTTACACTCTTTTCCATCAACAATATAAGATGTTGCTACTCGTATTGTCTCGAAGCTATCCATGACATCACTTTTCATCATTATTAGGGATGTGACGCCATTGAGCATAATAGCATATTTAAGGGCAATTAAATCGAGCCAGCCAGTTCTTCTTGATCGCCCTGTGGTTGCTCCATATTCATTGCCGAGCTTTCTTAATTTTTCTCCAGTCTCATCGAACAATTCAGTTGGGAATGGTCCACTTCCTACTCTGGTGCAATATGCTTTGAATATGCCATATACATTTCCAATGGACTTCGGAGATACACCCAATCCGAGGCATGCCCCTGAACAGGTGGTTGTAGATGAGGTTACAAATGGGTAAGAACCAAAATCAACATCGAGCAAAGAGCCTTGTGCCCCCTCTGCAAGGATGTTCTTTTTGTTCTTTAGGGCATCATTTACATAATATTCCCCATCAACTAATCTGAATCCTTTCATGTATTCTACAGCATCCATCCATTCTTGTTCGTTTTCTTGGGCAACATATTCGAAGTCAAATTGTTTTAAAAATGAAATGTGTTTGTTTTTTAAGGCCTCAAATCTATTTATGAAATCTTTTGCAAGGCAATCCCCAACCCTAAGACCGTTTCTTCCCGTTTTATCCATGTATGTTGGCCCTATCCCCTTGAGGGTTGATCCTATTTTGGATTTACCCTTGGATGCTTCGGAGGCTGCGTCTATAATTCTGTGAGTAGGTAGTATGAAGTGAGCCCTTTTTGAAATAACTACCCTCTCTTTAACTGGTACACCGACTGCTTCAAGTTTGAGGCACTCTTCTTTGAATATGATTGGATCAATCACAACTCCATTGCCGATGATATTGGTTGTCCCCTCTCTGAATACCCCAGATGGAATGGTGTGGAGAACAAAACTTTTGCCTGAAAAGTGTATTGAGTGACCAGCGTTTGGTCCACCCTGAAATCTTGCGATCATCGAATATTTGTCTGCAAGAACGTCAACTATCTTACCTTTTCCTTCATCGCCCCACTGTAGCCCTAATACAACATCAAGTTTCATATCTTTATTAGTTAAATGTTATCAATTAAAATGGTAAATCATCTTCATCTTCATCGTTATTTGAAGATACTTCATTCAAGGTGCTCTTTTGTGATTGAGGAGTAGGGGACTGCTTTGGAGTATAGGAGCTTTGATTGTCTGAATCCCCTTTTCTCCCTAACATTTGAAGAGAGTCTGCAATTATTTCAGTCATATATTTGGTGTTCCCCTCTTTATCATTATATGAACGGGTTCTTATCTTCCCTTCAATGTATAGTTGAGAACCTTTCTTAATGTATTTCTCGACGATATCTGCAAGTGAACGCCAACATACGATGTTGTGCCACTCAGTTTGCTCTTTCATCTCTCCTGATCTATCTTTAAACCTTTCGGTAGTAGCAAGGGTAAAAGAAGCGGTGGATACTCCGCTATCTAAATGTCTTACTTCAGGGTCTTTACCCACATTCCCTATAAGCATAACTTTGTTTAGTGACATAATAATCTAAGGTCTTAAATTTTATAAATGTTTCGACCTGCTAAGGTAAGATTAATATGAGAAATTTGAAAAAATAATTGGAAGGAATAGTTTATTTGTAATATTGTTGATATTATTTTAATTTCGAGGAAATTTTAAAAACAATCTTAATATTAAATTTACAACGATGGTTGAAAAAACTCAAAAATTACTAAGAGATATACCTGCAGTAAGATGGGCGGCTCTTTTGCTTTTAGCATTTGCAATGTTCTGCTCATATATTTTTATGGATATCCTTTCCCCCATTAAAGACTTGATGCAATCAACAAGAGGATGGGATTCAACAGCTTTTGGGACAATGCAAGGTTCCGAAACTTTTTTAAATGTTTTCATATTTTTCCTGATTTTCGCAGGCATTATATTGGATAAAATGGGGGTGCGCTTTACTGCTGTTTTATCTGGCGCTGTTATGTTGACGGGAGCATTCATCAATTGGTATGCAGTTACTGAATCTTTTATTGGGTCGGGCTTGGAAGCTTGGTTTACAAACAATTTAAACTATATTCCAGGGTTTGATGAGTTGGGGGTATCTCCTTTTTATAAAGGGATGCCTGCTTCGGCTAAATTTGCCTCTGTGGGCTTTATGATTTTTGGCTGTGGAGTTGAAATGGCTGGCATCACAGTATCGCGTGGGATTGTAAAATGGTTTAAAGGAAGGGAACTTGCTTTGGCTATGGGATCTGAAATGGCGTTAGCTCGTTTGGGAGTTGCTACTTGCATGATTTTTTCTCCTGTTTTTGCAAGATTAAATGGAGATATTGATGTTTCTCGTTCGGTTGCATTTGGCATGGTTCTTTTGATGGTTGCCTTGATTATGTTTATTGTCTATTTCTTTATTGATAAAAAACTTGATGCTCAAACGGGTGAGGCTGAGGAGAAGGATGATCCATTTAAGATTAAGGATATTGGAAAAATATTGTCAAGCAGTGGCTTTTGGTTGGTTGCACTTTTGTGCGTTTTGTACTATTCTGCTATTTTCCCTTTCCAAAAGTATGCTGTGAATATGTTGCAATGTAATTTGTCTTTTACTCTCCCCGATGCTACCTCTTTCTGGGCCTCTAATACATGTACAATTGTTCAATATCTTGTTATGCTTGTTGTTGCTGCTACTGCTTTTGCAAGCAATTTTAGCAAGAAAAGGACTCAAATCTCACTATTGATTGTATCTGCTATTTCTTTGGTAGTTTTTTGTTGGATGGGTTATATGCGCCAATCGGCAGAGACTATTTTCTCTGTATTTCCACTTTTGGCAGTTGGTGTTACCCCTATCCTTGGGAAGTATGTGGATAATAAAGGTAAGGCTGCATCTATGTTGATGATAGGTTCTATCCTCCTAATAGTTTGCCATTTAACTTTTGCATTTGTATTGCCTTTGTTCGAAGGTAACAACTTTGGGGTTATAGTTGCTTACCTAACTATCTTGGTATTGGGAGCATCTTTCTCCCTTGTCCCTGCTGCATTGTGGCCTTCTGTCCCTAAACTTGTGGATGCTAAGGTGATTGGTTCTGCTTATGCCCTTATTTTCTGGATTCAAAATATAGGTTTGTGGTTGTTCCCTCTTCTTATTGGCAAAATATTGGATGCATCTAATCCTGGTGTGGTACAAGATCTTAAAAATGGAATTATCACTCCAGAAGCGGCTGCAGTTTCGTATGATTATACTAATCCTTTGTTAATGTTAGCTTTACTTGGAGTTGCGGCACTAATTTTAGGCTTTGTCCTCAAAAGGGTTGATAAGAAGAAAGGTATTGGTTTGGAATTACCTAATATTAAACAGTAAGATAAATGGAAAAAACTATTAAAAAACTTAATGATTCAAAAACAGCACGTTGGATTGTGTTGGCATGTTTGGTTGTACCAATGTTTGCATCGTACTTTTTTGATGATATGTTTTCCACTCTTTCTCATATTTTTAAGTCTCCAGAATTACTTTCACTTGGCTGGAATTCACAAGATTACGGGTTTTATGCAGGGGGTTATTCTTTTTTATGTGTGTGGGGAGGGTTGGTGATATGTGGGATGCTGCTTGATAAATGGGGAGTTCGTTTTACAGGATCTCTTTTTGTGGGATTGATGTTGCTCGGAGCTTCATTGGTTGCTTATGCAATTTCAGGAAGTTTTGATCAGAGTGCTTTAAATGCTTGGTTGCTTGGGTTTATCGCAAAACCTTCCTTAACGATAGCTTATGTAGGATGTATGTTGTTCGGACTGGGTAGTGAAATTGCTGGTGTGGCAGTTACGCGTTCTATTGCTAAGTGGTTTAAAGGTAAGGAGATGGCTCTTGCTATGGGACTTCAACTCTCTATTGCGAGACTTGGTACGGCAATGGCCTTTATTTTTGCCCCAATTTTGGTAATTGCTCAGGAGCCTGATATGAAAGGTATTATATATCCTTTCTTGCAGACAAATAAGCCTGCTTTGGTAGGAGTGGCATTGATAGCAATAGGGGTGATTGTTTGGAGTATCTTTATCGCCTTAGATGCCCGTCTTGATAGAGATAACGGAGTTAGTGATAAGAAGGGGGTTTCTGATGAGGATAAATTCAAGTTTTCTGACATTTTTAAGATCCTCTCTAATAAGCACTATATACTGATCTCTTTGCTTTGTGTCTTTTTCTATTGCTGTATTATTTCGTTTAAGAAATTTGCTACTTCTATTTTGATTCCAAGGTTTGATTTACCTATAGATATTGCAAAGTGGATGGTCGCCATGATCCCATTTTTTACTGTCATTTTTACCCCACTTTTTGGTACCCTTGTAGATAGGATTGGAAAAGCTACTAAATGGATGATTACTGGTTCTGTGTTAGTTCTGGTATCTCATCTTCTGATAGGTTTTGCTCCTCAAGGTGTTGCTATTTATGGGTATGTTTCTATTGCATTGTTGGGTGTGGGCTATTCTCTTGTCCCAGCCGCTATGTGGCCATCAGTGCCCAAAATTATCCCTGAGAAAAATCTGGGTACGGCGTACTCACTGATTTATTGGATTCAAAATATGGGAATGTTGATTGTTCCAATATTTGTTGGACGGATTATCAATAAGTACCAAGATGAATTGGTGTCATCGGTAAGGGCAGAGTATCTTTTTATAGCATTGGGTGTTGTGGCTGTTGCTGTCTCTTTGATTCTTAACAGGTCTTCTAAGAAACATCCAGAGTTGAAATTGGATTTACCGAATAAGGCCAAATAATTTCCAAGAAGCTATTGCTTGATATTTAAGCCACTCTTTACCACTGATGTATAGAGTGGCTTTTTTTATCATATTATTACCAATTGAGGGGGTGATATAGTTGGCCTCAAGTATTATTTTATTGGAAAAATCAAATGTTTTAAGCTCTTCTATTGCAGTTGGAATGGTATAAATAACTATCTCACATTTGGCTGATATTTTTTGTATTTCACTAAATGGAATATTTATTGGCAATTTGCTTCTATATTGAGATAGTCTCTCTATGAGTTCTATTGATCTTGTTCTGTTGCGATTGGTTATGTATGTATCGATACCCATGTTTAGTAGTGCCAAGGTGGCTGCTGCTCCTGCTCCTCCTGTGCCAATTACCACCCCTTTGCAGTTCGTCCCTGTTGTCCATATCCCTTTTTGATTCCCAATCCTAACCCCATTCCAAATGGAGTGCATTACCCCGACTACATCGGTGTTATAGGCACTAATCAGCCCGCTATTGTTGAGGAGAAGGTTGGAGGCTCCAGTCATTTTGCAAAATGGGGAAGCACTCTCTGCCGCTTTGTATGCCTCTTCTTTGAATGGGGAAGTGACGTTGATTCCATCGTATTTTTCCTTGAATATTTGAAAGGCTTCTTCGAAGTGTGGAGTCTCTATTAAATCGTATGTGCAATCTCCCTCTGGAAAAGCCTCTCTGAATAAAGAGGGGCTTTGGCTATGTGTTATTGGGTCTCCTATAAGACCAAATTTTTTCATTGCATTCTTTGTTTGACAGCTTCGAAACATAATATTGCTGCTGATATAGAGACATTTAAGGAGTCAAGTTTCCCTAACATAGGAATTCTTATTTTGGCGTTTGAAGCCTCTCGCCACAGTTGTGAAAGACCAGTAGATTCAGTTCCTAACACTATTGCTACACCACTTTTCATATCTGTATTGTAGTAAAGCTGAGAGTCTTGTAGTTGTGCAGTAAGTATTGATATTTTTCTCTCTTTGAGCCATTGTATTGCTTGTAAGGATGTGCAAGTGGCTACTTGAGTTGTGAAAATACCTCCAAGACTTGCTCTGATTACGTTAGGATTGTAAATGTCGGTAAGGGGGTCACATACTATTACTGCATCTGCATTGGATGCATCTGCAGTCCTTAATATCGCGCCTAAATTTCCTGGTTTCTCTACAGATTCAAGTATTATTATCAGTGGATTGTCACTCAATTGTAGGTCAGAAAGTCCATTTTGTTTCCATTTTACAACGGCTATTATCCCCTCAGTGGACTCTCTGTAAGCTATTTTGCCATATACATTTTGAGTGATGGAGATGGAGATGTCTCTATTGGAGCTAATGATGTCAGATGCCCAAGAGAAGAGTTCTGAAGGAATCAGTTCTTCGCAATAATAAAGTTGAGTGATAATAAAACCGCTATCTATACAGTTTTTTATTTCTCTTATCCCTTCTACCACAAATAATTCCTTATCCTTACGCTCAGATGATTTTTTTTGAAGCAGTAAGAGATTCTTTATTTTAGAATTTTGTAATGAAGTGATCTCTTCAGGTGACATCTATTCTTCAGTTTCTTGTGTTTTTTCTGGACGCATTTGTGGGAAAAATAGTACATCTTGAATTGAAGGTGAATTGGTCATAAACATTGTCAACCTGTCAATCCCAATCCCAAGTCCAGAGGTAGGGGGCAGCCCGTACTCAAGAGATCTGACGAAATCCATATCTATAAACATAGCCTCATCATCCCCTTTTTCTTTCAATTTGAGTTGATCTTGGAAACGTTTGAGCTGATCTATAGGGTCATTGAGTTCGCTATATGCATTTGCCAACTCTTTTCCGTTTACGAACAATTCGAATCTCTCAGTTAGCTCGGAGTTAGATCTATGCTCTTTTGTTAGAGGTGATAGTTCCTTAGGATAGTCTGTGATGAATGTTGGTTGAATGAGGTGTGATTCGCAGAATTCGGCAAACAATGCATCTATGAGTTTTCCTTTGCCCATTGAGGGGTCAGTTTCAACATGTTTCTCTTTGCAGACATTTCTTATCTCTTCTTCACTCATCCCACTTACATCTACTGCTGCATATTCTTTGATTGCATCAAGCATTGGAAGCCTTCTGTATGGCTTCTTGAATTCTATTTCATTATTTCCAAGTGGAAGGAGGGTTTTGCCATGCAATTCTAATGCTATTTTTTCAATTAACGTTTCGGTAAACTCCATCATCCAGATGTAATCTTTGTAGGCAACGTATATCTCCATTGCTGTAAATTCAGGATTATGGGTTTTATCCATCCCCTCATTTCTGAAGTTTTTAGATATTTCATAAACTCCTGAGAATCCACCTACAACGAGTTTCTTAAGGTACAATTCGTCAGCTATTCTCAAATATAATGGAATATCGAGAGTGTTGTGGTGAGTGATGAAGGGCCTTGCATTTGCCCCACCTGGGATCGGTTGCAGCACTGGAGTTTCAACCTCTAAGTAACCATGTTCGTCAAAAAAGTGACGCATTGTTGATATGATTTTAGATCTTTTGACAAAAGTATCTCTCACTTGTGGATTTACGATGAGGTCAACATAGCGCATTCTATATCTTAGCTCTGGATCTGAAAATGCATCGTAAAGTTCGCCGTCCTTTTCTTTGACGATGGGGAGTACCCGCAGCGATTTGCTAAGTACTTTTAGGCTCCTTGCATGAATTGATAGTTGCCCTGTTTGTGTGATAAAAGCATATCCAGTTACCCCAATAATATCTCCTATGTCAAGAAGTTTTTTGAATACGACATTGTACATTGTTTTATCCTCTTGGGGAGATATTTCATCGCGCTTTATATATACTTGTATTTTCCCATACTCATCTTGTAATTCGACAAATGAAGCGGCTCCCATTATCCTCCTACTCATTATCCTGCCAGCAAAAGAGATATCGTTGAAATTTCCTTTTTGTGCATCATATTTTTCTTTAATCTCTTTTGTTGTTGTTGTAACAGAAAAGGCTTCTGCAGGATATGGGTTAATACCCAATTCTCTCATTTTTACCAAAGATTCTCGTCTATTAAGTTCTTGTTCGTTAAGATCAATATTTTCCATTATTCATTTGCTTATCGTATTGTAGTGCAAATGTAACTTTTTTTAGTGAAATGCGAAAAAAGTTGTACATTCGCAGAATATGTTGCTAGAAAAAAAATGGATCGTTAAGGAACAAGGTAATCCAGCACTCGTTCGTCAACTATCTTCAGAATTGATGATAGATCAGGTGTTGGCCAATCTTCTTGTTCAAAGAAATATTAAAACATATCAAGAGGCAAAAGATTTCTTTAGGCCAGATTTGTCGAAACTGCACGATCCTTTCCTTATGAAAGATATGGATAAGGCGGTTGATAGATTGGAATTGGCAATTGAAAATCAAGAGAAAATTTTAATATATGGGGATTATGATGTAGATGGGACCACTGCAGTTGCTCTTCTCTATTCATTTATTAGAAATTTTAATCCTAATACAGAGTATTATATTCCAGATAGATATGATGAGGGCTATGGTATCTCATATAAAGGGATAGATTGGGCTTCTGAGAATGAATATACACTGATCATTTCATTAGATTGCGGTATCAAGGCTGTTGAAAAAGTACGATATGCAAAGGATAAATCGATAGATTTTATTATATGTGATCACCATTTACCAGATGAAGTATTACCAAAGGCAGTAGCTGTTCTTGATCCTAAGAGAAGTGATTGCAATTACCCTTTTGATGACCTTTCTGGATGTGGTGTTGGATTTAAATTAGTTCAAGCGTATGCAATGAGAAAATCTCTGCCGTTTGATTGGGTAGTTACACTGCTTGATTTGGTGGCAGTGAGTATTGCATCAGATTTGGTTTCAATAACGGGAGAAAATAGAATCCTTGCGTATTATGGTATTCAACGCCTAAACGATAGTCCTCGAAAAGGGCTATTGTCGGTTATAAAATTGTCGGGACTTGAAAATCATAAAATTACGATTGATGATATTGTTTTTAAAATAGGTCCTAGAATCAATGCTGCTGGTAGGATGGAGTCTGGAAAAACAGCGGTAGATTTACTTATTTCGAGAAATGATGAAGATGCTCAATCTATAGGGAAAACAATAAATATTCATAATGATGATAGAAAGAGTATTGATAGAAAAATAACATATCAAGCTCTTGAAATGGTAAAGGACTCTCCAACGCTATTGAATAAAAAATCTACAATAGTTTTCAATCCTCTATGGCATAAAGGGGTAGTGGGAATAGTGGCTTCAAGACTTGTTGAGGCATATTATAAACCCACTATTGTACTCACCCAGTCCAATGGCTTTATTACTGGTTCAGCTCGTAGTATCCCTGGATTTGATCTGTACGAAGCAATAGAACATTGCTCGGAGTACCTTGAAAACTTTGGTGGTCATATGTATGCTGCTGGAATGACTCTCAAACTTGAGAATCTTGAACCTTTTTGTGAAAAATTTGAAAATTATGTTTCTGAGAAAATAACAGAAGAGTTGCTAACTCCAATAGTTACAGTGGATTCATATTTGGACTTTAAACAAATTACCCCTAAATTCTTTAGAATATTGAAACAGTTCCAACCGTTTGGACCTGGCAATCCCTCACCAGTGTTCGTTACCGAGAATGTCTATGATAATGGCAATGGGAAAAGGGTTGGTTCTGACAGTGGCCATATGAAATTGGAACTCATCCAGGAAGATGAGCCGTATAGATATATTTCTGCAATTGCATTCAACCTCTCTGAACATTTTGAACATTTGCACACAGGTAATCCTGTAGATGTCTGTTATTCTATTGCTGAGAATTATTATAGGGGAATTGCAAACATTCAACTTCGAATAAAAGATATAAGAAAGAGAAAAGAACTCTTTTAATGCCTCTTTAATTGATTGTTTTCCTCGCTAATTGAATGTAAAAAGGTTCCCTCTCTTTGTATAACTCTTCGATGGTGTGAGATAGTGAAGAATTGCCCTTGAGAAGTGGCCTTTTGGATCTTTCTTCTTCAGATAGTCTATTAAGAATCGTTTTTATATCACTCTTTATATATATACAATATGTGAATTTGGCAATTAATTCCCTACATATTGGGCTTGTGACAGCCCCTCCACCAAGTGAAATAACAAGAGTGGCCCTCCTATGTGGAATGTCTTGATCTAATTCATTGTTGTCATTGATAGGAGGTAGGTCTTCAAGTGTTTCAGGCAATTTGCTGATTTGCTCTTCAAGTATATCTTGAAGATAGTTCTCTTCAAGATTTCTAAATTTGGACTCTCCATCTGAACTGAAAATTTCAGATATAGTTTTGCCCTCTTTCTCTTCAATATATTGATCTAAATCGATAAATTGGCACTTTAACGATTTTGCAAGTTGACTTCCTATTGTTGTCTTACCTGCCCCCATAAATCCTACTAAAGAAATTATCATTTAAAAAAGTGTTAGTTCTTGCTCTCCATCTGAATCTTTTTGTTCTCCTTCTGTATCTTCATGTTCCCCCTCTGGATATTCATTTGCCTCTTCTTGATTAACCTCTTCTTTTTGCAACGGCTCAATAAAATCTATAGATAAAAGTGGCATGTATGTTGCTTTCTTTCCTTTAGCTCTAAACCCTTTGACAGATATAAAACTTTCAGCATCAATTATTTCTTCAGCTATTTTACTTCTTTTGCCTGTGTTGTCAAAGATTAGTTTTATTTGAGGATATTTATCATCTGATACAGCGATCAGTCTTGAACCTTTACTTTCACTAATAAAATATTGCGAAGTATTGTCGCTAATTTCGAACTCGAATCTTTTGATATAGTAGTTTTTGGCCTCTTCATCCCAATATATTGCTGTATAGACCTTTTTAGAGAGAGTTTCAATTTTGAATACTTCTCCTTGATACCTGTTGCTTAAGTCAAGATCTGTGGAGTAGAATGTCCCATCTTTGCAAATAGCCAAAATGTGTTCGTCTCCTCTGAAATTACCCAGGAGCATCCCCCTTTCCTCATCATTTAGTCTTAAAATATCCCAATCGAACCAAAGTTGCTTCCTTTCAAGTGTCGAAATTCCTGAAGATTTAAGTGCAATTCTTTGGATTGGGTTTTTTGAAACTATATTACCCATTGACCCTTTATTTCTGATAGAGAGGGAGGCGAAATCAAATTCGAAGTTATTCTTTTTCAATTTTGGCTTTGGGCGGAGTTGTATTTTCACAATTTCTGCTTCTCCGTTGGAATTTGATGAAAACCATTGAATTGATGATCCCTCTTTGCCCATTGTAATATCGTACCACTTATCTTTTGTGATACTTGTAATAGCAAAACGTTTTGCATAGTAGGTTCCCCCTTTTCCGTCTCGATATATTACATTGTATATTGTTCTATCATCTGATTTGTTGAAAACAGCGATATGAATGATCCCCTTCTCAATAAATGATTTATCAGTTATTGTTGTTACAATATATTGCCCATTCTTGAGGAACACAATGATATCAGATATATCTGAACAGTCACAAACATACTCGGAATTATCAATTTTCTTTTGAGAATATCCAATGAAACCCTCCTCTTTGTTGACATATAATTTGGCGTTGTTGGCTACAACTTTACGCAGTGCTATGTTTTCAAATGAGGTTATCTCTGTTTTCCTTGGAAACTTATTTCCGTATTTTTTCTTTAATCGTTTGTAATAGTCAATGGTATATTGAACAATATTGGAGAGATCCTTTTGAAGTGCTTCTATTTCCTTTTCAATTTTATTTATCTTTTCATTGACAGCTTTGATGTCGAACTTAGAAATCTTCCTTACTGGTTTTTCGACAAGTTTGAGAATATCCTCATTTGTTATTGCTTGACGGAAGAGGTGCTGGTATTTAAGCATCTCTTCTTTGACCTCTGAAATCTGTTTGTTCCAAGAAGAAGCGTCATCTTCCAATATTTTATAAACTCTGTTTTCAAAGAAAATCTTCTCAAGAGAGGTGTAGTGCCACTCAGAGTTCAATTCGGATATTCTGATTTTTAATTCTTTGGCCAACAATTCTTTGGTCATTTCAGAGTTAAATTTGAGAACATCATCTACACTTACGAAGTGGGGTTTTTTATCCATAATGACGCAACAATTGGGAGAAATAGATATTTCGCAATCGGTGCAGGCGTAAAGTGCATCTATTGTTTTGTCTGGAGATACGTCATTGGGTAAAGTGATTAAAATTTCGGCATTTTCGGCAGTATTGTCGTCAATTTTTTTAATTTTTATTTTCCCTTTATCTGCTGCCTTTAGAATTGAGTCAATAATGTCTGAAGTGGTCTTGCTAAATGGAATTTCATTTATTACAAGGGAGTTTTTACTTGTTTTTTCAATTTTTGCTCTGATTCGTACCTTTCCTTCCCTCTTCCCTTTATTGTATGAAGAGACATCAATCAGTCCTCCAGTTGGAAAATCGGGATTGATTTCAAAACCTTCTCCACTTAAATATGCAACGGAGGCATCGATAAGTTCATTGAAATTGTGTGGGAGAATTTTACATGAAAGCCCTACTGCTATCCCCTCGGAGCCTTGGGCCAGTAGGAGGGGGAATTTGATTGGGAGGTTGATAGGTTCAAGATTTCTGCCATCATAAGACTTTGTCCACTCGGTGGTTTTATTGTTGAAAACTACCTCATTGGCAAATTCGGTGAGGCGAGCTTCAATATATCTTCCAGCAGCGGCTGAGTCTCCTGTGAGAATGTTTCCCCAGTTTCCTTGGCACTCAATGAGGAGATCTTTCTGTCCTAATTGAACAAGGGCATCTTTGATGGATGCATCTCCGTGAGGGTGAAATGGCATGGTAGCACCTACCAGGGTGGCAACTTTGTTGAGCCTTCCATCGTCATTGAGCTTCATTGCGTGAAGAATTCTTCGTTGTACAGGTTTTAATCCGTCGCTGATGTGTGGAACAGCCCTCTCAAGAATAACATAGGAAGCATAATCTAAGAACCACTCTTTGAACATCCCAGTAAGCTTGTATTTCTTACTTCCCTCTTCACTTATTATTTTATCAAATTTGGAGTCTGTTTCGCTTGTTGTAATCTCTTCTTCTTCAAGTTCTTTATCAATGTCACTATCGTTACTCATACCCGAATGATTTTAATTTTCTTTTATCTTCCCTCCAATTAGGGTTTACTTTAACAAAAATAGATAAAAAAACTTTCTTTTCGAAAAATGATTCCATGTCAATTCTCGCTTGTGTCCCTACTCTTTTGAGAGCTGAGCCTTTAGATCCAATAATAATTCCTTTTTGAGAATCTCTCATGACATTGATTATGGCACTTATGCTGTATCGTTCCTCAGACTCTTTAAACTCTTCAATCACAACTTCAGAACAATATGGAATCTCTTTAGAGTAATTGATTAAAATCTTTTCCCTGATAATTTCCGAAGCAAAAAATCTAAGGTTTTTATCTGTAAAAACATCCTTATCATACCACGCCTCGTTTTGTGGAAGGAGTTCTACAATTCGATTAAAAATACCATCTAAATTGAATTTCTCAGTAGCAGAAGCAAGGAAAATCTCAGCTCTTGGAGCCAATGTCTGCCATCTTTTACTCAATTCCATAACCTTTTCTTGAGAGCTGATATCGATTTTGTTGATGATTATTAATACGGGACAATCTACATGATTGATTTTTTCGATATATGCAGCGTTTTTCTCAGCACTTTCAACTACATCTGTAACATATAATATAACATCAGCGTCACCCATAGCGGTATCTACGAAATTCATCATATCCTCTTGCAACTTGTATGATGGCTTCAAAATACCAGGAGTGTCAGAATATACAATTTGATAATCCTCACCATTGACAATCCCCATGATCCTATGCCTTGTGGTTTGGGCTTTTGAAGTGACTATTGAAAGCCTTTCACCAACAAGTGCATTCATCAAGGTAGATTTGCCAACATTGGGATTGCCAATGATGTTTACAAAACCAGCTCTATGGAGGTGGCTGTTATTCATACGAGCCCATCTTTAATATATTAACTTCACTTTCTGTTAAAAAACGCCACTGACCGCGTCTAATATTCTTTTTAGTCAATCCTGCAAAATATACTCTATCAAGTTTTTTTACATCGTATCCTATATGTTCGAACATTCTCCTTACAATACGGTTGTGTCCAGAGTGTATTTCTAAGCCAACTTGATCTTCTTTTTCTCCAACATACGAAAGGGCATCTGCTGCAACAAAACCATCCTCCAACTGAACTCCTTCCAAAAGGGTGTTGAAGTCAGATTTTTTTAAATTCTTATCAAGTGTAACTTGGTATATTTTCTTTCTTTGATAAGATGGATGTGTCAATTTCTCAGATAGTTCGCCGTCATTGGTAAATAGGAGTACCCCAGTAGTTGATTTGTCAAGGCGTCCAATAGGATATACTCGTTCTGGACAAAGTTCTGGATTAATTAAATCCATTACACTTTTATCTGCGTTTGGATCGCTTATTGTTGTTACAAAATCTTTAGGTTTATTCATTATTATATAAACCTTTGCCTCCCCTTTTAGCCTTTGATCATTGTAACGGATATCGTCTGTGATATTGACTTTAGTACCGAGTTCGGTGATCACCACTCCATTGACAGTGATTAATCCTGCCTCTATGAGCTCATCTGCCTCTCTCCTCGAACAAACTCCCGAATTAGCCACATATTTATTGAGTCTTACTTCGTTTGGATTGGTGTTTGTATTGCTATCTTCCTTTGGGGTGAAATCCTTTTTAGGTCTGTCATCGTCCCTTCTTGGGCC
>CAZSLC010000032.1:0-4407 GCA_964607675.1 uncultured Muribaculaceae bacterium
CGATTCCTTTGAATAGCCAAGTGACTTTTGTTTCAAGACATGCGTCAAACATGAACTTAGGTATTCCAACAGCCATCAGGCTGCATCGGAGATGCGTGTCTTTCTGTGAAAGACGGCAAGCATCGAAGATGTGAATCCTTTACAAACCGCCAATTAAAAACATTCAGGGTTTCTATCCTTGGTGTCTCTGATGATTAAACACAGGGTTTTGCAGGTGCTTCGTGTACACCATGGTAATAATAAAAGATGGTCCTAATGCAAATATATATGCTCAAGACCATCTTAAAGAGATACAAACTGTAAGTAATAAGTCAAATAAATGCCTATCAAATGACTACATATCCAAATTCATCACTTTTACCCATGCTGATATGAAATCTTTAACGAATTTCTCTTTTGCATCGTCACAAGCATAGACTTCTGATACTGCCCTTAATTCAGAGTTAGAGCCGAATATAAGGTCGGCGCGTGAACCTAACCACTTTTTCTCACCATTCTTTCTGTCGAATGCTTCGAATAGTTCTCCAGATTGATCGGTAGGTTTCCAAGTGTTGCTCATTGTCAAAAGATTAACAAAGAAATCATTGCTCAATACTCCTTCTTTATGTGTAAATACACCTGTATTAGATCTATCGTAATTGGCTCCTAAAACACGTAGTCCTCCAACCAAAACTGTCATTTCAGGTGCAGTAAGGGTGAGAAGCTGCGCCCTATCAACGAGAGCCTCTTCTGTGATGAAACCATAACGGGTATCTCTGTAATTCCTGAAGCCGTCAGCTATTGGACGAAGATATTCAAATGAGGCAGCATCGGTCTGGGCCTCAGTAGCATCTCCACGACCAGGAGTAAATGGTACCTCCATCTTGAAACCACCTTTTTCTGCGGCAGATTCAATAGCAGCACTGCCTCCAAGGACGATTAGATCAGCGATAGAGACCTCCTTAGGGAATTCTTTCTGAATTTTAGTATAGACCTTTAGTACCTTCTCCAATTGTGTGGGGTTGTTCACCTCCCAATTTCTCTGAGGCTCAAGTCTTATTCTGCTTCCATTGGCTCCGCCACGCCTATCTGATCCTCTGTATGTAGAAGCAGAAGCCCAAGCGGTAGTCACTAATTCAGAGATACTTAGCCCTGAATTGAGAATTATTCCCTTAAGTTGGGCAATTTCTTCTTTATTGATGATGTAGGTAGGAGGAGTAATAGGATCTTGCCAGATCAAATCTTCCTTCGGAACATATTTTCCAAGATAATGGGACTTAGGCCCCATGTCTCTATGTGTCAATTTAAACCAGGCCCTTGCAAAGGCATCGGCAAACTGATCGGGGTGTTCATAGAAATGTCTCGAAATTTTACCATAGATGGGGTCCATCCTCAATGCCAAGTCTGAGGTCATCATCATGATGGTAACCTTCTTACCTGATTGGTCAACTTCTGGTGCAAAATCTTTCTCATCAAGGCTTACTGGGTGCCAAATCCACGCACCTGCGGGGCTCTTCACCAGATTCCAATCATATTTGAAGAGCACTCCGAAGAAACTATTGTCCCATTTGGTTGGGGTAGGGGTCCACGCCCCTTCAATTCCACTTCCGATGGTATCAACACCCTTTCCTGATTTATAGTTGTTCTTCCAACCAAGTCCCATTTGCTCCATAGGGGAAGCTTCAGGCTCCCTTTCAACATTTGTGGCTGGTGCAGCACCATGGGCCTTCCCAAAAGTATGACCTCCAGCAATAAGTGCAACGGTTTCTTCATCATTCATGGCCATTCTGGCGAAGGTATCCCTAATATCCTTGGCAGATGCCAAGGCATTTGGTTCACCGTTGGGTCCCTCTGGATTGACATAAATGAGTCCCATTTGAACTGCGGCAAGAGGTTTTTCCAACTCTCTGCCATTTTCATATCTCTTATCTCCAAGCCATTCGGTCTCTTTTCCCCAATAAACATCCTCCTCTGGCTGCCAGATATCTTCCCTTCCACCGCCGAATCCGAAGGGCTTGAGGCCCATAGACTCAATGGCACAGTTGCCTGCAAATATCATGAGGTCAGCCCATGAGATGCTTTTCCCATATTTCTTTTTTATAGGCCATAGCAACATCCGAGCTTTATCAAGATTGACATTGTCAGGCCAACTATTTAAAGGGGCAAAACGTTGATTACCAGTATTTGCCCCACCACGACCATCCGACACTCTGTATGTGCCTGCACTATGCCAAGCCATCCTTATAAAGAGGGGACCATAGTGGCCATAATCTGCTGGCCACCAATCTTGAGAGTTGGTCATCAATTCAAATATATCCTTCTTCAGCTCATCCAAATTGAGTTTTTTGAACTCTTCGGCATAGTTGTAATCTTTGTCAAGAGGATTCGATTTGGAAGTGTGTTGACGCAAAATCTCTAATTTCAGTCTATTAGGCCACCAATCTTTCAAAGAAGTACCTGAATTAGAAACCATCGGGCTATCGCCCATCTGTCCATGGTTAAATGGACACTTCGATTCTTTTGTCATATTCAAAAAATTAAATGTTAAATATTCATATACATATCAATAGTATTCACAAGAGCCGTTGAATAGTGCAAAAATAATATTTAATTAACATAATTTGTATCTTTGCGACTCTATTATTGATAAATCATAATTTAAATTGCACTATAAAGAAATTTTCAAACTTGGCATCCCGATAGTTATTGGACAGTTGGGTATAATAATAGTGGGCTTTGCAGACAATATCATGGTGGGTCAATACGATCCTTTACACCTTGCAGCAGCCTCATTTGTAAACAGCGTTTTCAATGTGCCTATTCTTTTTGGTTTAGGTTTTGCTTATGGATTGACACCTCTCGTAGGACAGGCCTATGGAAGAAATGAGACAAACAAAGTGGCCCGTTTATTAAAGAACAGTCTTATGCTTAATTTCTTCATAGGACTATTGTTGACATTAATAATGGCTATCATATATTTTAATCTAGAAAAATTGGGGCAGCCCGAAGAGCTAATTCCTATAATACGACCATATTTCAAATTACAATTGACCTCTCTGATTTTCGTAATGTTATTCAATGCCTTTAAACAGTTCTCAGATGGAATAACCGACTCACTAACTCCAATGTTTATAATGATTGGTGCCAACATTGTGAATATCATTGGCAATTACATGTTAATATATGGAAAATTAGGATTACCTGAGTTAGGGTTAACAGGGGCAGGTATCTCAACACTGTTGTCAAGGATCATAATGTTGGTTGGTTTTATGATTATATTCAGTGTTAAGAAAAGGTATAAACCATATTTTAAGGCATACAATAAAACCATTTGTAATCGTAAAGACACAACTAAATTAAACAGAATGGGTTGGATGGTTGGAATCCAGATGGGTGTAGAGA
Organism: uncultured Muribaculaceae bacterium; assembly: GCA_964607675.1. GTDB lineage: Bacteria > Bacteroidota > Bacteroidia > Bacteroidales > UBA932 > CAZSLC01. Next base: position 3,382 of record CAZSLC010000032.1, read on the forward strand.
CAGGAATGTTCAGTATAGCAGGGGTAATGGTTGGTTGGCTTGGAACAGCAAGCCTTGCTGCCCATCAAAGTTTGGTTACAGTTTCAACACTTGGCTTTATGATGTATTACGGAATAGGGGCTGCTATATCTGTGAGGGTGAGCAATTATTATGGAAGAGACGATATGAAAAATGTAAGAAAAAGTGTATCTGCTGGATTTCAAATCATCATAATGCTTGGACTAATAGCTTCATCGATATTCCTTTTAGGAAGAAATATAATCGGACCCATTTTTACTGATTCGACAGAAGTCCACAATATCATCAAAGTGCTAATTCCTATTTTGATATTGTATCAAATAGGGGATTGCATTCAAATAACATTTGCTAATGCACTCAGAGGTATATCAGATGTAACATCAATGGCAATCATCTCTCTCATAGGATATATAATTGTGGCACTCCCTATATGTTATATCTGCGGATTTGTATTAGACCTCGGAATATTAGGAATATGGATAGGATTTCCTGTAGGACTTATAGGGACAGGGATAATGTTGTGCTTAAGATTTTATTATAAAGTAGGATTTGGGAAAAAAATATAATCAATTTGCTCTCAAATATTGAGGCATAACACATTTTTGTAATTTGAATGTTATATATATTGGAATATCAGTGAGTTCAATATTGAATAAATAACAAATATGGGACACCTATGCAAATGTGGTAGTGTCCTGAAAATTTACCATAAAATATCATATTATTTAGAAATTTATTTCTAAATTCGTAAATCATACACCACATGGGCAATTATGAATAAAATTAAGAAGATAATTGATTTCTATGTCACAGGGTTTCGTGAGATGAGACTTGGTAAGACTTTGTGGCTCATTATCTTGATTAAATTATTTGTTATATTTGTTATCCTAAGAATATTCTTTTTTAAACCACACCTTAAACAATATGGAGATGAACATGACAAAGAAGAATATGTATCTACAGAATTAGTAAAAAGATCCAATAGATAGGTAAGTTATCAGATAGATA
>CAZSLC010000032.1:4507-15938 GCA_964607675.1 uncultured Muribaculaceae bacterium
ATAGATAGAGTACTATTGGAATATATATAGCTTAAACAACTTAATAATTGATATTATGTTAGAGACTATTCAAGAATCTTTAATCGATTGGTCAAGAGCTCAGTTTGCTCTTACTGCGATGTATCACTGGCTTTTTGTCCCATTGACTCTTGGCTTAGGTGTTATTCAGGCAATAATGGAGACTATTTATTACAAAACTGGAGATGAATTTTGGAAGAAAACTGCCAAATTTTGGATGAAGATTTTCGGAATTAACTTCGCTATCGGTGTGGCTACAGGACTTATCCTTGAGTTTGAATTTGGAACCAACTGGTCTAATTATAGTTGGTTCGTAGGGGATATATTTGGAGCTCCACTTGCCATTGAAGGGATATTTGCATTTTTCATGGAAACTACTTTTATAGCAGTAATGTTCTTTGGCTGGGAAAAAGTGGGAAAGAAGTTCCATCTGGCAGCAACGTGGTTGACAATCTTCGGTGCTACGGTATCTGCGTTGTGGATATTGGTGGCCAATGCTTGGATGCAGTACCCAGCAGGCATGAGTTTTAATCCTGATTCAGTGAGAAATGAAATGCTGGATTTTTGGGCAGTAGCTGCCTCTCCTGTTGCTATAAATAAATTTTTCCATACCGTACTCTCTGGATGGGTGGTGGGTTCTGCCTTCGTATTAGGTGTCAGTTGTTGGTATCTTCTTAAGAAGAAAAATACGAGATTTGCCCTTTGTAGTATAAAAATTGCCTCCATTTTTGGTCTTGTAGCATCTTTGTTAATTGCCTTCACAGGTGATAAATCTGCCTATAATGTGGCTCAAAAGCAACCTATGAAGTTGGCGGCCATGGAGGGACTCTACGAGGGGAAGACTCAAGCAGGATTAGTGGCAGTAGGGGTGCTGAACCCTGAGTTTGAAGGATTTGATGAATATCCTATTGATGTAGATGATGCAACGGAACTCAATGAGAAACCTATTTTATGCGAAATTACAATTCCATCTTTGCTCTCACTCCTTTGTGAGAGGGATGCCAATGCCTTTGTCCCTGGAGTGAAGGATCTATTGGATGGTGGTTATATTCTCAAAAATGGTGAGAAGGCCCTTTCTGCTCAGGCAAAAATAGATGCAGGAAAAATGTCAATTAAGGCATTAGGGGACTATCGCCAAGCAAAAAAGGATGGTGATGAGGTCAAGGCCGCTGAACATAGGACTATTATGGAACAGAATTTTGAATATTTCGGTTATGGATATTTGGAAGAGCCCGAAGATCTAATCCCCCCTGTTGGCCTCACTTTTTACTCTTTTAGAATAATGGTGATTTTAGGTGGATTTTTAATTATTCTTTTTGCCATTGCTATTTTTATGAGCTTTAAAAATAAAATAGAGAAGAGTAAGTGGATCCAGTGGGTTGCCCTTCTCTCCATTCCTCTTGCATATATTGCCTCTCAGGTGGGTTGGATAGTGGCAGAGGTGGGGCGACAGCCTTGGGCTATTCAGGATATTCTTCCTGTACAAGCTGCTATCTCTAAATTATCGACAGGGTCGGTGATGACTACTTTCTTCATTTTTGCTGGGCTATTTACGATCCTTTTGATAGTGGAAGTAAGGATAATGCTAAAAGCTATTAAGGATGGTCCTGAGGCGTAGAATTATTGAAGCCAAAACATTTACAATTATAAAATAAGAAAAATGGAAACATATAATATATTGCAAAATTATTGGTGGTTTATCATATCACTACTTGGTGCTATCTTAGTATTTATGCTCTTCGTCCAAGGGGGACAGTCGCTAATTTTTTCCCTTTCTAAAAATCCATCTCACAGAGATGATTTTATTAACGCCACTGGTCTCAGATGGGGAATCACTTTTACAACGTTGGTTACTTTCGGTGGTGCTTTCTTTGCATCATTTCCACTTTTTTATTCAACCAGTTTTGGAGGTGCTTATTGGGTATGGATACTTATTCTGCTATGTTTTGTTGTGCAGGCTGTATCTTATGAGTACCAGTCAAAAAAGGGGAATATTTTAGGTCAGAAAACTTTCAGAATATTTTTATGGATAAATGGGGTATTTGCTCCACTATTGTTGGGAACAGCTGTGGGAACATTCTTCAATGGTGCTGAATTTATCGTCGAGAAAGAAAATCTTTCGTCGATGGCCATGCCTGTAGTCTCTCAATGGGTTAATCCTTTGCATGGTTTAGAGGCGGTATTTGTGTTATGGAATGTGCTGCTTGGTTTAGCGATTCTCTTTCTATCGAGAACTCAGGCTCTCCTCTATTTTATCAATCAGGTGAAGGATAAAGAGGTGGATGAAATTTCAAGAAAAAGACTTTGGTGGAACGCCTCACTATTTTTGCTGTTTTTCTTAACTTTTTTGGTTCATTTACTCCTTCAGGATGGTCTTACCTACGATCCGAATACAAAATTATTTGAAATAGAGAACTTTAAATACCTTCATAATTTCTTAGAAATGCCTCTCTTGATAGCACTCTTCTTGTTGGGTGTCATATCAGTATTATATGGTATTATACGTACACTGCTGAGTAATTCATGGAAAAAAGGAATTTGGTTCTCTGGAGTAGGGACAGTCTTGGTCGTATTAATATTGTTCTTAGTAGCTGGCTGGAATAATACTGCCTTTTATCCATCTATTGTTGATATGCAAAGTTCACTCTCTATCGCCAATGCTTCTTCGAGTTTATACACCCTAAAGACAATGGCTTATGTCTCAATAGCAGTTCCATTTGTGTTAGCTTACATAGCATATGTTTGGAGAAAACTATAATATCTAATGAGATGTTATAGTCTTATTATTGATTTATATTCTTTTTGTTTCTAATAAAATTTATTCTACATTCGCACTCGAATATGGTTCACTAATGGTTATTTCCTAAGTGATTAAAAGGGAATTCGGTGAGAATCCGATACTATCCCCGTAGCTGTGAGTTCCTTTTGTGGATGTTACCATCTTTGCCACTGATCAAAAATGAATCGGGAAGGCGTAACATCTGGAACAAGTCAGAAGACCTGCCTATTTAATTGTAAATGCTTTCGGGTAGAAAGGCTTATATGTGTCAATATGCTTTACCCAAAGGTGTATTAATTGGTATAACTTATATAACTAATTTTATGGGTATTTCAAATACATTCATTATTAAAAGAGATGGTAAAAAAGAGCCATTCTCTGTAGAGAAAATCAAAAATGCTATTAGAAAATCTTTTCTTTCTGTCAATTCTTTTGCTACAGAAGAAGATTTGATAAATATACTTTCGAGAGTAGATATAAAAAATGGAATGAGTGTCGAAAACATTCAAAACCAAGTGGAAATCTCTTTGATGGCTGAAAAGTATTTTTCTGTGGCCAAGTCTTACATGCTGTATCGTCAGAGCCATGCGGAAGATAGGGAGACGAAGAATAAACTTGAATTTCTCATCAATTATTGTAATGCCGAAAATCCTGCCACTGGTAGTAAATACGATGCCAATGCCAATGTAGAAAAAAAGAATATAGCCACTTTGATTGGGGAATTACCAAAGCAAGGTTTCATAAGATTGAATAGAAGGATCATTACTGATAAAATCAAATATCTCTATGGAAAAGAGTGTTCAGATAAATACATCGAACTTTTAGAAAATCACTATATATATAAAAATGACGAAACCAGTCTTGCCAATTATTGTGCAAGTATAACGATGTATCCTTGGTTATTAGAGGGAAGTATCGCGATAGGGGGGAACTCTACCCGACCTACCAACCTTAAATCCTTTTGTGGCGGTTTTATCAATCTTGTTTTTATGGTTTCAAGTATGCTCAGTGGCGCATGTGCTACACCTGAGTTTTTGATGTATATGAATTATTTTCTTTCATTAGAGTATGGAGAGGATTATTATAAACGATCTGAGGAAATAGTTGATCTCTCAACAAAACATAGGGACATTGATAAAGTAATAACTGACTGTTTTGAACAGATTGTCTATTCCATCAATCAACCTACAGGAGCAAGAAATTTCCAAGCAGTTTTTTGGAATATAGCTTATTATGATAAATACTATTTTGAAAGCCTGTTTGGAGAATTTTTATTTCCTGATGGTACAAAGCCAGATTGGGATTCATTGAATTGGTTGCAGCGTAGATTCATGAATTGGTTTAATCAGGAGAGGACAAAAACAGTTCTCACTTTTCCAGTAGAGACTATGGCATTGTTATCTGAGAACAACGATGTTAAAGATAAAGATACCGCAGATTTTGTTGCTAAGATGTATGCAAAAGGACACTCTTTCTTCACATATATGAGTGATAATGCAGACTCTTTATCTAGTTGCTGTCGCCTACGAAACGAAATAAGTGATAATGGTTTTAGTTACACATTAGGGGCTGGTGGAGTATCAACTGGTTCAAAAAGTGTATTGACAATCAATCTTAATCGATGTATCCAAGAGGCAGTAAATAAAGGACTTAATTACCTATCTGAGTTAGAAATAGTAGTGGATTTAGTTCATAAAGTACAAATTGCTTATGATGAAAATCTTAGAGAACTCCAATCTAAACACATGCTTCCACTCTTTGATGCAGGCTACATAAATCTTTCTCGTCAATATCTTACCATTGGGGTAAACGGACTTGTCGAAGCAGCTGAGTTTTTAGGAATAGAGATATCTGACAATGATAAATATGCAGATTTTGTGGGTTCTGTACTTGGGTTGATAGAGAGGTATAATAAGAAGTATAAGGGTAATGAACGACTCTTTAATTGTGAGATGATCCCTGCTGAAAATGTTGGTGTCAAACATGCAAAATGGGACAAAGAAGATGGCTACTTCGTAACACGTGATTGTTATAATAGCTATTTCTATAAAGTAGAAGATAAGAGCCTTAACATTATAGATAAATTTAAAATACATGGGGAGAAATACATTAAGCACCTGACTGGAGGCTCTGCTCTTCATCTTAACTTGGAGGAGCACTTGAGTGAAGCTCAATATAGGCAACTTCTAAGGGTAGCGGCATATGAGGGTTGCAATTATTTCACATATAATATTCCCAATACAATATGCAATGATTGTGGCCATATAGATAAGAGATATTTAAAAGAGTGCCCAAAATGCCATAGCAAAAATATTGACTATCTGACACGTATTATTGGTTATATGAAAAGGATAAGTAATTTTTCTGCTCCGAGAAAAGAGGAGGCTGCAAGACGATATTATATTAAGGAAAATGCTTAAGTATTCAGACTATGACATAGTGTTCCAAGAGGTACCTGACGAGGTCTCTTTAGCATTGAATATCTCTTGTTGTCCCAATAGGTGTGAGGGGTGCCATAGTCCCCAGCTCCAACAAGATATAGGGGAAATATTGGATGAAGATGAATTATCAGAGCTGTTAAAGAGGTATGGTGGAGTTGTAACTTGTGTGCTTTTTATGGGTGGAGACAATGATCCCTCAGCTGTAGAGAGGTTGTGCTTGTATATCAAAAAAAATACAAAACTAAAGAGAGCTTGGTATTCAGGGAGAAATGATCTTCCTAAACACCTATCTCTCTTCGATTATATAAAATTAGGTTCATATGTAAAATCGCTCGGTCCATTAAATTCCCCAAACACAAATCAGAGGTTTTATAAAGTACATCATGAAGGGGAATTGGAGGACATTAGCAGTATTTTTCTAAAACACTAATTTTTCTTTTATAGTGCGTGGAAGGGTCCAACGAATTAGGTTGAATTCACCTCCTGCCTTGTCATTGGTACCAGATGCCCTTGAACCACCGAATGGTTGCATCCCAACAACAGCCCCCGTCGGTTTATCATTTATGTAAAAATTGCCAGCGGCATAACGAAGATCGTATGAGAGTTTTTCCAATGCTACTCTATCCTCCCCAATTATGGCACCTGTCAAGGCGTAAGGGGTACTTTCTTCACATAATTTTACAGCCTTATCAAGCTGTGAATCCTCATATACATAGACACTAAGTACTGGACCAAATATCTCTTCAACCATTGATTTAAAATGAGGATTGGTTGTAAGTATCACGGTAGGGGCAACGAAATATCCTTTTGATTTATCATAAGTGCCTCCAATAATAACATCGGCATCGGATGATGAACGAGCTAATTCGATATAAGAGACTATGTTGTCAAACGATTTCTCATCTATAACAGCATTTATCAGACATTCTGGATCTCTTACATCTCCAATTTTTGCGTTATTACAATAATTTCTCAATTCACTTTCTAACTCTCTCCAAAGACTCTTTGGCACGTACATCCGAGATGCAGCAGAACATTTCTGTCCTTGATATTCAAATGCTCCGCGGAATGCAAGGTCTGCTGTTTTATGGGGGTCTGCAGAAGGATGGACAAATATAAAATCCTTTCCTCCTGTCTCTCCGATGAGGCGTGGATAGGCACGATAATTCCCTAAATTTTCACCAACTTGCCTCCAGAGGCTATTGAAGGTCTCACATGAGCCTGTAAAATGTAGCCCAGCTAAATCCTTTGAAGAAAAGACTTTAGGGCCGATGACACTGCCACTCCCTGGTAAAAAATTAATTACCCCAGATGGCAAACCTGCCTCTTGAAATATTTTCATAAGGTAATAATTTGAAAGTATAGCTGTAGTAGCTGGTTTCCATATCGTGGTGTTTCCCATCAATATTGGGGACATGTTCAAATTAGAGGCGATGGCTGTGAAGTTAAATGGACTAATGGTGAATACAAATCCCTCTAATGGACGATATTCTATGCTATTAATCTCCCCAATGTGACTTTTCGGTTGTCTGCTGTAGATTTGAGAGGCAAAAGCTACATTGTACCTCAAAAAATCAATTGCCTCACAAGCTGAATCTATTTCTGCTTGGTAGATATTTTTACTCTGTCCCAACATAGTCGCGGCATTAATTATGGGACGATATTTCCCTGCTAAAAGCTCTGCTGCTTTCAGCAATATTGATGCTCTAACTGTCCAACTCAGCCCTTCCCACTTTTTATGGGCTTCCAAAGCAGCTTCTATAGCCATATCTACATGCTGAGGCTCTGCCATGGAATATGTAGCTAATACATGGTGATGATCGTGGGGCATTCTCACTTCCCCTTTTCTTTTTGTTTTATACTCCTTCCCTCCAATTATGAGGGGGATATCTACTATCTCATTGCTTTGTTTTTCTAACTGTTCTTCTAATAGTTTAAGTTCAACACTACCTTTTTCGTAGCTCTTTACCCTTTCATTTTCTGGAAGAGGGAAACTAAATATGGAATTTTTCATCTCTATGATATATAATATTTAGTCGCTAAATTATTGCAATACTTTTATATAAACAACTATTAAAGAGATGATTATAAATATATTTTTTAGAATATTTAATACTATTAAATATATTGTATTGAAAACATTAAATGATAAATTATATTTATATTAATATATATCATTTAAAATATTTAAATATATTTTGTATTTTTACAATTCAATTAAATTTATGATTATTAGGTCATTTATCATGAAAACAGAACATATAAAAGAGGCAATGAATCCACTATTTTTAAATGAAGTGATTGAAGAACAACGGAGATATTTTGTTAGTAAAAGGACAGATCTTCCGAGGAGTTTATTAACAGATTTTAAAACATACGATGGATATGCTACACTCTTAACAGGAATGAGAAGATGCGGAAAATGTACATTTCTCCTACAATGGTTGAAGGCTAAAGAGTGTACAAATGTGTTGTATCTCAATTTTGAGGATATACGTCTTGCTGGTTTCGGTATTTCTGATTTCAAAATATTAGAGACTCTAATAGTGCAGCGAGGGTGGGATGTGCTCATGTTCGATGAGATACATATAACACAAGGATGGAAAGAATTTATTAAAAACTGCCTGGAATATGGTCTAAAGGTTTTTATCAGTGATACAGACTCACAAATTAGCAATTTACCTTTTGTCAAATCTACTGAATTGTTCACTTTTTCTTTCGAAGAATATACTAATTATATTAAACAAACTCCTTCATTAGAGAGTTTTACTCGTTATATGAAATTGGGGGGGATTCCAAAATATGTTCGCAATGAGGGAACCTCCATACTTAATAATCTTCTTGATGATATTTTAGTAAGAGATATTGCCGTTCGAAATGGAATCAGAGATGTGTTGGCATTTAGACAGTTAGCCGTATATCTATTTATGCATATAGGGGAGAAAATCTCTGCAAATATGCTTGTTGGAAGATTTGGTTTGGCCTCTTGTGCTACTATTGCTGATTATTTTAATTTATTTCAGAGATATTATTTAATGGATTTTATTTCATTGTATTCTGAATCTAAAACGGTGAGAAACAGAAATATGCGTAAAAATTATGCAATGGATGTAGGACTGATAAATGTAGCCTCATATAATAATATTTCTGCGAGACAGAGAAGGTTGGAGAATATTGTATATCTTCATCTTAGAAGGAAATATAAAGATATTTTTTATTTTGATGATAAAGTTATCGGTAAATGTGAATTCATAGCCTTAAATCCGATTACATTCAGCTTGGGGAGAAGAAAAAAAATAGTAGCTGTGAGATATGAATTAGCAGAATTTGAATATCTATCTACTATTTACCATTTGGCTAAAATAGCCAACTCACTAGGGGAAAAAGAGGTTGTTCTTATTACTTTAAATCAAAAAGAAAACATTAATCTTGAGGGGGTGTCAGTTCACATCACTCCTGCATGGGAAGCTCTTTATGTGAAATAAATGAATCAAAACGCTTCTTCACATTGTCGGACAATTCTTCTTTATAAAATAACAACTCCTGAAGGTGGTAATTGCCCTTTTTGAATAAAAAATCAAGAGATCCAACATAATAATTATCAAGATCAAAGCCATCAACGATTAACACATTGTATCTTTTGTCAATACTAATGGTAACAGTATCATTTAGAGAAGTTGGTGTGGTTGATGTTGTCCAATTGATGGGATTAATACAGGCTGCATTGGGAACAAACAATGGGATGACAGCGTCTGTGGAGGCGACAGAATTGTAACAGATCGTAACCCCAACATCTCTCTCCCCCTTTGCTGGTTTTATACTTTTATAATTTAATGTATCCGACGGAGATATGTTGTATCCAATAACATAGGCTGCAACCAAGCGGCTATACTCCTGATTGGATAGTGTTTTTAGCAATTCTACGACACATTTTCCCCCTTGGCTGAAGCCTGCAAGGACAAAAGGACGGCCATTGTTTATTTTGTCTAAATAGTATTTAAAAGCTTGTTTAATATCTGAATAGGAGCGAGGAAATCTTGAATCAACAAGTGAATCTGACGACCAAGATTCGAGGGCAAGTTGATGGTAGTAAGGGGAATAGAAATTGGCCTCATCTCCGAATATCTCTTGAGAGAGTTCAAAGGAGGGACGCATCGCCTCTCTGTCGCAATCGAGTAGGGGATCTGCATAATGGTTGATGTGCCCGTTACTATCCACCTTGTCCCAAACACAAGTGGGCAATATGTAAAACACATCGAAATCTTTATCTCCACCTTGGTTGAAATCGGAATACCAGAGTGTTGGATTGCTATACGTCTCCCTTTGTTCTTCACAACTGGTAGCTAATATCAATACAATAAACATAATGAGAAATATCAATCCTAATATTCCAAAAATAGAGCCTATACATCCATATTTATTACCTTTTTCATTTGCTCTCTCTTTAGATAAAAGAGTGAACAATAACCCTATAAATGGAGTTAATATCAGGCTTATGATAAAGGCCCAGGTGAATCCTATATTTCTTCTACTACCTATCAGACCTACTAACACAGAAAGAAAACATCCTGTAAGAACTCCTGCAAATAATATTAATCCTGTCATATTTAATTAAAACTATTGTTATCCTACTAATATCATGAATGCTAAAATATACTTGAAGCCTTTATGGTGAGTTTTTCAAGCAATTCATCCATTTTTTTAAGTATAGTATCATCTCCAAGTGGATAAGTCTTACCAGCAAATTTCATTTTTGTAAATGTAGTCCAGACACTCCCATTAGCATCTTGATACACCGCAATTTTCAAGGGGAGTGCGAGTGCTATGCTGGGATTCTGCTGCATAAGGAGGGTCCCCATCGTAGGTGAACCGAATACGATTACTTTTGATGGATTCATCTGTAAACCCACTCTCTTTGCATTATCTTGGTGATCAAATAAGGCAAAAACAGGTATTTCCATCTCTTTTAGTTCATTTTGAAGTCGTGTGATAGTTTCGTTTACACTAAACTGACTTTCATAAGCGTAAATTTCTTTTTCGTTTATCATAGCTTCTAATCTGTTGGTAGAAAAATCTATATGTGGCGTCTGAACAATGGTATAGTTGCTTTCTTGAGCTTTTAGAGCTTGAAGGGCAAGCAAGCACAATAGAGATAATGTAAATGATTTCATAGTTTATTTATTATTGTTTTTTCACCCACACACTCCCCTTTACGAACTTGCCTTGTTTCCAGCACAAGATCAAAAATACTGCTGTTATTATTGAGCAGATCACCACGGCAACAAGAGATCCCTCTGGTCCAAATTCACCACCAGTAAGCCATTTTGCCCCAGAAATATTTGCCTCAAGGAGGCTGTTCGAACCTGCCCCACCTGAAACAGCTACTCCAAAAATATCCCCTTCTGCCATATTCCATGCCATATGGAAAAATACTGGGAGCCATATATTTCTTGAGTACATATAAAGTGCTGCAATGGAAAGTCCAGCCTCTATTGCTACTGCGATCCCATCTGTGAATGAACTATTTTGATTCATTAAATGAAGCAGACCGAAGATGAGGGCAGAGATGACCAAGGCTATTATACTACCCAATTTCTCCTCTACTACCCTAAAGAGAATACCACGGAACACGAACTCCTCGCTCAGTGCTGTTGCAAGATTGCCAAGGATAATGAGAATCCAGAATAAGTCCCAATGGACAGCCACCACCTCATATCCACCAGCAATGAATATGATTCCGATTACTGCTGCTTGGCACAAAAATCCTAGGATAAAACCACCAAGGGCATTGATCCCAAATCTATGAAGTGATATTTCAGTACATCTGCGTTTTTCTGCCCATCTGAAATAGAGCCAATATGAAACTGGCCATAAAACAATAGTAATACTGTAACGTAAAAATCTAATCACCGAAAGATTGACAAGCCCTGCTGAATAGGCACTTTTTACGATCAAATCAGCAATAATGGCTATTGCACTGAAAAATATAAATCCTACAATAATGCGAACAATTGAAAGGGAAAAGAATTTTGATATATATTTCATTCGTAAAGTTTTTATTTATAAAGGTAGTTATTTTTCGGAGCAAGATATTATTTTAAATAATATATTTTATTGAGTATTACATCCTTTCCACTATAAGAAATAAAGCGTTTAATCATCTTAAGAAGAAAAAAAGCGAATTAGAAAAAAT
>CAZSLC010000033.1:0-14338 GCA_964607675.1 uncultured Muribaculaceae bacterium
CTACTCCTTCAGTCACAAATCTTCGGCACGGGTGCTCCATTTTGCGCACCCGTCAGAGAGTTAATATGCTGATTTACAATGTTTTTATACTACGATTGGGCTGTCTTTCCTCACGAGATTACACCATTCTTCGCGCGTGAGCTTTCCAACAGCTATGGGTGGACTATGATGTTTAAGATTAACGGAATAGATATGATATAAAATATATAAATAGTTTGCAGAATAGAGAATAGGGTTTAACTTTGAAGAAAAAATAAGAAGATGGGAATAGTAATTTTAATGGTAATTGTAGCTGCTATTATATTTCTTTTTTTATTTAAAGCTTTTACAAAGATACTATATTGGTTTATCAATGATTTCTTAAAGTAAAATATAGTTCTACTCTGCAAGCATAATTAAAATAATTATGTTTACAGAAAAATTCACACACCAAGTTAATAGCCTTATAGAGTATAAGGCAAAGCAAAGATAAAAAGCTATATATAGCTTGTCAATCAAGTCATTAGCCTTATAGAGTATAAGGCAAAAGGGTCTATTAGATGGCCCGCCCTGAAATAAGTTGACAAACAAATATATACAATATAAAACTTATTTAGGACAAGATCACAAGAGATTATCCCAAAACCATTGCACAGAACTACCATCCCGATTTTCTCACAGATATAGACAATATCCTCAATATGGAATGCCAGGGCACAGAACTATTATTCTGTTGAGACGAAAATATGGTTTCTCTGACGTTAGTTTCTTTCTTTTTAGAGTATCACAAATTTATGTTTAAACACAGATTTTGTAGGGGCTATGAAATCCACTAATTCTGTTGATATGTTTTTTGTGAGCTCTCTTATTTTATCAAAATGGTTCATTTGTTTCATTTAAATCCCACTGCCTTTTTTGCAAGCTTGAGGGTAGCGGAGGCACTCTCACGAGCCCTTTCGGAATAATTTAGAGGATGTTTTTCTAAATCTACGACTATAGCGGAGGCACTCTCACGGGCCCTTTCGGTACCGAGGGTAGTCACTCTGCGGAGATAGGACGTTAGTTTCTTTCTTTTTAGAGTATCACAAATTTATGTTTAAACACAGATTTTGTAGGGGCTATGAAATCCACTAATTCTGTTGATATGTTTTTTGTGAGCTCTCTTATTTTATCAAAATGGTTCATTTGTTTCATTTAAATCCCACTGCCTTTTTTGCAAGCTTGAGGGTAGCGGAGGCACTCTCACGAGCCCTTTCGGTGCCGAGAGTAGTCACTCTGCGGAGATAATCGGTGTCATTGTAAATAGCATCAATCTTCTCTTTGATAGGCAAGGTCACCTTACATATATCGGCAGCCAATTGCTTTTTCATATCCCCATATCTAATAGAACAATTGTTATACTGCTCTTTAAAGAAATCAACCGTTGAGGGATCAGACACAAGAGACATAATAGTAAAGAGATTCTGAATATATTCAGGCATAGGGGCATTGGGCTCCGTAGGACCAGAATCGGTGAGGGCCTTCATCACTTTCTTAGAAATAGTCTTCTCATCATCATAGAGATATATACCATTCCCCTCACTCTTGCCCATCTTTCCACTCCCGTCAAGACCAGGCACCTTCACCAGATCCTTACCGAAGTTAAAAGCCTTTGGTTCAGGGAACACCTCCACACCATACATATTGTTAAACCTCCTTGCCAGGACGCGAGCCATCTCAAGATGCTGCTCCTGATCCTTCCCCACAGGGACCCAATTGGCACGATGCACTAAAATATCGGACGCCATCAACACAGGATAAGTGAGAAGACCAGCGTTGACATTGTCGGGATTGAGCCTCACCTTATCCTTAAACGACGTCGTGCGTTCAAGCTCCCCCTTATAGGCAAGCATATTCAGAAGGACATAAAGCTCACACACCTCTGGGACATCGCTCTGAACAAACAGAGTTGCCTTCTGGGGATCAAGTCCCGATGCAAGGTACTCCGACAAGATGATCCTCACACTTGCATGGAAGTCGTCGGGATGGGGGTGAGTAGTGAGTGAATGCAAATCAGCAATGAAGAAGAAACAATTATATTGATCTTGAATTTTTACAAAATTACGAAGTGCTCCAAAATAGTTGCCCAGGTGAAGATGCCCTGTGGAGCGAATGCCACTTAGTACAGTTTCCATTTTAAATTATTTTCAATCGGTTACCCCTTTTATTGCCTCACGGATCTTACTATCAATCTCTTGAGAGAGCTCCGTATTATCTTTAAGAAGTTGTTTGACAGCTTCCCTTCCTTGAGCAAGTTTGGTATCACCATAGCTAAACCACGAACCGCTCTTTTTGATTATATCAAGTTCAACACCTATATCAACGATCTCGCCAACCCTTGAGATGCCCTCTCCAAATACGATATCAAACTCAGCCTTCCTAAAGGGAGGAGCCATTTTATTTTTAACAATCTTAACCCTCGTGCGGTTGCCCGTAGCATCCTCACCATCCTTTATCTGAGTGATCTTCCTCACATCAATACGCACCGAGGCGTAAAATTTGAGGGCATTCCCCCCAGTGGTAGTCTCAGGATTGCCAAACATAATACCGATCTTCTCCCTGAGTTGGTTGATGAAAATGCAGCAGGTGTTTGTCCTTGAAATATTGGCAGTCAGCTTCCTTAGAGCCTGACTCATCAACCTTGCCTGAAGCCCCATCTTAGAATCACCCATTTCCCCCTCAATCTCAGCCTTAGGGGTAAGGGCAGCCACAGAGTCAATCACAATAATATCAATCGCACCACTCCTGATAAGGTTGTCTGCTATTTCGAGAGCCTGTTCCCCATTGTCTGGCTGCGATATCAAAAGGGTATCAATGTCCACTCCTAAATTTTTAGCATACGTACGGTCAAATGCGTGCTCAGCATCAATTATTGCAGCTATTCCACCTTGTTTTTGGGCCTCTGCTATTGCATGGATAGCAAGTGTCGTTTTACCACTTGATTCAGGACCATAAATCTCGATCACCCTCCCCCTCGGATATCCACCTACACCAAGAGCATGATCCAAAGCGATTGAGCCAGAAGGAATTACAGAGATCTCCCAATCGGGCTGGTCACCCATCTTCATAATAGCCCCTTTTCCGAAATCCTTCTCAATCTTGTCTAATGTGGCTTGTAACGCCTTTAGCTTGGCAGCACTATTCGCTTGCCCCCCTTTTTCTTCTACTTCTTTTGCCATAATAATAATGTTTAGTCAGTGTGCAAATATACGAGAAAATATACACTACTGATAATTTTTTCTATATTTGTACAATGAATTTACTTGGTCATACACTATCAGAATTAACAGACATTTGTGCATCATATTCGGCCCCATCTTATACTGCAAAACAGATAGCAGATTGGTTGTACAAAAAAAAGGTCAATAGTATTGATCAGATGACCAATCTCTCCAAATCCTTCCGCAGCAAACTCTCAGAACACTACCAAGTTGGAAGGATCGCATACACCTCCAAGATAGAGTCCTCAGACGGTACCAAAAAATATCTCTTCCCCATCTCAGAGGCTGGTTCAGTAGAGGCAGTGATGATCCCCGACAACGAGAGATACACCATCTGTGTATCTTCCCAAGTGGGGTGCAAGATGGGATGCAAATTTTGCATGACAGGCAGACAAGGCTTCCATGGCAATCTCGATGCAGGAGCCATCATCTCACAGTTTCTCGAAATAGACGAAGGAGAATATCTCACCAATGCAGTCTTTATGGGGATGGGAGAACCACTCGACAACTGGACCAATGTCAAAAAAGCGATAGAAATACTCACCTCCGACTGGGGTTTCGGGTGGAGTCCTAAGAGGATAACCCTCTCCACCATAGGGGTACAGCCCACATTGAAATATTTCCTCGAAGAGACAACGTGTCACCTCGCAGTGAGCCTGCATGATCCATTCTTCGAAGAGAGAGCCTCCCTTATGCCGATGGAGAAAGGATTCCCCCTGGAAGAGACACTCCAGCTTATCAGAGAGTACGATTTCTCAGGACAGCGAAGAGTAAGTTTCGAATATATCATGTTCTTTGGGCTCAATGACTCCAAGAGACATGCCGACAGACTCACCTCCCTCTTGAGAGGGATAGAGTGCAGAGTCAACCTAATCAGATTCCATAAAATACCAGATTCAGACCTATCCCCTTCACCGATGCCGATAATTGAAAAATTCCAAAAGCGGCTCAATGATGGAGGAGTAATAGCCACCATAAGAGCATCTCGAGGAGAAGACATACTTGCAGCATGTGGAATGTTAGCAGGAAAAAACTTAAAATAAACACAAAAGGATGAAAAACTTCATTATTTCAATCGTATTTCTAATGGCGAGCCTCACATTAACAGCTCAAACAATGCCATTGGATTCTTTGGCGCAAAGACTCAAACAATACGAAGGGCTCAAACACCGTCCCAAGATAGGGTTGGTACTCGCAGGTGGTGGAGCAAAAGGGTCAGCCCATATAGGGGTGATCAGAGAGATAGAAAAATTGGGCATTCCGATAGATTATATAGCAGGGACAAGCATGGGGTCCATCATAGGGGGACTCTATGCCCTCGGATACACCGCAGATGAGATGGATGATTTGATAAGCAACATGGACTGGTCTATCTATATGAGTGATAAAGTGATAAGAAGCGAGCTCTCCTCCCGTGACAAGATACTTGACAACCAATACCTCCTAACTATCCCATTTGCAACGGCATCAGACCTTAAGTCTCAGCTAAAAGACAAAAACGAAAAGGACACACTCAAAAGGGGCGACAATGAGGGAGAAGACAAAGAGGGTGGGGCATTTTTAAAATCCCTTCCAGGAGGATTTATAAGTGGTAACAACGTCCTCAATCTGCTCAACAGCCTATGTGTCGGATATCAAGACTCCATCGACTTCAATTCACTTCCTATCCCATACGCATGTGTCACCACAGATGTTCTCACAGGTAAAGAACATGTGATAAGGAGTGGCAAACTCGCCTTGGCCATCAGGGCAAGCATGGCCATACCAGGAGTCTTCGCCCCCGTATTGATAGGGGACAAGATGTTGGTTGACGGAGGGATGGTCAACAATTTCCCAGTCGATGTCTGTAAAGAGATGGGGGCCGACATCATCATCGGTTCGGAGGTGACAGCAGATAAAAAGCTTAAACCCCAAGATCTATCCTCCCTTCCCAGTCTATTGGGGCAGTTGATGAATGTAGTCACCATGGGACACAACAAAGAGAACAGAAAAATATGCGATATCTACATTCGTCCCGATATCACAGGCTATGGTACCATGAGTTTTGAGAGCGAAAGCATAGATTCACTCATTGTAAGGGGAGAAAAGGGGGCACTTGTAGTGGAAGACCATCTGCAAGCCCTCAGAAACCTATTAGACGAATATCATACCGAAAAAAATATCAACCCCAAAAGAGCAGCCTCTATCAACCTTTCTAAATATTCAAAACTGAGTATAGAGATAGACTCCGTCATCTGTCTTGGAGTCGATGATAGAGATGCTAAGTGGCTCATGAGAAAAGCACGCCTGACAGATAAAAAGACCATTACAGGGGGAGACATTGATGCTGCCATTGCCATGTTCAACGGTACCAATGCATATTCAAGCGTAACATACACAGTGATAGAAGATAAAGACCTCCCTGGCAAATACAATCTCACCTTCAATTTCAAAAAATCGGAACCACACACTTTCGGCTTCGGATTTAGGTTTGACTCGTATGAGACGGCA
The DNA here is from genome assembly GCA_964607675.1 of uncultured Muribaculaceae bacterium. Taxonomy (GTDB): domain Bacteria; phylum Bacteroidota; class Bacteroidia; order Bacteroidales; family UBA932; genus CAZSLC01. The sequence continues at coordinate 5,730 of CAZSLC010000033.1, forward strand.
GCATTGCTTCTCAAATTTGCATTCAACGAAAGGAAGCTCAAAGGCATTAAATTCAATGTATCATCAAGATTGAGTTACAACCCTTGGGCAAGTGTCAAATTGTCTTATGTGCCGAGGATACTCCCATCCATCAACCTTGCATACAATTTCAAAAAAGTGCAAGTCACAGTCAATGATGAAGGAAAGATATATTCCAATATGAGATATATAAAAAACAATGTAGAACTCTACTTCTCCGAGTACCACTCACGATATATAACAACGAAAGTGGGGGCCAAACTGGACCATTTCGACATCTCTCAACTATTTGGAGGTGATTCAGAGTTAGGTTTGTCAACGAATTATGTAGGGATCTTTGGAGACTTCTCCTTCGACAACCTCAACAAAGGCTACTTTGCAACAAAAGGGGTTAAATTTGACGTAGGGGGAGATTTTTACTTTTCAAAACTATATGACCTCTCATTCTCACAATTTGGCGATGTCAAATTAAATTTCACTGGTCACATCCCACTATTCAATGATAAATTTGTGATAATACCACAGTTGTATAGCAGATTATTGATAGGGCATAAAATACCTGACATGTACTACAATGTCCTCGGAGGTGTGACAGCAGGACGTTACTTCGACCAGCAGCTTCCATATTACGGAGCCAATAAACCAGAGTTGCTTTACAACAATGTAGTTATTCTACGAAGCGATTTCAGAGTCAATGTCCGTGGAAAACACTATCTTACTGGTATATTCAATCTGTGTAGAGAGTTTGAACTCTTTAAAGATATTTTCACACACATAGAATCAGAATCCCATTCATGGTGGGGCTACGGAATACAATATGCCTACGAATCACCAGTAGGGCCCCTCTCATTGGATGTCCACTGGTCCACCTTCTCAAAGAAAGTGGGGTTGTATCTCAACTTAGGCTTCTATTTTTAATATGGACTACCTATCACAATTGGCAGCATTGTGTAGTCGGAGAGAGTATTGTGAAAGCGATATAATGGATAAACTCAACAAAAAAGAGTTCCCTTCACAAAAGTCGGCAAAGATTTTGCAATACCTTCGAGACAACAAATACATTGACAACAGCCGCTATGCGAAGGCCTTTGCGAAGGACAAATCCCTCCTTGCTGGGTGGGGAGAGAAAAAAATAATCTTCCAACTAAAAGGGAAAAAAATCTCCGATGAAGATATAAAAGAGGCCTTGAACGAATTGGATAAAGAGCAGAGCACCAAAAAGATGGAAGATGTACTACTCCGCAAATGGGAGCTCCTCGCAAAAGAAAAAGAGAGTTACACAAGAGGACTAAAAGTGCTAAGATTCGCCCTTGGAAGAGGCTACGGATACCAAGAAGCCTCAGAGTGGATAGAGAAAATAAAAATCAAATAAACACATATCTGCAAATGATTACATCAGAACAAATAAGAGATTTGCATCAGCGTATTGATACGCTGGGGAGGTGTCTTTGACATCCCTGCAAAACGGACCCAATTAGAAGAGGGGGAGAAAAAAAGTGCTGCCCCAGATTTCTGGAGCGCACCAAAAGAGGCAGAAGCCTTCCTAAAAGAGATATCACCCATCAAATATTGGGTAAAAGGATATGACGCCCTCAGATCGATGTCAGACGACCTCGATGTGATGGTAGATTTTCTCAAAGAAGACCAGTCCCTTGAAAAAGAGATAGACGGGCAGTTCGCCAAAACATTAGATACCCTTGAAGAGCTTGAGCTGCGCAATATGCTCTCTGAAGAGGGTGACAACCTCGGAGCCATCGTCAAAATCAACTCTGGAGCAGGGGGGACAGAGAGCAACGACTGGTCCTCAATGTTGATGAGGATGTATATCCGCTGGGGAGAGAGAAACGGCTACAAAGTGCACATCAGCGACACAGTCGAGGGTGATGAGGCAGGGGTCAAATCTGTCACCATCGAATTTGAAGGGGAATACGCCTTCGGCTACCTAAGGGCAGAGAGCGGAGTCCATCGCCTCGTGAGGATCTCCCCATTCAACGCACAAGGCAAACGCCAGACCACCTTCTCGTCTGTCTTCGTCTATCCATTGGTTGACGACACCATAGAGATAGAGATCAACCCTTCCGACCTCGAATGGGACACCTACCGTTCATCAGGGGCAGGGGGACAAAATGTCAACAAAGTTGAGACAGGGGTACGAGTACGCCACATACCCACAGGGATAGTGGTAGAGAACACCGAGACACGCTCCCAACTCGACAACCGTCAGAACGCCCTTCGAATCTTGAAATCTCACCTCTACGACATAGAGCTAAAAAAACGTCAAGAAAAACAGGCCGAACTCGAAGGACAGAAGAAAAAAATCGAATGGGGCTCACAGATCCGCAGCTATGTCCTCCACCCCTACAAAATGGTCAAAGACCTCCGTACAGGCTACGAGACCTCCGACACCCAAGGGGTCTTAGACGGAGAACTCAACCCATTTATGAAAGAGTTTCTCATGAGGGGATAGCCCAAGACAAAAATAACCACTACCTTTGCATACAGAATTTAAAGAAATCAATATATGGAATTTATTTATCAAGACCTCTTCCAAATGGGAGAAGACACCACCCACTACCACCTCATCTCAAAAGAGCACGTCTCTGTAGAGAAATTCAACTCAGAAGAGATACTCAAAGTTGACCCCGAAGGGTTGAGACTGATTGCCAAACAAGCATTTCACGACGTAGCGTTCACCCTCAGGCCAGAGCACAACGAACAAGTAGCAAAGATCCTCAACGACCCTGAAGCAAGTAAAAACGACAAAGCAGTAGCTCTCACCATGCTTCTCAATGCAGATGTAGCTTCCAAAGGGGTACTCCCATTCTGCCAAGACACTGGGACAGCCATCATCGTAGCCAAAAAAGGGGGCAACGTATGGCTCAACAAAGACAAAGAGGGGAAGAAAATCAGCGATGAAGAGGCACTCCAACACGGAGTCTATGACACCTACACCACAGACAACCTCCGTTACTCTCAGACCATACCATTAGATATGTACAAAGAGAAAAACTCAGGCAACAACCTCCCTGCACAAGTTGATATCTATGCCACACAAGGAGGAGAATACAAATTCCTATTCGTAGCCAAAGGGGGTGGATCTGCCAACAAAACATACCTCTTCCAAGAGACCAAGGCACTCCTCAACCCAGCAACCCTCGAAAAATTCCTTGTAGAGAAGATGAAAACCCTTGGGACAGCAGCCTGCCCACCATACCATATAGCCTTCGTCATCGGAGGATCATCGGCAGAGACCAACCTAAAAAGTGTCAAACTCGCCTCAGCCAAATACTACGACTCACTCCCGACCACAGGCAATGATTTGGGTAGAGCCTTCAGAGACATAGAGTTAGAAAACAAACTCCTTATAGCAGCTCAAAACATAGGGCTCGGAGCACAATTTGGAGGAAAATATTTTGCCCACGATATCAGAGTGATCAGACTCCCAAGGCACGGAGCATCATGCCCCGTAGGGATGGGGGTATCATGCAGTGCCGACAGAAACATCAAAGGGAAGATCAACAAAGAGGGGATCTGGCTTGAAACCCTCGACACCAATCCTATCAGGCTTGTTCCTAAAGAGTTGCGCCAAGGGGGCAACAACGATGGAATCAAGATAGACCTCAACCGCCCCATGAAAGAGATATTGGCAGAGCTCTCTAAACACCCTGTATCCACATTTCTTCTACTCAACGGGACCATCGTAGTAGGGAGAGACATAGCACATGCCAAACTCAAAGAGAGAATCGACAACGGAGAAGGGCTTCCACAATACATCAAAGATCACCCCATCTACTATGCAGGCCCTGCGAAGACACCGCAAGGATGCCCATCAGGGAGCTTCGGCCCCACCACTGCAGGTAGGATGGATAGTTACGTCGATCTATTCCAAGAAAATGGAGGGAGTATGATCATGATCGCCAAAGGAAACCGCAGCCAACAAGTGACAGACGCCTGCAAAAAACACGGTGGATTCTATTTGGGAAGCATCGGAGGCCCAGCAGCCATCTTGGCACAAAACAACATCAAGAGTGTCAAACTTCTCGAATACCCCGAACTGGGGATGGAAGCCATCTGGGAAATAGAGGTAGAGAACTTCCCAGCATTTATTTTAGTTGATGACAAAGGAAATGATTTTTTTAAAAAAGCTATGAAATAGCATTTTTGACGAATAATACAATTATCATCAGAAAATATCATAGGCGCAGTTTTGACTATTCGAAGCTGCGCCTCTTGTATCAAATTGGGTGGATAAATGGACCATTTGTTGTCAAATAATTTAACGACATAACATATTAATAGTTATATTTGAAAGATTAACCTAAAGACATCTGACACACATAACTATGTGACTCAGGTGGATTTTCATGCCTATGCCTTCCAAAAACTTAAGAAAACTTCTCGTTTTAGGATTCGTTGATCTACTCTTAGTCCTTGGGGTACTTTTTATCTCAAGATACTTAGGGCATTTTCCACGTTGGTGGGTGCTTGTCCTGGCCCCCTTTATATGGGTAGGCTTGGGATTCTTATTGGGTAAATTCCCGTTTGACAGGTATAAAAAAAAGAGATATGCATTTGCAGGGATTATAATCATAAACACCCTTTCTGGATTGATTCTCTCTCTGATAGAGTCATTGACACGTCCCAATTTTTCGTATGACTTTATCCCACTCCTCTCCCTGGTACTTGTCACCATCTTTGAGATGGCACTCTATATCATATACAGACGACTTGTTCTTGTCAAGCTCCCATTCTACAACGAAGAGGAGATACTTCCAACAGTTGTTGAGCCAGAGATATACCGTGGTGCCAAGCTTCCAGCAGAAAAGATAATACCCGATCTCACATTGCTAAAAAAAGGGATTGGACAGTTGGGAAGAGAAGATGCCCTCCGATGGATAAAGGATCACAAAGCTGAATTCTCACCAAATACAATATTTTTAAGTAGCGGCCGCTATGAAGAGGTATTCCGCAGCGGGGTTGCCACACCTGATATGGTAGTCTCCACCCTCCCCCTCAATCAAATCCAATTCTTAGATACGTTCCTCTCATTTATCAACTACAAATTAGTTGACAACGGCTATTTATGCTGCCATGCCATCACCACGTCTATGAAAAAAGAGAGTATCTATCTCAGCAATCCCCCTGTGATTAGGAACATCGTCTATTGGATCAGCTACCTATGGCATAGGGTATGCTCCAAACTATTCTTAACAAGGAGACTCTACAAGAAGATGACCAAAAGGCAGAAACGCTCATTCTCAAGACCTGAGGTGCTTGGGAGAATATACAGGGCAGGCTTTGAGGTGGTAGAAGAGAATTTCAACTACGGCAGATACTACATAGTGGCAAAGAAAGTAAAAATGCCCATCAGAGACGATGTCCCCTCCACGGGAATACTCATAAGGCTCAAAAGAGTGGGGAAAAACGGAGAGATGATAGGGGTTTACAAACTCAGGACGATGCACTCATACTCCGAGTATATACAAGAATACACTTATAAGATATCTGGACTTGAGAAGGGGGGCAAACTCAATCACGATTTCAGAGTGAGCACTATAGGGCATTTCCTCCGCAAGACATGGCTTGACGAAGTGCCCATGTTTATCAATATCCTCAAAGGGAACATGAAACTGGTAGGGGTGAGACCCCTTTCACAGCACTATTTCAGCCTCTACACCCCACAAGTGCAGCAGTTGCGCATCAAGACCAAGCCTGGGCTGATACCACCATACTACGCTGAGAAAAAGATCCCTGTCACCCTTGAAGAGATCCAAGCCAACGAGCAACGCTACCTCAATGCCTACCTTGCACACCCATTTGCCACCGACTGCAAATACTTCTTTGGGGCAATGAAAAACATACTTTTCAAATGAAAGAGAAGCAAATAAACTGAGAACTATGAAAAGGACACTTCAACACTACATCATCCTCTCCCTACTCTTAGTGGTCACCTCGTGTGCCACCCTCAGTGAGTCACAGCGAGAGATGATCCACAAGCTCTCCGTCATGGGAGAAGATGTTGCCCAAGGACCAGCTGCAATGATGGAAAAGATGGCCCACGTAAGGGTAGAGAGGGGACTCTTCTACACAGCCACCCTCACAGCAGCCGATCCCCACATAGCCGAATTGGAAGCCATCGCCAAAGGGGAGAGAGAAGATCTCAAAAGGGCAAAACAATTTGATGCAGGGGTAGCATTTCTCCAATCCTACCTCAATGCCATAGCCTCACTCTCCAACGAAGCGAGGTGGAAAGAGTATGGCACCCAAGTGAGATCCGTTGGGAGAGGACTTGCAGCCACCATCGAAGAGATGAACGACCTCCAATGGTTCGAAGAAAAGGTCTCCACCAAAATGCTCAAGACCATCTCCTCCTCAGCCTCGCTCCTCACCGAGTCATACATGAAACGGAGACAGATGTCACTTCTGCGCGACTACGTACAGCAGGGTGACACCCTTGTAGGGGTATGTGTCGATTCGATGGTAGTGATCCTCAAAGGGGCATCTCTCAAAAAGCTGATGGACAATGAAAAAGAGGGGCTGCGCGACAACTACCGCATATTTCTCAACACCCTCCCCACCACAGAGGCCACCTACATCTATGACAGACAATACCTCATCCTACTCAAAGAGATAGAAGAGGCAGAGGCGATACGCAAAAAATCCATCACTGCACTTCAAGCATTCAAGAGGGCACATGCCAAGATGGCGACAGATGTCATGCTCCGCAAAGACGCCACCGAATTTTACGAAGAGATACTCGACTTTGCAGCAGAATGGGCAAAATATTGAGGATTATGAAAAGTAGTATTATACAGAGTTACATCAAACAGAAGCTCGTCTTGATACAGCTGGTAGAAATGAGGGAATTGAAGCAGGAAAAGCAGAAAGAAGTTTTAGGTGGATAAATAGATTAGATGTGTTTGCATCTAAAAAACGATAATTTTACACATTTTAGCTTTATATAAAACCAATTCTTATATTTACAAAAATTTTAGATATGTTATATAAGATACTTACCAATAAGCAGATTTTAGAGACTATAGGTGGAAAATTAAAAGATGAACGCCTAAGGCAGAATATTACCCAAGAGTATTTGAGTGAAAAAGTGGGAATAAGCCTTACCTCCATTAAAAAAATCGAAAAAGGAGAATCGGTATCATTTAATATATTTATATCATATTTAAGAGCCCTTAACTTGCTTGAAAGATTAGATAAACTACTCCCTGAAACAGTGATAAGCCCCATAGAATGGGAAAAAATAAATAAGAAGAGAAAAAAGGCAAGCACCAAAATTAACAAAACCGACAAATCATTTTTCGAATGAAGCATTTAATCATAGATGTTAATATGTGGGGGAAGCTTATAGGTAAGCTTCAGTGGAATAGTGATTTAGAGAGTGCTGTATTCGATTACGTGCCGCAGTTCCGAAATTCAGGTATAGAAATAGCACCTATAATGATGCCGTTAAATAGTGCAGGCCCATATTATTTTAATGAAAATAAAGGGGAATGTTTCAAAGCACTTCCAGGATTAATAGCAGATAGTCTCCCTGATAAATTTGGGAGCATGCTTGTAGATGAGTGGTATCATGCTAACAAGTATCATGGAACTCCAACACCTTTGGATAGACTCTGTTATGTGGGCAAAAGGGGAATGGGCGCTTTGGAATTTGCACCAGCGGAGCCTATTGAGACAGAAGAGACATCAGAGAAAATATATGTCAATAAATTAACTGAACTTGCCAAGCAAGTGCTAAATGATAGAGAATTTTTCAGAGCAAATATTAATAATTCAGACGGAAACGCGAGAGAGATTTTAAAAATAGGGACATCAGCAGGAGGAGCTAAGCCTAAGGCCATCATAGCCTATAACGAAAATACAAGAGAGGTGAGAAGCGGACAAATTAATGCGCCAGAGGGTTACACTTATTGGTTATTAAAATTTGACGGAGTAGCTGAAAATAGTAAAATTAAAGAGAATCCGATCGGCATAGGAGCTATAGAGTATGCATATTACTTAATGGCTAAAGAATCAGGAATAAATATTTCAGAATCAAGGCTTTTAGAAGATAGAGAATATAGACATTTTATGACCAAACGCTTCGACAGGAAAGACAATGGTGAAAAAATTCATATTCAAACCTTAGCAGCCATAGCCCATTATGATAGAGATTTACCTCACTCTTACGAACAAGCATTTTCAGTCATGAGGGCTTTAAATTTAAGTATTGATGAGCAAAAAGAGTTTTATAGAAGAATGGTCTTTAATGTTGTCTCGAGAAACCATGATGATCATACTAAAAATCATTCTTTTATGATGGATAAAACTGGAAAATGGAGTTTAGCACCTGCATACGACTTATGTTATAGTTATTCTACCTCGAGCAAATGGATAAGTACCCATCAAATGAGTATCAATGGTAAGAGAGAAAATTTCAGTAAAGATGATATATACGATATGGGAATTAAAATGGAAATTCCTGAACATAAAGAGATATTAGAAAAAGTGACAGATGTAGTGGCATCATGGAGAACTTTTGCTAATAAAGCAGGAGTTAGAGCTGAATATATAGATCAAATAGAAAAACATCT
>CAZSLC010000034.1:0-7360 GCA_964607675.1 uncultured Muribaculaceae bacterium
TGCTCAACGCAGGACATTGGGACCACATACAACCAAACGATAAACAACAATAACAAAGAATGATAACACTACTAATATCAATAGCACTACTAATAATAGGCTACTTCACATATGGAAAATTTCTTGAAAAATTCGTAGGGGCATCAGCCTCAAGGGCCACACCAGTTACTACCATGGCAGACGGCGTAGACTACAAAGAACTAAAGCCTTGGAAAATATTCATCATCCAATTCCTTAACATCGCTGGACTCGGCCCCATATTCGGAGCAATACTCGGAGCAGCCTACGGCCCCATTGCCTACCTCTGGATAGTCTTAGGATGTATTTTCATGGGTGGAGCACACGACTATTTCTCAGGGATGCTCTCCATCAGACACAACGGAGAGAGCTCCCCCAACATAGTAGGAATATATCTTGGGAAATGGGCAAAACGCTTTCTAATAATCTTCACAACACTCCTTCTTATTCCTGTCGGAGCCTCATTTGTAACAGGACCTGCCGACCTGATTGCCTCACTCACACACCTCCACAAATACATTTGGTTATTTGCCATCTTCGCCTACTACATAGTCGCCACACTCTTGCCAATTGATAAAATAATTGGTAAAATATATCCATACATGGGGGCACTCCTTATCATCATGGCACTCGGAGTATTTGCCGCACTCATCATCCAAGGTATCGGAGGAGAGATCACCCTCACAGAACTCACCCCCTCAACATTTCACAACTACCACAACGATCCAAACTCTAACATCCTCATCCCCATGATGTTCATCGTCATCTCATGCGGAGCAATATCGGGATTCCACTCAACACAATCACCACTAATGGCCAGATGCATGTCAAATGAAAAATACGGCCGTCCATGCTTTTACGGAGCAATGATAGCAGAAGGATTCGTAGCATTGATATGGGCTACAGCAGCAATATCCTATTTTGGAGGGCCTGAAGGGCTAAATGCAGCAGTAGCAGAGGGAAAAACGCCATCCATCATTGTCAACGAGATATGCAACACATGGTTTGGGAAAATAGGGGCAATTGTAGCCATTTTAGGTGTAGTAATATGTCCATTAAGCTCTGGAGACACTGCCTTTAGGAGCCTACGTCTAATCATAGCAGACAGCATTAAATATAATCAAAAACCCTTTAAAAACAGACTTATAGTGGCCATCCCTCTATTCATTGCAGCCTACTTAGTATGCACATTAGACTTCTCCGTAATATGGAAATATGTAGGGATAGGAAACCAAATATTAGCGACCATCATGCTTTGGACATTCTCCGCATATCTGGCAAAGAATAAAAAATTCCATTACATAATGTCAATTCCAGCCACGCTGCTAACATTTATATGTGTCAGCTATTTCCTCATTGCCCCACTCGGAGCAGGAGGGATCAGTTTGAACCACCAATTCTCATATATCGCAGGAGGCGCAGTAGCATTAATATTAGAACTAATATTCATATATAACGCTAAAAAACAACAAATTGCAATAAAATAATTTTTAAAAATTGGCAATAATCATCAGTGACTGTAAAATGAATATGAAATTGGCATATAATTGCTAACTTTGTAAGATAAATCAACGAAAATAATATAAAAAATAGCTCTATGATAATACTCGTATTAAACTGCGGAAGCTCTTCATTGAAGTACCAAGTACTTGATATGAAGGGTGAAAATGACTACTCACTATTAGCCAAAGGACTTGTAGAAAGAATCGGTTTAGAAAAAGGTGACATCACCCATCGTGCCACAGGAAAAGATAAATATCAAATCCAAAAGCCCATCCCCGATCATACAGAAGGGATCAAAGCTGTATTAGACCTCCTCACAGACCCACAATGGGGAGTACTCACATCCCTTAAAGAGATAGACGCAGTAGGACACCGTGTAGCACACGGAGGAGAAACCTTCCCAGTATCGTGCAAAATAGACAATAAAGTAATCGAAGGTATCGAAAGACTTTGCGAACTTGCTCCCCTTCATAATCCTGCAAACCTTCTTGGGATCAGAGCAATAGAAGCCCTCATGCCAACTACTCCTCAAGTTGCAGTATTCGACACCTCATTTCACCAAACAATGCCCGACTACGCCTATATGTATGCCATACCATACGAATATTATGAAAAATACAAAGCACGCAGATATGGATTCCACGGCACAAGCCACAAATTCGTAGCTGAAAAAGGGGCAAAGCTCGTCGGCCTTGATATAAACAACTCAAAAATAGTTACTTGTCACCTTGGCAACGGAGGTTCGGTGACAGCTGTCCTCAACGGCAAATCAGTTGATACATCTATGGGATTCACCCCTGTCGAAGGGGTAGTAATGGGGACACGTTGCGGCAATATTGACGCTGGACTTGTCACCTTCCTTCAAGAAAAAGAGAAACTTGACGCCAACGGCATCAACAAAGTACTCAACAAAAAGAGTGGATTTGAAGGGGTGTCAGGAGTATCATCAGACTGCCGCGACATAGAGAATGCAGCCAAAGAGGGTAACAAAAGAGCTGCACTCTCTCTTCAAATGTTCAACCATAGCGTAAGAAAATACATCGGAGCATATAGTGCCGTCATGGGAGGGATAGATCTCATTGTCTTCACAGGGGGCATCGGAGAAAACGACTCACGCGCACGCAGAGAGATTTGTTCGACACTCGGCTACTTAGGGATAGATTTTGACAACTCCCGTAACGATGGGGTAAGGGGGAAAGATGTCATCCTCACCAAAGATGGATCAAAAGTAAAAGTAGTCACTCTTACAACCAACGAAGAATTGGTAATAGCAAGAGACACAATGAATTTAACAAAATAACTCATAAAAAGATAAAAAGAAATGATTACAAATTTTCAACAAATCTTCGAGCAACTTCGCTCTAAAACAAAAAAACGTCTTGTAGCTGCATGGGCAGTAGATGATCACACCATCACAGCAGCATACAAAGCAGTAGAACTTGGCATAGTTGACGCAACCCTTGTAGGAGACATTAAACTCATCAAACAAGTATGCGCAGAAGAGAAAATCGACATCAATAAGTTTAACATCGTAAATAACGAAGACGAGCTCAAATCTATCGCTATGGCAGTAGAGATGGTTAAAAACGGAGAGGGAGATATCTTGATGAAGGGACTCTGCTCAACAGACAAATACATGAGAGCCATCCTCAACAAAGAAAAAGGGCTACTTCCTCCAAAAGCAGTCTTGAGCCACGTATGTGTTCTTGAAAATTCAAACTACCACAAACTAATCATCCTCGGTGACATGGCAGTAATACCTGCACCCGATCTCACCCAAAAAATTGCAATCACCAAATATCTCGTAAACACAGCAAAAGCACTTCAGATTGCAAAACCTAAAGTAGCTATAGTTGCAGCAACAGAACAAATGCTTCCAGCAATGCCAGCATGCGTTGACGCAGCTATCATTTCTAAAATGGTTGACAGGGGACAAATACCAGGATGCGTTGCAGACGGTCCACTTGCACTTGACGTAGCCATATCAGCAGAGGCAGTAGCCATTAAGAAACTCGTTAGCCCTGTTGCTGGAGACGCAGATTGTCTTGTATTCCCTAACATCGAATCGGCCAATGTATTCTACAAAGTCAACTCACAACTTTGCAAAGGAGTTAAACAAGCTGCAATCGTAGCTGGTGCATTAGCTCCATGTGTACTATCAAGCCGAGCAGACAGTATCGACACCAAACTCAACTCAATTGCACTTGCAGCACTAACAGCAAAATAGATAGATATGCAACACATATTAGCAATAAATCCAGGCTCCACCTCAACCAAAATAGCAATCTATGATGGCAAGGCGGAGTCCTTCTCTAAAACTCTTCGCCACAGTGCCGAAGAGATCTGTAAATACCCAGATGTCATCAGCCAATACCAATTCCGCAAAGAGACCATCGAACAAGCTCTAAAAGAGAACAATATAGATATTACAACAATATCTGCCATTGTTGGTAGAGGCGGTCTTCTAAGGCCAATCGCATCAGGAGTGTATGAAGTAAATGAAGAGATGATCAAAGACCTGAGCTCTGCACAATATGGAGAGCACGCAAGCAACCTTGGAGGCATCATTGCCAATGCAATAGCCAAAGAGATCAACATCAAATTGGGCAAGATAGCATGCCGCGCCTTCATCGCAGATCCTGTAGTGGTTGACGAATTGAATGACATAGCACGTATTGGTGGCCACCCCCTTTTCCCACGTCGCTCAGTACTCCATGCCCTCAATCAAAAAGCAATTGCCAAACAATATGCTGCAGAATGTGGTAAAAAATACAACGAACTCAACCTCATCGTAGCACATCTCGGAGGAGGAGTATCAGTAGGAGCACACCACAACGGGATGATCACAGATGTCAACGACGCACTTAACGGAGATGGACCATTCAGCCCCGAAAGGAGTGGATCAATCACAGCCCTATTCCTTGCAAAAGCATGTTTTTCAGGAAAATATAGCTTCGAAGAGATCAAAAAGATCATCAGTGGCAAAGGTGGTGTAGTAGCACACTTAGGGACAAACTCATTTCAAGAAGTTGAACAGAGGGTAGCTGCTGGTGATGAAAAGGCAAAACTCATTTCAGATGCTTTCATATACAACGTAGCAAAAGAAATTGGGGCAATGTCAACAGTCCTCTCTGGAAAAGTAGATGCAATACTCCTCACTGGAGGAATCGCATACGGAAAAGAGATGATGGCACAACTAACATCAATGGTAAGCTTCATCGCACCAGTCAAAGTATATCCTGGAGAAGACGAGATGGGAGCCCTTGCAGGCAACGGACTCGCAGTACTCGAAGGTAAAGAAGAGGTAAAAAAATACTAATTCGACAAATACCACTTGTAAAGCCGATCAATACCAACATTCAACTCGACTGTGTGATGCCACCCAAGCGAGTGAATTTTGGTACAATCGGTTAGTTTTCTCATCGTCCCATCTAAAGAGCCATTAAACACAATCCTCCCTTCAAAACCCACAGATGCAGCAATCATAGCAGCAAGCTCCGCAATAGTACACTCTTTTTGAGTACCAATATTGATATGGCAGTTACCAAGTTCTGCAACATTGATATTTTCAAGGAGAAACAAAGCAGCCTGAGCAAGATCCTCGCTCCAGAGAAATTCCCTAAGAGCCTCTCCCGATCCCCACAAACGCACCTCATCACCACATATCCCCATTTCTGCAAGGGCATGGACCATATCATCCATATTAGCAAAATGTCTTCCTCCGTAGGGACGGCGCGCTAAATCAGCAGCCACCCTCACCCTATCACCATTGGCAAGGAGCTTAGCAAGATGAAACTTTCGAAGCATAGAGGGGAGGACATGACCATTCTCCAAATCAAAATTGTCATTAGGACCATATAAATTAGTGGGCATCAATGAAATATAATTGGTCCCATACTGAGTATTAAAACTCTCACACATCTTCAACCCTGCAATTTTTGCAATAGCATAAGGTTCATTGGTGTATTCAAGAGGAGATGAAAGCAGCGACTCCTCTTTAATAGGTTGCTCTGCATCACGCGGATAAATACAAGAACTACCAAGAAATAGAAGTTTCTTCACATTTGTCCTAAAGCACTCCCCTATTACATTCTGCTGTATCTGAAGATTACGAAATATAAAATCTGCACGATGTGTATTATTCGCCTTTATGCCACCCACATAAGCAGCAGCAAGAACAACATAATCTGGCTTCTCACCCTCAAAAAAATGTCTCACTGCCAATTGATCCATCAAATCGAGCTCCTTATGCGTACGTCCAACAAGATGATAACCACCACGTTGGCTCAACAGAGACCATATAGAAGAGCCGACAAGCCCCTTATGTCCTGCAACATATATTTTACCTGTCATTCTCAATCATTATTTTTATCAATTCCTTAAAAGAGGTTTTGGACGGATTCCAATCAAGGAGAGAAACAGCCTTAGAAGGGTCTCCCAACAATACTTCAACTTCTGTAGGACGGTAGTATTTAGGATCCACCTCCACAAGCACCCTTCCAGTCTTCTGACAGATGCCCTTCTCATTTTCATTTTCACCCTCCCAGATAAGAGAGATACCCACCTCACCAAATGCCAATGTGCAGAACTCCCTCACTGTATGGTTTTGACCTGTAGCAATCACAAAATCCTCAGGGGTAACATATTGCATCATTAGCCACATGCACTCTACATAATCTTTTGCATATCCCCAATCGCGCAACGCATTCAAATTACCAATATACAATTTGTCCTGCTCCCCACGAGCAATCCTCGTGGCTGCAAGTGTTATTTTTCTCGTTACGAAAGTCTCACCTCTCCGCTCACTCTCATGGTTAAATAAAATTCCATTCACAGCGAACATCCCATAAGCCTCACGATAATTGCGCACCATCCAATAGCCATAAAGCTTTGCTACAGCATAAGGACTCCTTGGATAAAATGGAGTATTTTCGTTTTGCGGCACCTCTGTAACCATACCATAAAGCTCCGAAGTAGCTGCATTGTAGATCTTGCATTTGCCTACCATACCGAGGATACGCACAGCCTCCAAAAGATGTAGCACTCCAATAGCATCTGTCTGAGAGGTATATTCAGGCACCTCAAAACTCACCTTCACATGGCTCTGGGCGGCAAGATTGTAAATCTCGCACGGCTTAATCTCCTGAATAATGCGAATCAAAGAAGTTGCGTCAGTCATATCACCATAGTGCAACTCCACCGCCCTCTCTCTCTTCATATCCTTCACCCACTCATCAAAATAGAGATGCTCTATACGCCCTGTATTGAACGAAGAAGAACGTCTAATCACCCCATGTACTTTATACCCCTTTTCAAGGAGTAACTCAGCCAGAAAAGAGCCATCCTGCCCCGTAATACCCAAAATCAACGCAACTTTTTTCATCTCAATATAAAACTACTCATCATATACCATTAAATACAAAATCACTCAACATATATCATTTTAATATAAAACTACTCTGCAAATACCATTTCATCAAAAAGATGACTCGCTCCCCCTATCTTATCAATAATAAATAGGGCATATCTTATATCAAGGGTGATATTGCGGCAAACATCTGGATCATATACAATGTCACTCATGGTCCCTTCCCACACGCGATCAAAGTTAAGTCCCAACAACTCACCATTGGCATTGAGGACAGGACTCCCAGAATTACCACCAGTAGTATGATTAGTCGCGACAAAACATACAGGAACAGTCAGAGTCAATCCACTATTATCAATCTCACCCATAGACTTACCAGCTTTCACTTCCATAGTACATTTACCTGTCTCACCCATAGACTTACCACCATTAACAACTACTCCCCATTTACCATAATCCTTAGCAGCATAC
>CAZSLC010000034.1:7460-11749 GCA_964607675.1 uncultured Muribaculaceae bacterium
AGACTTACCACCATTAACAACTACTCCCCATTTACCATAATCCTTAGCAGCATACACATCTCTCAATTTTTGAGGAATATTGTAATCAAAAATATTAGGGTTGTCCTTCTGCATGATCCCCTCAAGCGAAGAAGAATGATAATAATAGACACCATCCTTAGGGCGATACCCCTTCACATTACCATAAGCCACTCTTAAAGTAAGATTTGCATCAGGGTAGAATGTCCTATCATTCTCAAAAGCCATCTGTCCACGCATATAATCTCTATAGAAAAGAGATATCTTCTTATTGAGTTCCAAATAGAGCGGATCTATTTGACTCTTTCTCAACATAGCAAATGCCTCTGCAAACTCAAGAGCAGGATCTGATTTGAGGTCAGATTTGCACTCATGCTTAGCCACAGATTTGCCCTCATGCTTAGCCACCGATTTAACCACAGATTTGCCCTCACTCATGCCCTCATGCTTGCCCACCGATTTATGGACGGCCGCTTCGTTTGCCTCACCCTTCGCACCATTTTCAGTATGCAATGCAATGAAATCAAGCAATTTATCTTTTTCAGTAAAAACAGAATTTGTATAAATATAATCAGCCCAAGCCTCAACTGATCCATATTTTGCAAGACCATCCGTGAAATATTCAGGCTTAAACTTAGCCTCCACACACTTATCAAACTCAGTCATCATAGAGATAAACACCTTCTTATCAATAGGGAGATAGTAATCCTTAAAAAATGGATCCACAACAGAGGTAACGTCCATCTTCTTCTCCAACAATGACTCCACCGAAGAGGCAAACCTCATTAACTCAATAGAACCAATAGTCTCAACATAATAATCGCGTGCAAAAGCATACCCCTCCAACTCTTTGTATGCAGCACTCAACGAATCAAGAATACCATCATACTCACCCCCCTTAGCCCACTCTCTAAATCTCCTCTCATATTCCAATTTTGCAGCAACCACCTTCATCTTCTTCAGCCCCTTCACCTCACCCTGCCATTTTTTCCAAGCATTAGAAGTGCTTGCATTCTTAGAAGAATACATAATTCTAACCATTTGAGACTGAGACATATATTCACGTTGAGCATCAAGCCTCATGGTACGAAGCTTTATTTTATGAGGATCAGAGAGCTCCTCAATATAGCGCACTGCATCAGAAGTCACATACTCCCTTGTACTCCCAGGGAAGCCATAGACAAAAGTAAAATCACCCTCATTCACCCCCTTGGTGGAAATCCTCAAAAACCTCTTTGGGGAATAAGGAACATTGTCCTCCGAATATTCAGCAGGATCATTATTGGCATCGGCATATATTCTAAAAATAGAGAAATCGCCAGTATGGCGAGGCCACATCCAGTTGTCAGTATCACCACCAAACTTTCCAATAGAAGAAGGGGGAGCTCCAACAAGACGCACATCTTTAAATGTTCTAAAAGCAAAAAGGAAATACTGATTTCCATAGAAAAGGGCCTCTACATTGGCACGCATCCCCTTTCCTTCACCCTTCACAGCCTCAATCAACCTCTTTGAATTAAGCTCAATAATAGAATCCCTTTGCTGCTCCGTCATCCCATCCTTAAACCCAGCAAGAACAGCGGAAGTCACATCCTCCATTCTGTCAAGAAAACTCACCGACAACCCCTTATTGGGAAGCTCCTCACTCATAGACATAGCCCAAAAACCATCCTTAAGATAATCGTGATCAACCGAACTATGCTTCTGAATCTGTCCATAGCCACAGTGATGATTAGTAATCAAAAGTCCCTTCGGAGAAATAAGCTCTCCTGTACAACCGCCACCAAAAAGGACCACAGCATCCTTCAAAGAAGCCTTATTCACACTATAAATATCCTCAGCAGAGAGTTTAAAACCTTTACTTTGCATATCAATAATACGCTGCTGAATAAGGGCAGGGAGCCACATTCCCTCATCAGCTCTCATTTTTACTGGGACCAACATCAACAGTGCCAACAAAGCACATCCATAAAACCTAATATTTTTCATAAAACTACTATTATAATTAAATCAATAAAAATCAAATAACCTCACCATAAAATATATGACACAATCCATCAACATCATCAAAGCCACTACCATTTCCACTACCAATACCGCTATCTCCACAACAACCACTACCACCACAACTACCACCACCACAAGCACCACTCCACCATAACAACGACCACAACCACAAGCACCACTCCACCATAACAACGACCACTGACAGTACTACCACTGCCACCACAACAACTACTGACGGTACTGCCACTACTCCACTACCACAACGACCACTCCACCATAACAACGACCACTACTCCACTACCAAAACGATCTCTACAATTATCGGCGGACATCAATATATTCACATCAAACTAAACACATACATATCAGATTACAAACACATTACCCTTCGCACGGTTGCCCCATTTTGCGCACCCGTACCCGATAATCACTACCACTACCACTACCACTACCACCACTCCACCATAACAACGACCACAAGCACTACCTCTGTCACTCTATCATTCCACCCATACTCTCACAATATAAGACTTATCCCAACTCATTTTTACAATCTATTCTAAGTCTACCATCCTAAATATCAGCACATTATCAATTGCACGGTTGCCCCATTTTGCGCACCCGTCAACATATCTATAACAAATATAACAAAAAAATAAAAGTTTTTCTTAATTTTGATGTATAGACTTTTATCTCATGGATAAACTTGCAAAATATATCATTATTACAGCAATTGTAGGTATTGTGTGCTTTTTAGCATGGTATTTTAGTTCAGTTCTAATCTACATAGTAATTGCAGCAGTAGTAGCACTCATTGGCAATCCATTGATGAAACTTATATGTCGAATTCACATTAAAAAATTCAAAGTTCCAAGATGGCTCGCAAGTATAATAACAATAATTGTAATAATGGTAGTATTTTTCTCACTATTTTTTCTTCTTGCACCAATAGTAGGACAAATCATACACCAATTTAATAATATTGATTTTCAACAACTTGCAATTAAAGCACAGGCACCTCTCGCTGAGATAAATGAATTTATTGAGAAGACCATACCAAGCCTCGGCGACTCATTTAAAATTGAGGTCTACGCACTAAACTACATCAGAGATATTTTTAGCATCTCGATGATTTCCAATTTTGTCAATTCACTTACATCCTTCATCGTCGATTTTTCAGTAGCTATATTTTCAGTAGTATTCATATCATTTTTCTTTCTAATGGATGAAGGTCTGCTTACCAATATGATTGTGGCACTAGCTCCAGATAAATATGAGGAAAATGTTCGAAGAGCATCCAAATCAATAAACAATCTTCTAAGTAGATATTTTCTCGGTATAACGCTCGAATCTCTCTGTATCACTATATTAAATGGACTTGGACTGATTTTTATAGCAAGAATGGACCCTTCAACAGCCATTGTTATAGCATTCACATCTGGCATATTAAATGTAATTCCATATGTAGGGCCACTTGTAGGAGACATCATAGCTGTATCAATGGGGTTCATGACTCACATATCAATGGGTCTTACTACCCCTCTTGCACTATATCTCTTGATTATACTTGGGATATTTGTCATAACTCAACTAATTGATAACTATATATTTCAGCCATTAATCTATTCAAGTAGCGTGAAAGCACACCCACTCGAAATATTCATCGTTATTCTACTAGCAGGTCATATAGGAGGAGTCATAGGGATGTTAGTAGCAATTCCGTCATACACCATTCTCAGGGTTGTAGCAAGTGAATTTTTCTCACACCTCAAAGTAGTTAAAAAACTCACAGAAGGAATCAACGAAGAATAAAAAATATTCATTCTAACAAGCATTGAATGATTTGTATCACTGCATTAAGTGAGACATAGAATTAAATTGACTGCGAGAATAAATGACTAGCAGATATTAAATCAAATGCAAGAATATAAGACCTGCAAACATTAAATCTACTGCGAGAATAAATCACCTGCAAACATTAAATCAAATGCAAGAATAAATCACCTGCAAACATTAAATCAAATGCAAGAATAAATCACCTGCACCTTTGGGATAAGATCTCATCAACACATCATTTGTAATAATATTACTCTGCGCTGACGGGTGCGCAAAACGGAGCACCCGTGCCGAGCGTATAGTCCTGTGAATGAAATGGTTAAATGTTAGTTTTGGTCAGAAATATCGTCGTGTTTGTGGATGATTTATGGCTGAAGAAGTAGTGAGGTGAGTTATCGACGGGTGCGCAAAACGGAGCACCCGTGCCG
>CAZSLC010000035.1:0-11429 GCA_964607675.1 uncultured Muribaculaceae bacterium
GCAATGGAAAAGCTCTTCTCTTCCCTTTTTGGGTAGTCTGCAATGGAAAAGCTCTCCCTTTCCCTTTTGGGATAGTCTGCAATAGAAAAGCTCTTCTCTTCCCTTTTGGGATAGTCTGCAATAGAAAGACTCTCTCCTTCCCTTTTGGGATAGTCTGCAATGGAAAAGCTCTTCTCTTCCATTTTGGGATAGTCTGCAATAGAAAGACTCTTCTCTTCCCTGATAATCGGATAAAATATCTCTATCCACTTTTTCAGCGATTGGATGAGTGGATCTCTTAGTGAGGAGTCTACTAATAGATAGTCGGGTGCTACACAGGTTTGTCCTGCATTGGTGTATTTTCCAAAGACGATTCTCTTGGCAGTGATATCTATATTTGCACTTTTTTCTACTATCACTGGGCTCTTCCCTCCGAGTTCGAGGGTGAGTGGTGTGAGGTGCTTGGCAGCAGCCTCCATGACTACTTTGCCTACTGTTGGCCCTCCAGTGAAGAATATGTAGTCAAATTGCTGGTTGAGTAGGGCTGCATTCTCTTCTCTCCCCCCTTGTACCACTTTGCATAGGGTGGTTGGGAGTGCTTCGGAGACGATTTTATCTATTACTGCTGATGTGGCTGGTGAATAGGCCGAGGGCTTTATAACTGCTCTGTTACCTGCTGCGATGGCTCCAACTAGTGGTTCGAGGGTGAGCAATAGTGGGTAGTTCCATGGTGAGATGATCAATACTTCTCCGTAGGGTTCTGGCCAACGCTTACATTTTGAGGGAAATAGGGTGAGTACTGTCTTGACTTTTACAGGTTTCATCCATCTATGTAGCCTTTTTAGGAGATATTTTATCTCTGCTTTGAGAACGCTTACCTCTGTTAGATATGATTCGGCTTCTGATTTGTTAAGGTCTTGCGCCAATGCTGCAAATATCTCATTTTGATGGTTTTCTATGCTTAACAGCAAACTTTTCAAAGCTGCTTTTCGCTCTTTTAAACTATTCATTTTTACATTTATCTGTGATTGTCAGTACATCGAGGCTCCTTTGGAATGTGTTGATAGATGATTCTATTGCCCCTTGTTCTATCATGTCTATGAATTCTTTTACTTCGTAGTACATGTTGTCGGATATGGTGGGTAGTGAGATATCTTCTTTTGTGCCGTCTCTGTATATTATATGTGGCCCGATCATATCGGAGAGTTTGTTTATCACTATTCTGCCACCTTCTCCTTGAATCTCGGAGGGAATAGTGGAGTCTGAGATTTTGGAATAGATGATGGTGGCCTCCATGGTGGGATAGCTCATGATAATTGTCCCTTGGCCGTCAACTCCAGTGTGAAGGAATGTGGATGAGGAGGTTACTGTCTCTGGCACTCCGAAAAGGTGTACCATGGGTGCTATGCCATATACCCCCAGATCTACCATCGCTCCGTTGCCAAGTTCGGGGCGAAATGCGTTCATTATGATCCCTTTTTTGAAATTGTCGTATCGGGAGGAGTATTGGCAAAATTGGGCAAAATATCTTCTCACCTCTCCTATTTGTTGTAGTGCATCTTTCACCGCCCCGAAGTTGGGAAGGAGGGTGGTTTTCATCGCTTCCATAAATGAGACTCGGTGTTTTCTGGCACATTCTACCATTTGCAACCCTTCGTCAAATGTGGTGGCAAGTGGTTTTTCGCAGAGGACGTGTTTGCCGTGCTCCATCATCATCGTGGAGTGTGGAAAGTGGCAAATGTTGGGTGAAGCGATATAGACTGCATCTATCTTCTCCGCTGCTGCAAGATCTTCGAGGGAGGTGAATACCCTTTTTACCCCATATTTAGCTGCAAAGGTCTCTCCTGTTTCGATATTTCTCGAATAGGTAGCTTCGTATTTGAAGCGCGGATCGTGTTTTGCCCCTGCAAGGAATGAATCCACTATTTTGTTGGTCCCTATAGTCGCAAATCGTATCATTGTTATTGTTGTAAATCAGCTAATTCGAGCCACCTGTACTCTTTGGTGTCGAGCTCTTGGGTGATGGAGCCGTATCTCGATGTGAGGGTGGTAAGTTGCTCTTGGGTGAGTGTACCAGATGAGAGTTGCTCCTCAATATCTCTCTTCTCTGTTGTGAGGGCTTCTATCTCTTTTTCGAGTTTCTCAAACTCTTTTCCCTCGCTGTAGGAGAGCTTTTTCTTCGCTGGCGATGATGGTTTCTTACGTATTTCTTTTTTCTCTTCTTTTGGAGCTCCCCCTTTTTCTAATTGGAGATCTTTTACGTACTGACGATACTCACTGCATTTGCCTACATAGTCTTTGACCTTCCCGTCTCCGTAGAAAATGAAGATATGATCTGCCAGTTTGTCGAGAAAATATCTGTCGTGCGATACGATTAGCAGGCACCCTTTGAAATTGGAGAGGTAGTCTTCAAGGACATTGAGGGTGATGATGTCGAGGTCGTTGGTGGGCTCGTCGAGGATGAGGAAATTGGGGTTTTTCATCAGGATGGTCAGGAGGTAGAGTCTTCTTTTTTCCCCTCCGCTGAGCTTTTCTACCTTTACAAAATGGGTATGTGGAGGGAATAGGAAGTGGTTGAGGAAGGCACTTACAGAGACTCTGTTGCCGTCACCAAGAATCACCGTCTCTGCTATATCGTGGACTACATCAAATACCGTTGCCCCAGGCTTAAAATCGATCCCCGACTGGCGATAGTAGCCAAAGGATATGGTTTCTCCTATGTCGATGGTTCCTGAGGCTGGGGCTATGTTTCCTGTGATGAGGTTGAGAAATGTGCTTTTCCCCACTCCGTTGTCTCCGACGATGCCCACTTTTTCGTAGCGGGAGAAGTTGTAGGTAAAACTCTCAAGCATGCAGCGATCTCCCCAGAATGAGGAGACATTTTTACAATTGACAATTTTTTTCCCAAGCCTGGCACTCTGCACATTGATTTGCACCCTCTTCTCTTCTATTTTGCCAGAGGCTTTCTCTTTCAGATCGTGGAAGGCATCTATCCTGTATTTGGCCTTTCCTGTCCTTGCACAAGGGGTGCTCCTTATCCAGTCGAGTTCTCTACGAAGAAGGTTCTTTGCTCTGTCGGTCTCAGCGTTGAAATTGGCTATCCGTTCCTCTCTTTTCTCCAAGAAATAGGAGTAGTTCCCTTTGTAAACGAAGAGTTCTCCACTATCGAGTTCGTAGATGGTGTTGCATACTCTGTCGAGGAAATACCTGTCGTGGGTCACCATGAAAAGGGTGCAACGCGATTTTTTGAGGTATTCTTCTAAAAATTCTATAATCTTGATGTCGAGGTGGTTGGTAGGTTCATCCAGGATGAGGAAATCTGCATTTTTGAGAAGGAGCCCTGCTATTGCAACCCTTTTGACCTCTCCTCCAGAGAGTTGTGACATCTTCTTGTCGAGTTGTGTCAGTTCGAGGGAGGTGAGCACCTGTTTGATGTTTTGTTCGTAGCTCCACCCGTCAACTCTGTCCATCTCTGCGATTGCCTTTTCTACCCTTTTTTTGTCATTGGAGAGAAGTGCTTTTTCGTACTCTTCTACTATTTGGTAGAGATCCTCTGTCTTGGAAAAGACCTCCTGAAAAATGGTGTTATCTGGGTTGTAGTCGTACTCTTGTTCGAGGAAGGCGATTGTGATCTCTTTGAGAAATTTTATTTCACCTCCTCTGTCTGAAGCATCTTTACCTGCAAGGATGGAGAGAAGGGTGCTTTTGCCTGTGCCATTGGGGGCTATGAGGGCTATCTTGTCCCCTTCGTTAATGTTAAAACTTATTTTGTCGAAGAGTATTTTTTCTCCGTACGATTTATTGATATTTTCTACTTGTAGATAACTTGCCATGACGCAAAGATAATTATATTTGCACTATGTTGTTTATTGATGACATCCATCTTTTCGCATTTCCGTTCAATTTGATTGTCGGTGTGATTCTCTTTTGTATTGGTTCTTATTTTAGAAAATGGTTGACTTCGGCACCAGCTGCTCTTTCGGCAATTGCTATTTTTATTGGGACTTCGATTAGCCTTGGGCTCTCTTCTCGTGAGGGTATTAAGGCTATATTGGAATCTTATCCTTATGCAGTTGCGATGATGTGGGTAGTGGTGGTCCTCTCTGGGGCTATTTCTAAGAGATTGGTCTTCGTCTTTAAGGGGAGGGAGATTAAGAGAAGGGAACTTGCTTTTCTTGCAACCCACATTGGTCTTCTTTTGGCCCTGTTTGGGGGATATTTCGGGAGCTGTGATAAGTATATTTCTAAGATGGTGGTTGATGATACTACCAATCATCTTGTCCCGTTTGATGTCAAATTGAGAGATTTTTCTGTTGAGTATTACCCTTCCGGGGAACCCTCTTTTTATGAGGCAGTACTCTCTTTAGAAGGTGAAGATGGTGAGAGGGTATCTGTCAACCATCCGCTGCATCATCGTGGCTGGGATATTTATCTTTCAAGTTATCGGATGGGTGGGGATGGTAATGTGCAATATTGTGTTTTAAAATTGGTGAAACAGCCCTGGAAGGGGGTTATTATGGTGGGGATTGTCCTTATGTTGATAGGAGCTCTCGCCTTACTGCCAAAAAGGAGGGAAAATGGGGTGGGATAATTTTATATATTTTGCCGTTGGATCGATGGTGCTCTGGGTGGTTGCATCTGTTTTGGCTATTCCATTTGCCAGAAGGGAGAATGGGGCTTCTGATCTCGGCAAGGGGGCTGCACACTCTGCCTCCTTTAAAAATAGGACAGTTGCCCTTATTTATGGTGCTGGTATCCTTCTCTTTGCACTTTTTATTGCTGGCTTCTGGATTAATCTTGGGAGGCCACCACTTCGCACTTTGGGAGAAACCAGGTTATGGTATTCATTTTTTATGGCTATTGCTGGACTTATTACATACTGTGTTTGGAGCTATTGGTGGATAATGCCTTTCTCTGCAATGATGTCCTCAGTTTTTATTATCATCAATCTTGTTAAACCTGAAATTTACTCTCAATCCCTTATGCCAGCTCTTCAAAGTGGTTGGTTTGTTCCACATGTGACGATTTATATCTTTTCTTATGCTCTTTTCGGTTGTTCTTTCATTTTATCATTAGTTGGCCTTTTCTCTAAAGGTAGTAATGATACTATTTTACGTGGTATTGACAATCTCGTGAAGATAGGATTGTGCTTTTTTACTTTTGGGATGCTTTTTGGTGCGATATGGGCCAAAGAGGCGTGGGGAGATTACTGGACTTGGGATGGGAAAGAGAGTTGGGCGTTTATCACTTTTTTGTTCTACAGCTTGTATTTGCATTTAAGATATTATTCAAAATTTGTAGATAAAAAAGTATTATTTGCAATTATTATTATTTCTTTTATAACTTTACAGATATGTTGGTGGGGTGTAAATTATCTCCCATATGCAAATGAGAGTCTTCACTCTTACACCCAATAGTGATTTACAATGAATGGTGATTGTTTTATAATAACTGAAAAATACATAGACCTTTATAATGCTCCTCTTCGTCATAATGACAATTATGAATTGCATTTTATTGAGAATGGTGAAGGGTTAAAAAGGGTAATGGGTGATAGTTCTGAATATATCAAGAATTATGAGCTTGTATTGGTTTGTAATGACCATTTGGAATATACTTGGGAACAGGGTAATTGCAATACCCCTATGATCAGAGATGTCACAATTGTATTTTCTCCACTGTCAATAAGTTCGCAGATGATAGAGAGCAAGGCGTTTTTATCTATAAAAGAGATGTTTAAAAAGGCTAAGCAAGGGATTTGTTTCCCCCTTTCTACTATTATGAGGGTATATTCGCAAATTGACACTATCGCTGCGGAGGATAATAGATTTTCACAATATCTCAAGCTTTTAAAACTTCTAAATGACCTCTCTAATTGTGAAGGAATGAGGATGTTATCTAGTGTGAACGCTTTACAAATGAGGGTCTATTCTTCGGATGATAAATTAGTATTGGTGAATAATTATATTAAACAACATTTTCTTGAGGATATTCGTTTAAATACTCTTGCAGAGATGATTGGTATTACACCAGTCTCTTTTAGTAGATTTTTTAAGGGTAAGACAGGTAGAAATCTTTCTGATTATATTATCGATTTGAGGTTGCAGTATGCCTCTTCTTTGTTAATGGAGAGTTCTTTGCCAATTTCAACTATATGTAAGAAGAGCGGCTTTAACAATCTGTCCAATTTCAATAGGTTGTTTAAAAAGAATAAGGGTATCACTCCGAAGTATTTAAGATCATATTTTAAAAATCAGAATATTCAATAAACTCGCATTTATTATAAATTTATTTATATGAAAAAAAACAATTTAATTATTTTATTTCTCTTTGTATTTAGTGGTTATGCCTTTGCCCAAGTAAATCCCACCTCTCAACTTCCCAAAGATTCTACTGTAAGATATGGGAAACTATCCAATGGGCTTACATATTACATTCAACACAACAATAAACCTGAAAAGAGGGCTGAATTTTATTTGGTGACTAATGTTGGTGCGATCCAAGAGACTCCTGCGCAAGATGGTCTTGCACATTTTCTTGAACATATGGCTCTTAATGGCTCGAAGAACCTTCCAGGGAAGATGATGCTTGATTATTTTCGCACTATCGGTGTTGAATTTGGCAGAAACATCAATGCTGGAACTGGGGTTGAAATTACTCAATATTATCTTAATAATATTCCTCTTACCCGCCCTGGCATCCTCGATACTGCTCTTTTGGTGCTTCATGACTACTCAGGATTTGTTACTAATGATCCTGTTGAGATTGATAAAGAACGTGGTGTCATTATTGAAGAGTGGAGGACTCGCCGAAGTGCTGACTGGAGGATGAAGGAGAAGAATTTTACCTATATGTTTAAGGGCTCTAAATATGCCACTTGCACTTTGATTGGATCTAAAGAGAATCTTGAAACATTTGACCCCGTTGAGCTTGAAAAATTTTATAAGACTTGGTACCGTCCTGATTTACAAGCTGTCATCATTGTTGGTGATATAGATGTAAATGATATTGAGAAGAGAATTACAGATCTATTTGCCGATATACCAGCAAGGGAGAATCCTCAACCAAAAGAGGTTCATATTATCCCTGACAATGTGGAGCCTATAGTCGGCATTGTGACAGATAAAGAGGCAACAAGCACTGTTGTAAATGTCTTTTTCAAATCTCAACCTCTTCCTAAAGAGTATAGAGTATTAGGAATAGGATACCTAAATAATATGTTGGAATCGATTATCTCTGACATGGTTAATGAAAGATTGTCAGATATATCTAAGTCCCCTAATTCTCCTTTTTTGTTTGCACAGGCAGGTTTTGGAGCATTGTCAACTACTTGTAATGCATTTATGGGTATTATTGCGACGAAAGATTCTGAAGGCGTTTCAGGTTTCAAAGCTCTTATGACTGAGTTTGAAAAAATGAAAAGATATGGCTTTACAAGTGATGAATATGAAAGGGCCAAAACAAATTTATTAAGGGGGCTTGAGAAGAGTAAAGATGAGGCTGAAAGTCGTAAGAATAGTGAGCTTGTCGGCAATTTGGTCAATGACTTTATATTTGGATACCCCTATTTGACCCCTGAGTTTGAATACGAACTTGCTAAGGGTTATTGCTCTGTTATTCCTATTGATCAAATAAATGGCATAACTAAACAAATGGACTTCTCTAAGAATTGTGTTATCACGTATAACTCTATGGAAAAAGAGGGATTGACTCATCCTACTGAAAAAGATTTTACGGATGTTATGTCATCTTTGTCTTCGCTTGAGATATCAGCTCCTGTACAAGAGACTATCAATGAGCCTCTTCTCGATGAGAGCAAATTGACAGGTTCTAAAGTGACCACTGTTAAAAATGGACCTTTTGGGGCTACCGAGTGGATTCTTGCCAATGGGATAAAGGTGATTGTTAAGAAGACAGATTATAAAAAAGATGAGGTTCTCATTAAGATGTTTAATGAGGGTGGTCGCTCTTTGGTTGCCACTGAAGATCTCCCTTCTATTGATGAAACTCTTTATGCTACCTACCAAAGTCTATCTGGTATTTCTACCTTCCCTTCAACTAAATTGACTAAGATGTTGAGTGGAAAAATGGTAGCCATGTCTCCTTTTATTAATTCTAAAGAGCATGGGATTAAGGGAAGTGCTTCTCCAAAAGATCTTGAAACTTTCCTTCAACTTACATATTTGTACTACACAGATCCCCGTTTTGAAGAGAGTGAGTTCCAACCTGGACTTGACCAAATTAAAACCGTTATTGGCAACATCGTAAAGCAGCCTAATTATATGTTCCAAAAAGAGATTATTGAGACCCTATACAACTCTCCAAGGATGACTATTATTGGTCAAGATGTACTTGACAAATTTAATTATGCTACAATGGAAAAGGTGGTCCGTAACATTTTTAGCGATGCCTCTGGGGCTACAGTTGAGATAGTTGGAGATTTTGATCAAGAGCAACTTAAGGGTATGGTTGAGAAATATATTGGTTCTCTGCCAACTGCTAAGAAACCTACTTCTATCATGACCAATGTTGACTATGTTAAAAATATGGCTACTAATAAGTTTGCCGCTGATATGACTACTGAAAAGACAAGTGTAGGACTATTGTATAGCGGTATTTCTAAATTTGGGATGAAGGAGCTTGTTCAAGCTGATGCTTTGAAGTATATTCTTGATGTTGTCTATACTGAATCAATAAGAGAGGAAGAGGGTGGTACTTATGGCGTTTCTGTCTCCTATATCGCTGAAAAATTCCCTGTTGAGAATATCCTTCTCCAAATAGTATTTGATACTGACCCTGCTAAGGCTGACAATTTAATAGAGATTGCAAAGAAAGGTCTTTTCGATATCTCTAAGCAAGGACCTACCGAGGCACAACTCCAAGATGTGAAAAAGAATCTTCTTAAGAACCTACCTGAGAATAGAATTAAGAATTCGTATTGGCTGAATAATTTAACTTATCAATACAAATATGGTATCGACAGAGATAGTGATTATGAAAACATTGTAAATAGTATCACTGTTAAGGATATTCGTAATTTTACTAAAAAAATTCTCAGACAAGGCAATCTTGTTGAGGTGGTTATGACCCCTAAGCAAAAGTAAAATATGTTAAGTGATTTTCGCCTTGAAGTATTTAAAAAAGTCTCTCAGTTGCTTAATTTTTCAAGAGCAGCTCAGGAGTTGAATATTTCTCAACCTGCTGTGAGCAATCATATTGCAGAATTGGAAAATATATTTGGAGACCAACTTTTTATCAGAAAAAAAGATGGTGTTGTATTGACTGCTAAAGGTGAAATATTTCTTGATTATTGTAACAGAATATTGTTTCTGTATAAATGTGTAAATAGAGAGTTAGTGCCACAACTGGCACTGACTCTTTGTAATTTAAGACTATCTTCGTGCTCAATTGCATCTGGGTACGTACTCCCTGAGGTAATTGAAAAATTTAAGGCAGTGTTTCCCCATGTTGAGATTGTTTTGTCCAAGATGGACACCTCTGAGTCTGTTTTTAATATTTTAAATAATAATATTGACATCGCAGTCATTGACTCACCCTCACAGGAGGTTACCGTTAAGCCCTTTATTTCCTTTACAATATGTGAAAGCAAGAGGGTGGTTAAAAAATTGTATTTTGCCTATTCTGCACAAAACCCCTTGATTGATATTATTGACAATTTTATTTTAACTGCAACTGAAACTATATAATGAAATTTCTAAAATTTTCTTTTTTATTGTTTGGAATAATAGCTGTTTGTTCGTTTGTGATGGTATTTCCTTCGGGCAGCCAAGAGGAAGATGTTGTTTTGCCCACTGTAATAGAGGAAGAAATGGAACAGGAGAACTTTATATCTCTCAATGATATTTTGAGTAATAATGAATCTGAGATTGAAGAGTGTAAAAAATTGGATAAGTATATTGAAAAATTTCTTCATAAGTGGGAGATAAAGGGGGCAAGTCTCACTGTACTGAAAGATGAGAAACTCGTTTATAGTAAGGGATATGGGTGGGCAGATGAAGAAAAAGGGATAAAGGCTGACGCTGGTAATATATTTAGGGTAGCATCTCTTTCTAAACTTATAACCGCTGCTGCTATTATGAAATTGGAGGAGGACTCCCTTTTACATCTATCTGACAAGGTATTTGGAGAGGGTGCAATATTGGATTGCCCACAGTTCAATCACTACAAAGATAAACGTGTTGCAAATATCACTGTTGACAACCTTCTTAGACATCAAGGTGGCTTTTCAACTTATAGAGGAGATCCTCTTTTCACTACCAGAGAGATTATGATGTGGGAACATCTGGATACTATTCCTGATATGAACAGAGTGATAGAGTTCGGCCTTTCTCAGCGTTTGGGATATACACCAGGAAAGGGTTCCCGATATTCTAACTTGGGTTATCTTATTTTATCAAAAGTTATTGAAGTAAAAAGCGGTATGAGCTATGAAAACTATTGCCAAAAGAAAATTCTCAATCCAGCTGGGTGCTATGACATGCATTTAGCAAAAAACACTTATGAGAATAAATACCCCAATGAGGTTAGGTATTATGAAGCTAATGACGCCAAACCCATTCTCGCTTTTGATAATAGCGGTAAAGAATTGTTCAGAAGTTATGGAGGCAATAATATCGAGGGGCTGTATGGAGCTGGCGGTTGGGTTGCATCATCTTGTGAATACGCAAAGTTTGTCGCTTCGATTAACAAGGGAGACAGTGTCCCCGACATACTCAACCCCGATACTATTGATAAGATGATCCCTGATTCGAACAATGAAAAACCCATCGGTTGGGTTAGGGCTACCAAGGGGTCTGATTGGATGCGTACTGGCACCTTGGCAGGAACAAGTGCAGTAGCAAAAAAACAAAAGAATGGGTATATCTGGGTATTCATAACAAATACAAGTTCGTGGAAGGGTTCCAATTTTACAAAATATATCGACAGAATGTATCATACAGCATCTGCTGGCATATCTTGGCCAGACAGAGACCTGTTCAACTATGAAAATGCAGAATAAAAGACAAAAAGCAATACAGCAGCCACAGTCACCACACAGCACTTTCTATTCACCCACAGCACTTTCTGCCCTGCTCTACACTCACGGCACTCACTATTCACATACAGCACTTTCTGCACTGATCTAACTCATGGCACTCACTATTCACATACAGCACTTTCTGCACTGATCTAACTCATGGCACTCACTATTCACATACAGCTTCCGCACTGCGCTACACTCACGGCACTCACCCATCACCATCTGCACCTATGCAACTATGTTCTCTCCCACGGATGCCCCATTTTGCGCACCTTTACTCCACACGCCACGGGTGTCCCAATTTGCGCACCTTTACTCCACACGCCACGGGTGTCCCATTTTGCGCACCTTTACTCACTCGCCACGGGTGTCCCATTTTGCGCACCTTTACTCACTCGCCACGGGTGTC
>CAZSLC010000036.1:0-8140 GCA_964607675.1 uncultured Muribaculaceae bacterium
AAAATCATCTATAAAGTGACTGGTAATGTGATACTTACATAATCGACGGGTGCGCTAATTGGAGCACCCGTGCGGAGTGGGTATATGCAAAAGTTGCACCCGTGCGGGAATCACTTGGCTATTCCATAGAATCAGCCTCACAGCTTGTTTATAGCCGGTTTAACTCTTTTGAGAACTGGTTTTTAACCATCATGAGGAGCTTCATCTGGTTTAACAATTCTACTTGAAGCTCTTTGTTTTCCTCTTTTTGGGCCGTTTCGAGCTGCTTCATCAATAGTTGATATGTGTATTCTGTGATTTTTGCTTTGAAGAGGGTTACTGTCTTTGGCACACAGACTGTTAGTATGTTTTCCTCTGGAATAAGTGATTCTAAGAATTGTTTTACGTTGATTTTATGCTCTTGTACGATGATGTCGAGTACCCCTTTTGAGATGTTTTGATTTCTGCTGTTGATGAGGGTGCGTTGGATTGCCTCTTGGTTCTCTCCCTCTTGTGCATTTATCTTGAAATATTCATCATAGATCATTTTGTGAAGGGGGTTTTGGATTTGGAGCTCGTCGTTTGTCAGCTGTGTGGCGATGTATTGTGCTACTGTCACCCCTTCAAAGAGTGGTGTCTCTCCAAATTTGACCATGTAGTAGATGATGTCTTTTTCTACCCCTTCTAAGATGGGGACTGTTATTCCGTTTTTGGGTAGCAGGCTCTCTTCGTTGAGGGTCTCCTCTCCTCTTGCCTCTCTCCTGCGATCGTCTCTTTCAAGGGTTCTTACCCTCTCTTTTTCATTGGTCTCAAGGAGTTTTCTCCTCCCTTTTGCTACCTCTTGGACCAATATTTCTTCGGAAATACCGAGTTTGATAACGCATCTTTCGATATAGATTTGTCGTGTTATCTGGTCGGGGATGACAGATATTGAGTGTATTACTTCTCTTATTAGTTCTCCTTTTTTTATTGGATCTCTATCTATCTCATTGGAGAGTAGTTCGTATTTGAAATCAATGAAGTCTGTTTCGAACTGCTTAAGGTAGGACTCTATCTCACTTAATGAGTGGCTCATGGCGAATGAGTCGGGGTCTTCCCCTTCTGGGAGCAATACTACTTTTACTTCGAGTCCCTCTTCGAGGAGCATATCGATCCCCCTTATTGATGCTTTGATCCCTGCCGCATCTCCGTCATAGAGGACGGTGACCGATTGGGTGAATCTTTTTATCAGTTTTATTTGTTCTGAGGTGAGGGATGTCCCAGAGGAGGCTACGACGTTTTCTATCCCTGACTGGTGAAATGATATAACATCGGCGTAACCCTCTACGAGGTAGCATTTTTTATTTTTTACTATTGCCGATTTGGCTTGGAAGATGCCGTATAGGGATTTGCTTTTGTGGTATATCTCACTTTCGGGGGAATTGACATATTTTGCAATGCTTTTGTCGGTTTTCAATGTCCTCCCTCCGAATGCTATCACCCTACCACTGAGGGAGTAGATGGGGAACATCACTCTGTCGTAGAATTTGTCTGTCAAGGTGCCGTTGTCTCTCTCTATTGAGAGTCCAGACTCCGTGAGGTATTCTTTTTTGTACCCCTCTTTGAGTGCTTTTTCGGAGAATGAGATGGTGTCGGTGGAATAGCCAAGGCCGAATCGCGATATCATTTCATCGGAGAATTGTCTCCTCTGTTTGAAATAGGTGAGTCCGACATTTTGTCCTATGTTGGTGTTTAGAAGGATGTTGCGGTAGAATTTGGCTGCATATTCTGTTGCAGCAAGTAGAGATTCATTTCTAAGGCGTTGGGCAGCATCTTCTTCACTCTCTTCCTTTTCTCTCACCTCGATTCCATATTTTTTCCCAAGATATTTGATGGCCTCTATATAGCTCATATGCTCGTGCTCCATGATGAAGGCGATTGCATTGCCTGCTTTGCCGCATCCGAAACATTTAAATATCCCCTTGGAGGGGGAGACTGAAAATGATGGGGTCTTCTCGTCATGAAATGGGCAGCAGGCGATGAAATTAGCCCCTCGTCTCTTTAAGGAGACAAAATCGCTTATTACATCAACTATTTCAGCTGTATCTAATATTTTATCTATTGTGGTTTTGTCAATCATAACAGTTACAAATGTAGCTTTTTTTTGTATCTTTGGCCCTTTAAAAAATCATCATTATGAAAGAATACAAACGTTACCTTATCACATCCGCTCTACCATACGCCAATGGTCCTGTCCATATTGGTCACTTAGCAGGGGTTTATGTTCCTGCCGACATATATGTTAGGTTTTTGCGAATGCAGGGTAAAGATGTGTTCTTTATTGGTGGCTCTGATGAACATGGGGTGCCTATCACTATTAAGGCTAAGGAGCTTGGGTGCTCTCCTCAAGATATTGTTGATAAATATCATACTATTATCAAGGAATCTTTTAAGGAGCTGGGTATAAGTTTCGATATATATTCGAGGACGAGTTCGAAGATCCACCACAAGACAGCTTCCGAATTTTTCAAGAAGCTCTATTATGATGGGAAATTTATCGAGAAGGAGTCGGAGCAGTTTTATGATGAGGAGGCTAAACAATTTTTGGCAGACAGATATATTGTTGGTACTTGTCCTAAATGTGGTGCAGAGGGTGCTTATGGTGACCAGTGTGAGAAGTGCGGGTGCACTCTCAGCCCTGACGAACTGCTCAATCCACATTCGGCCCTAAGTGGCAATGTCCCTATCAAGAAACTGACTAAGCACTGGTATCTTCCTCTGGATCAATATGAACCATGGTTGAAGGAGTGGATTCTTGAGGGGCACAAAGAGTGGAAGAGCAATGTCTATGGGCAGTGTAAGTCATGGATTGATGGTGGGTTGCAACCACGCGCCGTGAGCAGGGACCTCGATTGGGGGGTGCCGCTTCCTATAGAGGGGGGGGAAGGGAAGGTTCTTTATGTTTGGTTCGATGCCCCTATTGGCTACATTTCCAATACTATTGAGGCTATCCCTGATGAGTGGGAAAAATGGTGGAAGAGCGATGATACGAAGATGGTCCATTTCATCGGGAAGGATAATATCGTTTTCCACTGCATCGTTTTTCCTACCATGCTGAAGGCTCATGGAGGATATATTTTGCCAGACAATGTCCCTGCTAACGAGTTTTTGAACCTCGAAGGGAATAAAATTTCTACCTCAAGAAATTGGGCAGTGTGGCTTCATGAGTACTTGAGGGAGTTCCCAGGTCAGCAGGATGTCCTTAGATATGTGCTGTGCGCCAATGCCCCTGAGACAAAGGATAACGATTTTACTTGGAAGGATTTCCAAACTCGCAATAACTCCGAATTGGTTGCTATTTATGGCAATTTCGTCAATAGGGCTATGGTTCTTACACATAAGTATTTTGGTGGGAAAGTCCCTGCAGATCTAAAGCCAGAAGGTATTGACAGAGAGACTCTTGACCAAATTCCTGTGATTAAGAGATCTATTGAAGATAGTCTTGAACATTATAGATTTCGCGAGGCTCTTAAAGGGGCTATGGATATGGCAAGACTTGGCAATAAGTACCTTACGGAGACTGAACCTTGGAAGGTGTCTAAAACTGATATGGATAGGGTAGCATCTATTTTGAATGTCTCATTGAAGATATGTGCAAACCTCGCAATTACTTTTGACCCATTTATCCCATTCTCCTCAGAGAAATTGGTAAATATGCTTGGGCTCTCCAATGATATCCTCAAATGGGACAATATTGGAAGGGAGGATGTTATAAAGGTTGGCGACCAAATAAATGAGCCGTCGTTGCTCTTCGCTAAGATCGAAGATGAGACGATAGATGAACAGTTGGCCAAATTGGAAGCTACCAGATTGCAAAATGAACAACACAACGCCGCTGGACAAGCAGGTGGCACCGCTCAGACAGGTGGCACCGCCAATGGTCAAGGAGGTAGCGCAGCATCAGCACAAGCAGGTGGCACCGCCAATGGTCAAGGAGGTAGCACAGCATCAGCACAAGCAGGTGGCACCGCTCAGACAGGTGGCACCGCCAATGGTCAAGAGGCACTCACCTCCCCAAAAGAACTGTGTTCATTCGACGACTTCGGCAAAATGGACATCAGAACAGCCACCGTGCTTGAGGCAGAAAGAGTTCCAAAAACAGACAAACTGCTCAAACTCACCATTGACACAGGAATTGATAAACGCACAATCGTTTCTGGCATAGCAGAGTATTACACCGCTGAAGAGATGGTCGGAAAACACATCTGCATATTGGCCAATCTCGAACCCAAGAAAATCAGAGGCATAGAGTCAAAAGGTATGATACTGATGGCTAAAAGAACAGATGGAACCATGAGAATAGTAACGTCTGAAGAATTTATCGGCAACGGAATACAAATCGGCTAAGATAAAATGAACAATCGCCACGGGTGCTCCATTTTGCGCACCCGTCAATTATGTAAGTATCACATTACAATCAATTTACACTGGATTTTTGAACGTTTACTACACACAGTATTGAAAGATTGTGATCCTGCTCAACAGCATTAAACGCTATCTTGTTGATCTATGATATCATCAATTGAATATTGACTCTCAGTAATTTTGTAGAGAGATGACTATGTTTGCTAATCCGTTTAATATATAGATGTTAAATGGAATTAATCAATTCTATTTCCTCTTTTGAATATAACAGTCCTTTGAAAAGGTTGAAAACCTGATCTTTGAAAACCATCATCAATATGATGATTACGAGCACAGCTATCACAATGCTCAAAATTATAATTATTCTTCTAAGTTTTTTCATAACTATAGGGTCATCTTCTATTTGATTTTTTTTGGCTAAGGGGCTATTCGATTTGCTCTCAGTTGCCATTTTTGACTGCAGTGACTCACTCTGAACACCCCCTTTGCTAAATTTAGTGGTGCCTCTGACTCCTTCGCTTGATTCGTCCTTCTCTGCTTTCAAGAATTTTTCTTCATTTTCTCTTTCTTCTTTTTCTTCTGCGTCTTCCTCTTCTCGACCATCTTCCATTCTTTTGAGCTCAAGGATAGATTTCCAGTCCCGTTTTGCTTTTGCACTCTTCTCTTCGTATTCTCTCTCCTTCTCCTCAACACTATCCTTCTCTTCTATTTTCTTTCGATTTGTACTTTCACCCCACTCCTCACGCTCTATATTCTCCAGTGTATTTACATCAGACCCCTCATTTTTATAGTTGAGTCCCTCCTCCTCCATCAATTTTTTCAAATCTTCTGGAGAAATCAGTGGTGGCTCATCATCATTCGAATTTTGAATGGCGTTTTCTTTTATATTAGAATTTTCAGTATTAGTATGAGACCTAAACCGGCTTTTTGCCTTATAGTCATTTCTTGCACTTGTGTATGATGTAGAATCAATAAGTTTTACCGATATTGGTTCAAGACCGAACGCGTCAGCATAAATGTCAAGGCTGGAATCTGGTATAAAATAGTAATTACCATCCTTTGTTACCTTCAACTGACCGAATTCTGGCAAGATCAGACTCTTTTTGACATTCAGATCTAACCTAATTTTACCGAAAAAATTGGATAATTCTTCTTTGGCTGAACTTCGTGAAATATTAAATTTCTCAACATAATACTTTTCCAAGACGCCATCGTCACTCAATTCGGTACTTCTAAAAAAAATTCTTCTGTAGGGTGGATTTATCGTTTTACCATCAACAGAAAAATATGCAGGAGCGATATCAGCTATAAAACTTCCAATGCCTTGAAGGGAGACATGGTCATTATCCAATATGAGTTCTCGTAGTAATTGAGACAATAAATTTAAATCCATAACTGATCGTCAGCTTATTTTGTACAAAGTTAAGATTATTTGTAAAAAAGTCTAATATCTTTTTTTGTAATTTAAAATATTTATATACCTTTGCACTCCCAAACGGGAATAAAACAGTCCTCATTAGCTCAGTTGGTTAGAGCACCTGACTGTTAATCAGGGGGTCCAAGGTTCAAGTCCTTGATGAGGAGCACAAAAAAAGCACTTACATTTTGTAGGTGCTTTTTTTAACTCCTTTTGTTTTGTTCTATTGGAATTTTAGATTATACTAAAGCAATATTATTTATTCTACTTGAATGATGAAATAATAGTCTTTGCTTCCTCTATTGCCTTAGAATCACTATGGGTAAGGTATTCCGTTTTTCCAATTCCAGCAAGGACCTCCATCCCTGAGAGACGACTTTTACTTGCAGAAAAGTGAATATTCTTAACTCCTGTGGCCGTAATAATATCAAATATATTTGAAGTGTTAATGCCTGAACCTGCCATTATTTCTACTCTACCATCACTCTTGTCAACCATCGACTTTATTGTTTCTCTCCCCTCAATAGCCGAAATACGTCCTCCAGAAGTGAGAATTCTCTTATAGCCAAGAGATATAACGACCTCCATGGCTTCAAGAATATTGTCGGTCCTATCTATCGCCCTATGAAAGGAAAAATTGAGTTTGTTGCTTTTCGCACATTCTGCCCACTCACGGCAGCGAGGGATATCAATTTTAGCTTCTTTGTTCAAAGCTCCGATGACAACTCCTTCTACTCCAATTTTAGAACACATCTCAATATCTCGTAGAACTTGCTCTGCCTCTAGATCGTCGTAGAGAAAATCTCCACTTCTTGGTCTTAATAAAACATGGATAGGAATTGAAAGTCTATCTCTAACTAATGATATCATTCCATAGGACGGTGAAACTCCACCTACAGGTAAGACATCACATAATTCAATTCTGTCAGCTCCCCCTCTTTGAGCAGCAATTGCACTTTCAACTGACGAAGCGCATATTTCAAGATAGTAACGACTCATACTGAAAAATAACTTTGTTACAAAATTACAATTTATTTGGCTATTTTAGCAGTAAATTGTAATAAGATGAAGAAATACCTATTAATGATAATCGCCATGGCTTTAACCACCGCTTGCAAAACCTCTAATTTTGAGACTTATAATACTATTGTTCAAGAATTGTCAGACCCTAAATATTATGGAAGAAGTGACTATGAAAATGGGAATATAAAAGCTGCTGACTATATTTCGAGCTATTTGAAAGATACAATTAATCAAACTTTCTATTTCCCAATGAATGTGTTTAGGGGCAATATGGAGCTTATCGTTGACGACAAGTTGATGGTCCCTTGCAAAGACTACATTATGAAAGAGTTCTCAACAGGGATAAAGGGTAATTTTAAAATTGTTAAATATGACGATATTTATAAAAAAGATATATTTTTCGATTATTTTAATAAAAATGATCTTAGATCCTCTTTTGTGGAGATTGATTTTGATGAATTTTACAAAGAAATGAAGGATGGAACTAACGACCCTTATTTAACAGGATTTATCCCATTGGAGGGAAAAGTGGGTGGGGTTATTTTCAGATATAAAAAAATGCCTCAATATTTCAAAGCACGTGCTCACTATTTAATACCATTTCCAGTAGTTGGTGTAGGACCAAATTTCCCCTCGGATGCAAACACCTTATCAATTAATTTTGAAAATGAGTATCTTAACAATCATACAGCACATAATATAATTGCTACAATAAAAGGGAAAAAAGAGGGTAAAAAAATTGTTTTAACAGCACACTATGACCATCTTGGTTTCATGGGTAAAGACCAGTTATTCGCTGGTGCTAATGACAATGCTTCGGGAGTAGCTACATTAATCAATCTTTATAAATATTATTCTAAGTCAAGGAATACCCCAGAAAATGATATCATTTTTATATTTTTTGATGGTGAAGAGGCCAATCTTCTTGGTGCTTGGCACTATACAAAATATCCTATTTTCCCACTTGAAGAGATTAAATATCTAATTAATCTCGATATGGTTGGCGATAATGGGAAGGATCTTTACTGTGAAGTAAGTGATAGTGGAGAAGATGGATTTAAAATATTTGAAAGGCTTATTAAAGAAAAAGAACTTTTCAACTCTATCATCAAAGAACCACTTTCAGACAATAGTGATCACTACCCATTTGCTATTAAGGGTGTCCCCGCAATTTATTTCACCTATTATGGTGATTTCTATAAATATTACCACACTCCAAAAGATATTTTTAAAAATGCTTCTTCAGAAAATTATCATAAATTATTCAACTTATTAACAGAATTTATCGAAGGATATAATTAACGAAATTGCATTAAA
>CAZSLC010000036.1:8240-10615 GCA_964607675.1 uncultured Muribaculaceae bacterium
CTTTATCTAATAAGTTTTAGCATGAAGGTGAATGTGTATTGCTGATATGGCACCCTGTATTGTGGATATGCTATTGCACCCCAGCTATTTATACATCCAAGTCCCAATTGTTTGTAGTCTATATTAATATGCGTTGAGCCTAATGGCAGTAATTGAGATGTGTGACGTACGTATTTTTCACCTTCGAGGTCGAGCTGATCGATGGAGTATGGAAGTGCAGATGCTAAGAATGGAGAGTCTGCAATTATCTCAAATCCAAGCCCTAATGAGTTTACTACTTTCCAGCTTC
This sequence comes from uncultured Muribaculaceae bacterium, assembly GCA_964607675.1. Classification (GTDB taxonomy): domain Bacteria; phylum Bacteroidota; class Bacteroidia; order Bacteroidales; family UBA932; genus CAZSLC01. The sequence goes on from CAZSLC010000036.1 coordinate 8,530, forward strand.
TGAGATCTGATCTTGCTCCACACTCTTGAGGTCTGACATAGTCATACTGATAGAGCTCTTCTGTTTTGGCAGAATATAATCCAATCAATGAGTTTGAATTGCGGTCAGAATAATTCTCGTAAGGACCTGCTCCATAATATGTTACATTCTCAAATTGTGCTGGCATGGCAAACTTCATTCCAAATCTGAACATATCACTGACTTTAACGTCTTCTGCTGGCCTTGCTGTTGTGCCTGCTGTTGCAACGAAGTAATCGTCAGCTGTCCCCTTCTCCGAAAGAGAGGATTGTGACGATGATACTGCTATCTCATTTTTAGGTACAAGGGTCTGTTCTACCATTATGTCCCCCATTTTATTTATGGTGTAGCTTAGATGGATTTCTCCTCCAGCAGGTTGGAGGTCGTATTTTGCAAATATTTTAACACTCTCTTCACCCTCTTTGAGTTCCATTGAGGTGAGTTTTAACTGAGCGTTGCGCCAAGTGGCATATTTCTTTTGCAGTTTTGCTCCATTGTCATTGTCTGTCAATGCCCTGTTGAAATTGGGGACCAATGGTTCACTGAGCAGTTCGCTTTTATATACCCTGTATCTTTCAAGGAAGCCTGTCTTTTTATTGAAGTCTGCTTTGAATACTTCTGAATGGATGTAGTAGTATTTAAAATCTTCTGCAACTTTAGGGGAATTAGATTTGGCAAATGCCCTTTCACACTCCTCTGTAAAGTGTTGATCTGAATCATATTGTTTGATTGGCAGTTGGTCGTATGAGAGGATGGTCCCTGCGTCAAGGATACCATCCTTATTGGCAGTGCGGTATTTCACATTTAGGAAAATTTCTTTTGGAGTACATGGTGCTGCCATAGATTTTTGCAAGGCGGTAAGATATGGAATGACTATCTCTTTTTTCCCTTGTGGTGCCACCTTTAGTGCAGGAATTTCCCCTTCTGCAACAGCTTTGTTGTCAACGATAAGTTCCCATTCCATTGTAAAATTGGTGAGGTCGTTGAAGAAATATTCGTTATAAATAGAGACTATCCCCTTTGAAAGGTCCTTGGGAAAGGTGTGGATGGATCTATATTGGTAGGCAACTTCCCTCCCTGTGGGATGAATTACCCTGTTTGAGGCCACTATTCCATTGCTGTTGAAGTTGTTGTCTGACCTGTCATATTGATTGTAACTTCCTCCGTAGGTAAAGGTCGTGGTACCATCGGTGCCTATCCTCATTAGTGCTTGATCGGCAAAATCCCAGATGAACCCACCTTGATATATGGGATTGTTCCTAACTAAATCCATATATTCTTTTAACCCTCCCATTGAGTTGCCCATTGAGTGTGCATATTCACATTGTATCATAGGCATCTGCGGGTTATTTGCAATATATTCTTCACATTCGTCAGGGCGATGGTACATTGGACAGAAAATGTCAGTGTTGGTGGTTTTAGCATTGTTTTCATAGTCGATGCCACCTTCGTAATGGACTGGGCGCGATGGATCATATTTTTTAATCCATTCATAGCAGGCTGTGAAATTATCTCCGTTGCCAGCTTCGTTGCCAAGACTCCAGATGATGATTGATGGGTGGTTGAAGTCTCTTGCTATCATTCTCTGATTGCGCTCTAAGTGTGCCAATTTGAATGCTGGGTTCTTAGCAAGTGATTCCTCACCATAGCCCATCCCATGAGATTCTACATTGGCTTCATCTATCACATATAGACCATATTTATCGCATAGGTCATACCACCTTGGATCGTTTGGATAGTGGCAAGTGCGTACTGCGTTAACATTGAGACTTTTTAGTATTTTAATATCTCTGATCATTTTATCCATTGTGACGAGGTATCCAGCTTCTCCGCTCATCTCGTGACGGTTGACCCCCTTGAAGAGGATAGCTTTACCATTGACAAGAAGTTGTTTGTTTTTAATCTCCACTTTTCTGAATCCTATGTTTATATCACTCACTTCGGAGATGCCCTCTGTGGTATAGGATGAGATTTTTAATTTGTATAGCGTAGGAGTTTCTGCACTCCATTTTTCTACCTTACCACAGGGGAGCACTGCCGCAAAATCCTCTTTTCCACTTGTAACGAC
>CAZSLC010000037.1:0-10246 GCA_964607675.1 uncultured Muribaculaceae bacterium
AAAACTATTTTTCAAATTTGATTTAACATCGAGAAAACTTTAGATTGAATTATTTCTTCTGGAAAACTCTAATTGGGGATTGAGACGGGAGCTTGAGTGATATTGCCTTTAGGCAGAGGGGGAGGAGAGGAAATAATATGTTTTTGTCTTGTACATAAGATAAAAATATATTATATTTGTGCTGTCTATAAGATAAATGTAATACAATGGACAGGTCTATTTTAAAATCCGTAATTGCGGATAATCAACTTGAAGTGCCAAAATACAGGGTTATTCCGAGGAAATTCAGATTTGAGGAATTTGGAAATTATGTGTTTGTAGGTATTAGACGTGCTGGGAAATCCTTTCTGCTATATCAGCGAATGCAGCAGCTTCTTCAGCAAGGCGTAGGCTGGGACGAGATGCTTTATATAAATTTTGAAGATGAGCGGCTCGTCGGGATGTGTGTGGATGATTTGAATTTATTGCTTGAAATTCACCTTGAAATGTATGGCAAAAGACCGATTCTGTTTCTTGATGAGATTCAAAACATTACAGGTTGGGAGAAGTTTGCACGACGTATGGCAGATACAAAACATAGAGTATATATTACTGGAAGTAATGCAAAGATGCTTAGTGGAGACATACAGACGACTCTTGGTGGACGATATATAACTGTCGATGTCTACCCATATAACTTCAAAGAATATCTTACTGCAAACGGCATCGTTCTTACTCAGACATCACTTATGGCGACTGAAACAAAGGCTGAAATATTACGTAAATTCAACGACTTTTTCTATTTTGGTGGATTTCCAGAAGGTGCTACTTTAAATGCAAAGCGAGACTATTTGACCAGTGTGTATCAAAAAATATATTTGGGAGATATAGCGACACGCCATTCTATCGACAATACTTTTGCCCTTAGAATATTGTTTAAGAAAGTAGCTGAAAGTGTCAAACAGCCTATGTCATTCAATCGTATCGCTAACATAGTCTCATCGACTGGTGCCAAAGTAGGTACTAGTACTGTAATAAACTATATGGAATATGCTAAGGATGCTTGGCTTATTTCATCAATACACAATATTGCCAGCAAATTGGCTGACAAAGAGAGTAATCCTAAATACTATTTTAATGATAATGGTATTCTAAACCTCTTTTTACTTGATGGAGAAACATCTTTGTTGGAAAATTTAGTTGCAATAACACTACTGAGACGTTATGGTCGAGAAGATGCGGTATTCTTTTATAATAAAAATGTAGAGGTAGATTTTTATCTTCCTGATAGTGCTACTGCCATTCAGGTCTGCTATTCCTTGGACAATAGTGATGGAACATACGACCGTGAAGTTGGAGCTCTTATTAAAATCTCTAAAACTCTTGATTGTTCTCGATTGATTATAATTACTTATTCAGAAGAGCGAACCATCGAGGTGGAAAATAATACTATTGAAGTATTGCCCATTTGGAAATGGTTGTTGGGGGGGATTGAATGATATTGCCTTTAGGCAGAGGGGGAGGAGAAGTTGGCAAAGGAGCATGAGGCTATGAAGAGGGATTAATCAGATATTGAATGAAGGAAATATTATTTCAGTTTTATTGTATTAAGAGTGAGCAATTAGTTATTATTGCACTTTGATTTTATCTTATGAGACGGTTTATTATTATATTGGTTTGCCTTTTACCTTTGGCAAATAGTGCATTTTCTCAAGAGCAGGAGTGCAAGAAAAAGGTCAATGTGAAGCTCAATGCTGTGGTGGCTGTGGGGGTGGTCAATCCCGCTATTGAGGTTAGGGTGATGCAGCATTTCAGTGTCCAGCTTGAGGGGCTTGGTATATTTGCCCCTCGCAATTTTCTCGGTACTGGCTATCCTCTCTCCCTCGCTGCGAGCTTCGGAGAGTTCCGTTACTACCCCAAGGAGGTGTTCAAGGGGTTCTATTGTGCTGCCAATGTGGGCTTCGGTGTCTATAGGATGAACAAAAATGTCTATCCTTTCAAATGGGGATCGAGTCTCAACTATATGAAGGATCCACGCTCTGTCATGGTGGGGCAGAACCTCATGGCGGGTGCCACCCTTGGATATGTCTTCACCTTCAAACGCAACGACCATTGGGGGATAGAGATCAGTTGGGGCCTCGGATGGCAAGGCTCTACTTATGAGGCATATACCCCTAAGGATGATGGATCGAAAGATTTCAATCATGTCGAACTTAACGGAAGCGGTGAGTGGCTCCCTGCCTACAAAGGGGGGGTATTTATTAGTTACCGCTTTTGATTTCTTTTTTCAGAATTTACAAATTGTATAATTAATATTTAATCTATGAAACGATTTCCATATCTGGTTCTGTTTCTGATGTGTGCGGTATTGTCATGCACCACTCCGAAAGAGATAATTTATTTTCAAGATATCGATGAGGTATCTTTAAAACAACTTACTACCGAATATGAGGCTAAGATCCGCAAGGATGATATGTTGAGCATAATAGTCTCAGGCCCCGATAAACAGGTGGTGCAGCCATACAACCTCACCCTCTCTGACAATGTGGGAGGTGGCAATGTGGATCCAGAGAGAACCACCCTCTCTTATCTTGTTGATTCCAAAGGGGAGATTGATTTTCCCATCCTTGGCAAGATCAAAGTGGAGGGGATGACCCGTTCCGAGTTGGTTGATCATCTCACTAAGAAGATTGGAAAGGATGTGAAGAACCCTATTGTCCATATCACTTTTAAAAATTATAAAATAACTATCCTTGGGGAGGTGAGAAACCCTGGCACCTACACTATGGCATCGGAGAAGATAACCATCCTCCAGGCCCTTGGGAGTGCAGGTGATCTCCTTATCTCAGCTGAAAGGTCCAACCTCCTCCTCATCAGAGAGGTAGAGGGGCGGCAGACCTACAAGAAAATAGATCTGAGGGAGAGTGCTATCTTGGAGTCCCCCTATTTCTATCTTCAGCAGAATGATGTCCTTTATGTGCCACCAAGTGCATCGAGGGTGGCTACAGCTACAACAGCTACAGGTATTTGGAGCATTGTCCTCTCATCTGTCACCACCCTTGTAGCAGTCCTTTCGTTAATATTAGCAAATTCTAAATAATAAATCATGAGCAGCAACGAATTTGAAAAAGATCCTTTTGAATGGGAAGAGGAAAAGAGCAATTTTAATTTTATGGACCTTGTCGATTTTATCTGGAGGCTTCGCTATTGGATCATCGGCTCTGTGGCAGTGTTGTTAGTTGGGACATTTCTCTATTTGAAGATAGTCACCCCTACATATAACAGAGCAGCATCTGTACTATTGGTGAGGGAAGATGGAGGTGGTGGAGAGCAGCTTGCCCTCCTCTCTGATTTGACAGGTAGCTCCAAGACAGACCTTATCGACAACGAGGTCTATATCATGAAGTCCCCCTCTATGATGAAGCAGGTGGTGGATGAGCTTGCCCTCAACTATAGATATTACAACTACAGAGTACCTGTGTTCCACTCTTCATTCCCTTTTTTGAGATCGTGGTTTGATGTGAAGAGGTGGGAATATTATAAAAACTCCCCCTTCGAGGTGTCACTCTCTTGGAACCAACTCTACCCATTGGAGATGCGTCCCCTCTCTATTTCCCTTATTTTCTCCGATGTAGAGGGGAGACAATATAAGATTCACGAATTAAAAGCCGATGGTGAAGATATTGATTTTGACAAAAAGGCACTCCACAACTATGGTGACTCACTCCTTTTTGATTCGTTCTCTTTTGTGGTTCGTCTCGACAATGTCGATAAGATGACAGACGAAGATAAATACGAGTTCACATGGACAGCCCCTTACAATGCAGCCCTTGCTATCTGCTCGAAGCTCTCAGTGGGGGCCATAGGGGAAAAGATGCGACACTCCTCCGATGTGATAGAGATGTCGATAGATGACTCCAAACCCAAAAGGGGGGAGGATATCCTCAATACCCTCATTTTGAAATACAACGCTGAGGCTCGTAAATTTAAAAATACCACCAGTGTCAATACCATAGAGTTTCTCGATACCCGTCTTGCGGAGATCTCCTCGCAGCTTGGCAAGGTGGAGAGCGAGTTTAAAGATTACCAATCATCCAATACCCTTGTCAATCTCGAAGCGCAATCAGAACTCTCCCTCACCTCCGATATGGGGTATGAGGGGCAGCTCAACGAGGTGAGGTTGCAGCAGTCTATCTTGAAGATGGTGAAAGAGGATATGGCAAAGACACCACAAGGGACCTACAAGGTGATCCCATCCAATATAGGGGTGGCTGACAACGGACTAAATGTGGTCATCTCCAACTACAACCTCCTTGTGGCAGAGAGAAACAGACTCCTTGCCAACTCCAGTGAGTCCAATCCGAGGGTACTCAATCTCAACGGACAGCTCAATGACGGCCGCAACTCCATCGAGATTGCCATTGCCAATCTTGAAAAGGTCTATAATATTAGGGAAAAAGAGCTTAAAAATACCCTTCGCACTTCGAAGAGGAAGATCTCTACTATCCCTATGCAGCAGCTCGATTTGGCCCAGATATCGAGGAAACAACAAATCATAGAGCCTCTCTATTTGGTGCTCCAGCAGAAAAGGGAGGAGGCGCAGATCTCCCTCTACTCACTCACCGACAATGTGAGGATAGTTGAGGCTGCATACGGCTCACCTGTTCCTATCAAACCCAATAAAATGGTGGCTTACCTTATAGCTCTGATATTGGGCATTGCACTCCCTCCAGGGGTGATGTTGGTTCGCAATATGCTCAAGACCAAGGTGGAGACCAAAGAGGATGTCGAAAAGAGGATAGATTCCCCCATTTTGGCAATTATCCCCAAGGGGGGTGACAAAGTCTCCAAAGGTGGCACTAAAGTCTCCAAAGGTGGACGCGATACCCAGAGTGAATCGTTTAGGATGCTCCGTTCCAACCTCTCATTTTTACAAGGCAATGTGTTTCAAGTCACCTCTTCTGTCCCTGGTGAGGGTAAATCATTTGTCGCTGCCAATCTTGCTATCTCTCTCTCCCATATAGGTAAAAAGGTGGTCCTTGTGGGACTTGACCTTAGGAAGCCAACGCTCCATAAGATATTCCCCGATGTCAAATATGACAAATCGTGCTCTGTGGTGGGGTATCTGATTGGAAAATACAACAATATCTCTGAGATAGTGCAGAGTGTTCCCGACAATGACAATCTTAAAATAGCTTTTTCGGGGGCTGTCCCTCCTAACCCTTCAGAGCTCCTCTCGATGGATACCTTTAAGGAGATGATGGAGGCCTTCCGTAAAGAGTACGATTATGTAATATGTGATACCACCCCTTACATCCCTGTTCCTGATGCAGCCCTTGTCAACCGCCAGGTGGATAACACAATATATGTAGTAAGATCGGATAAGACTGAGCTTGCTTTCTTGAAAGAGCTTAACTCTATGATTGATGCCAAGAGGATTCACAATGTGGGTATTGTCCTCAATGATATAGAGATAGAGGCTCGCAAGTATAGATATGGCTATGGCTATAAATATGGCTATGGCTACGGATATGGCTATGGATACGGCTACGGTCATACCGAAGATAAAAAGAATAAAAAAGAAAATGTTTGATCTTTTTAAAAAAAAGAAGAATAAACCCCTTTTCGAGACACTCAACATCGATGTGGATTTTCACTCCCATATACTCCCTTGCGTGGATGATGGGGTGAAAAGTGTGGAAGACTCTTTCGCTATACTCCGTCGTATGCAATCGGCAGGATATAAAAAAATAGTCTTCACCCCTCACATCAATTATCCCCAATATACTAATGATGAGGAGAGCTTGAGAAGGGCATTTGAACTCTTCAAAACCTCTGTTCCAGAGGATATCACATTGGATATCACCCTCGGTGCAGAGTATATGATCACTGAAGATTTTGAACGATGGATTGATACCCATGAGCTCCTCTGTTTCGATGACAAGCGGAGGGTGCTAATAGAGATGTCTTACTATTTTAAAAGCAACAATCTTCAGGATGTGATTTTTAAACTCAATATGGAGGGGTATCGCCCAGTGCTGGCCCATCCTGAGAGGTATCTTTATATGGCAGACACTTTGTCTAAATATGATCTATACAAGGATATGGGGTGTGGTTATCAACTCAATATCCTCTCTTTGGCAGGTGTCTATGGTCCAGATTCGATGAAAATACTCAGATATTTGTTGTCCAAGGGCTATTATACCTATATGGGGAGCGATACTCATACCCTTTCTCATATTAATAGAATGTTTGAGATCAAGTTGGACTCAAAATTATTGGAGAGATTGGAGAAAATTGATTATTATTCGTTAAAAAATAAATAAATGAAAAACGTATTATTGAAAAAGATTGCCGATAAGAGTTTGAAGACAGGAGTTATCGGCTTGGGTTATGTAGGACTTCCTCTTGCAGTTGAAAAGGCGAAAGCAGGATTTAAGACTATCGGTTTTGATGTGCAGGAGTCCAAAGTAAAAATGGTCAATGATGGTCACAACTACATAGGTGATGTGGTCAATAGCGATCTTGCAGCCCTCGTCAAAGATGGGATGTTGAAGGCAACATCTGATTTCTCTTTTATCAGGGATGTGGATTTCGTGGCAATATGTGTCCCTACCCCTTTGGATGCTCATCAACAGCCAGATATAAGCTATGTGGAGGCATCGACTAAGGAGGTGGCAAAGTATCTCCATAAGGGGATGATTGTGGTTCTCGAATCTACTACTTATCCTGGTACCACTGAGGAGTTGATTAAACCTATCCTTGAGGCTACTGGCCTTAAATGTGGAGTTGACTTCTACCTTGGTTTCTCACCTGAGAGGGTAGATCCAGGCAACCTTATCTATAAAACGAAAAATACCCCTAAGGTGGTGGGTGCTATTGGTGCTGAAGCTCAAGAGGTGATCCCTGCTGTCTATGAGGCGGTGCTTCAAAATAAAGTTTTCAGAGCCTCTTCGCCTGCTGTGGCTGAGATGACTAAGATCCTTGAGAATACCTACCGCAACATCAATATAGGCCTTATCAATGAGTTGGCAATCCTTTGCAATAAGATGAATATCAATCTTTGGGAGGTGATCGAGGCTGCTAAGACCAAGCCATTTGGCTTCACTGCTTTTTATCCAGGTCCTGGCCTTGGTGGACACTGTATCCCATTGGACCCTTACTATCTAAGCTGGAAGGCACGTGAATATGGGTTCCATACCTCTATGATTGAATCCTCTATGATGGTCAATGACAGGATGCCTGCTTATTGTGCTGACAGGGTGGCTATTATCCTTAACAATCATGCTAAGTGTGTCAATGGCTCTAAGGTTCTTGTATTAGGGGTTGCTTACAAACAGGATATCGATGATTATAGGGAGAGTCCTGCTTTGAAGGTGATAGAGGAGATTGAAAAATGGGGAGGCAATGTCTCTTTCTATGACCCTTATATCCCTGAGTATCGCTACAAAGGGGAGGTACATAAAGGTGAGAAGGAGCTTTCCGCAGCTCTTCTTTGGAGTGCCGATATAGTGGTGATCACTTGTTCCCACTCGTGTATTGATTGGGATTTTGTACAAGCTCACTCTAAGGCTATCTTTGATACCAAAAATGTGATGAGTGGTGTGAAAAAAAGAGATAATGTAGAAGTGTTGTAACAAATATTCTATTTTTGTGATATGAAAAAAATATGTGCTATTGGTGGTGGCCGTTGGGGACAGAACCACATTAAGACTTTGTATGGTATGGGTGCCCTTGCTGCGATTGTCGAATCGAGAAAGGAGCGTCTTGAAGAGCTACTCTCTATTTACCCTGGAGTAAAGGGGTATACCTCTGTGGATGAGGCTATTGCTGCTCGTTATGATGGTTATACTGTGGCTACCCCTGCAGAGACCCATTTTGCAATTGGAAAGAAGTTGATTGAGGCAGGGCTCCCTGTGATGCTTGAGAAGCCTATGACTTTTACAGTTGCTGAGAGTGAGGAGCTGTGCCGCCTTTCAGATGAGAAGAGTGTCCCTGTGATGGTGGGGCATGTCCTCCTGTTTCACCCTGCCATAAGGAAGATTAAGGAACTGGTGGATGGGGAGAAGTTGGGGAAATTGTATTATATCTACTCCAATCGTCTTAACCTCGGCACTGTGAGGACTCATGAGAGTGTTTTCTCATCATTTGCCCCTCATGATATTTCTGTCCTCGATTATCTTATCGGCTCTTCTGCGGTGAAGGTCTCTGCCAGTGGAGGTAAGTTTTTGCAGGATAAGGTGTTTGATACCACTTTGTCTTTGTTTGAATATCCTAACAATGTGAAGGCTCATATTTTTGTCTCTTGGCTCCACCCTTTTAAGCAGCAGTTGCTTGTGGTGGTGGGGAGCAAAGGGATGGTGTCGTTTGATGACTCTACCTCGGAGAAGGAGATCCATTTCTACAATAAGAGCATCGAGTTTGAAGCTGGCAATCCTGTGAAATTAGAACAGCCTGATGAGGTGGTGCCATACCAGAAGAAGATGCCTCTTGAGGAGGAGCTCCGTTATTTTATAGACAATCTTGATAGGGGATTTGCTATCAACACTGCAAAAGCAGGTTATGAAGTGGTTAAAGTCCTTGAAGAGGTTCAGAGGCAGATTGAGAGATAATAGATAGAAATAATTGGGAGTGATTTGAGGGGCTGGTGGTGATTGAAAAAGATTATAAGCAATTATAAGCAATTGAAAGCGATTTCATGAGATTGTAAGTGATTATATGAGGTTATAAGTGTTTTTGAAGCGGTTATATGAGATTGTAAGAAGTTATAAGAGATTATAAACGATTGGAAGCGGTTTCATGAGATTGTAAGAGGTTATATGTGTTTGGAAGCGATTATAAGAGATTATAAATGTTTTGAAAGCGGTTTCATAAGATTGTAAGAGGTTATAAGAGATTATAAGCTATTATATGAGGTTATAAATGTTTGAAAGCGGTTATAAGAGATTGTAAGTGTTTGGAAGCGATTGAAGAGGTTGGAGGTGATTGACAATAATTGGATGTAATTTGTAATAATTTTGAAGAATATGGATTATTTTGTACACGAATCGAGTTATGTTGATGACAATGTAACTATTGGTACAGGCACTAAAATTTGGCATTTTTGCCATATTCAGAAGGGTGCTGTGTTGGGATCTAACTGCTCTCTGGGGCAGAATGTAAATGTTGCCAACAATGTGAAGATTGGCAACGGGGTGCGAATTCAAAATAATGTTTCTCTCTATGAGGGGGTGCAGATAGAGGACAATGTCTTCTGCGGTCCCTCTTGTGTGTTTACTAATGTAACAACTCCGAGGGCCCATTTCCCTGTGCATGGTATTTATGCTAAGACGTTGATAAAGGAGGGTGCTTCGTTAGGGGCTAACTCGACTGTGGTGTGTGGCCATACAGTGGGGCGTTCTGCCCTCGTGGCTGCTGGGGCTGTGGTGACAAAGGATGTGAAGGATTATGCTTTGATGGCAGGTGTGCCAGCTCGCCAGATAGGGTGGGTGTGCGAATGTGGGGAAAGACTTAAGGAGGGAGAAAATGGTGCTCAATCTGGAGTTAGTTCTGGTGGCGACTCTTGCCCCCATACAGCCGTTACTCTCTGTTGCTCTTGCGGCAGGAAATATCTCCTCCGTGATGGCGAATTGACGAAGATGAATCAATAAACTTATAATAGGTATTTTATGCAATTTAGAGACTTAAAAAAACAGTATCAAGTTTTAAAAAAAGATATAGATGCAGCCATGATGGATGTGGCCGCTTCAAGTGCCTTCATTATGGGTAAACCAGTGAAAGAGCTGGAGGCTCAGTTGGCAGATTATGTGGGTGTTAAACATTGTATCAGCTGTGGCAACGGCACTGATGCCCTTACCCTTGCACTCAAGGTGTGGGGAATAGGACCAGGTGATTGTGTATTTGTCCCAGATTTTACATTTTTCGCTTCGGCGGAGGTGGTATCATTTGAAGGTGCTACCCCGATTTTTGTCGATGTGGACAAAGCAACATTTAATATTGACCACGCCGACCTCGAAAAGAAGATCAAAATGGCAATTGCAGAGGGTAAATACACCCCGAAGGTGATAATAACCGTCGATTTGTTCGGACTCCCTTCAAATTACCCATATATCAGGGAGATTGCTGATAAATACAAACTCTTCATCCTTGAGGATGGGGCACAAGGCTTCGGTGGGAGGATCGATTCGGCAGCTGATCGCTATGAGGTGGTGACTGATTCGTGCAATTGCGATAAAACAGCTGGATGTGCTAAGTCGGTTGAGGCAGG
>CAZSLC010000038.1:0-9585 GCA_964607675.1 uncultured Muribaculaceae bacterium
GAGATGATTATTGAATTTTAATAATCCAACCATTTCTTGAAAGAAGTCAATTTTTCACGGCTGATCTTGATTGGAGATTTTGAGGCAGGGGTCACATGGACTGTCAATGTGTTATTAAAATAGGGTTCAACTCTGCTAATACAATCTATACAAAGGATATATTGTCGGTTTGCCTTAAAATAACAACTGGGATCAAGTTGCTCAAATAGTTTCTCAAGAGTGAAATCAATTATTATCTCTTTGCCTTGTTTTGTGACAGCAGTAACGATATGGTTTTCCGAATAGAAATAAGCTATGTCTTTGACTAAAAGAGTCGTATATTCATTCAACCTGTTGATTAAAAACCTTGTACGATATTTTTTTATGTTAGATGTAGTAATGCAATCTAAGATAGTGTTCAAATACTCTGTATCATATTCATTGTTAGTTAAGCATAATGATTCGTATTTTTCTATCGCTTCCAAAAGCCTTTCAGAATGGATAGGCTTTAATATGTAATCAATGCTATTGACTTGGAATGCTTGTACCGCATATTCGTCGTAGGCAGTGGTGAAAATTATTGTGGATTTTGGTTTGACGCGTGATAAAAAATCAAATGAACTACCATCTGAAAGGTGAATGTCCAAAAAAATCAAATTAGGCTCTTTATTCTCTTCAAACCATTTTATAGAATCGTTGATACTACCAGAGATGATTGTGGTCTCCCATTGTGGGCGTATTTTATCAATCATAGATTTTAGTAATCTTGCGGCGGGTTTTTCATCCTCTATAATTATGGCAGATATTTTATTCATATGCTACTGGGATTTTTACAATAAATTGATTTTCGTTTTTTTCTATTATTATTTTCTTTCGCATTATTAATTCACACCGATTAGATAAATTGGAGAGTCCAGTGCCTAAAGATGCTTTTACATTTTTTTCATTAAGGGTGTTGGTGACAATCAAATAATCATTAAGTAGATGGATAGAGATCTTCATTGGATTGTTTTCTGAAATGACATTGTGTTTAATGACGTTTTCAATCAATAATTGTAATGTGAGCGGAGGTATGCTAATATGGTGACATTCATTATCTATGTTGCTCTCAATAGATATGTATCCTCCTATTCTTACCCTATGTAAAAAGATATAAGATTTGGCAAAAGATACCTCTTGAGATAAAGAGATTAGTATTTTATCTTGATTTTGCAGCACATAGCGGTATGCATCTGATAGCTCGCGCGTAAATTTGACGGCATTTACTGGATCATATTCGATCTCTGCAATTAGTGTGTTGAGATTGTTAAATAAAAAGTGGGGGTTTAATTGGCTTTGCAGGGCTACATATTTGGCCTTGTTGTTTTCATCTTGCAATCTGGCCGCTTCTTGCTGAACATGCATATTTTGCACTACAGATTGGTTGATAACCAATAGCCCAACTATTATAAGTTGTAATAGCCATAATACAATCAGCACCTTACCTCCTCCATTTTGAAAAACAAAAGGGTCATTTATCCCAACAAGGATTTTTGCAATTACTAATAAACTGTAATTAAATAAAAGTAAAACTATTCCCACGCAAAAATAGATCAATGCCATTTTCCATCGTTGCATAATGTAGTTTCCAACCCAACGGCTAAGCTTTATTATTAAAAGTCCAAGGATATTAAAGGCAACTATAAAGAATACGTATCCCCACAAAAATCCGTATAGTATGGTTGCGTCTTTATTTAAGTTTGTAGCGCTGGATAGCGATAGATAGGCTAATACACCTAATAATGAGAATAGTAAGATGTATATTATATTGGTTTTATTTATAGAAATTCTCTCATACATATGCTCAACAAAGTTATAAATAATTGTCTTCGTTATATACATTAGTTGCTTTAAGTAGTTCTGAATAATTTACTTGCATTGCAAGTTTGGCCTGAACAAAGTTGAGTTGTGCTGTTAATTTATACACTTGCGCGTCTATTACTTCTGTAATTGAGACCTTACCTTCGTTGTATCGTTCCATTGCTTTCTTCTCATTCTCTTCTGCTTTTTTAAGAGAGTTATTGCTTAATTCAACTCTCTTAAGGGATTCTGCGAGATTCATTTTTGACTTTTGAATCTCTAATGCAACCTCATCTTTAACCTTATTTAGATTATCTTGTGCCATGTTTGCTCGAAGAGTGTAGGCTTGCTTGTCACTATGTCGTTTTCCCCAATTAAAAATTGGCACAGACAACTTTGCAAATAATGCGCCGTTAAGATTGAGATCTTTTTTAAAATTGTAACCAGGAGAAGAGTAGCTCCCTTCTGCTCCGAGGTATATTTTTGTTTTGTATTGTGAATCATTAATTTGCATTAAGCTCCATTGAATATCTATATCATTGTATGCCATAAGTATTTCTGGCCTCTCATTATTATTTGTGGAAGAAGGAGTATTACTGTTAATATCTATAGGGATGGTTTGTTCTATTTCTATTATTGTATCTAAACTGTTGCCTATTAGGGAGTTTAATGCCATCCTATTTGTCTGTGTCTCGCTTTGAGATTTTAATAACTGATACTTTGAATTGTTCAATTTTACTTCTACCATCAATAGGTCTTGAGAATCTGACAATCCTACCTCTACCCGTTCTTGTACAATTTTTTTAAGATGTTGTGTTGATTTGTAATGCGATTCGAATATCTTCTCTAACTCAATAGAGGCCACTGCACTCCAATATTGTACATCTATTTGCAAACATACGTTGGAACGTATTAGATTGAATGTATTTTCTGATAATGAGTGTTCTTGTTCAGATAGTTTTATTGAGGCAATGATTTTACCACCACTGTAAAGGGGTTGATAAATTGATAGTCCCACTCCATACTCTAATGGCTGACCTTTGAATGAGATTGCTTGTTCTATTGATGGGATATTAATAGACAATTCCATAGGTTTGCCTATATATGTGAAATTTGCATTTCCCTCCAATGATGGTTTCATATCGTCTTTGGCAGATTTTACTAACTCTAAACTCGCTGCGATGTTTTTTTTAGCTGATTTTAAATCGTGATTGTACTCAAGTGCCATTTTTCGATATTTGTTTAGTAGTATATCATCTGACTGGCTATATGTGATGTGGAAAATGAAAATCAAAAGTATTATCGTGATTGTTTTTTTCATTATTTATCTATTTTAACGTTATAAAATATTGAGTATAGAGTAGGTGTGACGAAGAGGGTTAGTGCGGTGGCAAATGTGAGGCCGAATATTATGGTGGCAGCCATCCCCCCGAAAACTACATCAAACAAAAGAGGGATCATACCGAAAATAGTTGTAATTGCAGCCATCAATACTGGACGTGTACGTGATACAGTTGCCTCTACGATTGATGTTGATATATCTCTTCCCTCTTTGAGTTTATTGTTTATTTCATCTATTAGCACTATTACATTTTTAATTATCATTCCAAGCAGTCCAAGCCATCCAGCAATAGGGAAAAATCCGAATGAAAAGCCAGTCAATAGCATACCGATAGAGACGCCAATTAGAGACAGGGGCAATATGCATATTATTATGATTGGTTCTTTGAAGTTTTTGAATAGTGCTACAAGTATTACAAAACACAGTAAAAATGCTAAAGGAAAAAATTTAGCCAGTGCTTGGAGCCCTTCGGTTTGGTCTTTATATTGTGCATCCCAAAAGAAACTATATCCGTGGGGAAGTTTGATTGATTCTATCTCTTTACGTATCTCACCATGTACTTCGGCCATTGTTGCATTATCCTTTACTCCACACATCGCAGCCATTGAGAGTTGCCTGTTATATGTTCTGATTTGGGGATATTCCCATGACATTTTAATATCTTTTGTTGCTTGGGATAAAGGTGCCGATAATGCACCATTCCAAATGAAGAAATCTCCTAATGTTTGGGGAGTTGATATATTGTTATCGAGAGATTTTAACAATACAGGAACCTTATCCTCATTGTCCCTATAAATTCCAACAACGACACCATCATTGATTGACTTGATTGATTCTATCATTTGAGCCTTGGATAGCCCTAATATTCCTGCTTTTACTGGATCATATATGGGATGTGCCACTTTTGTCATATTACCCCATTCGTTCCTTACATCGGCTGTCTTCGGATTGTTGCGCATTATTTCAATTGCTACGTTTGTTAAGGAGTCGAGTACTTTTTCATCTGCACCTAAAAAACGAGCTTCGATGAGGGCTTCATTGAGTGGACTCAGTTCAAATGTGTTAACTTTGAGAAGTGGCTCTGGAAATAGAACTCTTATACTATCTTGAAGAATACGGTTCAGCTCCTTTGCTTTTTTGGGTGATTTGCATTTTACCAAAAGCTGGGCATAATTGGGTTGTGGTCCAAAAGATATGCCAGATAGGTAATAACGTGGAGCCGTTCTTCCAACAAAACAAAAAACATTTTCAGTTTGTTCAAATTGTTTTACGTAGTTAGCTATTTCAAAAGTTTCTTTATCAGTTACCTCTATTTTTACCCCTTCAGGAAGCCACATATCTATTGTAAAGTACTGTTTGTCCAATGGGGGTACAAATACCTTTGGTATATATCTGAAACTCCATGCAGAGGTGATCATCAATAGCATAACTATGAGCAATACTGCATATTTATGACCAATTACAAAACGAAGTGAGCTCCTAAATTTATCATAAATTTTTCCCGTATATGGATTTGATTGTATCTCCTCACCCCTTGGCCTGCGCACAAATTCTTGAATAAAAAATGGAGTTTGGGTAAGGGCAAATATCCAACTGAACATTAGTGATACCCCGATTACTATCACTAAAGAGGATAACAATTCTCCAGTGATGTGCGGTGAATAATAAATCGGCATAAATGTGAGGATGGCTATTGCTGTAGCAGCTAAAAGAGGAAGGGCCGTTGATGTGCAAGCATTCAAAATGGATGTTCTCTTACGCATGCCTCGTTGCATGTTTATCAAGGCTGAATCAGATACAACTATTGCATTATCTACCAACATTCCCATAGCTATAATTATAGCAGCCAGAGACATTCGTTGAAGTGCTATGCCATTGGCAAACATCACTATTAATGTAGCTAAGATTGAAAATATGAGGCCGCTTCCCACTAATAGACCATTTTTAAAGCCAATAAAAAATAGAAGAATAGCTACTACTGTTACAACGGATATGACGAGATTGATTATAAAGCCATCATTTGCGACTGCCGATTCATGACCTTGATCGTAAATGGAGGTTAATACATATCCTTCTGGCATGCTACTATTGAATTCGTCCACACACTCCTCAACAAGTAAAGCCATATCAACGACATTTCCTGTGGGGATAGTCGATATGGCTATTCCTATTGCTGGTTCGCCATTTATCCTCATGATGTTGTTTGATGGATGTTTGTAACTCTCTTTAATCTCCGCCACATCTGATAGTTTAAAATGCTCTCCTTTTTTTGAAACGATGGTTAATTCTCCTATATCATCTAATGAATAAAAATTGCCTGTAAACTCCACCCTTATCCTTGTATCAGATGTTTCTATCGCTCCAGCATCAACTACGCTGTTTTGAGCATCAAATGCTCGTTTTATATCATTAGTTGTTATTCCGCTTTTTGACATCAGAGAAGGGCTCATTATAATGTCAATAGTGGGTGTCTGCAACCCATAAATCTCAACCTTGGCAACATCCTTTATGCTCAGTATTTTATTTTTGATGATTTTTGCTTGATCATTTAATTCTCTATATGATCTTCCATAACCAGTCAAACCATAAAATACACCAAGGACATCTCCAAAATCGTCATTGACAATTGATGGCCCTGCCCCTTGAGGAAGTTTAGATTGAACATCATTTACTTTTCGACGCAGTTTGTCCCATAATTGTTGCATCTGATCTGCTCTGATTTCTTTCTTGACAAATACGGTGATTTTTGATAAACCTGCACGATTTTCACTTTTTGTGTAATATAATTCACCAAGTGATTGGATTGATTCTTCTAAAATGTCAGTTACTTGTGATCTCACCTCAGAGGGAGATGCTCCAGGATATTGTGTTAGCACTAATGCTTGTTTTATTGTAAATGGTGCATCTTCCAATTTCCCCATTTTTATGTAAGAAAAAACTCCACCAATACAAATAAATGCCAAGAAGAGCATGGTCACTGCTTTGTTCTTTAAGAAATATTTAATTATTCTCATTTTTATCTTATTTGTTACTATTGGGTATTTATTATCGAATTTCGACCTCTAAATTGTTTGAGAGGAATCGAAGGCCACTAATGGCTACCTCTTCACCTATTTCCAAACCTTCCAATATTTCTATATTGTCATTTGCAATTAGATTCCCTGTTTTAACTTTGCGCATGTGAGATCTCCCATTTTTGATGCACCATACATATTCTCCAATGTTGGGTCTATATGATATTGAGGCTTGGGGGACAGATAATATTTTATTTGTGTTATAGTTGTCAAAAATTATCGATCCAGACATCCCAGGTAGTAATGAGTGATCTTTGTTTGGAATCAACGCTGTTAATAAATATGATAGATTATTGTATGTTGTGTTTTTAGATATTTCAATCACTTTTGCATTAAAGATTTTATCGTGGATATCATCTAATTTAATGTTGACACTTTTTATATTATCCTTGTTTATAGCGATTTGGTGAGTAACATATACTTCAATTTTGATGCTATCTATACTGACAAAAGATACAATAGGTTGAGTGGCCTTTATTTCTTGATATTGCTCAACATACACTTGATCTATGTATCCATTATATGGTGATACCAATTTTGTATCGTTAAGTTCGTTGTTGACAGTCTCGTATGTTGTTTTAGCTGCAATGTATTCTGAATATGTTTTTTCATAAGTACTTGCTGATACATTATCTTTTTCAAAAAGGATTTTAATGCGTTCGTATTCTGATTTAGCTTGATTATAAACACCTTTGGCACGTTCTTGCCTGATGATAAAGTCTCTTGGATCTACTTCAGAGATGACATCGCCTTTGTCAAAATAAGTACCTGGATATACATTTAGATGACCTATTGGACCACTGATTCGAAATGATAAGGAGGTCTTGTGGTGGGGCTGTGTTATGAATGTGAAATTTTTTTCATTCTCTTCAATAATAGATCTTACCAATGATGTTTTTATTATAGTTCTATTTGTGTTTTGATTTTCAACATTTTTACACGAAGAGATGAGAACTATGATTACAAATAGGGGAAATAATTTATTCATATTTTTATTTCAAAAATATAGAATCGAATTATTTGAGGGCTGTATTTATTGCTGAAACGTGATAATTGATCTCTGAAATGTCATTTATTTCCATTCGGGACGGGGGACTTTATTCATTAGGGATTGGATGGTTGATGCCCTTAGGGCGACATAGTTGGATGGGGCGTTGGCTCTCCGTTTTAGAGGGTTAGGAAGGCAGGCAGCAATAAGGGCAGCCTCTCTGTTGCTTAGGGCGTTGGCATGCGTGTCAAAAAGAATGACGGCGGCAGACTCTGCTCCATATATCCCTTTACCCATCTCTGCCACGTTTAGATAGACCTCCATTATTCTCTCTTTACTCCAAATGAGCTCTATAAGAATGGTGTAGTATGCTTCAAATCCTTTTCTGACAAAACTCCTTGTTGGGAGGCAAAATACATTTTTGGCTGTCTGTTGCGATATGGTGCTGGCCCCTCTGAGCCTTTTTCCCCTTTTTTTATCATCTATTGCTTTGTCTATCTGTTCGAAATCAAAGCCGAAGTGTTCATTGAAATTGTTATCTTCACTAGCTATGACCGCCATGACCATGTGTTGGGAAATCTTATCAATTGGTACCCATTTTTTGTGGGTAGTGAATGATTTGTCTCCGATATTCTGAAAGGATCTCACCATCATCAGAGGAGTATAATATACGGGTACCCACCTCAAGATGAGGACAGTAGAGAGTGAAAAAATTAAAAAAGTCACAGGGATATATATGAAAACTATCCTTATTATCTTTTTAAATATACTTTTTTTCATATTCTCTGCAACAATGATATTGTTTTGCAAAGTTTATGAATTATTGTGAATTTTTAGCAATTATTTTGAAATAGTACATTTCAAGTTATCTTTTGCTTATTTGTTTTTCAGTTGTAAATTTGTGGGATATGAAATGTGTGCCACTTTGAGAGAGTTGGATCTGTGGAAGGTGCACCTGTAAAATTAAGCATCTGCATGATTAAGAGAGTCGTTTTGTTATATTTTAGCCCTACTGGGACTACCCGAAGGATTTGCGAGAGCATTGCCAACGGTGTGATCAATGGTGCTATGGAGAGGGTGGTGCTGGATATTACCCCTGCTGCTTCTCGAAGGGAGGTGCTGCAATTTGGAGAGGGTGATTTGGTGATTTTTGGGGCCCCTGTTTACATAGGGAGGATGCCCAATCTTATTTCTCCATATTTCAGAAGCATCAGAGGGGGAGGGGCATTCGGTGTTGCTGTGGCTGTCTATGGCAATAGAGCCTTTGATGATGGCCTGATTGAATTGAGGGATATTCTTCATAATGACGGATTTAAGGTGTTGGCTGCTGCCGCTTTTGTGGGTGAACATTCATTTTCTAAGGTGCTTGGTGGCGGTAGGCCTGATGATTGTGATGTGGCGAAGGGGGTGGCGTTTGGAAGGGAGTTGGCCCAATATTGCAATGGGGGTAAAATGGACAACGATTTCCCTTTTGATGAGGAGAGGCTGCCTCAGGTTCCAGGGAACCCATTTCCCTACAAAGGGTTTTATAAGGCGAAGGATAATAAGGATAAAAGTGTGGATATTAGGAGGGTAACCCCTAAAACTGATGCTTCTAAATGTACACGGTGTGCTCTTTGTGCCGACATTTGTTCAATGGGGTGCATCGTGCCAGTTAGGGACTCTTCAGGCAATATGGATTTTTCTAACATCGAAGGTATCTGTATAAAATGCAGTGCGTGTGTGAAGAGGTGTCCTGCTGGGGCAAAATATTTCGATGATGATAGTTTTCTGAGCCATCTACAGGTGCTGGAGGAGACCTTCTCTTGCAGAAGATGCGAGCCGCAGTGGTGGTGGCAGCATCAGAAATAATCTTACTCCTCAACTTTTTGCGGTGTGAGAAATATATTGTTTATTTGTTGATAAAACACTTTTTCCGAAAGGAGAATCTCACGTATTCTGTCGAGTAACTCTCTAAAATAGTTCATCGATGAGCCACTCTTGAACCTTTCGTCATTTAAGGCAAAGCCTTTGATTATATATTCTCGCAAGCGTTGTGTCGCCCAAATACGAAACTGCGTACCTTGCTGAGATTTTACACGATATCCAACTGATATTATAACATCGAGGTTGTAGTAAGTAACATCATAATCTTTACCATCAGCAGCAGTTGTTCGGAATTTCCGAACAACTGAATTCTCATCAAGTTCTCCCTCTTCAAAGATGTTTTTGATGTGCTCACTTATAGTTGATTTACCTCTATCAAACAACTCTTGCTCGCTGTAAATATTGAGGATATGCTCGTTGATGGTGGAGCGTGATTTTCCAATATCAAACAACTCTTGCTCGCTGTAAATATTGAGGATATGCTCGTTGATGGTGGA
>CAZSLC010000039.1:0-9516 GCA_964607675.1 uncultured Muribaculaceae bacterium
AATCAACATGAAACTCTTTTGGTGCCTCAAAAATTTCCACCTCGTGGTCAACACCATTTATATAGATAATTACGTCTTTATCAGATATCCCTTGCAATTCGAAAGCGTCAAATCCTGCAAATTTCAAATGTGGACCAAAATGGCCTCCAACATTGGAGTCAATAATCCTGTCTGTCTGAGGTGAAATAGCCACACATATACTTTTCCCTGTCCCAGAATACTGTGTAATACCACAAACTGGGCCTCCAGATATAACTATCTCATTTTCTGGGTCTCTCCATTTAGTGTTTGGTTTAACGGCATCCCATAACAACCTAAGTCCATACCCTTTTCCCCCAACAAAAACCTCTTTTACCTCAGGAGATATCGCTCTAACTTCAACTTTATTGGTTGAAACATTAACATAAAGGCTCTGATCAGCATAGCCTTTCTCCAATTCTTTCCAATGATATGGAAACTTTGCAATAATATTGCGGTTAGCTTTAATTTGTTGAATATCCATAATTATCTGTAGCTTAATTATCTTTATATTTGCACAAAATTAAAAAGAATGTCACACAAACCAAATACAAAAGGTATATTTAGTAATAAAAAAATAGGTATCGCAGGAGCTGGTGGTATTGGCTCAAACTGCGCTGCCGCATTAGTTCGTTCTGGAATATGCCACATTGTAATTGCCGATTTCGACACCGTTTCTCAATCAAATCTAAATAGACAGTTTTATTTTATTGACCAAATTGGCAAACCAAAAATTGAAGCACTTAAAGAAAATATAAAAAGAATCAATCCAGATGTTACATATGAAGGTAATATCTGTCGCATCACACCAAACAATTTTTATACATTCTTTCACCAATGCGATATAGTAATAGAAGCATTTGATAATGTATATGAAAAAGAGTGGTTCATAAAAGAGATGACACTACAACTTCCACACACCCCCTTAATAGCTACATCAGGGATAGGAGGAATTGGAAATAGTGACAAAATCATCATTCAAAAGAGTTATAATTTATATATTTGTGGCGATCAAAATAGTGACACACAGACAGCCCCTCCAATAGCACCAAAGGTTGGAATAGTAGCGATGACAGAAGCAGATCTTGTCTTACAACTTTTAATCAACAACAATGACAATAATTCTAAATAACAGAGAAGAGATATTTTCAGGAGAGACAATGACCATTACAGAAATAATGGAAGCAAAATCTTTCATTTTTAAAATGTTGGTCATAAAATTAAATGGATCACTCATTTCAAAAGATTTATACTCTACAACAAATGTCACCAACGGAGATAAATTAGATATCATTCACTTAGTTAGCGGCGGATAAAATTTATAAAATATGGATAAAATATTAGCTTTATTACACCAGGAAGTTAAACCTGCTCTTGGATGTACAGAACCAATAGCTGTAGCATTAGCTGTTGCACGTAGTTGCGAGGAGGTTGGATCATGCCCCGAAAAAATAGATGTAGAGGTAAGTTCAAATATTCTTAAAAATGGTATGGGAGTGGGGATACCAGGGACAGATATGGTTGGACTTCACATAGCAACAGCCCTCGCTGCCTTTTGCGGTAAATCGGAATACAAATTGGAAGTTCTCAAGGACTTGAAAAAAGAAGATATTGCTAAAGCAAAGAAGATGATAGATGAAAAGAGGGTCTCCATCTCAATAGCAAAAAACAACATCAAGCTATATGTTAAGGCTACTGCTTATGGCAATTCACACAAAGCATGCACAATACTTCAAGATAGCCACGATGGGATAGTCGAAGTGACAAAAGACGATGTTGTAGTTTTCAAGAAGGGATCATATTTGGATAAGTCCACCATCAACAAAGATGACACCAATCTTGATCTCACAGAATATGCTAAAAAACTAACCATCAAAGAAATATATGAATTTGCCACCACCGCCCCTTTTGAAAAAATAGAATTTATTCTTGATAGTGCCACCCTCAATCGTGCATTGGCCGAGGAGGGATTAAAGAAAAAATACGGACTGCAAGTTGGACAAAGGATCGTCGCATCATCAAACAAACCTGTCTTTGGGGATAGCCTTATGTCCTACGCCATGGCTATGACAGCAGCCGCTTCAGACGCAAGAATGGCAGGGAGCACCCTCCCAGCAATGAGTAATTCAGGAAGTGGAAACCAAGGAATAACAGTCACAGTGCCCGTAATAGCTATTGCAGACAAAACAGGCGTTAAATCTGAAGAACTCGCCAGAGCCCTCATTATCAGTCACCTTGTAGCCATCCATATTAAGGGATATCTTGGTAAGCTATCAGCCCTATGTGGTTGCGTAATAGCATCCACTGGATCCTCTTGCGGCATAGTTTATCTCCGTGGAGGAGGATATAAGGAGATCTGTGCTGCAATTAAAAACATGACAGGAAACATCACTGGTATGGTCTGTGATGGAGCCAAAGTAGGGTGTGCCCTAAAAGTAGCCTCTGGAGTTGCGTGTTCACTTCAATCAGCCATACTCGCCTTAGATGACATTTGCATCTCTTCAAACGATGGCATCATCGATAACGATGTAGAAAAGACAATAGCCAACCTCGGACAAATTGGTTCAGTAGGGATGCAATCTACAGATGAAATGATATTAAACATCATGGTTTGCAAATAAATTAAATCTACAATATAATGTTTAATCAAAATCATAAATTAAGACCAATACTTTTTGCATCTCTTTTCTTCCTTTCAGGAGTAGGTATCACCCTGCTGACAGGAGATTTTTTATACAAATTTGGAATCGATGCAGTAAGTGGCCCAACCATCGAATGGCAATCAGGAGCAAACAATTTTTTCAACCAAGAGGACTATACAAAGTTATCAGGCTCCAAGTTTATAACCATTAACGGGGAGGTCGAAAAAGAATCAAAATTGAGATTATCAGACTTTCCCCTTAGAACTGTTACGGTTATAGAGACAAGAGAAGTAAACCATGTTTTCAAAGGGACAATCATAGACTCTGTCAATTTCATAAGAAACAAACCTACAAAAGAGGCTCCTGCTCAAATATCCCCCAATGGCACACCATCTAAATCAGAAAAAGGGTACAACTTCTACGGCACATATAGATATGACGGATATGCACTATGCGACATACTTAGTTCTACAAAAGTCGATAAAGAAAGTAAAAAAGATTTTTGGCCCCCTGTAGATCTCTATATTGAAGTGAAAAATGATGCTGGAGATTGCGCCGTTTTCTCATGGGGAGAATTGTTCTATAGTGCAAACATGTACAACATAATAATAGCCAGAAGAGTGGCAAGGGTGATGACTGGAAAAACTGGAGAATTATGGGCATTACCCACACAAACACAATTAGTTGTTGAATCTGATCTATTATCAGAGAGAAATATTCCCAATCCAACATCAATTACAATTAAATCCCTAAAAGGTGATTATATAGTAAATAGAGACTCCACAATATTTCTCAGTCAGCCTGATATAATTAAAATTACAGATCAAAACAACATGCCACTTGGTACAATTGATTCAATAGATAGCACCCTACCTACCCTCAATTACCCTACAATATATTATGGTCATGGAATGGGGTACAAAGGGATGAAACATTTTGAAGGTCAGATTCTTCGTAATTACCTATCAAAATACTTCACCAATATATCCCCCGAAATGATGGCAGAAGGAATTGTAAGCATATCTGCAATAGATGGATACAGAGCTTCTTTTTCACTATCTGAAATAATGAATAGGAATGACCATCGAGAGATATTGCTCATGTACGGTTTAGATAGTAAAGAGGAAGATGGAAGGGCCAAATTTTCAATATTCGCAGGGTGTGACAACTTTGCCGACCGCTCAATCAAAGGGACAACAGAGATAAGATTGATTCTTCCTAAATAAAACAAAATCTGAAACACTATGAAAAAACTTATAGCCACACTAATAGTAATCCCCATACTCATTGTCAGCTGCACTAACGCCGCCTCCAATACACTAACAATATTCCATGCAGGAAGCCTATCAATACCACTAAAGGTAGCATCCGATAGCTTCAAGACACAATTTCCAAATACTATTTTTAAGATGGAAAGTGCTGGGAGTATCGACTGCGCTCGAAAAATAACCGAACTGGGGAGAAGTTGTGATATCCTCGCCTCTGCAGACTATTCAGTAATTGACAAATTATTGATTCCAGAGTATGCGTCCACAAACATCCCATTTGCAGGCAATGAAATGGCTATTGTCTATAGTGCCAAATCAAAATACAAAGAGATTATTAACAAAAACAATTGGCCAGAAATACTTATGAAAGAAGATGTCATATATGGCCGCTCCGATCCCAACTCAGACCCTTGTGGATATAGAACTATCATGACACTCCAATTGGCCGAAAGCTACTATCAGATGCCCTACAAAGTTTCAGATTTCACATCAAAAAACACCAATTTCATACGCCCCAAAGAGGTCGATTTGCTATCTCTATTAGAATCAAATTCCATTGATTATATTTTCATATATAAATCTGTAGCTATCCAACACTCTCTCAACTATATAGAGCTTCCTCGCGAAATCAACTTATCTGATCAGTCACTATCAGATCAATACAAAAAAGCACAAGTTGAAATACGTGGGAAAAAGCCAGGGGAAACACTAATAATGGATGGTTCGCCGATGGTATATAGTATGACCATCCCCAAGAACGCACCAAATCCAAAACTTGCACAAGAGTTTGTAAACTTCCTACTCTCAGAAAAAGGACAACAGATAATGGAGTCAATGGGACAAAATAAAATTACAAGCAACTAATCACCCCCTCTACAAAATCATTTACTGGATTTGTCATTAACTCATCTGCTCCACCTTGTTGAATAATAGCCCCTTTGTCAAGGATAAAAATTTTGCTTGCAATTGCAGCTGCCTCCCTAAAATTGTGAGTAATATAAAGGAGAGAAATTCCTCTCTCAGATAGAGAATGTATCAAAGATAAAGAGGCACTCCTCAAAGAGGTGTCAAGGGCCGAAAGTGGCTCGTCCAGAAGAAGCAGTTTAGGTTGCAATATCAGAGTCCTTGCCAAGGCAACTCTCTGTTTCTCACCCCCCGACAACGAAGAGGGCATTCTTTTCATTAGATTGGCAATATACAACTCCTCCCCTATTTTCATCACCTTTCTTTCAATATCCACTCTACTTATTTTCCTAATTATCAATGGGTAGGCTATATTTTCATAAACATTTTTATGAGGAAAAAGTGCATAATCTTGAAACAGGAATCCTATTTCCCTTTTTTGAGGAGGAATATTGGTAATCTCCTTTCCATCAAGAAAGAGAGCCCCACAATGAAGAGGTCTCAAACCTGCAATCAGCTCCAGAAGAAGGCTCTTCCCCGCACCAGAAGGGCCAAGCACCGCACAAGCCTCTCCATCACTCAATTCAAAAGAGAGGTTAGAGATTGAAAAATCCCCCACTTTATAACATATTTTATCACATTTTAACATCTCTGCTTATCTTTTTTTCCTCTGCCTATCAACCTGAGTCCTATAAACACAGCAACACAAATCACCACAAATATTATTGCGACAGGCCTCGCATAAGCAAGTCCAAAAGAGTTAAATCTATCAAAAATAAGAACAGGTGTCGTCATCGGATGATATGCCACAATAATTACGGCTCCGAACTCACTCATTCCCCTAGCAAACATAAGTACCAGCCCAGAAATCACAGAATGTTTTGCCATAGGGAGAGAGATAGTAGTAAATACTCTAAATGGAGAAGCCCCAAGTGTAGCAGCCGCTTGCTCCAATCTCACTGGTACCGCCTCGAAGCCATCCCTTGCAGCATTTACAAGAAATGGAAGTGAAACAAATGCCATAGCCAATCCAATAGCAATCGGCGTCCCAACCAAATTCAATCCCACCACATCGGCACACCTCCCTAAAAAGGAATCTCTTGAAATAAGTCCTAAAACAGCAATACCAGCTGCAGAATGGGGCAACACAATAGGAAGATCAATCACACCCTGCAATAAAGACTTTCCCAAGAAATCCTTTCTCGCCAAAAGATAAGCAAGCGGCAGCGAAAAAAGGGCAAACACAATTGTAGTGCAAGCAGATATGGCAAGAGTTAAAAAAATACTATTTCTAACCTCTTCACTTTTAGCCGTCTCAAAAAGATCAGGGATATTTGAAGAAAATAAAAGTCCCGCAATTGGGGCAATGACAAATAGAAGGACAACTCCAGAAAAAAGGAGAAATAAAAGATGAGTTGCTGAATACCTATTCATTACTTACAATTGAAATTTTACAAAGTTATAAATAATTTCTTTTATTACCTTTGTGCAATGATTTCACTTGAAGAAGCACATAAAATACTTATTTCCCAAAACACTAAGGAAGAAGAGATAGAAATAATATCTTTAGAAAATGCACTTGGTCGAATAAATGCAGAAGATATAATTTGCAAATGTGATATGCCACCATTCAACAAATCTGCAGTTGATGGGTTTGTATGTAGATTCGAAGATCTGACTAACAGGGAATTCGACATTATAGAGGTCATCCCTGCTGGTAAATTTCCCACTCAAGCACTTAAAAAAGGGTGTTGCAGTAAAATAATGACCGGTGCCCCTGTCCCACAATTTGGTGAATTTGTAGTAATGGTAGAGGATTGCATCCAAAATGGTGAAAAGATGAGATTCAAGGAGCACTACCTTCCACCAAATTGGCCAAACAAAAAAGGGAACATATGCATCCAAGGGGAAGATATCAAACAAGGAGAGATTTTACTACCAAAAGGGACATACATCAGAGGTGGAGAAATTGCCATAATAGCTACATGCGGTCTGCGTCAATTTAGAGCATACAAAAAAACAACCATCGGCATCATCTCCACTGGAAGTGAATTGGTTGAACCA
Organism: uncultured Muribaculaceae bacterium; assembly: GCA_964607675.1. Classification (GTDB taxonomy): domain Bacteria; phylum Bacteroidota; class Bacteroidia; order Bacteroidales; family UBA932; genus CAZSLC01. The sequence goes on from CAZSLC010000039.1 coordinate 6,896, forward strand.
GGGAGTGGTAGTCTAAAAGAGGGAGAGATATTCAACGCCAATTCATGGCAGTTAGCAGCTCTGATGGAATCTTTCGGCTGCAAGCCAATATATTATGGCATTGCACCAGACAGAGAAGAAGATACTGAAAGTCTCCTTAAGAGGGCAGTTGCAGAAAACACCATCGTCCTTCTCTCAGGGGGGGTATCGCAGGGGGACTTCGATTTTGTCCCAACGATAATGAAAAAACTGGGATTCAGCATATTATTTGATAGGATCGCTGTTCAACCAGGCAAGCCCACCACATTTGCCACCAACAACGGAAAATACATATTTGGCCTACCAGGCAACCCTGTTTCCGCATTTGTACAAACTATTTTATTGGTAAAACCCTTCATTGAATCAATGAGGCATGGCAGGCACTCATTCAAAAGTGTTCTCCTCCCAATAGGGGAAGAATACAATAGAAAATCGGGAGAGAGACTCTCCCACATACCAGCCAATCTAACTTTCAATGGAGAAGTAGTGCCCTCCCCCTACAACGGCTCCGCCAATATCTCTGCCATCTCAACATGCGATGTTCTAATCAAAATTCCCATAGGTACAACCCATCTTAACAAAGGGGAAAAAGTTGAAACTATTTTTTTTAATCAGGTATGACAAAGGATCGTTTTGGGAGAGAAATAAACTACTTGAGAATATCAGTAACCGATAGGTGCAATCTTAGATGCATTTATTGCATGCCAGAAGAGGGAATACCGCTCCTTCACCATGATGAGATACTCAGCTTCGACGACATTGTCGATTTCTCTACATTTGCGGTATCACAAGGTATAAATAAGATAAGACTCACTGGTGGCGAACCTCTTGTAAGAAAAGGAATATGCACTCTAATTAACTCATTATCACATATCAAAGGTCTAAAAGAGTTATCACTGACAACAAATGGACAGCTCCTTCCAGAAATGGGAGAAGAAATATTTAAATCAGGGCTTAATCGCATAAATATATCCCTCGATACAATCAACCCAACACTTTACTCAAAGCTCTCAAGAGGGGGATCACTACAAAAAGTACTTGATGGTATCCAAATTGTAAAAAAAATATGCACAACCCCCGATCGTCCTATTAAGATAAACTCAGTACTGATGCCCCAAATCACACAACAGGAGAGATACAATCTTGAAAAATACGCAAAAGAAGAGGGATTGCAACTCCGTTATATCAAATGTATGGACCTAAGTCAAGGGACATTCTCCCAAGTAATCGGAGGAAATGGTGGAGATTGTCCCCATTGCAACAGATTAAGATTATCAGCCGTAGGAGAACTAAAACCATGTCTATTCTCCGACCTATCGTACAACATTAAAAAAATGGGATACAAAGAGGCCTTTGAAGCGGCAATCAGCAACAAACCTAAGAAAGGGATTGCCAACAATAAAGATAGATTTTATACTATAGGGGGCTAATACTCAAATCTTCCCATTGGTCAATAAGCAATCTGTCAGCCACCACCCAATCCAACGATTTCATCTCTTCAACTGTAGCCCACACCCCATTATTGTGTTCAAGTAAAATGATATGAGAACTATCATATAGAGAGCATAAAAAGAATTGCAACGTAACAGAAAAATCGGGATAATCATATGAAGTCTGCAAAATAAGATGATTAACAATCACGTCAATACCCAATTCCTCCCTTATTTCCCTTTCAAGAGCTCCCTGAGGCAATTCTCCCAACTCCATTTTACCACCAGGAAATTCATATTTGAATGAGGTATATGGATATTTGGTCTTACCACGCTGAGTACAAAAAAATTTATCAGCTTTTTTAATGACCGCAGCTACCACATCAAAATGAGGTTTCATCTATTTTTTCACCAACTCATTAATAATCTTGACCATCTGCTCAAATTCCTTCACATCATAAAGGCGAGTAAGAAAAACGATCTTTCCCTCTTTGTCAACAATAATATTTCTTGTAACGCCAGCTCCTTTCTCGGTAAATAGGGCAAATGTCTCCCCTTTTTCATCAAGTGTTAAAGGATATGTCACAGGGATTCGTTTCGCAAAAGCCTCAACCTTCTCCTTTGTCTCCTTCAAATCTATACCATAAAGGGCAAACTCTTTATTATCCTTTAATTCTTTCCAAATATCACTTTCGATATGTGGCATCTCCTTAATGCATACAGGACACCAACTTGCAGTAAACTGCAACATCACCACTTTGCCCCTGAGTGAAGAGATTGGCACCTTTGAGCCATCCAATAGATTAATGTCAAATTCGGGAACCATATCCCCCACCTTAACAATATATCCACGTGATTCATTTTCCTGTGCAAAAGAGTTAAACGGAAGAAGAAAAGCTGCGAAAACAGCAATTATCATTAAATAAAACTTTCTCATTTTAGTATTCGTTATAGTTTACAATGCAATTATCTTTCAAATATACTATTTTTGTAAAAAAAAAGAACAATGGAGGAAATTATCCTAAATAAAAAAATCATAAGGAAACGGATATCTGCGGCAAAAAAATTATGCTCTAAAAAATGGATGTTAGAAAAATCTGCTCTAATTTTCAATCAAATAGAACAATTAGCACAATTTAGAGATGCAAAAACTATTTTACTTTACTATTCTTT
>CAZSLC010000040.1:0-8826 GCA_964607675.1 uncultured Muribaculaceae bacterium
GGTGCGCAAAATGGAGCACCCGTGCCGAGGGTATAGTCCTGTGAATAAGATGGTTGCATGCTAATTTTGATCAGAAATATCGTCTTGTGTTGTGGATGTTCATGGATGATGTGTTGTGGATGGTGAAGTTGTGGATGAATAAGTAGCAGATGATGTGTCACAGATTGAATTGAGAAATTTTGTGAAATGGTCGTGTGCTATATGGCGGAGTGCTTTGGTTTATGTGTTGTAGAAGTGATGAATTTAAGAACGGATATCGTTGTGAATCGATAAGTTACGTTCTTGACGGGTGCGCAAAATGGAGCACCCGTGGCAAGAGTATTGATGTGCAGTCTTTTAATAATGCGTGCATTACATGATCAAAATCATCTATAAAGTGGCTGGTAATGTGATACTTATGCAATCGACGGGTGCGCAAAATGGAGCACCCGTGGCAAGAGTATTGATGTGCAGTCTTTTAATAATGCGTGCATTACATGATCAAAATCATCTATAAAGTGGCTGGTAATGTGATACTTATGCAATCGACGGGTGCGCAAAATGGAGCACCCGTGGCGAGGATAAAGATTGGAAGGTGCTCGTGGTATGGGGTCGAGACAAGGGTCTGAGTTCGAATTTTCAGAAATCTGAAAGTCACGCATCAGCGTGACCGCTGGTAGGGCGTGTATGCACAGCATACAAAAGCCCGATAGGCGTGTCTCCTAGCACGAAGTGCGTATGGAAACTGTAAATCACAAAAAAGGCTTTCAGAAATCTGAAAGCCTTTTTTGTGATCCGTCTGGGGCTCGAACCCAGGACCCCAACATTAAAAGTGTTGTGCTCTACCTGCTGAGCTAACGAATCGGGGCTGCAAAAGTATGAAAAATCTTTTAAACTCCAAAAAAAAACAACCTATATTTTAAATTTCTTCTACCTTTGCTCCATGCAGGATTTTATAAAAGATGTAAAGGAATGGCTTACAAATCTGAATATCAAGTTTGTGAACAAAGGCATGAACTTTTATTTCCCCGATAAAAACTTCTCACTCACAGCTATTTCTATGGGCACTTTTAACACAAAAAGTACCAATCCGAATATTTATGAATTGGCAAGTGAGATAAATAACATACAGACTCCCCACATTTACCTATATGAAGATCGATGGTGGCACTCTCCCTTGTTGTGCAAAGGTCATATCCTCTCAAGACTAGGGATGGTGCAAAATGTGTTTGCCAGAAATTGTGAGGCGAAGATTATTTCTACCCAGGAGGCCAACGATTTTCTCAATATCCACCACGACTACGGAGCCGCAAAGGCAAAATACAAATACGGTTTGTTCCTCAAGAAAGCCCCATTCGCCATGGTTGCCGTTGCCACATTTTCCTCCCCAAGAAAAATGAATCGAGAGGGTCCCATTTTGTCATACGAATGGATAAGGTATGCTTCCACCATAAATATAAGGGTCATTGGGGGAATGGGAAAATTGATGGCTGCATTCGTAAAAGATATTGCACCTGACGAAATCATGTCTTATTCAGATTCCGAATGGTCACAAGGTGAATCATATAGAAAACTTGGATTCAAAGAGGTAAAAGGGCACCCTCCAGTTCCGTTTGTGGTGTACAAAGAGACAATGGAGCGGGTATCCTTTTCGAAACTAAGAAGGGTTCAATCTGATTTTGACACACTACTCAAATCTGAAGGTGTATTTACCATCTACAATATGGGGAGTCGCAAATGGCTTCACAATTTTTGATTTGTTCAGTAATTTTTTTTTTCGTAAATTAGCGTTTTGTTTAAAATAATATTTAATAGGTATAACTAATGGAAAGTGAGGAAGTTAAGAACAGAATAATACAGATCGACATCGAAAACGAGATGAAAAGCGCATATATTGACTACGCAATGTCAGTAATTGTATCTCGTGCACTTCCAGATGTCAGAGATGGCTTAAAACCTGTTCACAGAAGGGTCTTATACGGTATGTATAATCTCGGAGTGCTCTCAAATAGTCAGACCAAAAAGTCTGCTCGTATTGTGGGAGACGTGCTTGGTAAATATCACCCACATGGTGATTTAAGTGTCTATGAAGCTATGATAAGAATGGCTCAAGAGTGGAGCCTACGCTATATGCTTGTCGAAGGACAAGGCAATTTTGGTTCTATTGACGGAGATTCTGCCGCAGCAATGCGTTATACAGAGGCACGCCTCCGCAAATTGGCAGAGGAATGTCTCATTGACCTCGATAAAAACACCGTCGATTTTAGATCTAATTTTGATGAAAGCACACAGGAGCCAATTGTTTTGCCTGCAAAGGCACCTCTACTCCTTCTCAACGGAGCATCTGGCATTGCAGTAGGTATGGCTACAAATATGGCACCGCACAACCTCACAGAGGTAGCAAATGCCATTTGTGCCTACATTGACAATAGAGAAATATCTGTTGCCGAATTGATGCATTACATTAAGGGCCCCGATTTCCCTACTGGAGGGATAATACAAGGCCTCCAAGGTATCAAAGATGCCTTCGAAACTGGCAGGGGGCGCATTGTCGTAAGGGCTAAAACCGATATTGAGGTTTCAGAAAGCGGAAGAGAGACAATTGTGGTGACAGAAATTCCTTATATGGTTAACAAAAAGGAATTAATTGAGAAAATTGCCGAGATGGTTGAGAGCAAGAGGATTGAGAATATTTCCTACATCAATGATGAAAGTGACCATAAAGGGATGAGAATTGTCATCAAATTGAAAATTGGGGCAGTGGCAAATGTAGTATTAAACACATTGTTCAAACTCACCCCTCTTCAATCAAGTTTCTCAATAAATAACATAGCCCTCGTTGATGGCCGTCCTCGCCTACTCAACCTTCCTCAGTTGATAAAATACTATGTAAAACACAGACACAATGTTGTTGTAAGGAGGGCACAATTTGAACTTGACCAAGCTCAGAAAAGGGCACATATCCTTGAAGGACTCCTTAAAGCATTGGACATTATAGACCAGATTATATCACTCATCCGTTCATCTTCAACCCCACAGGAGGCAAGAGAGAGGTTGGTCACTGAGTTTGGATTTTCAGAAATACAGGCCAATTCAATCGTAGAAATGAGATTGAGGCAGCTCACAGGACTTGAAAGAGAGAAATTGCAGGCAGAATACGATGAACTAATGAAATTGATTACACACCTAATCGAATTTCTCGGAGATGAGACTATGCAATATGCCCTTATCAAGGAGGAGGTACAAGACCTTAAAAATCGTTATGGTGACGAGAGACGCAGCGTCATTGAACCATCTGCAGACGAATTCAATCCTGAAGATTTCTACCCAGACGAAGATGTAGTGATCACTATCTCCCACCTTGGATATATCAAAAGAACCCCTCTTGCAGAATACAGACTTCAAAACAGAGGAGGAGTTGGTGCAAAAGGGAGTAACACGAGGGATGAAGACTTCATCGAACACATCTATGTAGCCAATATGCATAGCACGATGCTCTTCTTCACCAGCAAGGGCAAATGCTTCTGGCTAAAAGTATATGAAATACCAGAAGGCAACAAGGCATCAAAGGGGAGAGCGATTCAAAATGTAATAAACATCGAGCAAGATGATAAAGTATGTGCATACATTAACATTAAAAACCTAAATGACGATGAGTATCTTAACTCTCATTATATTATCCTTGCAACCAAATCTGGGACAATCAAGAAAACTCTTCTTGAAGCCTATTCCCGTCCACGTGCAAATGGAGTTAATGCAATCACAATCAGAGAAGGAGACGACCTTATAGAGGCAATACTCACAGATGGTAATTCTGAAATATTCCTCGCTGCCAAGGAGGGTAAATGTGTAAGATTCCATGAAGAGAAGGCTCGTGCCATAGGTAGAACAGCTACTGGAGTTCGTGGCATTCTTATTGAGGGGAATGATGAGGTAATTGGTATGAATTGTGTACCTGCTAATGAAAGTGATCGTGCAAACAGCACAATGCTTGTAGTAAGTGAAAACGGATTTGGAAAGCGGTCAGAAATAGATGATTATAGAATCACCAACAGGGGTGGCAAAGGGGTCAAGACCATTAACATCACAGAAAAAACAGGCAAACTGATTGCTATGAAAGAGGTAACTGATGAAAACGACCTTATGATTATCAACAAATCAGGTATTACAATTAGAGTAGCCGTTTCCGACATAAGAGTGGCAGGAAGGGCAACACAAGGGGTAAAACTCATCAACCTAAGAGACGGAGACAGCATTGCTGCAGTGTGTAAAGTAAACAAAAGCGAAGAGAAACCCTCTTCGACAGAAGAAGATAATTATTAACTTTATTTATAATTTTGTATGAAAAAAACATTATTAATTCTATCTGCCTTACTTCTAGTATTTTCGCTAACAGCGCAATCTAAAGATCAGGTTTTAAAAGATATTGAAAAAGCAAAAGTTGCAACTGAAAATCCAAAAAAAGCTGCAAATCCATCTACTTGGATTAAATTAGCAGAGGCCTATATTGACGCATATCAACTTCCATTTTCTAATTTAAGAATTGGTTCTTCAGAGGTCGAGGAAAAAATCTTTTTGAAAGACCAAAAAATGATAAGTTCTGAAAGTGTTGAATTATCAGGCCAAATGTATAAATCAAAGACCTATGACGATAAAAAATTATATTACAATGACAAAGGTATTTTGGAAGTTATACAAATCACCAAACCCGTATCACAAGAGAATTTCCTTGAATTAGCTTATGAGGCCCTCATGCAAGCAGGCAAAGCAGATGTGAAAGGGAAGAAAAAAGATGATATCAAGAATACTTTTAAAAGAGTGAGAGAGATCTATGTAAATGAAGGTCTAAGTCAAAACACTCTGGGAGATGTAAAAAAGGCTTGCGACAATTTCGAATCTTCTCTAAAATTCTCTAACAATCCATATGTCAATAGTGTAGATAGCATAATCACTTATTATACTGCATTGACAGCCAAGATGATAAAGGATTTTGATAGGGCTCAGAAATACTACGAAAAATGTCTTGAAGTTGGCTATGATCAAAAAGGTGAATGTTATTCAGGTCTTGCCGAGATATATAAGGCCAATGGCAACGAAGAAAAATCAAAAGAGATCTTAAACCAAGGTTTTATAAAATACCCAAATAGTCAAAGTATTCTTGTCGCTCTTATCAATCTATACCTTGAAACCAATGATGATCCAAACAAAGTATTAGACCTAATCAGAACTGCTCAAAAGAACGAGCCAAACAATGCTTCTCTGTACTTAGCTGAGGGTAACGTTTATAAAGAGATGAAGGATTATGAAAACACTATGAAATGCTACGAAAAATCTAACGAGATTGATCCTAAATATGTAGCAGGTCTATATTTTGCAGGTGCTACTTATTACGAGATTGCTGTTGAAATTCAAGAAAAAATCAATGCTCTTGATGTAAATAATGTCACAGATTATGAAAAATTGAGCAAAGAACTCGATAGCAACTTAAAAAAGAGCATCCCTTATTTCGAAAGAACATTTGCAGGTTCTGAAGGCGATTTGAACACTCAAAAAGCTGCTGCAGAGTATTTAAAACTTATTTACTTCCGTTTCCGTGAAGAAAATAGTGAAAACCAAGCACACTACGACAAGTACAATAATTTCTTAATTGAGAATAGTAAATAGTCAGAACTTTAAATATTATAATACCTCCACGTGGCACATAACGTGGAGGTATTTTTTTACATATACTTAATTTTTCATAAAAAATAAGTACCTTTGTCAAGGTTACAGCGAATAATATGAAGTATCTGATCTTAATCTTGACCTCATTACTTCTAACCCTTGATATGCTGCGTGCTCAAGAACGCGATACTATTATTATCAAGGGTGATAGTTTTTTCGCCCCCTACGAATTTATAAATGAAAAGGGTGAGGTTGATGGTTTTAATGTTGATTTATTCAATCTCATTATGTCAAAAACCAATCTTCCCTATGTAATCACCCTCGAAGATTGGAATAAAGTAGTAGACGAATACAAAGAGAAACAAATTGACGTCATCACAGGGATATCAATCCGTGGAAGAAATAGAGATTGGTTACAAGATGACGATTTCGGAATTCCATTTTTTAGAATTAATATCAATATCGTATCTCGAAAAAATAATAAATTTACTACTCAACAAGAGATAAGAAACAAAAGAATTGCTGTTCAGAATAGTAGCTCGTCTGAATGGTATATTAATCAATATAAATTATCCGATAAAATAATATACACAAGCGATCTTGAAAAAGCATTTATACTACTAACACACAACGAAGTAGATGCTGTTTTGTGTGATGATATCATCGCTAATTATTTCATTCAAAAGGGCAAATTCAAAGGGTTATATGTATCAAAAAACAGTCTTTTCCAGGGAGAGTACTCATTTGCCGTTAATGGAGACCCCAAATTAAGACAAATACTCAATAGAGGATTATATGAAGCACAGACTTCAGGTGAACTTAAAAAAATATATAATAAATGGATATCTCCATATGACAAAGATTACGACAAAATATATTCTTTTAGGATAATATTTTTTCTTTTGAGCATAACTCTCTTCTTTCTATTGATCATATTAGTACTGAATATAAGGGTTAAAAGTGCTTCTAAAAGATTATCAATCTCTAAAAAAGATCTTGACACTAAAAACTCGCAACTTAAACTTGTTCTAAAAGCAGGAAATATTATACCTCTGGAGTGGAATATAAAAAATGATTTTGTAAACATAGCATACAACGAATATATGGGTTCTCTAAAGAATCTAAAAGTTCCCAATGAAGGTTTCCCCTTATCCTCAATATTGGAGAACATCCATCCAGATGACAAAGAGAACATTACTACTATTTACAATTCAATACAAAGTGGTAATAAAAATAATGCTCAATTTATTTGCAGGTACGACAATCGTAAACAATATGAACACTACTACGAAGTATATTTAAGCGTTAACAGTAAAATAAACAACGCTCCAGTTTCAGCAGTTGGCTACATACAAGATATCACAGAACGCCACACCAATGAATTAAAGCTCAAAGAAAATGAGCAATTTTTAACTCAGATTCTTAATGATATGCCATTCCCAATATATGTTACTGATGTAAAAAATAATTTCTCATACAAATATTGGAACAGACAAAGTACAATTCAATTTGAGGTAGACGCAACTGGAAGGGACACATTCACTTTTTTAGATTTTGAAAAAGGAACTTTGGTACAAAAAATTGATCAAGAAATATATTTAACAGGGAAAGAGTACAATTCCTACGATACTGTAGTATTGAAATCAGGAAGGACTTTACACAATCTTGTTCAAAAAAACAGGATAACTATTGGAAACGAGCAATATATAATCACTATACGACAAAATCTCAATGAGCTTGTAAGGTTAAAAAACGACATAGAAAAAATAAACAGACAAAATGAATTAATTCTACATAATATTAACTCTGGAATTATTTTTATTTCCCCCACCTATGTTGTAAAATGGCAAAATATACCCGACAATTTTCCCAATATTTTGAAGAAAATATATAGTCACGGTACAAAATGCTACAGAAACAATAAAAACTATCAACCATGTGCTGGGTGCTTGGTAGAAAACGCCATGGCCACACGAACTGTATGTTACGGTGAATTTTCATTTGACAAAGATACATATCTAAAATTTACAGCAATTCCTGTTTTCAATTTTGAAGAGACGCCAGAAGGTGTTGTACTAAAGATAGAAGATATCTCTGAAATGAAAAAAATCAATTTGCAACTCATACACGCCAAGGACAAGGCTGAGGAGGCAGACAAGCTAAAATCGGCATTTATTGCGAATATGAGTCACGAGATTAGGACACCTCTTAACTCAATTATGGGATTTTCACAATTAATTTGCGACTCCACAAATAGGGAAGAACAACGTGAATTCTCAACCATAATCAGTAATAATAGCAATTTATTGATGAGAATCCTCAATGACATCCTTGATTTATCTAAAATTGAAGCAGGATATGTTTTACTCAAAAAATACGATTTTGATATATCTGCCCTATACAATTCACTGTTCGCCTCCTTTCAGAATAGAATGCACAACGACGTGACACTAAAATTAGAAGTTCCCATTGCGTCATACAATATCAATTGGGATAAAAACAGAATGACTCAGATTCTTACCAATTTCCTTACTAATGCTATTAAATTCACCCCTAAAGGAAGCATTACTCTTGGATTTACTATATTAGATGATGGCAGTATTAAAATTTATGTTAAGGATACAGGTATTGGAATAGACAACAAATTGAAGGATAGGGTATTTGGTAGATTTGAAAAATTCAATGAAGATGCACAAGGGACTGGATTGGGACTTTCTATTTGCAAATCTCTCATTGATGTTTCTAATGGAGAGATAAGCTTTGATTCTGAAGTGGGAAAAGGGAGCACTTTCTGGGCTATAATACCTGCAGCATCTCTTAGAGAAGGAATAGGGCAAATTAGCAGTAATTAATCAAAGTTGCCTCGGCTTTTTTATTGCCGTGAGGCGAAGAGATGATTTGATAATCAGATTATAAAATGTTATTTTCGTTTTTAATAAAAAAGAGAGATTATGGAAATGCAGGCTACACGCTATCCTATTGGGATACAGACATTTGAAAAGATACGAGAAGGAGCTTATCTCTATGTGGATAAGACCGAGTATGTTTATAAACTTGCTCACGGTGCTTCTAATTATGTTTTTCTGAGTCGTCCACGCAGATTCGGTAAAAGTCTTCTCACCTCTACACTTGCCAGTTATTTTTCGGGGAAGAGGGAACTATTCGAGGGATTGAAGATAATAG
>CAZSLC010000041.1:0-8320 GCA_964607675.1 uncultured Muribaculaceae bacterium
GATGCAAAAACTATTTTACTTTACTATTCTTTACCAGACGAAGTGCAAACCGAAGAATATATTTCAAAATGGTGCAAACTAAAAAGAATAGTACTTCCCCTAGTTAAAGGAGATGAACTATTACTCAAATTATACGATGTCAATAAAATTGAGGATGGATATCGTTCTATTAAAGAGCCCTCATCAGATTCAATAGATGTTTCACCTCAAGAGATAGATCTTGCAATTATCCCAGGGGTTGCATTTGACAGACAATTCAATAGGTTAGGTAGAGGGAAAGGTTTTTATGATAGAATATTACCCAAGCTTAAATGCAAAAAAATTGGGATATGTTACAATTTTCAAATTATCGATAAAGTACCAACCGAATCCTTTGATGCTCCGCTTGATCTTGTAATATCAACCCCAAAATATGAACACATCGTTTTCGACATTGATGGCACGATATTAGACACCGAACAAACTGGTCTAATATCGCTTCAGAAGACAATAAAAGAGTTTTTAGGAGTTGATAAAGAGCTGTCCGAATTATATAAATACTTCGGAATACCAAGTAAAGAATCAGTTATAGAGTTAGGTTTTGAAGATCCAACTATTGCCCTGCACAGATGGGAATATTACTATCAAACTCTCCTCCATTTGGTTCATCCTTTTGAAGGAGTTGTTAAATCACTTATACAATTAAAAGCAAAAGGATATAAACTTGGAATATTAACATCAAGAAGTCTGAAAGAGATTAAAAACGACCCCAATCTCCAATCTTTTATTGACCTATTTGAGATAACCATTTGCTCTGAAGATTCTATTAAGCACAAACCCCATCCCGATCCCATGTTTTCATATTTGAATAAATCAAAAGCTAATAGAGATAGTGTTTTATACATAGGAGACACTATATATGACTATAACTGTGCAAAAGGGGCAGAGGTTGATTTTGCCCTAATCAGTTGGGGTTCAAAGATAATCAACACCCAAAATCACTCTACTTCCACGATCATTAATTATGATTTTTTAATACATAATGCTGAAGAATTAGAACAATTATTTTTTATATCTTTGTGAGGTATGGATTCTCTTTCACATATTACAGATCAAGGGGAGGTCAACATGGTAGATGTCTCCTCTAAAGGGGAGCAGCTGCGCATTGCAAAAGCATACGGTTTTATCTCCTTATCAGCTATCACAATAGAGCTCATAAAAGAAGATAAAATGAAAAAAGGCAATGTGCTTACGACAGCAGAAATAGCAGCGATATCTGCCGCCAAAAAATGTTCAGAACTAATACCATTATGTCATAATATCCCCCTCACAAAAGTTGAAGCCAAGGCAACACTAAAAGAGAATGGCGTTGAAATCAACACTACAGCAAAATGTATTGGAAGGACTGGGGTTGAAATGGAGGCATTAACATCTGCATCCATAGCTTTATTGACCATCTACGATATGTGTAAAGCAGTAGATAAGAACATGATAATCAACTCTATAAAATTAATTTCTAAAACAAAAGAGAATTGCCACAATGAACCTCTTGAATAATATTTTACTAGTAGGGCTTGGTAGCAGCATTGGCGGCATTCTTAGGTATATAGTATATCTACTTTTAGCAAATCACAAATATTTTTTTGTTAAAACAATTACTGTCAACATATTAGGAAGCCTGTTGATAGGATTAATATATGGATTATCAAGCAATAATCACTCCTCACCTCTTATGAGCTTTCTAAGCATAGGTATATGCGGTGGATTTACCACATTCTCAACTTTTTCATACGACAATATTCAACTCCTAAAATCTGGGGAATATTTACTTTTTTTCCTATATTGCACTGCAAGTTTTGTTTTATGTATCGGAGCCTGTTTCATTGGCCTATACACATCAAAATATTTAACAAAATGAAAATACTATCTGTTAATATTTCTAAATTAAAAGGGACACCGAAAGAGCCTGTCCCATCAATATCTCTATACGAAAATGGCATTCGAGAAGATGCCCACGCAGGCTCATGGCACCGTCAAATCAGTTTACTTGGAGTTGAATCATACCCCAAATGGAGCTTTGATCCACATTCACAAGTAATAAATGAGACACTATACTACAATGAGGATTCTCCCAAATATGGCATATATGCAGAGAACATAACCATTGAAGGGGCTCCTGACGTCAATACCCCCTCCCTAAAACATTGCAGCATTGGGGACATTTTTAGATGTGGTGCAACAGTGTTAGAAGTGACACAAATCGGGAAGAAGTGCCATGGAGAGAGCTGTTCAGTAAAACAAAAAGTTGGCTCATGCGTAATGCCCATTGATGGGATTTTCACAAGAGTAATAAATGGTGGAGAATTAAAGGCAGGAGATATCCTTACCTACCATCCCAAAATATGGAAAACTGCGATTATTACCATCAGCACAAGGGGATACCAAGGTATTTACGAAGACAAAAGCGGACCAGCACTAAAATATTTGATTGATGATTTTTGCAAGAGTAATAATTGGAAAAATATTGATAAATATTCTCTAATCCCAGACGATAAAACAAGGATAACAGATGAAATAAAATCATTAATTGAGAATGATTATGATTTCATTTTCACAACAGGAGGGACAGGTGTTGGCCCCAATGATTTCACTTCTTCTATTATTAACAATCTGATAGATAAAGAAATACCTGGCATCATGGACTTTATAAGAAATAAATATGGAAATGAAAATCCTAATGCACTTCTAAGCAGCAGCATTGCAGCAATAGCCAAAAACTCAATGATATTTTCTCTTCCTGGCAGTGTCAAAGCTGTAAACGAATATTTTTACGAAATATCACGATGTTTAAAACATTTAGTATATATGCATAAAGGTATAGACTCACATTAATGTATTAGAAAATGATTACAAGAATTCCCCTTTCAAGAATAGATTTAAAAATTAAAAAGAAGGACCACGTCCTTGAGGTAGGATCGGGACACAACCCTTCATTTCGCTCTAACATACTTGTTGATAAATACATCGACGACAACTCTAACAGATGTGATAACCTCTTTATCTATCCTCACCAAAAGTTTATCAACGCATCTGGAGAGAGCCTACCCTTTAAAGATAAAGAATTTGATTATGTTATTGCAAACCAGGTACTTGAGCACGCAGAAGATCCAGCTGCATTTATTTCCGAACTATGCAGAGTCTCCAAAAGAGGATATATAGAAACCCCAAGTCTTATTGGAGAATTTTTATTTCCTAAACAATCTCATAAATGGGTAATCCTCTTCATTGACAATAAACTCATCTTCTATGACAAAAAGAAGATGAAAGGGAACTATCTCAATGACTATGGGGAAGTATTTTTGAACTATCTACCATACCAATCACTTCCATACAAACTTCTTGAAATTACGGAGGGTGAATTGATGTGCAATAAATGCGAATGGGAGAATGGAGTTGACATTATAGTCAACCCTACAGATCCATATTATCTCTCATTTTTCACCGAAAAGTGGAATCGGGAGATGTCACAAAAAATATTTCCGCCAAGAAGTATAATGACTGAAATCAAAAAGACAATAAGGTCTATTTCTCATCTTATAAAATATAAGATATATCAAAAAAGAGCGGCTAAGCCGCTCCCTTATCACTCCGCAAATTGAAGTTTATAATATTTTGCTGTTAATTTCTCACCTGTGGCCCTTTCGATCATATCATTCCATTGATACTTCATCCCTACTTCGAAAATGTTTTCAGAGAGCCATTTACCTATTTCTTTATTTCCGATATAGCACTCTTTTTCATAATCACCAGACTTCGTGATATTGTTTACAATATAGTAGTGTAATTGAGATGCAAGCAATTCGCCCAATTGGTAATTGTGATAATAGCAAGGATACAAAGCAATATGTATTTTAGAAGCCCAATCTGGTTCATCCCTTCCCTCTGGTTTTTTCAATAACTGATATTTTTCAACAAGAGTCCACCATAAATTGTTCAGATTTTGTTCTGGATTAGCATACATCTCTTTTTCAAATCTATAAACGACCTGCACCCAACGTGAAAAAACAAGTTGTTGGAGTCTTAATGATTTTATACAATCATCTGCCATTATAGAGGTTTCTTTATCTGTTAGAGATAAAGAATTCTTCATCCACTCAGGATTTCTCGATAAGCGACCAAACAACATAGCAATTGCCTCTGTCGTAAATGTATGTGCAGCCCCCCTCAATGTATATGGTAATTTGGGATTATCGTGACCAAGAGAATAGACACCATGTCCAAATTCGTGTAGCATAGTCCCCATCCAAACCTCGTTATCTGTAATATTACAAAGCACCCTTACATCTCCTTCACCATCAATATCGGTACAGTAAGCATGCTGATTCTTTTTATCTTTTGGGTAAAGATCACTATTCTTTAAAATAGTATTAACGTCTATTCCAATTCCTGAATAAAAATCAGATGTCAATTTTTCTAAATCTTTCCCTTTGTAATACTTGTCAAGATCAACGGGATACAAGTTTGGAGCCTCTTGAAAAAACCTTCCTTGAAAATGCCAAGGCATCAATTTATCAACAGGAACATTGTATCTTTTTGAAAAAGCAACATTCATCTCATCTTTCAAAGCAGTAAAACCACCTTTAGTCATCTCATCCAATTCATCAAATAGAGCAGAAATCTCATCAGGATCTTGACCTGACAATTTCAAACTCATAGTGTGATAATTGTCGAAACCAAGTTGTTTTGCAACTTCATTTCTAAGTCTAACTATCTCTAACACATCATCCGCTACAAATTTACCAATTGCCTTATGAGCAAGCCACACCCCTTCAAGCTCTTTACTGTCAGTAGATACATGCAATATATTTTCTACTTCGTTATCATTGATCGATTTACCATTGTAATTTGCCCTAAATTCTGAATATTTCTGTTCGAGTTTGGACTCCTTCGTTGTGATTAGATTCAACAAATTAGTATCTGCTTGGTTAGCCAGAAACTCGTCATATAAAATATCAAGTTGTCGAAGCAAAAGTGTATCTTTAATCTGATTTGAATTTTTGAGTTCTTTCAATTCATTGAACATAGCACTATCTGAAAACAACTTTGTTATTTTCATATTAGACTCTGCATATTTCTGATACTCCGAGGTTTCCCCTGTAATAGTACCATTCCAATAAGCAACAGATGACTCAATTCTTAATGGAACATACTTTGACTCTAAGTCTTTAATCAATTTTTCTAATTTCATCTCATAAGAGTTAACACAATTTGTAAAAAGAGCAAGTGTAAGTAATAATACTAAAAGTTTTTTCATTATCATAAAATTTAAAATCTTCATAATTCAAATTAGTTATAAACTACAAAAGTAGTAGTATAAATGTAAAATTGAATTGTATTAATTAAATAATTTATTTTTTTATAAATAGGAAATAAAAACTTCGTTGATTTGAGTTGCATTTGACATTAAGAAGGCTATTGATAAGGAGTAATCCAATCTCTCTTTGCCTCTTGATTTGGCAATATTTTTTACTATATTTGCGCCGCTATCTTCAGGGCAGGGTGCAACTCCCTACCGGCGGTAAAGTCCGCGAGCTTGAAATCGTTATTCTATTTCGTAATTGAGCAGAGTCGTTGAAACTACGGCACCGACAGTATAGTCTGGATGAAAGAAGATGTTAGTACTGATATTATTTATATGCTAATGGGATCTATTCTTATTGTATTTATGCATAATTAATATCATTTCTGATCTGCCTTGATGAGATAATAGGTAAATACTAAATCAAGGTGAAATGGATAATACCAAATTAAAAATTATTACTCTAATCATTAGTGCTGCTACTTTCAACATTAATATTTTTGCTTATAATGCTAATAACAATATTGGTGAACACGCTGGAACCATTAAAAATTCTAATGAGATAACAGATAACCAAACCGTTAAACGTCAAAATTACAACAAGATATATTCAAACACAGACACAACTGCAATATTACTTGATCAAGTAAACATCTCGGCAAGTATAAGCCAAATAAACAAATCACCATTAAGAATAAAGACTATCACCAAACAGGATATTACCACCACATCTACAGGAAAAACTTTCCCTGAACTAATGAATATGACACCTGGAGTCTATGCTTCATCTGAAACTGGTAGTTATGGCGATGCAAAAATCAACATCCGTGGATTTAAACAAGAAAATATTTCAGTTCTTCTTAATGGAATTCCCATTTCAGGTTTAACGTCAGGCTCAATGTTCTGGAACAACTGGATAGGATTGACAGATGCTACTGATAAGATAGAATTATCCAAAGGTATCGGGAATTCCATGCTTTCGGAGAATTCCGTAGGGGGGACTATCAATGTTATTACTCAAAGTCCTAAAAAAAATCAAT
Organism: uncultured Muribaculaceae bacterium; assembly: GCA_964607675.1. Lineage (GTDB taxonomy): Bacteria > Bacteroidota > Bacteroidia > Bacteroidales > UBA932 > CAZSLC01. The sequence continues at coordinate 6,379 of CAZSLC010000041.1, forward strand.
CTTTAAATATAGGTTATAGCTATACAAATTACAATATTTCAAAATTATTTTTCAATTATAACAGTGGAGAATTGAAAAATGGATGGGCTATATCATTAATGGGATCTTATGTTTTGGGAAAGAGTCATGTTGAATGTAGCGATGTAAATTCCAGTGCTTATCTCCTTTCTCTAAGTAAAAAATTAAAAAATCACCACTCTTTACTATTTACGGCGTTAGGTTCACCTGAAAAACACAAACAACGTTCAGTTAGACTAAGTTATGCCGAGATAGAGCAATATGGTAGAAATTACAATAAAAACTGGGGATACTATAATGGAGAAGAAAAAACAATAAGTGAAAATAATTATTTTAAACCCTACTTCACTCTTAGTCACTTTTGGGACACACACACTGGAAGCAGAAATCAAAACAAAATATATATTAATAATAGTATTTATCTTGCAATTGGCAATGGGGGTGGAATTTGGACTGAAAGCAAAGGAAAAAGTATCATCCATTATCAAAAAGAAGGACATATAGACTGGAATTCTGTAATATCTGACAACCGTAATGTAAACAGTAGCACAAACTCTCCATATAACGAATCTCAAAATATAATAAGTCAATTTATGGCTGGTCACACTCAAGCAGGTATTAAAAGTAGTATTCTTATAGATTTCGATAAAAAAATAGAATTAGATGTAGGTCTTCACTATCAAATATATAATACTTGGGAAAATGAGAAAATCACCGACCTTTTAGGAGGAGATTTCTGGTACGAAGACTATGCAAATAACTCTTTAGCTGGACAATCTGCAAGAGATTCTTATAAACAAATAGGTGATTATATCAGAACTGATAACGGACGTAAAATGAATTACTTAACTATTTACGCTATGAGTAGCTATTTCATAGCAAATAATCGTTTAGTCCTTAAACTTGGAGTGTCAGGAAGTGGTTCTTTTATTAGAAGATGGGACAAATATAACTATATAGATAATATTTATAGTGAATTAGCTAAAGGTGTAGGAGGAAGCATAAAAAGTGGAATATTATATAAATTTGACAAGATGAATAGCGTATATATAAATGCAGCCGCATATAGTAGAACACCATACGCTAATATCATTTTTAAAAATGGCAATAACGAAATATCAAATAATCTTAAAAATGAAAGTAATTATTTAGGAGAATTGGGCTACAGAATAGTAGGAAATAATTTTAGTATTGAAACAACACTTTACTCAGCACTTTGGAAAGATAAAAGTGTCACAAAAAATCCATACTCAAAAGATTATGAAACAGAAAGATATACTGTAACAGGGCTAGATGCATTTCATTATGGAGGAGAAGTGGAAGCATACTACTCACCAGTTAATTATGTAAAATTATCCACTTACATTTCCATAGGGGAATGGAGATGGAAAAGTGATGCAACTGTGACAATATTTGACAACACTACAAATCTCCCAAAAGACGATAAAATTGTATATTGTAAAGGACTACACGTAGGAGATGCCCCTCAAACACAAATAGGAGTTACAATAGAAGTAAACCCATTTCGTGCATTATACAACAAAGGCAAAATATTTAACATCGCTGATTTTAAAATTAAAGTAAATTGGAATTATAATGATCGTCATTGGGCTGACTTTAATCCAATTAATAGAACCGACATCAATGATAGGAATGAATCATACAGAATCCCTGAATACCACATATTAAACTTGTCATTTACATGGGAACAAACAATTTCTAATCGATTAGGCATGATTCTATTCTGCAATATTAACAATCTTCTTGACAGCGAATATATAGAAAGAAGTAAAGATGGAAAAAATCATAAGCGAGAAACATTTACAGGATATTGGGGAGCACCACGTAACATAAGTTTTGGAATTAAAAAGGTTGTGTAAATTAAACTGTGTCAGGTTTTATTTTTATAGTTAATTGGGCACCT
>CAZSLC010000042.1:0-7389 GCA_964607675.1 uncultured Muribaculaceae bacterium
CCTGGACCCCAACATTAAGAGTGTCGTGCTCTACCAACTGAGCTAAGGAAGCATTTTTTAGGGAGCACAAAGTTATAGTATTTAGTCGAAAAACCAAATCATTTTGTAACTTTTTGCCATTTATATCAGTGTGTCTTCAAAAAGAGAAACCATATAGTTGTCGGGATGAGGTGACTCGAACACCCGACCTCTGCGTCCCGAACGCAGCGCGCTAGCCAACTGCGCCACATCCCGATTAAATATGATAAGATATTGTCGGGATGAGATGACTCGAACATCCGACCCCCACGTCCCTAACGTGGTGCGCTAGCCAACTGCGCCACATCCCGATTGAGGCGCAAATATAGCAATATATTTTTACATAAAATGTTTAATTATATTATTTTTGAATTCATTTCTTATGGTTCTTATATTCCTATAAAAGCTTCTGCTTTATCAAATATAGTTCTGAAGCTACTGTAAATAAGATCAGGTGCTGCTTTACCTGTTGTTGGGAATGGAATTTGGTGATTGTAATCAAATGGGAAATCAAGTTCCTCAATCATATCACTATTGCTAGCTCCCACAGCATTATATGCTCCATATGTAGGTATCACAACATCTCTTTTTAGTGTCACCATTTTTATCCTATTCTTAGCTTTTGAGTAAAAAGATTCCCTCTCTTCTTTCATAATTTCTGTGCTAATCATACTTTTAAAGGCGTTATGAATCGCATCTCCATCGTACTTAATAAAATCTTTTAGATAGTACTCTCTAATTGTATTGAAGGCTTTTTGATCCATAATATCTTTTGCATCGCCATTCATATCTTCAAAAATAGATCCTCCACAAAAGGCGAATAATTTTGATTCTGAAAAATCCCCTTTTTCATCAGACATTAGAAGCACCTGAGATAATAAACACCCTATTGAATAGGCAAACAAATCTAATTTACATCCTTTATCAAGAAGAGGATTCTCACCTTGTCTGATAGAAGATATCAATTGATGAATATTGTATATTGACTCTCTTCCCGAAATATAAAATCTACTTGGGCAATTGGTCAATCTTGAACTGAGTGCTAAATTAAAAAAAGAAGAATTTTTTAGCCCATCAACCAACTCTTTCCTTTTAGATGCCCAAGGCATAATGGCTCTTGGAGCGTACCAGGTAGATGGAGTTCTATTCATATGGAATGAAATTGGAAAAAGTATAACAGGACATTTGCAATTATTAGAAAGATCCTCTGCCCATGTCAGATATTTGTCCCACGTTCTCTCATTGAGACCATGCAACAACAAAATTGCATTCTTCGAACAACTCATCCCTTCTGGATTGAAGACAATATATTTAAAATGTTTATTTTCAAACACACTATCATCTTTCAACGAGCAAAAATCCATTTCTGGGAAATTATTCCTCATCTTTTCAATCTCTGTGTCTCCATCTTTCTGTACGAAAGAAAATGGAATTATTTCAATTCTGGTGTCATTTGTCACACTTTTTTTTGTCAGTGAAAAAATCTCTTTAAGGCGACTTGTTCGATTTGAAATATCAACCATAATTCTAAGTTTTAATTATTGTCAAAGAAAAAGACTAAGACATTTTTAATGAAAAATAAGGGTTAAAAAACATATTTTTGGGATATAGAATCAATAGGTGGGACGAATAATAAGAGATTTTAAAGTAATAATTCCTAAAAAGAGTATCTTTGCATAGGAAGAAAATAATATAATGAGTTTTATAGAGAGAAAGGTTCCACCATATTTTTATCGTAAATCCAACCTTACACTTTTGGTTGCATTCACGGCTGCTTTCGCTTTAATATTCATTAACATTTACCATCCTTTTAATTCGACCGAATGGTATGATATTTCAAAATTTGAATACTTTCTATACTCTAGTCTCCTTATCTTAACAGGAATCATGATTGTCGTTATTACTCGTACCTTCATGTTTTACTACACAAAAAAGAGGGCTCTTACCTACTGGGAATACGCTATTTTCATTTTTTGCGATGTTCTATTCATGTCACTTCTTTACACCTTCATTTCATACACATTAGAAGAAAAAAGGGATTTTTGGGAGGTATTCAATGCATCAGCCAAAAACACTTTTTTGGTATTACTGCTACCATATTTAATATGCCACCTATACTTTGCATGGAAAGAAAAATCAAGACTTCTAAGCACTATAAAAGAGAATAAAACACAAAGCGATGCCCCTTCAAGTGACATAATAACCTTCCACGACGACAAAGGAGAAATGAAATTTTCCATTAAAAAAGAGAATCTTTTATATCTCGAATCGGCCGATAACTATGTATCAATATGGTATATCTCTAAAGCAGGAGTATCAACATATCTTCTTAGAAATACACTAAAAAACATAGAGGCCCAATTTGCTTCTACTAATATTATAAGATGCCACAGATCCTATATTGTCAACTGCGATCAAGTCAAACTTGCAAGAAAAGGGAGAGCTGGATTGACACTTGACCTTGGTATAGAAAAAGTACCTGAAATACCTGTTTCAAAAAGTTATGGGGAGACTATATCAGAATGGCTCATGTCCTCAATGAGGTAAATAGCTCATGAGTTTTTTTATATAACATTACTTGATTCTGCTCATTTCAGCCTTTATTTCCTCAATAACCTCACGATTCACTATACTCTTTACTCCGTCTTTTTGTTGTGAGCTTTTTGAGTCAATCTTCGATCCAAATTGAAATTTTTTAACATCTATTTTTTTATCGATTTTATGAGTATCTACAAATTTATATCCAAAAGAATCAATGCGTTGTTTAAAAGTTGACACATTGATATCAGACTGTTTTATCTCAGATATTTCATAATTGGAGAAAATATCTTTATTTTCAATCTTTTCTTTAATAATATCTATGTATTCCGAATTAATTTCATAGCCAATTGAATTTCTGGACAAATTTTTAGCAGCAAGAGAAGTAGTTCCGCTCCCCAAAAATGGATCTAAAATCTTATCTCCAACGAATGAGAACATTTTAATTAATCTATGTGGTAACTCCTCAGGAAACATTGCTAAATGCTTATCTTGTCTTACTCCATTAAATTGCCAATGCCCATTGAAATATTTATTCCACTCTTCATTAGACATTTTTGAGGCTTCCTTACACTCTGATGTTGGTTTGGGAGACTTCCCTTGTTTTTTAAACAAAAGAATATATTCAAAATCTTGAATACAAATTTAGTTATTTACAATTTAATTGCATACTTTTTTAGTCTCGGGTCAATCATTTGATCTGGTATGATATTACGAATGCATTCTGCAATAATATTTAGGAGTCTCTCTCTCACAAAGTCTTGCCTAACCACAAGAGATATTTCTCGCACTGGCTCAGGATTGACAATTTTTCTAATATTTCGCTGTTGACAACGACGGAGCAGCTCCACATGAAGCTCTGGAATAATGGTATAACCCCCATTTTCATCCACTATTTTCACCAATGTATCTATACTTCCTGCCTCATAAATTGCAGAATATTCTGATTTTTGTTCACAAATATTCATCACTTGATTGCGAAGGCAGTGCCCTTCCTCAAGCACCCAAAGATGATCGGAGGGAAAATGGTGAGTCTCCACCTGTTTCTGCAGGAAAATGGGCTCCGAGGGAGATATATAGGCAACAAATTTCTCATAATAAATAGGTATTTCCAATAAAGTGCTACTATTGAGTGGGGTTGCAAGGAGTGCCATATCAAGTTCTGCCCTCTCAAGTCGCTGTATCAAATTGGCAGTTCTCGCCTCAGAGGCCATCAAGGTGATATGGGGGTATTTTTCATGGATGGATTTGAACAATTTAGGAAGGATATATGGTGCAACCGTAGGGATAATTCCTAACTTCACCTCCCCTCTCTCCTGTCCCTTTTCTGAAAGAACCATCTCCTTGAGCTGTGAGGCGTTGTAAAGAAGCACTTTCGCCTGTGAAATAATCTGTTCCCCAGAGATAGTGGGTGCTATTGGATGGACATTTCTATCAAATATCTGCATATCCAATTCTAATTCTAATTTCTGAATCATAGAACTCAATGTAGATTGGGTTACACCACATGATTCAGCAGCTTTTACAAAATGGCGATATTTATCCACTGCCACTACATATTCCAATTGTTGAAGGGTCATATCTTAATCGATTTTATCAATACAAATATAGAAAATTTCTGTTTGATAAATATGATTTGTCATCATACTTTTGTATCAAGAAAGAAAGTAAAGAATTATAAAAAAAAATAAATTTTTTAAAAAATCAAGATTATGGAAACAACAATTCAAAACACAACAATGCCTCGTATAGGCGAAAAAGCTCCTGAATTTCAAGCAGTAACAACTCAAGGCCCTATCAATTTCCCTTCAGATTACAAAGGTAAATGGAAAATTTTATTCAGCCACCCTGCAGATTTCACCCCTGTATGTACTTCTGAGTTTATGACATTTGGAAAGATGGCGAAAGAATTTGAAGATCTTAACTGCCAATTAGTAGGCATCTCGGTTGATGGACTTCATAGTCACATCGCATGGTTGAGAACAATAAAAGAGAAAATCGATTGGAAAGGGATGAAAAATATTGAAATCAAATTTCCATTAGTAGTAGATATCACAATGAATGTCGCAAACTTATACGGAATGATTCAACCAGGAGAGAGCAATACGTCAGCTGTTCGCGCAGTCTTCTTCATCGATCCACAAGATAAAATTCGTACAATCATGTATTATCCACTATCTTTGGGACGCAATTTTGATGAGATAAAAAGGGTACTTATCGGCCTACAAACTGTTGACAATTTTGGGGTAGCACTACCAGCTGACTGGCGTCCAGGTGAAGAGGTTATCGTTCCACCTGCAGGCTCATGCGGAGTAGCAAAAGATCGCATGGAAGGGGCAGAAAAAGGACTTCATTGCTATGACTGGTTCTTCTGTACAAAACAAATCTCAAAAGAAGAGGTGGAAAAAAAACTCGGTAAATAATTAAATAATTTTAAAATATGAAAATAGCAGTTCCAACAAGAGACAATCATATTGACGACCACTTTGGCCATTGCGCATATTATACTATCTACACAGTAGAAAATGGTAAAATAGTTGATAAAACAACAATGCCTTCCCCCGAAGGATGCGGATGCAAATCGAATGTAGCATACCAACTACAAGAGATGGGGGTAAAACTAATGTTAGCAGGCAATATGGGAGAGGGGGCAAAGAACAAACTTGGCAGTTGCCAAATAGAAGTGATCAGAGGTTGTAGCGGCCCAATAGAAAATGTGATTGGTGACTACCTAAATGGGAAAATAACAGACTCGGGTGTTGGCTGTGCATCACACGAAGGGCACCACCAGTGTCATGGGGGTGAATAAAAAGAGACCTCAGCATGATAATAACAAGAGGACAGCCCCTCTGCCTCTTAAAATTAGAAAAAGGCTTGCAATAACTGCAAGTCTTTTTTTATGGGATTGAGAGATCATTGAAATGCAATGAGGTATTAACTTATATTTTTAGATTATCAATATTTATTTGTATTTCATCTAAAAATCTGGACGCTTGTGCCCCATCTATTGTACATACCAACAGCACCATCTATTTCATATTGCACTAATGCGGAAGGGCCGACAACCATACTTTCTGTCAAATCGTGGTTAGTGCAGCTTTCTCGCACTTGCTTAGTAAGTTGCAAATACTGTTGGTTAAAAAATTGCACTGTCCACGAAAGAAAATTTATTTCATTATACATCACGACTTTCCAATAAATAATTATTTAGCATAAGATTTGTATATATATAAAATAATTATTATTTTTGCTCTATATAGATAGCATAATTATGGATAAATATGTAATTAAAAAAGTCATAATTGAAAAACAGGAGGAGATTTTGGCGACTAAGCTCATAAAGCGCAACATCGAATTGGAGAGCGGGTGCAACTACGTTTTTGTAGGGTTGAGACGTGCGGGGAAGTCTTTTTTGATGTTCCAGCACATTCTATCTCTTATCAAAAGTGGAGAGAATAGTATCGAAGATATACTATACATCAACTTTGAAGATGAACGTATCTCTATGATACGAGCCGAAGAGTTGGGGGATATTACTGAGAGTTATGAGGAGTTGTTCGATAAAAAACCGATTGTTTTTCTCGACGAGATACAAAATATCGATGGGTGGGAAAAGTTTGCTCGTAGACTTGCGGACTCTAAATATCGGGTGTTTGTGACTGGTAGTAATGCCAAAATGTTGAGTCGTGATATAGCCACTACTCTCGGTGGGAGATTTATCGTCAAAGAGATTTTTCCTTTTTCATTTGAAGAGTACCTCGAAATAAATGGTGTTGAGCTATCCAAAAATTGGGAATTCAGTGGCATGAAAAATAGTGTCGTAAAATTGTGGGATAACTATTTTAGGTATGGAGGCTTTGCAGAATCGTTTGCATTAAAAGATAAACGCAGTTGGCTCAACTCGCTGTACCAAAAGATAATGTTGGGCGATATAGTGGCACGTAATGGTATTCGCAATGCAGATGCTATACGTCTGTTAGCTAAAAAGATGGCAGAGAGTGTAATGCAATCAACCACCCAAACCCGTATGCAAAATATCGTGAGTTCGGCAGGGGCAAAGATATCTCGCAACACCATTGTGGAGTATATCGGCTATATGAAAGATGCCTACCTTATTTTTGGAATTTCAAACTATAACGACAACCTTAATGAGAGGGAAACCTCACAAAAAAGATACTACCACGACAACGGTTTGCTTACTATCTTCCTGACCGATTCGGACACCAAACTGTTGGAGAATATTGTAGCAGTTACCCTTTTAAAGCGTTACGGTGGCGAAAATCTATTTTACTATAACAAAAATGTAGAGGTTGATTTCTATATCCCCTCGGGAGGGTTAGCTATTCAATCTTCGTACAGTATTGCTGACTATGTGACCTTTGAACGAGAGACCAAAGCACTTGTAAAATTAAACGCTGCATTTGAGATAAAACGCTCAATAATCATCACCGCCAATGAGGAAAAAGTGATTGATGTTGATGGAGTTAAGATTGAGGTTCTCCCTGTTTGGAAGTGGATAATTAACTGCAAATAGAAACCAACTGCTTAACGTCACTTTTTGAGTTTAGGTAACATATCATCGGCAAGTGCCCTTTCTAACATATCAGCACCTCCCTCACTCATTATAGTGCCATTATTTAAAATCCATCTTCAACTATATAGCGTCCAATTTCATAATAAGTTCTTCTTGTTGTAAAGTATCATAAAGCTATCTACTTTTATTAATCAATTCTCGCCGGCACCACAAAAAAAGAGAGACATTTAGTCTCTCTTATACCTCTCGCCGGCACCACAAAAAAAGAGAGACATTTAGTCTCTCTTATACCTCTCGCC
>CAZSLC010000043.1:0-7152 GCA_964607675.1 uncultured Muribaculaceae bacterium
CATAAAAGTAAGTATCTTGGGGTCTTGGGAACCAAAAGAAGTAAAAAGAAAAATAGTGCAGCAGGGAATGCTTCGCTTAAAAACATTTTCCTCCATCCAACTTGAAAATACTCCCTTCAACATTCGGAGAACATTCTACAACCATAGGAGCAGCATGCTTGGTGTTAGAGAGAATACTCATTTTAGATCTATGATACACTCCACATCCAATTAGAATGTCATTAAATAATAATCCCCTTAATAGAGCTATTAAGGGGATTATTTATTTAGTAAACTGATAGATCAGAATAAATTAGCACTTAGTGATTCTTTCAAGCCATTTTACCATTGATAGCATTGCTAACATCGAGATTGTACAAGCAACGACAAACACAAGCCATGTAGCCCAGATTGGAATACTATCATAAAGGAGAGCTCCGATGAAAAGGAATTGGTTACCTACAGCAGTAGCGGCAAGCCAAAAACCCTGCATCAACCCTTGAAGGTGAGGAGGAGCAACTTTAGAAACAAAAGACAATCCAAGAGGACTGATAAACAGCTCAGCTGTAGTCAAGATGAAGTAAGCACCGATTAGCAATAGAGGAGATACCCTTGCTGCATTATCAAGACCACCCATAGCCTCAACCTCTGATGCAGGTGGAAGACCAAGTGAGAACACAGTCATAACAACATAAGCAACAGCTGCAATACCCATACCGATACCAATTTTCATTGGGGTAGAAGGCTCTTTCCCTTTAGCATTAAGCCATCCGAAGATAGAAATTATGATAGGGGTAAGGAATACAACAAAGAAAGGATTGACACTTTGGAAAATCTCGGCACCAATAATCTGAGTAAATCCAAGGTCAATATTAATCATGCTCAAATCTGTATAGTCGCGAGCAAAGAATGTCAACGTAAGGCCATTTTGGTGGAAAGAGAACCAGAAGAAAATAACAACAGCCAAAACAGCAAACAAAGCATAAAGGCGTTGTTTGATCTCTTTAGCAGACATTTGAATATCCTTAGTATCTGCTGCTGAAGAGGCAGAAGCTTTCACTTTAGCACCAGGATCAGGCAATTTGTTCTTATTAACAATAAATACAACAAGAGAAATAACCATAGCCACAATAGCAGCTGCAAATGCATAATGGAAACCTGTGTTAAACACATCAAGATAACTATTGGCAAAAGCCATAAGGTCAGTAGGAGCACCGCTCTTACTAACTTCAGTAGCAAGAGTAGTCAATCTTTCAGTGGCTTCAGGTCCAATAGTGCCATCAATAAATCTGTGGCAAAGTTCAGGAAGGTCAGAGTTGTAAATAAAATTGTGTTTTGTCAACCACCAGTTTCTAATACCAATAGCAATAAAAGGTGCGAAGAAGCCCCCTATATTGATAAACATATAGAAAATCTGGAAACCAACATCCCTTTTAGCGGCATATTGAGGATTGTCATACATTTGACCAACAACAGCTTGAAGGTTCCCTTTGAAAAGACCATTACCAAATGCAATGATAAACAAGCCAGCGCAAGTCAATGTCAAGAAAAGGGCAAGATTAGGAACAGGTGTAGGGGTCGGGATAGCAATCAAAAGGTAACCAACTGCCATCATAATAAGTCCAGCAAGTATAGTAGCTTTATACTTTTTACTTTTATCTGCAATGATACCCCCAACGAGGGCAAGCACATAAATCAAGGCATAAAATACCGAATAAATAATACCTGTAGGGCCTTTTGGTAATCCAAATTTAGCCGAAAGGAAAAGCGTCAGAACTGCCATCATGATGTAAAAGCCAAAGCGTTCACCCATGTTGGCAAGAGCTGCTGCGATAAGGGCTTTAGGTTGTCCTTTTTTGTTCGTGTAGAGCACAAAAGCGACACTTGCAAAAAGAATGGCAACCGCTGCAATAAATATTATCATAAGTTAAATTATTAAAAATGTTAAGAAAATCTAAATTATAGTGGGCAAAGATATTAAAATCTTATAAAAATTAAGAGTTTTTTACTAATTTTAGATAACTTTGTTGTTTGAGTAACAACTTTTGGCGAAAAGAAATGAACAAAATAATATATTATATAGTAATCTCAATACTGACACTCCTCTCGCTCCTCCCATTGAAAATCCATTATTTCTTTTCAGACGTTCTATATTTCATTTTAGCAAAAATAATCCACTACAGATCTGCAACCATATACATCAATCTCGCCCGTTCTTTTCCTGACAAAAAATACAAAGAGATCAAATTGTTGGCAAAAGAATACTACCACTTCATGTCTGACATCATCGTAGAGTCGGTATGGGCTTTCACAGCCTCTACAAAAAAAATAGGGGAACACATAAAATTTTCAAACGGAGAGACCCTCAATAAAATATATGGCAGCGGAAGGAACGTCATGATCGTCATGGGACACTTCGGAAGTTGGGAAATCTACTCAGGAATGCCCAACCTAAGAGAAAAATACAATCTCAACATCGACAACAAAGACTACACGTATGTCTATAAAAAGATGCACAGCAAAGTAGCAGACATGGTAATAAAGAGAATACGAGAAAAGCACCATTCATGTAGTCTAATCGAATCCCAAAGCATACTGCGATATATCATTAAAAACAGAGACGGAAAAAGAATTTTTTACTTCATAGCAGACCAATCCCCAGAATCGGGTTCGAATTTTGTAGTAAACTTCTTGAACCAGCCAACAAAATTTATTGAAGGGGCTGAGTACATTGCAAAAAAAACAGGAATGCCAGTATTCTATTTCTCCTCTAACAGAACTAAAAGAGGCTATTACACTGGAGACTACCAACTCATTTGCGAAGATGCCTCCAAGTGCGAAGATGGATTTGTAACCAAAGAATTAGCACGACTGCTTGAGCAATCGATCATTTCAAACCCTTCCACTTGGCTATGGAGTCACAGACGATGGAAAGAAATAATTTAAAAATATAAAAAATGGAAAAAGTTATTAGACAATTTATTGCTTTATCTGCGCTAATCTGCACCTCCCTTCTCACCATGCAGGGACAACCTTTGAGTAGCTCAGAACCCATCCCTGATGGAGCAGTAGTATATTCACTCCCAAGCACTGCCCTTCATCTCGAAGTTGAAGCCCTACGGGAATTTTATTCCCCTGGTCCCTACGCACAATATGCCAACAAATACCTCGGTTTAGATGTTTCACAAGCGGAAGAGACCAAATTTCAACTTCTCTCTATAAAAATGACCCCTTATGTTGAGGCAGACGGAGATAGAAGATACAGCATCAATTTGGTATCCAACTCCCGCATGGCACCTGCCAATTTCTTCAAAATCACCTCACAAGGATTGATCATTCTTTCAGACCAATACAAAGGGCACAATGAATATTGGCGATTTCCCACCCTTGCAGACAACTTCGAGATAGATCCCAATGCAGCCACAGAGAACATCACATCGGCAAAAACAACCCTCTATAAAAATGTGAAAACTGCCTCTGGAAGTTATGAAAAAGTAGCAGTACAACAAAGTCAAGTAGTAGAAAAAAGCCTTGAGAGAAAAGCACAAGAGGCGGCCAACACCATCTTTAATATTAGGAAAAAGAGAGTAGAAATCGTAACAGGAGATACAGATGTCACATTCAGCGGTGAAGCTATGACGGCAGTAATCGAACAAATGAACAAAATTGAAGAAGAATATTTAAGTCTCTTCATAGGGAAGAGAGAAACTGCTGTAGAAAAAATGAATTTTGATGTAATCCCACAATCATCAAACGAAAACCAGCTATATGTAGCATTCAGACTCTCTGACACACACGGACTCCTCCCCCCATCAGATGTCTCAGGAAGGCCCATCGTTATGCAGCTTGAAGTTGAAAAACAAAAAGGAAGCGCAATCTCAGAAAACGATGCCAGAAAAGCACAATCTGGAAAAGGGGTTATTTTTTACAGAGAGCCAGCCATAGCATTAGTCAAAATAGCTGATGGAAAAGACCTTCTTTTTCAACAGAGAGTACCAATATATCAGTTAGGGCAACTCCGTACATTTCCAATAGAATCATTAATAAAATAGACAATCATTAACTAAAACATATTATTATGACAATAGCAGAATTAGAACCCAAAAGAGTGTGGAAAAACTTTTATTCACTCACTCAAATACCAAGACCATCAAAAAGAGAACAAAAGGCAGTAGCCTTCCTTGAAAAATTCGGAAAAGACTTAGGGCTTGAAACCATAAAAGACGAAGTAGGAAACATCATTATCCGCAAACCTGCAACACCAGGAATGGAGAACTGCAAAGGCATCATCCTACAAGGTCACGTTGATATGGTACCCCAAAACAACAAAGATGTAAAACACAACTGGGATACAGACCCTATTAAGCCAAGAATAGAGGGAGAGTGGGTATATGCAACAGGAACCACACTTGGAGCAGACAACGGTTTAGGCTGTGCAGCAGCAATGGCTGTTTTAGAGGCAAAAGATCTCCAACACGGCCCCATCGAAGCACTTTTCACCATTGATGAAGAGACAGGTATGACAGGAGCAAGGGCTCTAAAAAGCGGGCTTCTAAAAGGAGATATTTTAATCAACCTTGACTCAGAAGACGAAGGAGAGCTATATGTAGGATGTGCAGGAGGCTTAGATGCAACCGCAGAATTCGAATACAAAGAAGAACCACTTCCACAAGGATATGAAGTATTCAACATAGTAGTCAAAGGACTCCGAGGAGGTCACTCAGGAATGGAAATCAACGAAGGCCGTGCCAATTCCAACAAAATAATAGTTCGTTACCTTATCCCATTCCTTCGCGAGATGGGAGGAAAACTCATCTCCATCGAAGGGGGCAACCTCAGAAATGCAATCCCACGTGAAGCAACAGCACTATATGCCCTACCAACCTCAAAAGTAGCAGAAGCAGCAGCATTTGCAAAAGAACTCACTGCCAATATCAAAAACGAATATGAACCAATTGATCCTGCACTTGAAGTACAAATAACCCCAGCAAAAGGGGATAAAGTGATGGCATCAGACGTAGCCCTTCGTGCTATGATGGCAGTTGCAGCATGCCCTTGTGGAGTAGATAGACTAAGTTTAGTAATGGAAAACCTAGTAGAAACATCAAACAATCTTGCAATAGTAAAATCAGAAAACGGTAAAATCTTCATCAAAACCCTTATGAGAGGATCAATAGATTCAGCAAAAGAGGCACTAAGTGAGGAAATTCGTGCAGCCTTTGAGCTAGCAGGGGCAAAAGTAACCCTCACAGGAGGCTATTCAGGATGGCAACCCAACATGAAATCGGCAATCTTAAAAGAAATGAAAGAGATCTATGCAAAAATGTTCGGAGTAGAACCTCAAGTAAAAGCCATCCACGCAGGATTAGAATGTGGTATTTTAGCGGGAGCATACCCCAATTGGGACATGGTATCATGTGGTCCCACCCTTCGTTCTCCACACTCACCAGACGAAAGAGCCCTCATTTCAACAGTAGATAAATGGTGGAGATTCTTAGTAGAAGTACTCAAGAACGCACCTAAGAAATAATTTGTTGTTTAACAGAATATTATTATATTTGCAGCCCTTTTGGTAAATCCAAAAGGGCTTATTTATTAATAATTTAATTACAACACAAGATGTTAAAACAGTACGAAACCGTTTTCATTGCAACTCCCGTTTTATCTGAGGCACAGATGAAGGAAGCGGTAGAAAAGTATCGTAATCTCATCACTTCAGAAGGAGGAGAGATAGTTTACGAAGAGGACTGGGGCTTAAAGAAATTAGCCTATCCAATCCAAAAAAAGACAACAGGATTCTACCACCTGTTTGAGTTCAAAGCAGACACACAGTTTATCAACAAATTAGAGATCAACTACAGACGTGATGAAAAGATTATTCGTTTCCTCACCTTTGCAATGGACAAACATTCAATCTCTTATGCAGAGCGCAGAAGAGCAAACAAACAAGAAGCTAAATAAGGAGGTATTAGATTATGGCTACAAACAATGAAATTCGTTATTTGAATCCTCCTACAGTAGAGGTAAAAAAGAAAAAATACTGTCGTTTCAAAAAGACAGGTATTAAATATGTTGACTACAAGGACGCAGAATTCTTGAAACGTTTCCTTAATGAGCAAGGTAAAATCCTTCCTCGTCGTCTCACTGGTACTTCTCTTAAATTCCAAAAGAAAGTAGCTCAAGCAGTTAAGCGTGCAAGACACCTTGCTTTGCTTCCATATGTAACAGATTTATTGAAATAAGGAGAAAGAGGATATGGAAATTATACTTAAAGAAGATGTTGCCAAATTAGGGCACAAAGATGACATCGTTATTGTTAAAGCAGGTTATGCTACAAACTTTTTGATTCCAAATGGTTTAGCAACCGTTGCTACAGTTTCTGCAAAAAAAGTCCATGCAGAAAACATGAAACAAAGAGCTCACAAAGAAGCTAAATTCCGTGAAGATGCTACAGCGTTAGCAGCAAAGCTTGAAGGATTACAAATCAAAATACCTACAAAAGTTAGTTCAACAGGTAAAATATTTGGATCAATCAACAACATTCAAGTAGCAGAAGGACTTGCAACACAAGGATTTGATATTGATAGAAGAAACATCACATTTGTTTCGGGAGACAATATCAAAGAAATCGGCATATATGATGTAATAGTAAAATGCTACAAAGACATCAAAGCAACTGTTAAAATTGAAATAGTAGGAGAAGAATAATTTACCCTTCACCTATACAAAAATAACCCCAGAAGTTTCTTAAACCTCTGGGGTTTTTTCAACTCACAACCCATTCCACAAGCACTTACCACAACCCCAGCCACAAGCACTTCCCTCAATAGCAGCCACAACCCTTGCCAAATCACCTTGCCAAATCACCTTGCCACAACCCCAGCCACAAGCCCTTGTCACGACCACATGTGACGCACCCCCAATCTTTATCCTCGGCACGGGTGCTCCAATTTGCGCACCCGTCAATTATGCAAGCATCACATTACTAATATGTTAACGTTGAATTTTGAACGTTTACCACATACATTATTTAAAGATCACACCCTTGCCACAACCCCAGCCACAAGCACTTCCCTCAATAGCAGCCACAACCCTTGCCAAATCACCTTGCCAAATCACCTTGCCACAACCCCAGCCACAAGCCCTTGTCACGACCACATGTGACGCACCCCC
>CAZSLC010000044.1:0-6809 GCA_964607675.1 uncultured Muribaculaceae bacterium
CCAGTAAATGTTGCAGAGGTAGTTCCATCTCCTGTGGAGAGTGTAAACTCTGCTGCTGTGGCGTTATTTCCCCAAAATGTGGTGATCTTATCATCTGCTGTCCAATTGACTACATTTAAATTCCCAAGTGAGGTCTTGGTATCAGGCAGTTCTGATGTAGCAGTGAGGGTGATAATATTTCCTTCTCCCCCATTTGTAGGTTTTTCTCCCTTCTCGCACGAAGTGAGTATTGGCATTGCTATCAATGCGATTGATGCTACTGATCTTACTAATTTTACTACTATTGATGATACTACTGATCCTAATGCATGAGTAGCATTACTCCATCTTTTGATTAATTGCAGGGTTATCATTCCTTGCAAAATATGTATTTTTTGTCTCATTTTCATGATTTCTATTCTTTTCATGATTTTCACTATTACCAACTACCTGTCTGATCTCCTAAGCCCTCTGTGCTACCACCGCTCACGGCGAAGCCCTGCTCGATCTCTATTACTATTACATCTATTTCGGGTGAGATGTAGTCACCACCAGTGTTCTTGTTCATAAATAATTATTTGATTCATTAAAAAGGGAGCAAATTTATAATCTTATTATTTGATTTTTGAATAATAATTTCCAAAGGGTGTATATTTGTACGTTTTGATGAATTTTTGTCGTTTTAACGAATTTATTATGGCTATGTGATAGCCATAATAGAAAAATTTTTGATTCCAATGCTTATTAGTTTTATAAAAAATGATAGATGCTTTATATAATTATTCACTTTTAGTAGCTTGTATTACCTTATTTACATTTGGCATAAGTATGCTTTTAGCGAAGACTCCCAAGAAAAGTATATACTTTTCATATGATAGGTCTCGCCGAATTCTTGGCGTAGCTTTGATATTTTTTGGAATACAAGTGCTGCTCCAATTGATATTTGGGTTTCGTACATCGTTTCCTTATATAGCAATTGCTCTTAATATTACTATTTTTTATTTGGAGGCTATTCTTTTCGGCATGGCGTTTATATCACTGCTTACTCCTGAATATATATCTAAGCATCAGATATTTAGAGATATGGGAAAGTGGGCTGTGTGTATGCTGTTGCTATGGTGTGCTACTCTCTGCCTTGATGGTACACTTCGTACTGCTATTCAGATAGCTACAGCTGCATTCTTTTTTTGGCAAGCTTGCCTTATAATACTGCAATTTTTTACTGTTTATCGCCAAGCTACATATAAGGTAGACAATTATTATGCTGAAAATGTAAATGTATTTGTGCGGTGGCTTTATAAAAGTACTTGGGGAATCATTGCTTTCGGGCTAAGTGGTGCTGTATTGGCTTTTACTCCGAAGTGGTGCGTAGCTATACAAATGTTTGCTGGTATTTTTATGTTTTCCTATATTTATATGTCTTTTATGAATTATGCACTGAACTATGGTTCTATGAAAGTAGCAATGGCAGAAACTATGGAAGAAGAGATAGCTGAGACTAAAAATGGGTTGGATATTGAATCGAATGTGTTACCTTTTAATAATTGTGAACAGAAACAAAATGATAGATATGTGCAACAAATAGCAGAATTACTCGACAAGTGGGTGGCTGAAGGGGGGTTTCGTGAAAATGGTATAACTATAGATCGGGTAGCTACTACTATTTTATCTAATCGCACATATTTATCTAATTATATAAATTCTCGATTTAAATGTACTTTCCGCTCTTGGATAAACTACCATCGTATTGAATATGCTAAGCAGTTATTAAAAAACTCTCCAGAAAAGAGTATAGAACAGATAGCTATTGAATCTGGTTTCTCATCTGGAAATAGTTTTGGAAAAGTATTTAACGAAAGTGAAAAAATGCCTCCATCTAAATGGCGAAAAGAGGCTAAATAATCATTGGACAATAGGTATTTTTACGACAAAAAATTTGTTGTCATCACTGATGGTGATATCCTTATTAAAAAGCAATTGATACTGTTCCCTAATATTATTGATTCCTATTCCCGTATGAGATACAATTTTCTTCTTTCTGCATATGTTGTTCTTAATCTCTAATTCATCTCCACTTACTTTCACATCTATATACAAGGTGTGATTAGTGTTTACAACATTATGCTTTACTGCATTTTCTATCATCATCTGAATGGCACATGGTATTATCTTTGATTCGTGATATTTTTCTGGAATTTCTATTTTTACCACTAAACCATTTCCAAATCTCTCATTAAGGAGATCTACATACTTCTTAACAAACTCCAATTCCTCTTCAAGCAATACAAAAGAATCAGATTCTATCTTTAGTAAATATCTATAAACAAGTGCAAGTTTATTTACATACTCGCTCGCTTTTTCTTGATTCTCAAAGATAAGTTGATCAAGTACATTTAACGAATTGAAAAGAAAATGGGGATCCATTTCACTTTTTAGAAGTTGATATTTATAATTAGCTTTTACCCTTTGTTCAATTTCACGATTCAGGGCTTTTTTATTTACCCACCTGTAGTAAAATGAGAGATCGAGAATAATTACCAAGACTACATTGAAAAGAAAGTTTGTGATAAAAGAGTAAAAGATAACTTCGGCGTTTAACAATCCATAAACAACAGAGGCACATAACGAAATGACACTAACACATATAAATTCGATAAAAGTCTTTAGATATATTTTTCCATCATAGGAAATCTTTTTTACTAATACCTTTACAATCACAAAATCAGCAACAATCATCGTTATCGTTATAGGATAATTGGATAATGTCTGAAAGAGATAATCACCAAAATCAAGTCCAAATCTATCATGAAAAATGGGTAAAAGCCCCTCTACCAACATTCTGATACCCACGATGATGATTATTAAGATGACAAGGGCAATTAACGCCGCAATATTATTTTTTATCGATTTCTCCACTCTTGAAAACAAGTAAGATGTTTATTAATCCAAGCAGTTCAGTAACAATGGCCGTTGTCAAGACATTGTTCCAAAATCCGAAATGAGGTAAAAGAATATTTAGATATTCAGCCCCCTTTGTGCCAAGAAAAAACCCAGCAAAACAAGAGAGAAAAGCAAGGCCAATAAAGACATCTATCGGTGCCTTAAAGAACCTTGTGACCGAATAAATCATCATAACAGTCAATAGTGTCAATCCGAGAGCATCTTTCAAATTAAATATACGGAATAAAAGACATAGCAAAGCGTGAGCTATTACAAATAATAACACTATAAGATGAGCCTTTTTCAAGTTGCATTTTCTATTAGTTGTTTTGACAAAATAATTATTCATGACTACTTATTTATGGCTTATATTCTCCAAATTTAGTAAATTTGTAACAAAAATCAAACTATGACTATTCACTTTTCAATCAATTACATAACTAAATATGGGGAAGATCTTTATATTACTGGCTCCACCCCCCAATTGGGTAGCGATAAAATAGAAGATGCCGTCAAAATGGATTTTAATAACTCTTTTGAATGGACCAAGAGTATAGAGATTGAATGGACGAAGAATCATACTTTTACATATAGGTATTTTGTAAAGTGTGGAAACAGCTTTCTCTTTGAAGTTGGTGCTGGAAGGGCAATTCTACTCAATAAAGAGAAAGAACAAATGCTCCTTCATGACCAATGGCAAGGCAACGATTCCAATGCACCCTTCTTGACGGCCCCATTTACAGATCTCTTTTTCACACATAAAATCGAAAAGAGTCATAAGAGACCCTCTTTCCACAAAGAGATCATTATCAGGGCAACAATCCCACTCATAGAAAAAGATAATGATATATACATTTGTGGAGATAGCACCATTCTTGGAGAATGGGACACAGACAAGGCTATAAAGATGACACCTCTCAGGGGGGCAAAATGGGAAATCTGCCTCAACGCTGACACAATACCCCAAAGGCTTGAGTTCAAATTTTTAAAAAAGAACAGCACCAGTGGTGAAATCTTGTGGGAAAATGGCACTAACAGAATACTCATTGTGCCAACCATGCAATGCCACTCCTCACATTTATTTGAATACTCTTCTGCTAATTTCCCTCCCATCCATCCCCATTTCTTCGGCACTGCAATCCCTGTTTTCTCCCTTCGCACTAAAAATGGATCTGGCATCGGAGAATTTTCAGACTTGAAACCTTTTGCCGATTGGGTCGCTTCTATCGGGCAGAGTTTCATCCAAATTCTCCCAATCAACGACACCACTTCTACTAAAAGCTGGCTCGACTCATATCCATACGGAGCTATTTCTGTGATGGCCCTCCATCCTATTTATCTCAATCTTCCAACAATTGGCACATTTAATAATAAGAAAGATACTACCACCTTCAACAAGGAGTGCAAGATCCTAAATGACCTGCATGAAGTTGACTACGAAAAAGTACTTAACCTCAAAATGAAATATCTCCATATCCTATTTGATAAGTACTCAAAAGAACATTTTTCTGATAAAAAATTCAAGAGTTTTTACAAAGACAACAAGGGATGGCTCGATCCATACTGCGCATTTTGCTCTTTAAGAGATAAATATAGCACTGCCGATTTTACCAAATGGGGAAAGGACTCCCGCTATTCGCACCAAAAATGCAGTGATGACAACTTTTATTTGTTTCTTCAATACCATCTACATCTGCAACTTTCGGATGCGGTGAGCTACATTCATTCGAAGGGAATTGCGTTGAAAGGGGATATCCCTATTGGCATCACACCGAATAGTGTTGACGCATGGGTGAAACCCCAGCTATTTAACATGACATCACAGGCAGGAGCTCCTCCAGATGATTTCTCCGCAGAGGGACAAAATTGGGGATTCCCAACATACAATTGGAATGCCATGGAAAAAGACAACTACCAGTGGTGGAGGGATAGATTTCAGAAAATGGCCCAGTATTTTGATGCATACCGCATAGATCATGTACTTGGCTTTTTTAGGATATGGGAAATCCCTACTAATCAGATAAGTGGACTTATGGGACATTTTTCTCCAGCCCTGCCATATACCCTTGAGGAAATAGAACATTTTGGCTACAGCTTTGATTTTTACAGAGACACCAAGCCCTATATCAGATATTACCAGCTTAGGGAAATATTTGGTGATCAGGTGGATATGGTGATGGATAGATTTTTAGAGAGCAATCAATTCGAAGTATTTACCCTTAAATCTCAATTCGATACTCAGAAAAAAATTGAGATTTACTTTAATGGGGCAGAAAGTGATATAAAAGATGCCCTTATGGCACTTGTAGGGGAGGTTCTTTTCATTGAAGATCCAATACAAAATGGAAAATTTCACCCAAAGATTTCTGCTCAATTTACATACTCCTACAAAGCCCTCTCTGAGGAAAGCAAGAGAGCCTTCAACACTTTGTATGACAATTTCTTCTACAAAAGACACAACCATTTTTGGGGAGAAGAGGCCATGAAGAAGCTACCACAGCTCATATCTTCAACCAATATGCTCACATGTGCCGAAGATCTGGGGATGATTCCAGATTGCGTTCCAGAGGTAGTTAACAATTTAAAAATGCTCTCTCTTGAGATACAGAGGATGCCTAAAGATCCTAAAATGCAATTTGCCCTACCGTCACAGTATCCATATTTAAGTGTAGCCACTACAGGGACACATGACACAAGTACCATCAGGGGGTGGTGGGAAGAGAGTGAAGAGATAAGACAATCATACTTCAATACGATATTGCACGAAAAGGGCAAAGCCCCTTTCTACTGTGAACCATGGATTTGTGAAAAAATTATCAATCAACACATACACAGCTCTTCCATGCTTGTAATACTTCCTCTTCAAGATTGGCTCTCAACAGATGGCTCCATCAGAAACCAAGACACTAATGGGGAAAGAATTAATAACCCTGCAAATCCAAAACACTATTGGAGATATAGGATGCACATGGACATTGAGGATCTACTTAGATATGTTACCAATATAACAACGCCTTGTCATATAGGGAGTTGAATCATAATAATCAAAAAGTGAAATAACAGATGTATTGGTTTCCAGTTGTGGATTAGTAACCACCTCCTTAACTCCTAACTTAATAAAATTAGAATGTAGGTGATTGAAAATAACTGCATTAAGCCCTTTATTTTGATATTCAGGTACAATTCCTATCATATACATCTCTATGAAGTCATTTTTTCTCAGTGCTTTTAACATTTTTATAAATCCAAATGGGAAAAGCTTCCCTTTTGCTGATTTTACTGCTTTGCTCAAAGAGGGCATAGTGACTGCAAAAGCCACCACCTCTTCCTTCTCATTAACGACAAAGCAGACAAGTTTTCGATTTATAAATGGGAAATATTGATTGATATACAATCGTATCTGCCTCTCATTAAGCCTTGTAAATTCGTATAAAACTGAAAAAGAGTTGTTTAACACATTAAACATCTCATACCCCTTAGCTTTAAAATCTCTTCCCCTTTTTGAATCAAACACTCTGACTTTGTATCGAGATTGGACAATCTTATCATATTTAGAAAGCTTTTCAGGTACCAGCTCTGGAACTTTAAATTTTCTTTGATACCAATCAATCTCCTTTACAAGGCCATATTTTTCAAGATGTTTTGGATAATATGGATAATTATAAATTGTGGTTATAGAAGGTATATTCTCAAACCCCTCAACTAACATCCCCTCTTTATCCATATCAGAAAAACCAAGTGGGCCATTCATCGTCACCATACCTCTGCTCACTCCCCAATCAGCGACAGTATCCAACAAAGCCTTAGAAACCTCATAATCATCGATAAAGTCAATCCATCCGAAACGAACATTTCTCTGATTCCAGTCACTATTTGCATTGTTATTGATG
>CAZSLC010000045.1:0-6096 GCA_964607675.1 uncultured Muribaculaceae bacterium
CAATCTTTTTTGCTATTGATAAATCGCTAATGGCCTCTGGCAAGAATAATGAATATATCCCCCATAATGCAACGAATAAAAGGGTAATAAGCCCACTTTTAAATTTAGAAAAATACTCTTCCAGAAAAAGGAGTAATGCCACGCTCAGAATAGACCCTATCGAAAAAAAAGCCCACCACCCTATTGGAACAAAAGCAAAATTGTCATTATATATCGCTATAAAAGCAAGTGCGGCAACCCCCAATACAAGCAAAACGCTTATGGGGAACCGCCGCACCAATTCTTTACATCTTATCATTGCTACCGAGAACATCATAAATCTTGTGTTTATAAAGTTCTTTGAGCTTATCTCTTGCAGGCCCTAAATATTTACGTGGGTCAAATTCTTCTGGTTTTTCAACAAAAACCTTCCTAATAGCAGCGGTCATCGCAAGACGTCCATCACTGTCAATATTGATTTTACATACAGCAGATTTGGCAGCAGCACGTAACTGATCTTCAGGAATACCGATAGAATCTTTCAATTTCCCACCATAATGGTTGATCTCTGCTACTATATCTTGAGGTACTGATGATGAGCCGTGAAGAACAATAGGGAATCCAGGTATACGTTTTTCGATCTCTGCAAGGATATCGAGCCTTATTTGTGGCTTTTGTCCTGGTTTAAATTTGAAAGCACCATGAGATGTTCCGATAGAGATTGCCAAAGAGTCAACACCAGTCTTTTTAACAAAATCTTCTACTTCATCAGGTTGTGTATATGTATGAGCCTCTGCCTTAACATCATCTTCGACACCAGCAAGGACTCCAAGTTCACCTTCAACAGTTACATCAAATTTGTGTGCATACTCAACTACTTTTTTAGTAAGGGCTACATTCTCGTCATAAGGAAGATGCGATCCGTCAATCATCACCGATGAGAAGCCATATTCTATACATGATTTGCAAAGTTCAAATGTATCCCCATGATCAAGGTGCAATACAATAGGAACATTGCAGCCAAGTTCTTTTGCATATTCAACAGCTCCTTGAGCCAAGTATCTTAGAATAGTTTGATTAGCATACTTCCTTGCTCCGCTCGAAACCTGAAGGATAACTGGAGATTTGGTCTCTACACAAGCCGCTACAATAGCCTGCATTTGTTCCATGTTATTAAAATTGAATGCAGGGATGGCATATCCCCCTTTCACTGCTTTAGCAAACAAATCTCTCGAGTTTACTAATCCTAAATTTTTGTACGAAATCATAATAGTATATTTTAACGTGTTAATATCAAGTATGTAATTTTTCTTTGCAATAATCATACAAAAATAGATATTTTTGTGGTAAATATTAAATCATTTTCTATGGAACCTTATAATTTAGCTCATAATAATTGGCAAAATGTCAAAAATCAAGAGTATAAAATAGCTATTTTACCAATCGGTGCAACAGAGGCTCACAACTACCATCTACCATACGGAACAGACACGATGTTAGCAGAGAAGGTTGCCCTCGATTCTGCAAAATACGCATGGGAGCGTGGTGCTAAGAGTGTAGTTCTCCCTCCAATTCCTTATGGTGTAAACAATGGACAAATGGATATTATGCTTTGCATGAATATGAACCCTTCTACCCATAAGAAGATTCTCGAAGACATTCTTCAAGTGCTCAGCGGACATGGTTTCAAAAAGCTCGTCATCCTCAACGGCCACGGTGGAAATGATTTCAAACCTATCATCAGAGAGCTCTCCCTCGAATATCCCGAAATATTGATTGTAAATATCAATTGGTGGAATGCTTGCAATGTCAATGATTACTTCGAAGAGCCTGGCGACCATGCTGGTGAAGAGGAGACCTCTTGTATGCAAGCGTACCGCCCTGATTTGGTCCTCCCTTTGGAAATGGCTGGAGGTGGCACAGAGCACACAATGAAAATCAAAGGGTTGAAGAAAAAATGGGCATGGCTGCCTCGCAAATGGCGCCTTACCACTGATGATACTGGAGTGGGGTGTCCGTATGCATCTACCCCAGAGAAAGGAGAGAGGTTTTTGAAGGATTGCATCAAGGAGATTGGACAATTCTTAGTCGATTTTAGCAAAATCGAGAAGGAAAGCGACCTGTATGAATAGAAACAGCAATAAAAGGGTAATAATTTTTTCTGCTCCTTCTGGGGCAGGAAAAAGCACTATTGTCTCTCATCTACTTAAAGAGTTCCCCACTTTACAATTCTCAATATCTGCCACATCAAGGGCTCCACGTGGAAAAGAGTGCAATGGAAAAGAGTATTATTTCTTCACCTCAGAGCAATTTAAGGAGCTTATTTCAAGGGATGAATTGGTTGAATATGAAGAGGTTTACTCTGGCTCCTACTACGGAACCCTCCGTTCGGAGGTGGAGAGAATTTGGGGTAATGGGGGAACTATTGTATTTGACATAGATGTCAAGGGTGGTGTCAACCTTAAAAAACTTTTTGGTAAGCAGGCCCTCGCTATTTTCATCAAGCCACCATCTATTGAGATCCTTCGCCAAAGGCTCAATAGTAGAAAGACAGATACGGCAGAGGCCATTGAAATAAGGGTGGCAAAAGCGGCAGAAGAGCTAACCTACGAATCATATTTCGACTACATATTGGTCAATGACAACCTGCATGAGGCCCTCTTAGAGGCAGAAAAGGTTGTTAAAAATTTTATAAAATGACTTGTGCCCTCTATTTTGGATCATTCAACCCACTGCACTATGGCCACATCGCAATAGCAAGGTACCTCATTGAGAAATGCAATGTTGATCAGGTACGGTTAGTCCTCTCTCCGAAAAATCCTTTAAAAGATGCTAAAGTCCTCTCCTCCCCAGAGATTCGTCTGAAAAATCTCAGAGACGAAGTGGCACATCTTGTTGAATCGGGAGATTTCCCCCTTGGGAAAATTGAAGTCTCCGATATCGAATTTCACCTCCCTACACCCCTCTACACCATCAATACCCTACTCCATTTCAAAGAGAATGAGACTGATAAGAGATTTATCCTTATCATCGGAGGGGACAATATTGCAATCATTGAAGATTGGCACCGATGGAGAGACCTCCTGGAGATGTTTGAAGTGTGGGTATATCCACGAAGGGGGTACGATGCAGAGGCACTATGCCATCACTACTCTGCGCTCTCTTCCAAAATCAAGCTACGCTTCCTCGCCGAAGCTCCGTTGTATGATATCTCCTCTACCGAAATACGAGAGGGCATAGGGAATTAATCTACTACCATCGCTTCCATATCCGAAGGGGCAACGACTGTTATTTTTTCTTTTCTGGTAGGGTGAGTAAGCGTGACACTACGGGCATGCAATGAGATACCACCATCCTTATTGGAACGACGTGCTCCATATTTGAGGTCCCCTTTTATTGGTGACCCTATGGCAGAGAGCTGAGCCCTAATTTGATGGTGACGACCTGTAAGAAGCTCCACCTCAACCAAATAATAACTTTTTGTTGCTCCAAGGACTCTATATTTCAACCGAGCCTCCTTAGCTCCCTCTTTTGGCTTATCGTAGGGATATGACTTATTTTGTTTCTCATTGCGAAGCAGATAGTGAACCAGCTCACCACTTTGTTCAGGTGGGCATTTTTCCACCAAAGCCCAATATATTTTCTTCATTTCCCCATTTCTGAAAGACTCATTGAGTCGCTCCAAGGCCTTTGATGTTTTGGCAAAAATGGCTACCCCACTGACAGGTCTGTCAAGTCGATGCGGCACCCCCATAAACACTCTACCAGGCTTGCTATCTCGCTGCGCTATAAAGGCTTTTAAGGTCTCTGAAAGGGCCTCGTCCCCAGTTTTATCCCCTTGCACAATCTCCCCCACCTTTTTATTAATTATCAATATGTGATTATCTTCATAGAGAATACGACTTGTTATATCGTTAAACTCCTGCTCCGAGATAGTACGGTAGCTTATAAATTCAGTTTGTTCCATAATAATTGTGCAAAGCAATAAAATAATAATCATTTAAACAATATGACACAATGTCAGTTTGGTGGTTTTTTTTTGCTTTGGCACAATCTTCGATATAAAGAGAGCATAACAATTTAGAAACAATTAAAAATTTATAAATATTATGGGAAAAATTATAGGAATAGACCTTGGAACAACCAATTCATGCGTAGCAGTGATGGAAGGTAACGAGCCTACTGTTATCATTAATGGTGAAGGAAAAAGAACAACACCATCTGTAGTTGCATTTGCAGACAATGGTGAAAGAAAAATTGGTGATCCAGCCAAAAGGCAAGCGATTACAAATCCTCAAAAGACCATCTTTTCAATTAAAAGATTGATGGGTGAACCTTTTGACAGAGTACAACAAGAAGTTAAAAGACTGCCATACAAAGTAGTTAGAGGTGACAATAACACTGCACGTGTCGACATTGACGGAAGATTATATTCCCCACAAGAAATATCAGCAATGATTCTTCAAAAGATGAAAAAGACAGCTGAAGATTATCTTGGACAGGAAGTTACAGAGGCCGTTATCACAGTACCTGCGTACTTCAGCGACTCACAACGTCAAGCTACAAAAGAGGCTGGTGAGATTGCAGGCCTTAAGGTAAAACGTATTATCAACGAGCCTACGGCAGCTGCTCTTGCATACGGACTTGATAAAAAACATAAAGACATGAAGGTAGCCGTTTACGACCTTGGTGGTGGTACATTCGATATCTCAATCATGGAACTCGGCGATGGTGTATTTGAAGTAAAATCAACAAATGGCGACACTCACCTTGGAGGTGATGATTTTGACCAAGTGATCATAGACTGGCTTGCAGAAGAGTTCAAAGCAGAGAATTCTGGATTAGACCTTAGAAAAGACCCTATGGCACTTCAAAGATTGAAAGAGGCTGCAGAAAAGGCTAAGATTGAGCTTTCAAGTCAAACCACTTCAGAGATCAACCTTCCTTACATAATGCCTGTTGACGGTGTTCCAAAACACTTGGTAAGATCACTCTCACGTGCTAAATTTGAACAATTATCTGACTCATTGATTCAAAGAAGCATAGAGCCATGTCGTAAGGCCCTTCAAGATGCAAACATGAAAGCATCTGATATTGACGAAGTGTTGTTAGTGGGTGGATCAACTCGTATCCCAGCTATCCAAGCGATAGTAGAAAAGTTCTTTGGCAAAGTACCCAACAAAGGTGTCAACCCTGACGAAGTAGTAGCCGTAGGGGCATCTATTCAAGGTGGTGTTCTCGCAGGAGATGTGAAAGACGTACTTCTACTTGATGTAACCCCTCTATCACTTGGAATAGAGACATTGGGTGGAGTAATGACAAAACTTATCGAATCCAATACCACAATCCCTACACGCAAATCAGAGACTTTTTCAACTGCGGCAGACAACCAACCATCAGTAGAGATACATATCCTTCAAGGTGAGAGATCAATGGCTCGTGACAACAAGACCATCGGGAAATTCCACTTAGACGGCATCACACCAGCACCAAGAGGAATTCCTCAAATCGAAGTGACCTTTGACATCGATGCAAACGGTATCTTAAACGTATCTGCAAAAGATAAAGCTACAGGCAAAGAGCAAAAGATACGTATCGAAGCATCTTCAGGATTGAGTGACGATGAGATCAAGAAAATGAGAGACGAAGCCAAAGCCAACGAAGCTGCAGATAAAGCAGAGAAGGAGAGAATTGACAAAATCAATGGAGCTGACGCCATGATTTTCCAAAGCGAAAAGAACCTTAAAGAGTATGGCGACAAGATCCCTGCTGACAAGAAAGGTGCAATTGAAAATGCCCTCGGACAATTGAAAGAGGCACATAAGTCACAAGAGATCACAGCCATCGAGCGTGCTACTGAAGCCCTCAACAACGCTTGGCATGCAGCATCCGAAGATATGGCCAAAGCAGCCCAAGCATCAGGAGCAGGTGCAGGAGCAGGTGCAGGATTTAACCCAGGTGCAGGTAGCAACCCAGGAGCAGACTCAAACAACACCTCAAACAGCGGTTCAGCCTCAGGCTCAAGCAATCAGGATGGAGAAGTAACAGATGTGGATTTTGAAGAGGTAAAATAGCCGATTAAGCGAGAGGAAAAGCATACCCGAAGGGTAAACAATA
>CAZSLC010000046.1:0-5393 GCA_964607675.1 uncultured Muribaculaceae bacterium
TGCTGCAATAAGCCTGTTTCACAATTCAGAAACTTTTGAGAAATTGTCGGACGAGGAGACTGGGCTGTACATCGAAAGCTCTGCCTACGTCTATGAAATACTCAAAACGTGTTTTGGCATCCCCACGAAGCAGCCCGTTGAGACCGAATAAGAAGTAATACTCCTCAAACTCATCGTAGCGGAGCAATTTGCGATTGAATTCTTCCTCCAAAAGCAAAGGGATATAAGCATTGTGCAGCCAACGTGAGCGAAAGATTGTCTCGATGCACGGCTATTGGACTTTTACCCTTGATGCCATTGGTTGACAACCCTTTGAGGTGAATCATGTCGCTGTTATGGATAAGCTTCCTCAAGTCAAGGCGATAAAACAGCTCCTCGCTTGGGGTAAGCACTGGTTCAACCCTTGCAGGGTGGATAAATTGTAAACGAGCGGGTCGAGAGTTTTTATCCCAATAGATACGTGCATAGCCGTTGCCCCATAATGCACAAGAGATGATCAGGTGGTGCATCAAATCGAAGCGATTGGAGAAAGAGTTTGGGGCTTGCATCAGACGATAGCAGGAGTGGGTGTATTGTCGCTCTCGACCCTGCTCAGTAGGTTTGTAAAGGTGAATGTGCAGTGTCCCAACGGTATCCGACAGTATCCTCACACACGCCCACACCGCCGAAAGGTTCAATGCTCCCTCCTCGGAGATGTATAGCTTGCGTGTGGCATCGACAACAGTATCGGCAGTGAGAGTCTTGTTAACAGCATTCTCGAACTCAGCCGAGCTGTCAAACCTCTGCCCATTACGGAATATATCAAAAGAAAACCACCTCATTTAATTTGCTTTTTATATTAGCAAACTTAACGAGGTATCTACAATTTCTTACGAGACAAAGTCTCTAGTCTTAAACAAGAAGAAAGATAAATAATTATCTTTGTAGAAAAAGGTGTGAAGTAAGCCAGAGCTTATGAACTCGAAAATTGAATTACTGAAAGTCACCCTGCTTTTTGGGTTTGAATGAATATACCCGTAGAACGGTTTTACCATGCAACCCCATGAGTTTGATTTTTCAAGCCTTCAATTTTACAGAACGGTTTTTCCGCACAATATTAGGTTTTTCCTCCTATTGTAGTTCACTTATTTATACTCGCTACCTTCCATAGTCCGAGTTTAGTACAAAGATAATGATTTATTTTGATATGAATAGAATTATAAATAAACCATATGACAAAGTTACAAGTTTAACTCTTGTAAATGCGGAACTAACAGAGTTCCCAGAAGAAATATTCTTATGTAAGAATATCAGAAAACTTAACCTAAGCAAAAATAAAATCAAGTCAATCCCTACAAAAATCAAAGAATTAGCGAAACTCAAGGTTCTAAACCTTTCAAACAATGAGATATCTCAAATTCAGGTTGGATGCTGTAAACTGTCCAAATTGAAAACATTAATCCTAAATAACAATAAAATAACATCCATACCGAAGCAAATTGATCTATTGCAGAATCTTGAGATATTAGGGCTTTCAGGGAATAGAATAACGAAATTGCCTAATGACTTGCAAAAATTAATAAAATTAAAACAATTAGATATAAGCAGAAATGAATTGACCCATTTGATAGATGGGATGTGTTTTTGTAATCTGGACACATTGTGGTGTGGAAGCAACCCTGTTTCTGATTTTGGAAAAGAGAGTTATTTTAAGGGTGGATTTAAAAGACTATATTTCTACCCTTGTCACCCTCTGGCATCAAATGACGATTATATAGAATTGTCATTTTGTAAGGGGAACGCAATATGCAAGGACGTTAAGATAATTTCAAAAGAACATAGCCAAATGAATAGCTCTAAGAGTATTTTTATTTGTTACTCACACAAAGATGAAGATTATAAGGACAGGGTATTAACACATCTAAAAGTTTTGAATTTTGAGCAACGGGGGTGTAAAATTAGTATTTGGAATGACTCTAAAATACAGACTGGTAGTGATTGGAAGCAAAATATAATTAATGCAATTAGTAATGCTTCGGGTGCAATCCTAATTGCATCTACTGACTTTTTAGCATCGGACTTTATCCAAATGGAAGAATTACCACGAATTCTTGAGAATGTAAGTAAGGATAAAATTCGTATTTTTCCAATTGTTGTTAAGCCTTGCAGATATAATAATTCAGTGCTTCAAAAGTATCAATCAGTAAACATAATTAATAAACCATTATCGGGAATGAAAGATACAGAGAGAGAAGAAATATATTTAAAACTTGCAGATGATATTGATAAATTGATATAAGCTATTTGTCACGAAAAAATTCGAATACATACCCTTCTAAAACTATCAAACTCGGAGTATCTGCGTTTGCCAGTGATGGCGATATGGAAGTCTTCGAGGCGTTCGTAGGCTTCGAGTTGGGTGTTGTAGAGGTCTCGCATACGCAGGTAATAGTCGGCAAAACCCTCAGCGGAGGTGATTCAGCGGATTGAGGGATGTAGCGGAGGAATATCTGATAATTCAGATTCTATCTTTGCCCGCTCCGATAGTTGGCGGTCGGTGAACTTCTTTTTATGTTTTGTCATACGCTGTGTTTTAGAGTGTTAATAATCCTCGGTTGTTGTATGGGTTGTCGTCGTCATTGCCTTGCATTGTCATCCACCGAAGTACAGGGTTGACAAAATGTTCAATCTTGCTCGACATGTAATATGCTATATGCAAATGACTATTTTTAAGTGTCCTTTGTTATTATTATTAAAGATTGTTTGTCTGTTTTCCATTCTATAGCTTGGTCCTTTTAGATGTATTACACTTCGCACTGTACAGACCAGCAGGTTATTGATGTGTATATCGAGGATAATCACGGGCAGGTGGTGCAAAAAACATTCAGTTGGCAGAACGATAAGGGGGAGGATGAGAGTGAAGATGATTAGCTTAACATGATGTAGGATAAGGTAAGCACTCGGAGGGTTTCGGGTGCTTACTTTTGTTCTATCTCGAAATTTGCTACACAGTGTGTAGCAAATTGACATGGAGCCACAATAGATTGATAATGAGAGTTGATGATGGGAATGCACGTAACTTCTACCTTAAAGAAGCCACTGAACAGTCGTGGAGTGTCCGCCAACTGGAGCGCAATATCAATACATTTTATTACCAGCGGCTTTTATCGTCAAAAGATAAAAGCGAAACACTCCCTGCAAAATCTACCGACACTTTGCAGGTTTCAGATTTTATCAAAGACCCTTATGTGTTTGAGTTTTTGGACATACTGCAACCTGTATCCGCTACCGAAAAGGAGCATTTTTACATCGACCTTGTTTTTTACAACTATATTTTGAAATGTTTTTTGCTGATCGATTTGAAAGCTGGGCAACTAAAACATCAGGACATCGGACAAATGGATATGTACCGCCGTATGTTTGACGATCTGAAAAAACCCGAAGGAGATAACCCGACAATCTGCATTATTCTGTGTGCCGACAGAAACGAAACGGTCGTAAAATACTCGATATTGAAAGATAACGAGAACCTGTTTGCCACTAAATTTATGCCCTACCTGCCGACAGAGGAAGAACTCGTCAAAGAGATAGAGGCAGGGCGTAGACAGCTTGAAACTAAGGATGATCAGTAAAGAAACAATAATGGAACAAAATATTTTATGTTAGATAGTTTTTACAAAAGAATAGAGACTGAATATGAAGTTGAAGATCATTCATGGGATCTCTTTTCAGATTTAGGTGATTTATCCGAGAATGATAGAGCGTTGGTAAGGTATGAATATTTTGCACTAAATAATTTTGAGGCAGACTCATTTAAGGAGGAAATCGAAACCTTAAAGAAGCCATTAATAGATTACTTTACCGACAGAAAGCAACAGGCAAAGAGCCCACATTTATTAGCAAGATACAATCATTTTCTGCTACATATAACTCGAAATAACTCTTATGCACCCAAAACAATAGAGTACTACCAGCAAGTATTGGCGTATTATCTTTCAATTCACAGTCTTGATTACCAAACACTTCACTTTTCAGATACACTTGAGTGTATTATTTCGCTCAGTGTAAAAGATAAATTATATCGCCTCATAAAGCCATATCCGAACTACTATTCAGGGTGGGCAACCGATTGTCATGGACTCTCCAGACAAGATACAGCAGATGCTCCTTTATTCCCTGAGGTGTGTGCAGAAATAGCAATAAAGATATTATAACTTTAAACTGCTTTAGATGAACCTACAATTAAAACAACTAAGAGAGCAAATTCAAGAACGATATAATGGATTCTATGATAAATTAGGTGTTGACTCTCTAACTGGAATTTGGAAGAATGCTCCGCAAGGTCGAGAACTTCGTTTTGCTACAATGCCGCATATCGGGGTGAATTTTCATAATGCGCCGCTAAAAATTCTTTTTGTTGGCTATGATATGGGGATGGATGAAAACGGTACTATTCAAACTTTCGAAGACAGAAGTGCTGGCTTTGTTAATATGGATTTGTATAATTTGAAAAGTCCGTATAATGCTGGAACATATATAGCTACACTTATGTTATTTGCAAGATATGAGGTAGCATACAGAGATGCTTGGAATTATTTTGCCGAAATTGAAAGTCCTAATGATTTTGCAATTAGAAACGCAAAAAAAGATGTCGTATTAGACCCGAATTTGCTTTCAAATGTAGCACAAACTAACTTGCATAAATTTGTTACAGTAAACAGAGAATTGAGAACAGGGGCTGGAGATAGAAGTTGGTTTGGACAACGAGAAGAAATCGAATGTCTTCTAATTGATGAGATAAAAATTTTAAAACCAAATGTCATCTTTTTTCAAGGTTCAACAATAAACGATTCTATATGGGAAAAATTACTTTCAATATGTGATTGGAAAATGGAGAAATTTCACGCTTTGCATCCATCTTCACCAAAAGCGAACACTCCTGCTTATGTTAAAAAGCTAAAAGGGATGGAGGTAAAGTAATCGTTCTGCCATGATTCGGCATATCAACCAAGTAATTTTGCAGGCAGGAATACACTGAAAGATACTCCTACTAATTTTTTAATACATAAATATTATGGCAAATTTTTATTGTGAATACTGCGGACACAAGGCATCGTCAGTGTCGGCACTAATTGCGCCACCGTGCCCACGCCATCCAGCCAACATACGATTTCAGACCGGAACTTTTGTCGCACGGAGCAGAGATAGAAATATTATCTCTGCAGTGGTTTCGAGAAGAGGTATCAAATATAATTAAGGAACAAACAACTCTTTACGCTATATGAAAATAATATTCGTATCAGACACGCATGGTAAGCACCACCAAATAGAGCTACCCGAAGGGGATATGATTATCCATTCAGGCGATATTTCAAGCAGAGGCAGAGTCAATGAAGTCGAGGAGTTTTTGGCTT
>CAZSLC010000047.1:0-4628 GCA_964607675.1 uncultured Muribaculaceae bacterium
TATATCCTTGGCACGGGTGCTCTATTTTGCGCACCCGTCAACAACTTACCTCACTACTTCTTCAGTCACAGATCCCCCGCACGGGTGCTCCAATTTGCGCACCCGTCAATTACATAAGTGTCATATTACCAGTCATTTTACAGCTGGTTTTGATCATATAATACACACATTACTAAAAGATTGCACATCAATACCACCTCGACACAGGTGCTCCATAAAAAATCTACGGGTGCGTTATCGACGCACCCGTTTTTCTTTTATCTATAGTTAAATAGATATAACGAACAAAAACACCTAAGAATAATTCAAAGGCGTTTTCTATGTAAGGTGTGAGTAAGAACTTATTGTGCTTGCTCTGGTCTAGGTGGACGATCGTTGCCCACTGCAACATTGATTGTTCTACCCATGTGTTCTGTTCCGTTAAGGGCAGCAATGGCAGCATTGCCATCTGCGTCTGACATTTCAACAAAACCATAACCTTTCGATCTGTGGGTTTCTTTGTTAACAATAATTCTTGCTGATGTTACTTCACCAAACGTTGAGAAAAGAGCGATAAGATCCTCTTTTCTTGCTCTAAAATTGAGACTTGATACAAAAATGTTCATAATAAAAATTAGACAGAAATGAAGTTATTTCATGTTGTTGGCACAAAGATATATCTATTTAGTAAATAACCAAAAAAAATTATTGTCCATAACTCGAACCATCAAAACAGTGGGTGCATATCTTCTCTTTTGGTAGCCCTATTGCTTTGATTAGGTGCTCCATGGTGTTGAACTGAAGTGATGCTAAGTTGAGCTCGCCACGGATGTATTCAACCATGTTTTTATACTCTTCGGAGTTATATTTTACGTATTGACCTATGTTTTTGTCATGTGCCCCCTCTTTGATTAAAATATATCTTCTTGTGATTAATTCAAGAGGAGAGCGAGATTCGGAGAAATTTATAAATTCGCAAGGGAAAAGTAAAGGGGGACAGCTGATGCGGACGTGAACTTCTTTTGCTCCGTAGTCATATAGGTGTTTCACATTGCCCCTTAATTGTGTTCCTCTAACTATGGAGTCATCACAAAAAACAATCTTTTTTTCTCGCAAAAGGGAGTTGTTGGGTATCAATTTCATTTTTGATACAAGATCTCTGATACTTTGGTTGGATGGTGTAAAACTTCTTGGCCAGGTTGGAGTGTATTTTACAATTGCATTTCTATACGGAACCCCTTTCCCTTGTGAATATCCTATCGCCATACAAGTACCTGAATCTGGAATCGAAGATACCATCTCAAGCGGAGTTTTGTCCTCTTTGCCTAGTTGATAACCAAGTGAGTAACGCACGTGATCCACATTTATATTTTCGTATGTGCTCACAGGGTAGCCATAATATACCCAAAGGAAAGAGCATATTTGCATTTTTTTCTTGGGTTCAACAATTCTTGAAATATTATCTGCATGAACCAATACGGCTTCACCTGGGGCAATAATATACTGTTGCTCATATCCTAAATTTGAGAAACTACAGGTTTCGGAGGCTATGGCGTGAGATATAATTTGATTGCCTGCATCATCTACTTCGAGTTTGGAGCCAATGATTAGTGGTGTCCTGCCGTAGAGATCCCTGGCAGCAATGATTCCATCTTCGGTGAGAAGTAAAAATGAGCAGGATCCTTTGATTTTGTTTTGAACCAACTCTATTCCTTCTGAAAATGACTGGGCATCTGTGATGATATGTGCTATCAGTTCAGTAGGATTGGTTCGACCAGAGCTTAATTCTGTGAAGTTCTTGTTACTGGAAAGAATTTCTTTTTCTAATGAATCTATGTTGTTAATCTTACCTACCGTAGCAATGGCAAATCTCCCTAAATGAGAATTGATGACTATTGGTTGAGCATCAGTGTCGCTGATTACTCCAATTCCTGATTTACCTGTATATTTGCTTAAATCTTCTTCAAATTTGATCCTAAAATAGGAACTTTCAAGACTATGGATGTCTCGGGCGAATAGCCCGTTTCCATTGTAAACAGCCATTCCACCTCTTTTTGTGCCAAGATGGGAATGATAATCGGTGCCATAAAAAAGATCAGTTGTACATTTTTTAGTTGAAATTACTCCAAATAAGCCACCCATATCGATATTAATTTGATGGGCAAATGTAAGAAATATTAATGAAAATTGGATTCTTCTTTTGAAGAATGTGAGGATCTCTGTTATGTGAGAATCTCTGTTACTGTGGTAATGAGGCTATCACTTCTACGATGTAGCATAGGAGCCATATTGCCCATTTTAGCCCTCTGCAAAGTACCTCTCCTATCATTGGTACATCTGCAACCATTGTTATGATCGGTGCAGAGATCATAATAACAGAGACAATGGGGATGCATAGGAGATTGGTGAGGAGATAGTAATGTGAAAATGTTCCAAAGTAGTACCACACCAATGGAGCTGTAAATATTTGACAAGCAACACTTATTTTGACATATTTGCTCAGTACAAGAATTCCCAATACTGCGCAGAAGGAGAGTTGAAATCCAATTTGAACAGATGCAAAAGGGTTGGTTAGTACTATAACAAGAGCAGCAAGTGCTAGAGCACTGTAGCCACTACTTTCTCTATCAAACAAACGAAGTATTTCATAAAATGATGCCATTACCACCCCTCTGAAAATAGA
Organism: uncultured Muribaculaceae bacterium; assembly: GCA_964607675.1. GTDB lineage: Bacteria > Bacteroidota > Bacteroidia > Bacteroidales > UBA932 > CAZSLC01. The sequence continues at coordinate 2,663 of CAZSLC010000047.1, forward strand.
TACTCCTAAGGAGGTGAATAGTGAATACCCCCATAAAACCACCACTACCACTATGCACCTTAGCACCCTTACTACAGAACTATTTCCAAAAAGTGAAATAATAAAGATCAGTACCCCTGCCAAAATACCAAGGTGTAATCCAGAGAGAGCTAATAAATGAGAGGCCCCACTTTTGGCAAAATTGTTTCTTAAAGGGGTGGTAATAGAACTTTTATCACCAAGTAAAAGTGCTTTTAAAATAGCCCCTTGGTCACCATCACCGACCATCCTTTCGATCCTCCTTCCTGCCAATTTGTTGAGGCGAACCAATCGCCACCAAAGGGCAGGCCTCTTGCATCTTACTATCTCATATTCACCCTGTTTGCCAAAACCGTAAAAATGGGTGTACTTGTATCTGTTGTATTTGTACTTAATAATAAAATCCCCTCGAATAAAATCACCGCTACTCACACCGCCATCATTATCACTACCACCACTATTTACAAAGTCAGTACCAGCACTGCTGCCCCTGTAGTTATTGTCACCACTGCTGCCACTGTAGTTATTGCCACCACTGCGACTATTGTTGCCAATAATGCTACCACCGCAGTTATTGCTATTACCACCACTATTTACAAAGTCAGTACCAGCACTGCTGCCCCTGTAGTTATTGTCACCACTGCTGCCACTGTAGTTATTGCCACCACTGCGACTATTGTTGCCAATAATGCTAACATTTCCAGTGCTACTAATTTTTTTAATACCTATATGATTTGAGAAATTATTGTTAGGATTGATGTAAATTATTCCTCTAATCCCTTTGTAATTTCCTTCAGCAACAGAGATGGTGAGGGCTAATTTCCCTTTTCTGCTTTGTCCTACATTTTCGATACGATATAGTGTCATTCCCACAATTGGAACTCCGACAAGTCGCTGTTCAACTAACTTTACTCTTAAAACTCCGAGACATCCCCATAGCGATCCAATCAAATAGAAAACAATAAAAGGTATTATTTCATTTCTGGTCTCTCGTAAATATATGTATGTTATAGCAATAATGGTAACAATTAAAAAAGCTGCAAATCCGATGGTCAAACCAATTGAACATTTCTCTAAAAATGATATCGATAATATTGTCCCAACGACATATAATGCTACTAAGTAGAAAAACAATCTCAACCTCCACATCTCTACATATTTACAACTAATAATTACTTGTAACGCCATGGTATTTACTTACCATGTATACGCATTTCTCATATTTCAGTCTAATATATATATTAAATATTTGTGGATAACGTGTTAAAAAGAGGTATAAGTTAAAAATCTAATTTTTAAAAAATTATTAAAGAAGAAAATATTTAAAAATAGTCAATTATATAGTTTTTTCTTTAGAGTGTCATAAAATACAAGTATTTTTCATAGCTTGACAAGTTCTTTTCATCATTATAGTTACTATCGTAAATTCATTACTATTATCAATCGCAACATCATCTCTGCCACACTTTGTCAAGGATGCTCGATTACATGCCACTATACAATAACCACCAAAAGGGGGATTCCTTCGCCACTAACATACCATAACCCCCAGCCACGGGTGCTCCAATTTGCGCACCCGTCAACAACTCACCTCACTACTGCTTCAGTCACAAATCTTCGGCACGGGTGCTCCAATTTGCGCACCCGTCGATAATGTAACACGTTGATTCATAACGATAAGCGTTTATGAATTCATCACTTTTATAACGTATAAACCAAAGCACTCTACCATATCACAAACGATTATATCACAAAATTTCACAATTCAATCTGCGACATATCATCCACTACTTCTTCATCCACAACACGTCATCCATGAACATCCACAACACACGACGATATTTCTGATCAAAATTAACATGTAACCATCTTATTCACAGGACTATACCCTCGGCACGGGTGCTCCAATTTGCGCACCCGTCAACAACTCACCTCACTACTGCTTCAG
>CAZSLC010000048.1:0-3654 GCA_964607675.1 uncultured Muribaculaceae bacterium
TGTAACGCATTTAGGTGAAAAAAGATTTTCTGATTCATATGCCAGCAGATATTTTCACGAGAGAAAAGATAGCGTGATGGAGATTGGTATAGAACGTTTCGGAGAAAAAAGGGACATCAAGTTCTTTTGGAAATTGGCAAACAATAGAGATGAAAAATAACAGATAGGAAAGAAGCCACAGTAGTGTGTTTCAGCAACAGTAGAAGTTGCCCCAACGCCTCTACTATCCGAAATAACTTCACTTATTAGAAAATCGCACTATGCGTAGTGCAATTATTATATGGGAAAATAAAACGAGATCCCAAACTTAATGTTCTACCTCGAAAAGGCTGGCATAATAAACCAGCTGCGTGATGACACTAAAGGGATAAAACTCCTTGGCAAGGGAGATAAAGTGTATCTTAGTAACACAAACATTGCCTACGCTATTTCGGATTCAGCACCAGAGATTGGGAACATTAGAGAGAGCGTGTTTTTCGCTTTAATGAAAACTACACAAGAGGTTGCATCATCTTCAGTTTCAGATTTTTCGATTAAAAAATACACTTTTGAAGTTGGAGGTGGAAGCAAAGGACAAAAGCAGATTGAAAGTGTCAAAAACGGATTTATCGTAAAAGATGACATCGAATACGGACACAAGAACATCATACCTCTTTGGGTATTTGGACTGATTTATTAATGACAAAATAGTCCTTACTGTCTAAGTAAAGTCTGGGAAAGATTACCAATGGGACAATTATCTACGCTATTATTTATATGCCTATGTTCTTGGAATAAAGGGATGCCTTCACCATTCCGCCACAAAAGAGAGTAATTGACACAATAGTGCCAATAATAATTGTAACTTTATTAGTGCATAGCTAAATGTAAATAATTTATTATTTGGCAAATTCCACTACCTTTGCACCAAATTAATTGATGTAACGATTAAGATAGGAAAATTTACCCAACGTGATTACATCAAAGCCAACAGGAGAGAGTCTCGCTTGGAGGAGATTGAAAATCACGGTCGCCCTGTAAGTATTGCAGTGGTACACAAGTCGAAAAAGGTTTATGACCGCAAAATAATATATGAAAAAAATAATAGTTATCTCTACGAGCCTGCGTCATGGCTCAAACAGCGATTTACTTGCTGACTATTTTATAGAAGGTGCAAAATCTTCGGGAAACGAGGTTGAGAAGATTTCTCTCATTGGTAAGAAAATCCAATTTTGCAAAGGATGTTTCGGCTGTCACAACCAAGGGAGATGCGTTATTGATGATGATGTGAATGATATTCTCATTAAGGTTCTAAATGCAGATGTAGTAGTTTGGGTAACACCTATATATTACTATGAGATGAGTGGGCAGATGAAAACTCTGATAGATCGACTCAATGGAATGTTCAATCAGGATTACAAATTCCGCGATGTGTATTTTCTATCAACTGCTGCCGATAAAGAGGAAGAAACTCCTAAACGTGCAGAAGCGGGGCTTACAGGATGGATAGACTGTTATCCTAAGTGTCGATTGGCTGGTACACTGTTCTGCGGTGGAGTTAACGAAGCGAGAGAAATAAAAGGCAATGCGAAGTTGCAAGAGGCTTTTGAACTGGGCAGAAACGTATAATAAGTAATTTAGCTCTTAAGCGTTTTTGTTAGCATTGAATGTTGCATATTACACTTTTACATCAGTTTGAAGAACCGATGCAAGTCATTAGTTCGTCGGCATTCATTGTCAGACTTTTAGACGAAGGCATAAAACTGCATTTTACTAATTATTTAAAACAGTTTTATTATGGAGGAAATGATCCAATTAATTCGTGCAAAATTTTTGAGAGGAACTGAAATTGATATGGTTTTTAGTGATGGTATGTCAGTAATTGTAGATTTAAGATCAGTGTTTAAAATTATGGATGAAATAACTGGCTGTAAAGAAGTTATTCCAGAACTTTAAAGTTATTGGGGATATGATAGTATGGGACTTTAAAAAGGACTTCGTATCATTAATAGGTATGAAGTCCTTTAAAAACTAATATTGCAACATCATTCTTTTCTTTTCTCGTCCCCACCTATATTCCCCTAAATCTCCATTTTTTCGGATAACCTGGTGGCAAGGAACGAAATACCCCACCCTATTTGCTGCTACAGCCGAAGCCACAGCCCTAACTCCCTTCCCACAACCTGCTGCCGCAGCTAGTTCTGAATAGCTAACACATTTTCCCATAGGCAGCTCCAGCAATGCTCTCCACACTTTTATTTGAAAATCCGTTCCCCTTAGCAGCACTTTTTCCTCTTGCCTAAAGGCAATATCTTCGCTCCTTAGAAATTTGAATTCCTTCCATATAGCATGCAATCTCTCCAGGATAATCCCCTCATCTTCTTCCACCTCATCTATAAACTCCAAAGCACACAAATACTCTCCAGTATAAGCCATAACTGCTTCACCATAAGGAGTCAGCACCCGATTATAAAAAATCACGAGCTCCAACCCCTTTCCTAAATATTCATTATATGTAATCGATATCATTGCCCTAAGTTACATAAATTCAGAATAATCAAAATAAATCAGTAATTTTATATGAATATTTAAGTGTTGAGACTGATGGGATGTACAACTAATAACAAATAGTATAAAGGAGATGACAAAAACAAGAAAATTCTTTTTGATTATATTGGGATCACCCATAATATTACTAATAATATTAGGCATAATAGGTTACTTCGTTGCTAATGAAGAGTTTAAAAATCCCAAAGAACATTATGTTACTATTGGAAAGAGAGTTTATACGGCCGTACCAGCTATGATGATAGATGCATCTTATGATTCGTTGAACCTTAGCGGACGTGGTATTAAGATTGGGGTGTTAGACATCGGATTCGGAGGGTTGAGAGAACGGTCATGGACTAAACATCTAAATGTAGTCGCTTATGCTAATTTTATTAACTCTGATACTTTAGGATTTTTCAAAGAGGAATCTGGAAGAGAAAGAGACCACGGAGCTTATTCTTGCGCTTGTATCGGGGGGTACATTACAGGAGACACTATAAAAGGACTAGCATATAATGCAGCGTATTATTTGGCAGAAATAGATGATTTTGATTTAGAACCACGCTTGGAAGAAATACGTATGATGAATGCTATACGTTGGTTATTAGCTCAGAATGTAGATATTATAACCTCTTCTTGTGGATATACAGTTTTTGATGATTTCAACGGATATTCTGCTCAGATGCTTGACGGACATTCATCCCGTATCTCTTATTTTGTAGATAGCGTACTTCAAGCTAATCCAGACTTAATATTTGTACAAAGTATGGGTAATGAGGGAGACAACCCTTGGCGTTATAATAACTTCCCAGCTGATGTCCGTGAGGTAATAGCTGTTGGAACTGTTGAAAAGGATAGCATGACACGGGCCTCCTATAGTTCTATGGGTTGGGAAGGGACTGAATATATAAAGCCAGATGTATGTGCGTCAGTACAACCGCCTCGCAGAGGAACATCTTTCTCCACACCTGCTATTGCAGGGTTATGTGCGACCTTATTGGAACACAAACGAATGAGTAGAAAAGAGCTTATCCACCTTTTACACTCTTTAGGACTCAATAGTTCAACACCTAATAGAGAAATTGGTTATGGGGTACCACAAACATCACGTATTGACTTTAAGTA
>CAZSLC010000049.1:0-3214 GCA_964607675.1 uncultured Muribaculaceae bacterium
ATGAAGCGATGATAAAAATTGATATGCTTAAAGGATCGGGGTATGAGAATTATCCAGTTTGCATAGCCAAAACTCAATACTCTCTTACCGATGATTCGGGGATACTTGGTGCTCCCGAGGGATTTACTTTTCATGTTAGAGATATAGAGGTTCGTACGGGTGCCGAGTTTATTGTAGCACTTGCAGGTTCAATGTTGCTGATGCCGGGCTTGTCAAAAACTCCCGGAGCAATAAAAATGTCGATCAGTGATGAAGGAATCATTGAAGGATTGTTTTAACAATTACTGGTTATGTAGTAAATAAAAAAGTTTGATAATGAAGAATAGGGGTTCCATAAATGCAAGTATGGTATCCCTATATTTTTAATACCCAAAGATTAACAGCCTTGATTTTTTAATTTGGTTGAAATAAAAAATGTTGATTTAGACTAACATATAGTATATCATATTTACATATATGGCTAAGGAGATTTGATATGGGATTTGGGAAAAAGAAGATAATTTTAATAGTGCTTTCGGCGGTTATAGCGGTTGTGCTTGGGCTGGGTGGACTCTTTGGCGGCTCATACTTGACTTACGCATATCAGAAAAGAGCTTTGATTATTTTACCTGGTCTTTTTGGTAGTGGTTTGTATGATACTGCTACAGGGGAATACATCTGGGATAATTTTGAAGGGGTAGAGGATGTTTCTTTTTCTACGGTCATGAATGCAGATGGTATTAATTTGGCAGGGGTTATAGGATTAATCACAAACGAAGTGGTTCGAGAAGAGTTGGAAAAGATACTGGCGAATGAAGGAGAAGGAGAACCGGATAGTTTATTAAATATGATAGCTATGAATCCTGACGGGACATCTACAGTTCCCACTATTGAAAGGGTTCCATGGTCGGATCAGAGTAGATGGAGATACGGGGTTATAAATGCACAAAAAGATATGTGGCAATCCTTGTATGACAGATATGGGGATGTATATGATGTTCAGGTATTTAATTATGACTTTAGAAAAGACACCAGATACAATGCCGATAAGCTTGAAGAGTATATAGATGAAATGAAATACTCCGAAGTGATATTGGCTGCCCACAGTAATGGTGGGCCTGTGGTCGCAACCTATTTAGCAAAAAGCGAAAAAAACAGGAAGAAAGTTTCTAAGTTTGTGAGCTATCATTCTCCACTGCTTGGCTCAGTGGCGGGTATATCAATTCTTGAAAATGTAAAGGGTATGATTGCTGGGGTTAAGGGCATGTTGGGGGACAATCAACTATTTTCAGGAATTGCGGATAGTATTGATTCAGTATTTGAGAATCAGTTCCTCTCCCTGGTTAATATGTGGACTCCATACCAATTATTGCCATCGTTTGAGGTTTTCAATACCGAATTTCAAGGGGAGCTTGCGGGGATATTTCTAGATGGGGAGAGACTGGAATTTGAAAGCCAACAAGAACTTTGGGAGTTCTATTGCACCAGACCTTGGGCGAAATTAGAAGGGGGAGAACTTAGAGCTCCAATGGAACAGTGGCTTGCATCCAGGGACGCAATGTATGTTACCCAAAAGGACGGAAGCAAGATATTCTCTACAAAACTTGTTGATACGACATATATCAATGGATCCGGAAAGGCTGGCGGATACAAGATTTACTTTGTAACCGACCCAATTACTGGGGACGTGGTCTTATCCCATATGGAAGATTCATTGAAGGGAGATGGGGTTGTGCTTTCTGTTTCTGCAACAGTAGGGGACTCCGACCCAGAAAACACCAGGTATTTCGAAGGACATGACCATTATTCAATTCTTTACGATTTCGAGAATGTTGCGGAAGCCATTTCATACGAGGTCTTTGATGAAGCTATTTCTAACAGCTTCAATGCACTTGAGAGATTATGGTATCCGGAAAGAGGGTAAATTAAAAGAAAGGAAGCGAGTAGAGTTTTTTACTCGTTTTTTTTGTGGAAAGAATATAGAGGTGAATATGAAACTTGAAAATATGAAAATAGTAATTACCGGGGCTAACAGTGGAATTGGACTTGCGGTGATGAAGATACTGATGGAAAAAGAGGGTAATTTGATTGTAGCCGCAGATAGGGAAATAGATCAGCTGGAAGCAATCAAGTCGGATAAGATCATTCCATATAAGGTCGATGTAAGCAGCGAAAAGGCTGTCGACGATTTGTTTAATTATGCAATAGATAAAATTGGAGGAATTGATTTCTTTTTTGCCAATGCCGGATATGCGTATTATGAAGAAATGAATTATGCTAGTTGGCAAAGAGTCAGCGATATATTTAATACTAACGTGATATCTCCCATTTATACCTATCAGAAATACAGACAATATTTGGATGGTAAAAATGGAATCTTTGGAATCACAGTGTCTGCTATCGGAGAAATGGCCATGCCAGGATTTGCCTTATATTCAGCAACAAAATATGCCCTTAATGGTGTTAGACAATCCATAATGATGGAAAAGCCAGATAATATTCAGTTAACTTGTTTATATCCTATTGCAACAGAAACAAACTTTTTTAAGACATCTTCTCCAATCCCATACAAAAAGCCTTTTCCAGTTCAGGACGTCTGTCCTGTAGCAAAAAAATTTGTAAAAGGTGTTGAGAAAGGGAGTAAGAAGGTTCGTCCATCACTGATTTTTGTTTTTTCAAAAGCTTTAATGGCTATCTGCCCTTTGATAAAGATAATCTATTTGGCTTTAGAAAAGAGGAAATTTATTGGGTATAAAAGAGATAGAGATGAAATACTATCTGAGGATATATAACTGATTCATCGAAAAGTGTGGAGAGTATTGAAAATAACAAAAAAGGACCGGAAAACCGGTCCTTTGATATAATTGAAAGACAATAGACTATTTCTTTGTAAGTATTTCGGAGACTCTGTCAGTTGTCTCTTCGGCAATTATTTGTTGGACAGACTTGCCTGTTTCTTCGGCAAGCTTTCTTCTCTCCATTATAATTTCAATTGCAGCCTTTTGATTCTTCTCATTAAACTTGTAAAAGAATAGAGGAAGTGCTGTTCCGACTAGGCTTATAGCCCCAAGAAGCACAAGCATAATCCACATAATATCCTTTCCCTTCGGATCAAGAGCACCCGGATTATTTGGAGTTACTCCGGCCATATAGTAGGCTAAGACTCCAATAAAGGCACCTACTGCCATACCTATTTTGTTTATGAAAGTCTGCATGGCAAAGCAAATCCCTTCAG
>CAZSLC010000050.1:0-3182 GCA_964607675.1 uncultured Muribaculaceae bacterium
TAAAGGTAAGCTATCAATTGATTTAGCTTTAAAAATGTATGACAGCAAAGAGTATTCTATTCGTCAAATTCTTGATGCCTCTAAATTAAGCAAAACAACCTTTTACCGTTACCTCAATAAAAGGAATGCTTAAGATATGGCTATGAAAAGAATTTTAACTACTTCACAGCGTGAACAACTTCTTTCTGTAGACCACTTATCAGAAGAGGATTTTAAAGCGTATTTTAGTTTTTCTGATTATGATCTGGAGGTTATTAATCAACACCGTGGAAAGGTCAATAAACTAGGATTTGCGATACAACTTTGTTTGGCCCGGTATCCTGGGTGTTCTTTAAGTAATTGGCCGATTAAATCAACCAGACTAACTTCTTATGTGAGTCGACAGCTCCATCTTGATGCAATTGATTTAAATTCATATGATCATAGAAATACACGTGCAAATCACTTCAACGAGATCTTAGAAGTATTCAACTATCATCGATTCGGTAGTGCTAATACACAAAAACAGTTAATAGAATATTTAATTGAACTAGCTTTAGAAAATGATGACTCTATCTATCTAATGAAAAAAACAATTGATTTCTTAACTCGAAAAAGAATTATTTTTCCATCCATAGCTACACTTGAAGACATTATAAGCCGCTGTCGAGATAAAGCAGAAAACAACTTATTTTCAATATTGCTCTGTTCATTAACAGATATACAAATTGAAAAACTAGAGAGTTTGTTTCAAATTTATGAAGAGACGAAAATAACTAAACTCGCTTGGCTAAAAGACATTCCAGGTAAGGCAAATCCAGAAAGCTTTATGAGTATTTGTAAAAAAGTGGAAGTGATTGCTTCCATGGGACTCGGGACAATTAATGTCTCCCATATTAATCGGAACAGGTTTCTTCAGCTAGCTAGACTAGGGGAAAATTATGATGCATATGACTTCTCCCGTTTTGAGCTTGAAAAAAGATACTCTTTACTTATTGCTTTTTTAGTCAATCATCATCAATATCTGATCGATCAACTGATTGAGATTAATGACCGCATTTTAGCAAGTATTAAACGCAAAGGGACACGTGATTCACAAGAACAGTTAAAAGAAAAAGGAAAATTGGCTACTAAAAAATTGGAACATTATGCTTCTTTAATTGATGCTCTTCACTTTGCAAAAGATAATGATAGTAATCCTTTTGACGAAATTGAACGAATCATGCCTTGGGAAGATTTAGTACAAGATGGAGAAGAAGCTAAAAAAATTACAGGTAATAAAAATCATGGCTATTTAGAAATGGTTCGAAATAAAGCTAATTACCTCCGAAGATACACGCCAATGTTATTGAGGACCCTTTCGTTCAAAGCAACTCCGGCAGCAAATCCAGTCCTCATGGCCCTAACTCAACTAACTGATTTACACAATAGTGGTAAAAGAAAAATACCGGCAGATACTTCTACTGATTTTGTGAGTAAAAAATGGAAAAGCCTTGTTCGGCCAGAAGAGGGGAAAATAGATCGGTCTTACTATGAGTTAGTAGCTTTCACCGAGCTAAAGAACAATATTCGATCAGGAGATATTTCAGTTGAAGGAAGTATGATCCATCGAAATATTGATGATTACTTAGTTGATTTATCTGCTTGTATTGATTCAGAAACTATTCCAGACACGTTTGAGGACTATTTAAAGGATCGGGAAATAATTTTAGATTTACAGCTTCAATTTTATTCGACAGTTGATAAGAGAATTTCAAGAGCAAACCTTAAAAAGTTGGAAAAAGTTACACCTAGCGAAGCAGAAATATATAGAAAAAAACTTTATTCAATAATTCCTAAGATAAGGCTTAGTGATCTTTTAATTGAGGTGGACAGTTGGACCAACTTTTCACAAGAATTTAGTCATGATTCTACAGGGAAACCGCCGAGTGAACAAGAAAGAAAAATTATTTTTGCTGCTTTGCTGGGTTTAGGGATGAATATTGGTCTTGAAAAAATGGCCCAATCAACTCCTGGAATTTCTTATTCTCAGTTAGCCAATGCCAAACAATGGCGCTTTTATAAAGAAGCTCTGACTCGTGCTCAATCTGTTTTGGTTAATTATCAGTTAAAGCTTCCTGTTGCAGACTTTTGGGGTGAAGGAAAAACCACTGCTTCAGACGGAATGCGCGTCCCAGTGGGCGTCTCAGCTCTAAAATCCGATGTTAATCCACATTACAAAAGTATGGAAAAAGGAGCTACAATGATTCGATCAATAAATGATAGGCATACGACTCATCATATCGAGGTTGCTTCAACTAATACAAGGGAAGCTACTCATACCCTTGATGGCCTACTTTATCATGAAACAGATCTAGATATTGAGGAACATTTTACTGATACAAATGGGTATTCTGATCAGGTGTTTGGAATGACCGCATTACTAGGCTTTGATTTTGAACCTCGCATCAGAAATATAAAAAAATCACAATTATTTTCTATCAAATCACCTTCCTACTACCCTAACTTATCAGAAGATATAAGCGGAAAAATCAATGTAAAAATTATTGAAGAAAACTATGATGAAATTAAACGAATCGCCTATTCGATTCAAACAGGAAAAGTATCTAGTTCTTTACTATTAGGAAAGCTAGGCTCATACGCACGTAAGAATAGAGTAGCTCTTGCACTGAGAGAACTAGGTCGCATTGAAAAGAGCATTTTTATGATAGATTATATTACAGATAGTGAGCTACGGCGAAGGATCACTCATGGACTAAATAAGACAGAAGCGATTAATGCTTTAGCTAGAGAACTATTTTTTGGGCGACGCGGAAAATTTATGGAGCGCGATATTCGCCGACAACTTCAAAGTGCTAGTGCGCTTAATGTGTTAATAAATGCAATAAGTATATGGAACGCCGTCTACTTACAAGCAGCTTATAATTATCTCGTCAAAATAGATCCCGAAGTAACTAAGTATATGAAGCATGTATCTCCTATTAATTGGGAGCATATCACTTTTCTTGGAGAGTATAAATTTGACTTGTTATCTATTCCTAAACACTTAAGAGAATTGAATATAAAAAATAAATAGGCCTTGAAACATTGGTTTAGTGGGAATTTGTACCCCTTATCGATACAAATTCCCACTAAGCGCTCGGGACCCCAATTAGAGAACAGCAAGAAGAAAATGGCAGAGCTATGAAAGTTGCTTAGTGACT
>CAZSLC010000051.1:0-3091 GCA_964607675.1 uncultured Muribaculaceae bacterium
TATTTTTCTTTTTACTTCTTTTGGTTCCCAAGACCCCAAGATACTTACTTTTATGTGGAGAAAATGAAAAAGCAAAGAAAGTGCTTTTAAAAATAAACACCCCTTTCGTTGCAGAAGAAACATACTACAACATCATAGAGACACTCAAAGAGAAAAAATCTTCACTTTTTTCTTTTGGGTACAAAGTCATTATTGTAGGGGTGTTACTCTCAGTTTTTCAACAAGCAATAGGAATTAACGTTGTACTCTATTACGCTCCAAGAATATTTGAAAGCATGGGAGCCACTCAAGATACTTCAATGCTTCAAACCATTATTATGGGAGTAGTTAATATAGTATTCACCCTTGTAGCCATACTAACTGTTGATAAATATGGGAGAAAACCACTACTATTGATAGGTTCGTTAGGAATGGTTGTTGGTATGACATCTTTAAGTATTCTATCATATTTTAATTCTATTGGGATATTTGCCCTTATTTCTATCATTATTTACACGGCGTCTTTTATGATGAGTTGGGGACCAATCTGCTGGGTATTAATCTCTGAAATATTTCCAAATACCATTAGAGCAAAAGGGGTAGCAATTGCAGTATTTGCACAATGGTTAAGTAATTTTATTGTATCAAGTACATTTCCATCTCTGGCTGAGTGGAGCGTCGGTAATACTTATTTAATTTATGCAATATTTGCCGTTTTGTCTTTTATTTTCGTTAAAAAATATGTCCCTGAGACGAAAAATAGATCATTGGAAGAGATGAACAGTTTATGGAAAAATTAATTACAATTTGCCCCCTTTTTTGATAAAATCCATAATACCACTTGGTGCTCTCTGTGAAAGCAGCTCCTTTTTCATATAATTCATATAAGGGGCTGCATATTCAAAAAATTTATAATACCCCTTACACAAAAAATTCAAACCAGATTCTCCAGATTTTGTAAAAGCGAAACGATTTTTAGGGCACTCCCCGTTGCATGCAAAAAGATATTTGCAGTTCAAACATTGTCTTGGTAAATTATCCCTTTTGCTATCTCCAAAGTTGGTTTCTTTTTCGCCATACATCATCTCTGTCAAAGAGTGAGTATATATGTTCCCCAATTTATACTCAGGGAAAACGAAGTGGTCACAAGTGTAAACATCACCATTGTACTCCATAACAGCAGCATGACCGCAAGTTTGAGCCAATGTACATATACCTGGTTTTTCTCCCACCCAGTTGGCAAGCACAGAATCAAACAACTGGATATAATACACTCCAACATCCTTTTTCACCCACTCCTTAAAAATTGCGCACAGGAAATCCCCCCATTTTTCAGGATTAATAGAGAAATCAGCCAATGGGATGTCCCCTATATCCATAGGAGAGGCCAAATACCTTCCATCGTCGTGGGGAAGGAGTCTTTCTACTATCGGGGTAAATTGTATAAAGTGGCAATGAATACTTTTGAAAAAACGGTAAAAAAGCAAAGGCTCCTCAACATTTAGGTTGTTGACAACAGCCATCGCATTCCATTGCACCCCATACCTATTTAAAAGTTCAATACCATGCATCACCCTTGAGAATGATGATTGGCCATCCTTGGATCTACGGTATGCATCATGAAACTTCTGCGGTCCATCAATCGAGACCCCTACAAGCCACTTATTATCTCTGAAAAATTTAGCCCATTCTTCATTGATCAATGTACCATTAGTTTGTATGCAATTATTTATAACTCTGTTTTTTGAATATTTTTTTTGCAACTGCAAAATTGTTTCATAAAAAGAAATTGGACGCATCAAGGGTTCACCACCATGCCATGTAAAAAGGATCTCAGACTGGGTTTGGGAATTTATATATTGCTCTACAAATTTTTCCAAAGTCCCATCTTCAAGAATAAAATGGCTATTACCAATTTTATCCTTATAAAGGTTTTGTTTTTCAAGATAATAGCAATATTTACAAGCTAAATTGCATGCTGCTCCAGTAGTCTTTGCCATTACATATAATGGTCGTGCGAAAGGATTGCAAGTAGGAGTATAATCCATAGAATATCTTTTTTAATTACTAAAATAAATAAAAGTGGGAATAATACAAAAACATTATTCCCACGGCGACCACAAAAACACTTAATATTAATCTTTGAACCTAAATTTATTTTTAATTGCAGATCAAAGGAGTCGCCCCCCTCTGACTGCAAACATAAGCAGCCATATCAGTTGCAGCTTTATGAAAATCTATAAGAGTCTCCCCTCTTAGCAATCCCATTATCATCCTCGCAGTAAATGCATCCCCAGCTCCAACAGGATCTACTACATCAATTTTAGGGACTCCCATTTCTGACACCTGATCTCCATAATATAAAGAACTTCCCTTTCCCCCTTTTGTGTATGCAACAAGTTTCAAACTAAAATTATCTATTAAAAGAGATATAGCTTCATCTAAAGGATAATTAAGTAAACTTGCTAAAATAGGTAGTTCATCCTCGTTCAATTTGAGGACATTTGCCAATTTCAAAGAGGAAACAATAACATCATAAGAATAGTAATTCTGTCTTAAATTAATATCAAAAACCCTCAAACATCGAGGAGAGGTTGACTCGACAAATCTCATTATAGTGTCTCTTGACACCTCTCTTCTTTGTGCTAATGAACCGTAACACACAGCATCAGTCGTACCTGAAAGTAATGCAAGCTCACTTGGATACTTAATATTATCCCAAGCGACATTTTCATTTATAGAATAGATTGGATTTTTATTTTGGTCTAATGCGACATCAACTTTTCCCGTTGGATATTTATCAGAGCGTTGGATATATGTAGCATCCAAACCCATTTTAACAACATTCTCAAATATTTCATCTCCCAGTTTATCATTCCCAACTGAACTTACCATAATGGACTGTGCGCCAAATTGCTTAGCATGAAAAGCAAAATTGCATGGAGCCCCACCAAGCTGCTTACCAGATGGCAGCATATCCCATAATAACTCCCCAATTCCAACTATTTTATAGCTATTTTGACTCATTTTTTGAGATTTAGATCTATCATTACCTTCATTGCGATGTCACGATTATTTTCGATGTATTCGTATGCCTGCTTATACTCCTCCA
>CAZSLC010000052.1:0-2966 GCA_964607675.1 uncultured Muribaculaceae bacterium
TGTTATTGTTGTTTATCGTTTGGTTGTATGTGGTCCCAATGTCCTGCGTTGAGCACTGAGTTGGGGGTGGCGGTGAATTGGGTTCCATTGCCCCTTTCCCATTTGACGGGGGAGAATATATCTCCTGTGGTGAATTGAGTTGCAAGGCATTTCCCCCCCCTTTTGGATGCTACTTGCTGAAGTGTTTGGAGGGTTATCTCTTCTTCGGGGTTGAAATCAAGCGGTGTGAGTGATGGCTCTTTTGATGGCGGAGTGGTGTCGAAATGGTCCCAATCTGGTATTTTCTTCCATTCTTCGAGGGAGCCGAAATGGGCTTTGATTCTCTCTTGGTTGCCTGTTTTTATCCAATACATGGTGCCCAGGGGCGCGCTGTTTGCTATTTTTCTCATAAATGCCCTTATAAGGCAGGGAGGAGCTATGGGGGCGAGTGAGAAATACCAAGGCAGTTCTTTACTCATATTATGGAAATATTCTGTTACAGGGATATTGGCCCTGAAGTGGAGTATCTCTTCGAGTTTGTCGGAGTCTGCAAACCAGTAGCCGTGGAAGTTGCGGGTGGCAAACCATTTGGTTTTGAATATTTTTTCAACTTTGGGGCAGGAGATAGATTTTAGAAGCAGTGTCTCAAATTGGTAGTTGGTGAGGCGATAGGATGGGCCGCTGCTTAGGTTGTAG
Source organism: uncultured Muribaculaceae bacterium (assembly GCA_964607675.1). Classification (GTDB taxonomy): domain Bacteria; phylum Bacteroidota; class Bacteroidia; order Bacteroidales; family UBA932; genus CAZSLC01. The sequence goes on from CAZSLC010000052.1 coordinate 676, forward strand.
AAATGTCTCCAAAATGTGCTTGGGATGTCGTCTCCGCAGGCATTGACCATTGCCCTTGCGGAGTCCTCAACAGTGCTCCATTCAAGTACCCCTTTGAAGGGGACGTGGAAGGTGATTGGGTCGTTTGCCTTTTTTAGAAGGGCTGGATATAGCATTCCTGTTTGTCTGATGGATACCCATTTTCTTAATCCTGATTCTGCAAAAATCGCTTCTGCAATGCACTTGGATTCGGCATATGAGTCGAGTTTTGCAGGGGTGAGGCGATTCTGAACTCTTCCCCATTGGTGTGGTGGGTAGTATGGACCTGATTGTGCGACGGAACCAATGTATATTGCACCTATTTCGTCTTTGTTGGGTTGCTCATGTATGGCACGGATGATGTTTTTGGCACTCTCGACGTTGACTTTTAATGTTTTTTCGGGGTAGAAGTCTGCTTGAGGACTTACCATCCCCCCAATATGAAGTACATAATCAGCACCTTTTACCCCTTCTAATATATCTTCATAATTTAAAAGATCTCCCCAGATGATTTCTACTGATGGGTTGTTGAGATAGGGGGTGAGCAGTTTGTGGTTTTTCTTGCTGTTGCGAACTAACAGTTTTAGAAAATAGAGTGATTCTTTAGGTGTATTATCATTGGAGGAGAGATGGGAGTTCTTGGCTGATTGTTGGGCGTTATTGTTGGATTGTTGAGCGTTATTGTCGGATTGTTGGGCGTTCTTGGCTGATGTTGAGTTTCTCTTTATAAATTCTTGGAATGTTCCCCAACCCATATTTCCAGTGGCCCCTGTTATGAATATTGTTTTCACGTTGTTTTATTGTTTTAATATGAACTAATCATATTATTACTAACTTTTTACAAAATATGTTTCAAAAATATAAAAATTATCATGGATATTAGAAAAAAATACATATTGATTAGTGATTATACCACTTTATGATGGCATAAAATGAATCTATATTTAAAATGAAGATTAGTCACAATAGTAGCACAATGTGAATTAATATTTAAAGTGAAAGTTTGTCACAATAGTAGCACAAAATGAATTAATATTTAAAGTAAAGATTAGTCACAATAGTGGCATAAAATGAATCTATATTTAAAATGAAGATTAGTCACAATAGTAGCACAAAATGAATCTATATTTAAAATGAAGATTAGTCACAATAGTAGCACAATGTGAATTAATATTTAAAGTGAAGATTAGTCACAATAGTAGCACAATGTGAATTAATATTTAAAATGAAGGTTAGTCACAATAGTAGCACAATGTGAATTAATATCTAAAGTGAAAATTTGTCATACATTAATGACAAATTGTCTGATAATCAGTGTTTTACATGGTGATAGATGGCCAAAATGACAGAAAATAATTGTTTTTTTTCTTCTGGTACAGAAATGGATATATCAATAATGTCTTCGGACAAATTGAGTTTTAAAAGATATTAATACAATAATTTAATAAAGGAGAAATGATTATGTTACCAACTACAAGAAAAATGCAACAAAATTGGTTGCCAAGTATTTTTACTGATTTTATTTTTGATGATAACTTCGGTATCAGTAAAGTAAAACAAACTACACCAGCTATCAATGTGATAGAAGTTGAGGACTCTTATAGAGTAGAAGTAGCTGCTCCAGGGATGTCTAAGGAGGATTTTAAGATTCGTGTCAATGATGAGAATAATCTTATTATCTCTTTGGAAAAGAGAGAAGAAAAGGGTGAAGAGGAAAGAAAGGATGAAAAGTATTTGAGAAGGGAGTTTTCTTATACTAAATTCGAACAAGCTCTTTTCCTTCCAGAGGATATCGACTTAGATAACATCAATGCAAGTATGAACTCTGGCGTTTTAAAGGTATCGTTGCCAAAACTGAAAAATATACCCGAACCCAAGAAGGAAAGATTGATTTCTATCAGATAATAGTGATAGTGATTAGGCGTGAATTCGGAGCACCTGCAAAGCCTTCTTACTTACTTCGTTTACAGATCGCTACACCGCTCACGGGTGCGCAAAATAGAGCACCCGTGAGCGGTGTAACTCATTGAGTAACAATGATAAGCGTTCTCAGATTTATCACTTCTAAGGCGAATAAACCAAAGCACTCGACCATATCACAAACGATCATATCACAAAATTCCTCAATTCAATCTGCGACATATCATCCATTACTCCACAATCCATAAACCATCCACAACACACGACGATATTTCTGACAAAAATTAACATTCAACAATCTCATTCACAGGATTATATCCTTGGCACGGGTGCTCTATTTTGCGCACCCGTCA
>CAZSLC010000053.1:0-2351 GCA_964607675.1 uncultured Muribaculaceae bacterium
ACATCTCACCCGAAATCGATGTAATAGTAATAGAGATCGAGCAGGGCTTCGCCGTAAGTGGTGGTAGCACAGAGGGCTTAGGAGACCAGACAGGTAGCTGGTAATAATGAAAATAGTGGAAATCTTGAAAAGAATAGAAATCATGAAAATGAGACAAAAAATACATATTTTGCAAGGAATGATAACCCTGCAATTAATCAAAAGATGGAGTAATGCTACTCATGCATTAGGATCAGTAGTATCATCAATAGTAGTAAAATTAGTAAGATCAGTAGCATCAATCGCATTGATAGCAATGCCAATACTCACTTCGTGCGAGAAGGGAGAAAAACCAACAAATGGAGGAGAAGGTAATATTATCACCCTCTCAGCTACATCAGAACTTCCTGATACCAAGACCTCACTTGGGAATTCAAATGTTGTCAATTGGACAACAGGGGATAAGATTACCACATTTTGGGGAAATATCACCACAGCAGCAGAGTTTACACTTGCGACAGGAGAAGGAACTACCTCTGCAACATTTACTGGTACACCTACCCAAACGACAGATGAATGTTATGCAATCTACCCCCACAATGCAGCTACCACTATCGATGCCGCTAAAACCATCAGTTTCACCCTCCCTGCCAGCCAGACTTACCAAGAAGGCGGTTTTGCAAATGGTGCCAATCCAATGGTGGCCTACAAGACAGCAACAGGAGCACTACAGTTTAAGAATCTGTGTGCTGTGTTGAAATTGCAGTTGAAAGTAGCAAGTGGAACTAAGAGTATCAAGAAGATCACTATAACCAGCTCGACCAAGAAACTCAGTGGAGCAGCCACAGTGGCGATGACATACGGAGAAGGCGTACCAGCAATATCAATGGCGTCAGATGCCACTGCAAATAATTATGTAGAGCTCACTCTTGGAGATGGGGTACAACTTAATACTACTGCCAAGGCATTTTATATAGTTGTACCACCTGTTGCAGCAGGAGAGTATTCAGTGACCATTGAAACTGCCACAGAAGGAATGATAAAAACTCCCCCTTCAAGCACTTCGACTAATGCTTTGGTGCGTGCTAAAATTACCACAATGCCATCACTTAATTTTGTGGGAACTCCACTATATATTGAAAATGAAGTTAGCTATGGACCTGGTATAATCATCGGATCCACAACTTGGGCACCTGTTAACTGCGGTTATAAACCTGCAAATGGAAGTTATAAGGGCTATACTTACGGGAAACTTTACCAGTGGGGCAGGAAGTATGGGCAAGGATACAAGGATGTCACGTATGAAGATGCCACATATCCATCAGGCGATAATCTTGTTACTGGTCAAGCTGAATTGGCTGTTGGTCAAGATGCTGCTAATGCCGCGAAGTTTTATATTGGTTCATCTGATTATAACGAATGGCTCAAAACACGAAAAGATGATTTGTGGAATTCAAACTCGGAATCATCTCCTGCGAAAACTGAATATGATCCATGTCCCATAGGATGGAGAGTGCCTACAAAAACAGAATTAGAAGCTTTGGTAGGTGGAAATACACCTCCTGACCAGTTGGTTGAGCATAATAGTCAGAAAGGTGCATGGTTCAACGGCACAAAAAATCCAGGTACCTCTGGTGTCTTCCTTCCCGCTGCTGGCCACATCTATTACGATGGCAAAGCCGAGTACCGTAATGATAGCGGCCTTTATTATTCCAGTATGAATAGTGGTGACCATGCATACATCTTGAACTTTCGTTCAGCGTATCTTTTGGTGTACAGCAATCCCCGCGCCCACGGTCAATCTGTCCGCTGCGTCAAGGACTAAGCATCATATATTTATTTAGATTGACATGGTTGGAAAAGTAGATAGCTGCAGCCCCTTAGAGCAGGAATCTTAGACTTATTCAATTGGACCATCGCAAAGCACTTGAAACAGCTCTTAACAGCCCTTGACAGCATGCAGCATCTGAGTGTTATTTTGTCGCTACCTCCCCTTGACAGCCCTTGACAAAAATCTCGTCCACAAAATAAGTCTTATTTGTGGCCGAGATGCGTTTTAAACAGGTGTCAGCTACAAAAACCCTTGATTTTGTGGCTGAGAATTAGAAAAGTAGAAGGATCGGACGTATTCCCTGCCATTATCAGAGTTAAAGACACTTTAAGCAATCGTTGAGGCATCTCCCGAAACTAAATCGGAGGTGCCTCTGTTTTTTTATTGCCGTTAGGCGATTAGATGATTTGATAATCAGATTATAAAATGTTATTTTTGTTTTTAATAAAAAGAGAGATTATGGAAATGCAGGCTACACGTTATCCCATTGGGATACAGACATTTGAAAAGATACGAGAAGGAGCTTATCTCTATGTGGATA
>CAZSLC010000054.1:0-2339 GCA_964607675.1 uncultured Muribaculaceae bacterium
GGTTCTTTGTCACTTTGAGTGGGTAACATAATACGGATTGATTTTCGAGAAGTCAAGTTTACCTGTGAGTAGATAGATAATCGCTTTAATTGTATCAGAACGTTGATAACCTCTGGCTTTATTCTTGGCAGCTTGAAAGATGGAGTTAAATCCCTCAAGGATTCCGTTGCTGATTTTATAGTCTATCCAGTTTACGATTCCTTCCCAATGGCGCTGGATCGTATAGGCTGCTTCTTTGATCGGTTCTATGCGGCTATGAGTAGCCCAGAAGTACCATTTGCGAAGCAGCTTGTCAAAAAGTTCCGGCGTTGGAGCCTGGTAGATCTGCTGAAAGGCTTCCCGGATACTCAATGCTTTCATAGTCTTCAGATTGAGCCCGCTCAGTTGGATATCTTCAAGTTGTTTCTGTTGGTTTATGGTAAGATGATCACGGTTTTTAAGAAACAGATATTTGGAGTTTCTCAAGATAGGATTCTGACCCACTTCTGCCTTTCTGACCGTATCAACAGCCTCGTTGATCACTTTGGTTACATGGAAACGATCGAATACGATGGCCGCATGGGGCAGATTATCTTCGACTCCCCGGATGAAAGCAGGCGACATGTCACAAGAGACCTGGGTGATATTTTCAGATGTCCCCTTATGCGCTACCAAATCTTCGACAAATTCTTCAACCACTTGCTGATCCCTGCCATCGGTCACAAACACTGTTCTTTTTTCTTCAAGATCAACGAATAATGTAACATAATCATGGCCCCTGCGTGCTGCTGTTTCATCGACTCCAACTACTTTAACCCCGGAATAATCTTCTTGAGATCTGGCGATACTCGTATAGGCTTTGATCATCTTCCACAATTTCCCGTCATATGTGCTCATTAACTGACCAACCTGATGGACCGGCATAACTTTAACCAATTCCAGTATCAACGCTTCAAACAAGAGCGTAAATCCTGCAGTATGGCCTTCCCAGGGTACTCTGACTTGACGGACCTTACCGTCACCCACATCAACGCGGGGTATCCAGGCATGAAGATAACACTGGTATTGAAAAAAGTTCAGGTGCCTCCACGTTTTCTGAGTCGTATCATAGGCTTTGAACTCCCCTTTAACACTTAACTCTTGATCTTCGTAATAAAATGTCGATCCTCGTTCAAAATCAATCCATATCTCAAGTTTACCGGCTTGTTGGTCAAACTGAATCTCATGAATATACCATGGTTTCTCGATCAATAGCGCCTTTGCAAATAAATCCTTTTGGGTCAACATCGATCTCTTATGATTGTTTCTGTAAATTTACCCACTTACTTTTATAAAGAACCTTATAATGCTCTTTCTTAAATTCTTCTATTGCCTTTTCTTTTAATGTCAATTCTTGTCCGAACAGACTGCAACTTAATCCGAGTAAAGTTGATATTGTTATTATTATCTTTCTCATTTGTATGTAGTTTGGTGTAATAGCAGGGAACGGGTAGCATTTACTGGTATGTTATACACAATTTTCTTTTCTTTAATTTGAAAAAACAGTTTATTTTTCTTTTTCTGATTCAAATGAATACGAGAATCCAATGGTTATTATTGCTGAATTATTCTTTAATGTCCTATCATTATTGTATTGCGTGCCATCTGGTGAAACGAAAACAGGGAATAGCTTTGTATTTGATAATCCATAATTGTCAAGACATTCAAAATTAATACTGAAATATTTGTTTATCGAAAATTCTACTCCTACACTAAATATTAATCCGAGATCAAAATTGTTCTTATCATTGAAAGTCGCTTGATCAGGCTCCGGCCAATCCCAAGTGCCATTTTTATAATCATTATTTATATAGGATTGCTTGATCAAATAACTTATAGAAGGTCCGGCAGTTGCAATAAATCGAACTTTTTTGCCAAACGATGCTTTCATTAATCCTGATTAATTCATTAGAAATCGCTCAAAAATGGGTGAAATGCTGAAAACACTGACTATATTGATTCAAAATGGGTTATAACGATTTTCACCTTTCTAATGCAATGCATTAGAGGCTAAACAATTGGTTATCAATATTTGTTCAAAAATAACAATGTCTAATGAATTAATCAGGATAATAAACCAAATAAATAATACTTTCTCTTTGCTAATAAACTTGAGTATCATATATTTAATGTTTTTTTTGGTCATAGTTTAACAGTTTAAATCTTTTCAGGGCAATTTGCTCAATTAATATGCCGCTAACGGGTGGCGGTTTGTTTTTGTCGTCGATTTCTAAGCACTTTCCTGTCAAGTTATACGAAAATATAATAGAAGCAGAAACGCTGAAACCCGCACTGACTCTGCAATAAAATGTAATCAATGC
>CAZSLC010000055.1:0-2207 GCA_964607675.1 uncultured Muribaculaceae bacterium
GAAATGGGAGATTGGATAGGAGCGTTTGAGCAGTTTAGAAAGGCATCAGAAAATTATGAATTTAATTTAGAATGCGAGAAAAACTTATGCATCTCATCCTTAAAACTCAAAGATTATGAAATTGCAACCAATTTGATTCAAGAATTAATAGATGGAAATGGACGAGATGATGCAGAATCTTGGTATCTAAAAGGTTTAGTTCAAATAAAATTACAAGATTTTGCTAATGCTTGTGAATCATTCAAAAATGCATCACACAAAGAAAATTCGTCAGTAACTATTAATGAATCATATTGGAGATTGCTTCAAATGTATCAAAATATATTAGAGAACGAAATAACCGAAAATACTGAGAATAAAATTACGGGTGACTATTTTGATAAGTTTTTAATTCCAAGTATCAATAATATTGATATTGAATTATAACTTGAGTTGGTAAAATTAGATCAGATCAAACCGATTGATCGAAATAATTAAATAGCACATATAATTCGTTGTGTTGATTTTTTACACAAAAAGACCCCTTTGACAGCAAAGGATATTGAAAAATGTAACGCCAACCCTCGCGATTATTTAGAAAATAAAGGCTATGATTCATTATTTACTAATCGCACAAAAAGTGTTTTACACCATGCGGCATGTTACATTTCTGGGTTGATTACCCTTCCTCGAGGATCAAACATGAGCAAAATCGCAGAAAATGTTCCCGGATGTGGCACATGTCGTGATTTAAGTCACTTTATCTCCTCCTCACCTTGGGAATCAACGGATGTAATGAGATTAACCCGATTCAATGTGATTAAACTTCTTGGACCTGGTGGTTCAATAATTTTTGATGAGTCCGGCCAACAAAAGTATGGACCAGACTCGGTTGGTACATCTCACCAGTACAATGGAAATCTCGGCCATACCTGTATTTCACAGGTTGGAGTTTTTGCTTCGTATTGTTTGGATTACATCTCTTCTTTGATTGACTATCGGCTCTTTCTAGCAGAATCATGGCTAAATAATCATGAAAAGAGTTTGAAAGCAGGAGTCCCACTTGAACGGATGGAACATAAAACAAAGCCTGAATTAGCACTGGAAATGTTAGATTCATTCATTTCAGAAGAAATCCCGTTTCAATTTATTCAAGCTGATGGATTGTATGGAAACGATTCCAAATTCATTTCCGGGTTATATGATCGCGGTGTTTCATTTATCTGTGACATTCCGAGCGATACTCAGGTTTACATAACCAAACCAGAACTGGTAATCCCTGAACGACAAGGTAAGAGAGGTAGGTATCCTACCAAACTAAAAGTTCGCAACACTTCCCCAGTTGAGGCCAGATGGCTGGCAGAAATTCAAAAAACCTGGGAATCAGTTGACATCCGGTTAACTGACCGAGGAATGAAAACGGTTCAATGTGCAGATTTGATAGTTTGGAGACGACATAATGGGCTACCTGTAGATTTACCCATCAGGATGATTATGATTCGTGACCCTGACGAGGAAATGATACGGTTTGCATTTACAAATTTTTTAAATGAGGATTTGGCAGATATCGTGAAAAATCAGGCAAAAAGATATTGGATTGAAAGAAATTTTGAAGATGCCAAGGGATTGTGTGACCTCGGCAGTTTCAGAGGAAGAAATTGGATGGCATGGCATCATCACATTGCATTGTCTGCAATTGCTATGCTATTTATTTTGAAGATTCAGCAGTATTTCTCTAAAAAGTCGATATTTGTGTCATTAAATCAGGTAGTTTCGATCATTCGACATAAAAACCCATTAAGGAAACTCTCAACAGAAGAACTCGCTGATTCGATAAATTACGTCAATAAAATGAGAACTAGGTCATGGATAGGAAAGATGAGAAAGTGCTTAAAAAGAAAGGCCGAAAAAACAGCCAATTGGATAACCAATTTGATTGAAACTCGTTCGGATTTGAGTATTTAGTTCATTAGACTCACAATATCTCCATTATGTACCGTAAGGTATCGATCAATCCCATATTCTTTGGAAAACTTTGAAAAATTTTTCAACCGGGGATAGGGTTTTACTATCATCTGCTACTCAAAATTTGTCGATCATAATATTTTTGAAAGGAAATAGATCTATTTCGAGTGAAAAATCGTGCGCCAGGTTTTTATTTTACCAACTCAAGTCAGAGTATTTGGTTAATGCGAAGATAATTTTTGATAAATTTCATGTGATGCAAT
>CAZSLC010000056.1:0-2128 GCA_964607675.1 uncultured Muribaculaceae bacterium
AATTTTTTGCCGCAGTATTTCATAAATGATTAACAAATAGTTTTAAATAATTTATGCGCTTATATATTGGTGACATATATGAGATCAACAATACGCATCAAAAAGATAAACGGCAAGGAATACTGGTATGAAGATACACCCTACTATGACAAGGAAAAGAAACAAATTCGACATAAATCGAAATATCTCGGAAAAAATGTAGATGGTCAGCCAGTAAAGGTAAGAAATGAACAAATGGTACCCATTCAAATGTCGGCATCATCTGCCCCAAAAGCAGCATACACCCATGGAAATCTCTTACCCCTCCAAACAATTACACAAGAACTCTCAATACAGGCAACGCTTGAAGAATTTCTTACCGAAACGGAGACAGACACGTTTTTGACCCTTGTTTACAATAGGATCTTACGGCCGACTGCCATGACAAATGTAAAAGCTTGGTATGAAGGTTCTTCACTTTTTTTGAACAATGACAAATTATCATTGAGTGGACAAAGGATCAGTGAATTCTTATCAGATATTGGTAAAAGCAGTATTCCAGAAGAATTTATGACTCTTTTTACCTCACAAATCGATCCTGATGCAACTCTGCTATATGACATTACAAGTCTATCAAGTTCATCAAAACTTCTTTCGCTACTTGAATACGGATATAATCGAGATGGAGTTGATTTGCCTCAAATTAACTTCTCACTCGTAATGGACAAAGAAAAAGGAATCCCAATCCGATATGATGTTTATCCGGGGAGTATTGCTGATATTACTACGCTCAAAAACACGTTACATCGACTTGTAGACGCTGGAGCACAAAAATTTAGATTGGTAATGGATCGGGGATTTTTTTCTCAAACTACGCTTGCAGATCTGATAGATGCTCAAATCCCCTTCATAATGCCTGCCTCATATCAACTATCATCTGTTAAAGAATTATTGAGTAAATCTCAATCAAAAGTAAAACAGGGAGAATATTTGCATGTACTCGAAAAAGAATCCATTTTTGCAATGCCAGTGACCCTTGATCATATGTATGAACTTGATGATAATCCAAGGATGTTGAATGTGAAAGGGTATTGTTATTATTCTCCAAAACGAGAACTGGAGGAACAACAGTCATTTTATGTGCAGTTACATGAGGCAGTAGAAAAACTTCAGAGTAGCACCTCGAAGAACTGGAAGAAACCTGAAACTGTTGCACGTGAAATCACAAGAGGATTCTACAAATACATCGATTGGAAATTTCAAGATGGAAAGTTTGAGGTTTCCATTAAACAAAAAGCTCTTGCTCAAAGAGTTAATCGAATGGGGAAGTTCATAATTTTCTATAACGGTGAATTGGACTGGATGGAATGTCTGATACAGTATCGTCAACGAGATGCAGTTGAAAAGTGCTTCCTCCGGATGAAAAAGGATTTGGATGTTATGCCTATGAATGTGAGAACAGAGGCAACAGTAAGGGGGTATCTCTTTATGGTGTTCATTGCTTTGATTATTAGGATGAGGTTACAGACACTCATGAAGGAGAATGAACTCTTAAAGAAATATTCAGTGGAAAAACTCCTTCTCGAACTGGAGAAGATCAAGTTGTTTGAACTTTCTTCAGGTGAAGTTATGTTATCTGAAGTCAGTAAGAAGAATAGAGATATTTTAAAAGCTTTTAATATATGCGCCTAAAGGTTCGGGAGTTGAGGATAAAATGTTGAGATAAATGATATCGAGAAATTATAATAAAAAGATATATTACCAGTTGGGATTAAAAGATTAAATAATTATATCATCTAATAAACCAATTAATAATAATATTATCCTCGAAAGGAGTTGTCTGATTTGGGTTTTATATTGATTAAATTTAATAAAAAATTGATTACTATTTTTGTTCTGTTTCTGATCTCAATTCTATTTGTGCTTCCTGTTTCTGCTGATACATTAGTTGAAAATAAAACGCCAATTATTGAGATAGTTATTGAAAAACCTGCTACCAGTGCTGGTGATGGAAATAACGAAGAGTTAGTAGCAGAAGAGGTGATCGTCACTGATACACCTGCCAACACCGATGAAGATGATGAAAATTCAGTTGATACCGAGAAAGTAGTAGAGGAGCCTAAAACCATCACCGACCCTGTTGATGATG
>CAZSLC010000057.1:0-2056 GCA_964607675.1 uncultured Muribaculaceae bacterium
AACCAATACACCGATTGAAACAATAATAATAATCAGTAATACCAAAATTGGTATACATGTCACTTGACTTGAAACTTCCATTTTCTTTTAATTCTTAGTTTTTAATATGTATGATGTTCTCTTAGTTACTCACATTGGTGAAGGCATGTCCCGTTAACTTTTTCGAAGCTATTTTATTGAAAGAATGGTATATTACCTTCCTAACAATATTCCTTTTTTCCTCTTTCTGAACTACCGAGAAAAACTCGATAGTTGTCAATTCATCCAGTTGGCATACTACAGATTAGTTTTATGGGCAGCTAATCTATCTGATATTTGTAGACATTATGCCGGCATTTGTCAAGTTTTTTTTGGCAAAATCCGAACAATTTATCCAATATATTCTCTGATTTCTACTACAAAGGGTCTTAAAATCATCGTAGAACATTGTCCCCATCCCTTCAAAGTTTGACATATCAATGTATATTTCTTTATCAGTTGGCAGGCTGTTTAAGAAATCTAACAACTCCTTTTCTTCATTAAACGAAATAACACCATATAATTTATAGGTCAATGGATCTTCTTTAAGTTTCTTCAATCCTAAGCCAAACGAAAAGTAGCCCTCCAACTGCTCTATATAGACTATTGTTTCAGATTTACTAAACGAAGTGTTCATCAGATTAAAGAGCTTACTAATCAAATCATGATCAATAGACCCCCTACCGGGCGACCAAAAACTAAACGATTTTTCAGTAGAATTATCAACCATTACTCCTTTGACTGTAATGCCATCAAGTCCTGGAATATCGACAAAATGATTATCATCCCAATTTCTTTGTTCTTCAACTTTTTTTAGGGAGTCTAAAGTGAATTTCTGTACAAAATAGTCGTCTAAAAAAGGTTTCAAATCAGAAATCAAAGAATCAGGCACAATTCCAACCTCATTAATCTTGGTGTTGCTAATAGATACAGAGTAATTTGAATTATCCTTGCTGATTTTCAATTGACATCCTTTGATAAAGGATGGATAAAAGTCCACTGTCAAGCTTGACATCTGGCAATAACTATCTATCGTGGATAGTAGAAAAACAAAAATTAGAAGCTTTTTCATAATTGGTTATATATGTATACTTCAAATGCTTTACCACCTCCTTCATCTGAGAAGGTGCTGTCTGCAACATCGACTTTGGTAATGGATCTTCTTTAAGTTTCCTCAATCCTAATCCAAACGAAAGTAGTCCTCCAACTGTTCTAGATAGACTATTGTTTCAGATTTACTAAACGAAGTGTTCATCAGATTAAAGAGCTTACGAATCAATGCATTATCAATAGTCCCCCTATCTGGCGTCCTAAAACTAAACGATTTTTCAGTAGACTTATCAACCAATACACCTTTGACTCTAATGCCATCAAGATCTATAAATTTGACTCCTTCCTTCTCAAATAATTCTTCTTCTTCAACTTTTTTTATGGAGTCATAAGTGAATTTCAGTCTAAAATAGTCGTCAAAAAAAAGTTTCAAATCAGACATCAAAGAATCAGGCACAATTCCAACCTCATTGATCTTGGCGTTGCTAATAGCTACAGAAAAATTGGAATTATCCTTGCTAATTTTCAATTGACATCCTTCGGTAAAGGATGGATAAAAGTCCACTGTCAAGCTTGACATCTGGCAATAACTATCTATCGTAGATAGTAGAAAAACAAAAATCAAAAGTTTTTTCATAATTGGTTATATATGTTTATTGCAATTCTTATTGCTATTGGTTACGGCATGTCCGGTCAATTGTTTCTGTGTACTTTCCGGTAAAGTTATAATAAAACTTTAATATTTGCTGTATACATCGAGAGCCTAATATCTTTACACTTACCGCTAGATTCTAGGATATTGTCTTTGAAAAGCTCCATTATGCGCAAATACAAAAAGCTAAAACCCTTATTACGTATTAGCAGTTGTCGTGTGCTATTGTTTTTTAGTCTCTTCAGTTTCAATATCACTTAGTAATAATTCCAATAAAGGTAACATCTTCTGTAATCCACCTACATTTATAATTACATTCCATAATTCCTCAAATTT
>CAZSLC010000058.1:0-1966 GCA_964607675.1 uncultured Muribaculaceae bacterium
ATACTCCTTCATTAATTCCCTAATCTGAATTATCAAGGATATTGTTTCTCTTGATGTTTCTTCAACACCACGGACCATAAACAATAGCCACTCTTCCCAATCTCCAGAATCACGGATTTGTTGTAAAAGACGATAGTAATCAGTTTTATTTTTGATTATATAATTACTCAGGTACAGTATTGGAAGATTCTGCAGATCCTCAAGGATTAGGTATAAGATATTTAAAATTCGACCGGTTCTGCCGTTTCCATCATAAAATGGGTGAATACTCTCAAACTGATAATGAATAATTGCCATTTTCAACAATGGATCAATATCACTTATTGAACGGTCATTAATAAAATACTCAAGGTTAGACATCAACTTAATAATCTCATTGACATCTTGAGGTGGTGTATAGATAGTCTCACCGGTCAAAGAGTTCTTTAAGGTTGTCCCAGGCATCTTCCTAAAACCAGCATTATTCTTCTCTAGTTCGTGTTGGATCTCAATGATGATATTGCTTGTTATTATACCATGTTTTTTTACCAACTCAAACCCTTTCTTAAGTGCTGATATGTAGTTCTGGACCTCCTTGGCATTAAGTGATTTAATCGAGTCAATATTTAAACCTGACTTGAATAAGTCATCGTGCGTTGTAATAATATTTTCAATTGCAGAACTGTCTTTTGCCTCCTGTAATCCCAGGGTATTTATTAAAATACTCTGATTTGGAATAGTTGATGCTATTCCTTTTAACTCGGCCAGCGCAGCATGTGCAGATGGCAAACTCTTTAAAACCACTTTGGTTTCTATGTCCGTTTTTAATGGCAGTTCAGACAACTTCCATCCATCATTTTGACTCATTGTGTAAAGATTTTCTGTTTTTCTTTACAAATATAGTGATAATTGTATAAAAAAGTCAATTTTCTTTACAATACAAAATACCTATTGATAAAAAATCCATGTTAATTGCACAAAGGCACTTTCTTACCATTGGCGGTAACGGGTAGCTAAACCGCAGACGTTGCCTTAGCGGCGAAGCTGCAAGGCAAGCGGCTGTGGTTTAGGTGGTTAGCAACAGGCAATTTTTACAATGCCAGGTAACCTTCAATTATTTTGATTAAATCTGCGACAGGCTTGAAATAAGGCATGACTTTCTCTTCCGTAAAGTCAAATAAGTCGTCATAATCACCCTTTTGACGCCATGTAAAAAGTTGAGAATACATCTTTCCGTACTCTTTGTCAAAGCGATTTGTCTTAATGTATTGCTCGGTAAAGCCAGACTTTACTCCATTATGAGTTGACGGACTCAAATCAGATTCAAGCAATAAAGCGGTAACAGCATAATATGATGCATAATACAAACGATTAATAGAAGAATTCCATCGCTGATTATCAGCTAATATCTTTGCATCCTCAAGGGTATCAATGGCCCGTTGCAAACGATACTTAATCAACTCTTCTTTTGATCCCGTCATTTTAGCTTTATGCCTTCCTTGACAATATTTGAAAATAAAGGTGTTGAACGATGACGAATTTGCCAATCGCTCTTCGTATAAATTAAAGGAGAAAGCACCTCGCCTGTTTCCAACTCTATTTCATAAAAACTATCCATTATTCGAGTCTCGTAATCAAATGGCAGTTTATCCGAGTTTAACAACAGCAACAAATCCCAATCAGAACTTCTTTTTGCTGTACCGCGCGCACGTGAACCATACAAAAACAGTTCAGAACTTGGCTCTGTCTGATTAAGCATATCGACTATCCTTTTAATAATGGTCTCGCGGCGTTTCATATCACAAATATATGATTTTTATGCATATTTAGCACTTCTCTTGGTTCGTTCTCTTTTGCTTGTTGCTAACGGGTGGCTAAACCGCAGCCGTTGCCTTAGCGGCGAAGCTGCAAGGCAAGCGGCTGTGGTTTAGGTGGTGTTGAACTAAACCCGCCTTCAGCGGGCAGCTGATTATCAACGTTTTTCCAA
>CAZSLC010000059.1:0-1816 GCA_964607675.1 uncultured Muribaculaceae bacterium
ATGCTTATAAAGAAAATATGAGCAAAGTTTTATCGTCAAAAGGTAATTTTCACTTAGATAGTGACCCTGCACTCAGCTAAAGACTGAGTACCTTCTTATTGAAGGTACGTGGGTCAATAGACTAAGCCCAAGAAATTGGAGCTACGATAATTGAGAGAAACACATACACACCTTTGGTTGTCGCCTTAGACCATCGCACTGTGACTAATAATTAAGTTGAGCTGAAAGTGCTAACCTAGCTCTGTGTTATTAGTTCCAAAACCTCACTTATCTTTGTCGAAAGGAAGACGGATTCAGGTATTGGTTACAGATACCTGATACGCATTACAGTCGAGTTCGCTGGCTTATAGTATAAAGAACTCAAATTTTAAAAAAGGAAGGAGCCATGTAAACTATGGTTTATGTAATATCGATAGATGGAAAGCCATTAATGCCTACAAGTAGACATGGCAAAGTCCGAAGAATGCTGAAAAATAAACAAGCTAAAGTAATAGCAAAATGCCCATTTACAATACAGTTGCTGTTTGAAACTGAACATGAAGTACAAGATTTGTCATTAGGAGTTGACACGGGTTCAGCTAATCTTGCTTGTGCTGTCACAAACAATCACAATTATGTCAAATATTTATCTGAAGTTTTAATTAGAAATGATATAACAACTAAAATGTCACAAAGATCTGGATATAGGAGAGCTAGAAGAAACAGAAAAACAAGATATAGAAAAGCTAGATTTTTGAATAGAAAAAACTCAATAAAATCAGGTAGATTCTCTCCAACCATGACAAGCAAAATCAATTCCCATATTAGAGAAATTGAATATGTAAAGTCAATTCTACCTATCAAACACCTAATTATTGAAACAGGCACTTTTGATATGGCATTAATGAATCATGAAAACGAGGCCTTCAATCGTCATTGGGGCTATCAAAAAGGACTAAATTACGGTTTTAAAAATGCTCAGGAAGCTGCTTTCAACAGAGACAATTATACTTGTCAACACTGCAAAAAACATGTAGGTACCTTAAATGCACATCACATCATATACCGTTCAAAAGGCGGAGCAGATACGTTAGACAATTTAATAACATTATGTAAAAAATGTCACAGAGATTTACATGATGGTCTATTAACTAAATTTGAAGCAACTTTAGTAGGAAAGAAGAAAGGACAGTTGAAGCATGTGACACAAATGAACTCAATCAGAGTACAACTTCTAAATCATTATCCAGAGGCAATTGAAACATTTGGCTTTGTCACTAAAGAAAATAGACAGGCAATTGGATTAGAAAAAACACATTATACTGATGCAATTGTCATATCTTTAGGCTGCATTAACAAACCTATTCTAGAAAATATTGACTTAATTGTTAAGAAGCATGTAGCAAAAGGCTCTTATAAGTTGGCTAATGGTCAAAGATCTGAAAAGAAACTTCCAACAGGAAAAATACATGGTTTCAGAGCCTTAGACAAAATATCTTATAAAAGCAATGAGTATTTTATTGGCGGGCGCATGAGTACAGGCTATTGTACATTAGTCAATATCAATGGAGAAAAGCAAGTATTTGATAATCCAAAGACAGTTAAATTAAACGCAATAACTAGAATACAGGCAAGGAGTACAACAACGTGCATAAGTCAAAAAATCATTCAAAATACAGCTTAACATATATAATATTTGAGTAGACAATCAAGGATAGTTGAGTATTTTCAGACAATTCATGTACTTAGCTAAAGACTAAGTACTTTTCTTGACTGTTTTATGTGAACTACCCATCACCTAAAGGTAATGGGCTTCTGTTAAATGGTTCACCAGACT
>CAZSLC010000060.1:0-1753 GCA_964607675.1 uncultured Muribaculaceae bacterium
TTATCTTCTATTTAAACAAGTTATTTATTTTATCAATGCGCTTTATATCATTTACGAAACAATTATATTCCTCCAAAGAGGTAATTTTTACAACATATGGAATATTTTCTTGATTGCCATTTGGAAGTTCATAGCTAAATATGAATTTAAAAAGATATTGAGAGCAGTCAGTTTCTAATAATTCAAGTCGCTCTTTTTTTATCTTTTTCATTGTCCCTCGCTTAATTTGCTCCTCTAAAGAAGGAGGAGTTTGGTCGTTGATACCTGTGGGATAAGCGAACAAGCGAGAAAACTCACAAATAAACTTATCTCCATAATCTTTAAACTTTCCAATCTGATAGTCAAGAGTGTCTGCTCCAACATACTCCGAATGTTTGATAACAATATCATCATCAGAAATAAACAGATAACCCCAATCATTGCCTATATTGACTATATCGTCAAAATTACAATTATTTTCATTCGGTGCTGACTTAAATTGCAATAAAACGCCGGCATATCTTTGATTGTCACAGATGTACTTGTAAGCATCATTGACAGAATATTTTTTAGAAAAACTGCTCATAATGTTCTCAATCAGATCGTTTCTCCATTCCAAGTTTTCACACTCAATATTGGTTAATAATGAATCTTTGACACTTTGAAGAGTGAAAGCTCTAATCTCTTTGTATTGGTCAACTGAAATTTTGTCTCTGCCAATCATATCTTTTTCCAATTGAAATATCCTTTCGGGAAGAGTTATAAAATATCTAGCACGAGCTACACTATCCATAGTTGCTATTGCCTTTTTTAGACTTGGTGGCATTGCATCTGCTCTTCTATTAGCCATCAACCCAAGATCTCCAAAGAATTGGTAAGCCCAATAATCTGATGATCCGCTATTGTTGTAAGAGTCTATTAACTTAGTTTGAGTTTTACGTGCAACCTCCAATAGATCACGTTTTGCTTGCATCATATAATAGTCACTGTATTCAAACGCATCTGCCATCTCAATAAGATTTTGTAGTTTATCAACTACCGATTGAGTTTCGCTTCTATCTCCTGCTTTAAACCAATAATTTTCAGGATTAGAATACATTACAAAATTGATTGTTGAGTTCACAAGTGATACCTCCGCACACAAATAACTACTCAAGGACTCCATAATCTGGGTCTGAGTTTTTTTTACGGGATCAGAACACCCGTAAAGCACTACTAATAAAAGTAGAATTAGGTAATTTTTTTTCATCATATTAATTTAGTTTAGATTGTTCCTTTGAAATCAAAAATTAGATTAAATACAGCATCAATTATACAGTATATGGCTATACCTAACATTGTCCATTGAATAAATGGGGAGTCAAAGAAGTTCTTACCACAAATAAAACCATAATACGAATCATCAATCCTAATCAGTAAGCTGTGTTTCCCTGATAAAAAGTTAGGCATCTCACCTAACAGTAGATCGCCAAGAGAATTTAACATCTGACCGCCCCATTCCTTAAACATAAATTTTTCTGAAAATCCAAGTTTTGTAAGTGTATTTACTGAGAAATCTGTAATGAAGTGCCAGCCTCCAAAGTAAAATAGGAGATATCCAACCAAGGCTTCAAGTGGGCGTGCAATGTAATTTCGTAAGCCGCCTTCCTCCAATTCATCTTCATCAAGTTCTTGATTTTTCTCTTCATCATCAAGCCACTCTCCGCAATGTTTGCATTTTTGGGCTTCTGCAAGAATTTCTTCTGAGCAATAAGGGCATTTTTTGTTTTCCATA
>CAZSLC010000061.1:0-1616 GCA_964607675.1 uncultured Muribaculaceae bacterium
AGACACCTGTGGTCTGGTATGTGCTTGTGGTACCATCAAACCATCTTCCATTTTGTCCATCTTTTGTAGTCCAATTACCTTTACCATCAGCATTACCTATTAGTGCATATAACTCTGTTTTTGTCGGTACTCTCCAGCCAGCGGGACATGGATCGTTGGCTGTCACTTTTACTGGATTTGTATCGCCGTTAGCACTTGTCCATGCTGAATTCCACAAAATATCACTTGGTGATGTGAGCCAGTCATAAGGAGAAGATTCACTCTTGTAAAACTTTGCTGCATTAGCAGAATTTTGACCATCAGTCAAATCAACAGTACCAGCAGCGAGAGTTTCACCTGATGGATATGTAGCATCTTCATATGTGTCTTTCTCATAATATCCCTGTCCATCCTTTCTGCCCCACTGATACAGTTTGCCGTATGGGTAGCCTTTGTCTGATGCACTTACATAAGGTGCATAACCGCAGTTGACTGGGGCCCATGTGGTGGATCCGATGGTTATACCAAGTCCATAGTTAACTCCATTTTCAATATATAGTGGAGTTCCCACAAAATTAAGTGATGGCATAGTGGTAATTTTGGCACGCACCAAAGCATTAGTTGTAGTGCTTGAAGGGGGAGTTTTTATCATTCCTTCTGTGGCAGTCTCAATAGTAACTGAGTATTCTCCTGCTGCTACAGGGGGTACAACTATATAAAATGCCTTGTCTGTAGTATTAAGTTCTACTCCTTCTCCAAGAGAGAGCTCTACATAATTATTTGCAGTGGCATCTGTAGCCATCGATATTACAGGCTTGTCTTCTCCTGTATAATTCATCGCCACTGTGGCTGCTCCACTGAGTTTCTTGGTGGCACTGCTGATAGTGATTTTCTTAATAGTCTTAGTTTCACTTGCCACTTTCAACTGCAGTTTCAATACAGCGCACAGATTCTTAAATTGTAGTGCCCCTGCTGCTGTCTTATAGGCTACCATTGGATTAGCTCCCTCTGCAAAACCGCCTGCCTTGTAAGTCTGGGTGGCAGGGATGGTGAAACTGATAGTTTTAGACGAATTGATAGTAGTAGTTGAATTGTGTGGATAGATCGCATAACATGCGTCACTTTCCACACTCTTTGATCCAGTAAATGTTGCAGAGGTGCTTCCACTTCCTGTCGCCAATGTAAACTCTGCTGCCGTTGTGTTATCTCCCCAAAATGTGGTAATCTTATCCCCTGTTGTCCAATTGACAACATTTGAATTCCCAAGTGAGGTCTTGGTATCAGGAAGTTCTGATGTAGCTGAGAGGGTGATAATATTACCTTCTCCTCCATTTGTTGGTTTTTCTCCCTTCTCGCACGAAGTGAGTATTGGCATTGCTATCAATGCGATTGATGCTACTGATCTTACTAATTTTACTACTATTGATGATACTACTGATCCTAATGCATGAGTAGCATTACTCCATCTTTTGATTAATTGCAGGGTTATCATTCCTTGCAAAATATGTATTTTTTGTCTCATTTTCATGATTTCTATTCTTTTCATGATTTTCACTATTACCAACTACCTGTCTGATCTCCTAAGCCCTCTGTGCTACCACCGCTCACGGCGAAGCCCTGCTCGATCTCTATTACTA
>CAZSLC010000062.1:0-1549 GCA_964607675.1 uncultured Muribaculaceae bacterium
AGAGGGATTGAAAATTGGGATGAAGGGGAAGTCTCTTTTGAAAGATGGGTTTTGCTTCAGTACAAAGAAATGCTTGGATATGGAATAAGAAAAGATCCTAGAGAGGGAATAGAAGCCCATTTTGATATTAACTACACAGAGATGGAAAATGAATACAATAAACTTGATGTATATAGACCAAGTTCGGAACAAGGGGAAGTCCTTCCAGTAATTATAAACGTACATGGGGGAGGATGGGTCCATGGAGATAAAGAGAGTGTGGCCAGTTATTGTCAATCTATTGCACTTCAAGGATTCGCAGTGGTAAACATAAATTATCATTTAATGCCCTCCGCCTATCTACCGAAGCCAATACAGGACATATTTGATGTTTTTAATTTCGTTATGGATGAGGGAAACGCGAATATTTATGGTTTTGACACCAATAATGTGTTTTTGACGGGAGACTCTGCAGGAGGACATTATGCTATGCTTTCCGCATCAGTATTGTTAGACCCAGAGCTTTCAGAGGTTTATGGAGTAGAATCAGATATCCAATTTAGAGCAATTGGCGTAAATAGTACAGGATTTACTTTCAAAGAAGTATTAAAAATACCCCTACCATTTGCGCACTATTATGTAAATCAGTTTTTCTCGGATGACCTGCCTTACACGGCATATAGAGATGACCCACGATACATTGAGATGGCTAATTCGCTTAACCTGGAAAACAATAGGATTGATTTATTTCCTCCAATGTTTGTATCCTCCGCTCACGGGGATTTGTTCAAAGTTCATTCAGAAAGGTTGGTTGATGAGCTTGAAAAGTATGATATAGAATATATATACGATTTTCGGGAACAAAATGATCCTGCGAACCCTGAAAGATTTTTCCTTGGGCATGACTATAATGTTAATGCGCCTGACTGGCCTATTAGCGTTGAAGTTAATAATGCTCTTTGTGCCTTTTTCATAAGCCATATCCAATGAACGGGTTGATTAAGGAAATAGGAAAAGGGATCTTGGTTATTAAATTAAAGGCAGTATTATATTGTTGTTGTACCTTAAAAAATAAATGGAGATGTAATAATGAAGAAAAAGTATATGAGCGTGTTTCTTATCCTGATGAATATAATTTCAATGATATTTTTAAGCTCATGCACAATTACCGAGGCCGAGAAAACGAAATATATAGGGCAGTCTACTCCCACGGAAAAGAATTACTATGTCAACAATAGCACGCATGAAGCAGAAACCTGGAGCTCTTTAGACACTTTTGATGCACAAATAGATGTTTGTGCATCTTTTGATATATCAAATGCCAAACACCGTGACGAAAACGACAATCCACTTTTTGTTGTTGCAAATTTAACCGATATTCATTATAGCCATGACAGGAGCCACTTATCCCGGTCAAATGCGTTAAAAAACATTACCAGGTATATCGAACAAACCAATCCTGACCTAATAACTATAACTGGGGATTTGATTTCATATTTTGAAGATAAGGATGAGTATCTTACAACCCTATGTTATTTTTTTGATAGTTTTAATATTCCATGGGCGCCCA
>CAZSLC010000063.1:0-1530 GCA_964607675.1 uncultured Muribaculaceae bacterium
CACGACACTCTTAATGTTGGGGTCCAGGGTTCGAGCCCCTGAGGGAGCACAAAACTAAGTAATCAGACTAAGTTTATTATCTTTGTACCATAAATTATTTTTATGGATTTTTCGGTTATCATATTTTTAGTTGTCGGCATCTTGATAGGTGCGGCAGTTGGTTTTTTTATAGGAAAAAGTAAAACCATGGAAATGAAGGGGAGAAATGACCTTCTTGGTGCATCAGTAGTAGAATTGAAAGAGAAACTCACTAAAGTTGAGGCGGATAATATGAGGCTCACAGCTGATAATGAAGCTATAAAAGTTGAGAAAAAAGTATTAGATGAGCAACTCTCTGCAATCCAAAAACAATTTAAGGATGAATTTGAGAATCTTGCAAAAAAAATACTCGAAGAGAATTCAGAAAAATTTACTAAAGCGAACAAATTAAATATTGAAGGTATTTTAAACCCGTTAAAAGAGAATATTGATATATTTAAGAAGAAGGTGGACGAAACTTATGATAAAGAGTCTAAAGAGAGATTTTCACTTTCAGAAAGGGTAAAAGAACTTATTAAACAGACAGATAAAGTGAGCGAAGAGGCAAATAATCTTGCATCTGCACTTAAAGGAGAAGCAAAGACAAGGGGCAATTGGGGAGAGATGATACTTGAAAGTATTCTTCAAAAATCTGGTTTAGAAAAGGATAGAGAATATTTCGTGCAACCCACTATTAAAGATGATGAAGGCAATAACCAAAGGCCAGATGTGATAGTCCAACTCCCTGATCACAGGATGATTATTATTGATTCTAAAGTTTCTCTTGTAGCTTACGATGCTTTAATGTCAGCTGAAACACTTGATGTACAGCAGAGGAAAATGAAAGAACACATAGCATCAGTCAAGAATCATATAGATGGACTTAGTGGAAAAAATTATGATAATATTTCTGATGCTCTTGATTTTACAATGATGTTTATCCCTATTGAGCCAGCTTATCTTGTTGCTGTAAAAGAAGATGCAGACTTGTGGTCTTATGCCTATGCAAAGAGGATACTTCTCGTTAGTCCCACCAATCTTATTGCTTGTCTAAAATTGATGGCAGATTTGTGGAAAAGGGAAAAACAAAGCAAAAATGCTATGGAAATTGTTAAAAGAGGAGAGCTTTTATATGAGAAGTTTGTCAATTTTGTAGAGACGATGCAAAATGTTGGTATTAATTTGGGAAGAACGCAAGATGCATATACAAAGGCACTTGGACAATTAAAAGAGGGCCGAGGCAACCTTATTAATCAAGCCAATGAGTTGAAAAATTTAGGACTGAAGTCTTCTAAACAACTTCCGTTTGAAGAATAATAAGAATTCTATATCGAAAAGGTTATAATTTTCATATTTATGTTATCTTCCACTCCCCAAGTGTATGTGTCTCTTTATCGAAATTGATCCCCACTTTTACTATCGGGAGGCCACAGAGTGCAAATTTCTCAGGGTAGTTCTTTAGCTCTATCTGATTGATAGCTGCATCAGCCGAGGAGTCTAATTTAAGCTCTA